>NZ_JACVBI010000003.1:0-562916 GCF_014852305.1 Pseudomonas sp. PDM09 | reverse complement strand
ATGCTGATAATCTTGTTGACTATCAGTCTGACTCCACAAGCACCCACACGAATTGCTTGATTCAGTTGTTAAAGAGCGGTTGGTTAAGATCTTTCGTCTCAACCGAGGCGCGCATTCTACAGCAGCCCCTGTTACTGTCAAGCGGTTATTTTCAGAAGTTTTCAAAGTTTCGCTTGGGAATCTTCAACAACTTCAACCACTTGCGCTTCCGATCTCTCGTTAGCGGGAGGCGAATTCTACAGCGTTACTCGCTGCTGTCAACACCTCTTTTTCTCCGCTTTCGACCGATAAGATCGAACCGTCAAAAGAGCCAAACAACACCGCTCTTTCAACTCCTTCTGGCTTCGATGAACTGAAGCGTAACCGCTGCCGAAAACTGCATAACTCATTGTTTATCAAGGAGTTTTCCGTTTCGACTGCGCCGGAAGTGGGGCGAATTATAGACGTCCAGAATCTGCCGTCAACCCCTGATTTGGTTTTTCTATCAGGATGTTCAAAAACCCTGCTTATATATAGACGCGCCCGCAACGAATGCGCAGTATATTGCCCAACACATACAACAATACTCTCGCTTGCCACTTCGGACGATGCCACGCAATGAATGACCACCCCCGCAGTCTTGCCTCGACCCTATTCTCGGTTGGCCTGCTCTTGATAGCCATGGCATCGATCCAGTCCGGAGCCTCTCTGGCCAAAAGCATGTTCCCGGTTATCGGTGCTCAAGGAACGACCACCCTGCGACTGATCTTTGCCAGTGTGATCATGCTGCTGATATTGCGCCCATGGCGAGCGAAGCTCACTGCGAAATCCCTGCGCACCGTTATCGTCTACGGGATGGCGTTGGGCGGCATGAACTTCCTCTTCTATATGTCCTTGCGCACTGTCCCCTTGGGTATCGCCGTAGCCCTGGAGTTCACCGGCCCATTGGCAGTCGCTATTTACGCCTCACGTCGAGCGATCGACTTTCTGTGGATCGCTCTGGCAGCCCTGGGTTTACTGCTATTGATTCCGACAGGCGCCACGAGCACGGGCATCGATCTGGTCGGCGCAGGTTATGCCCTCGGTGCTGGTGTCTGCTGGGCGCTGTACATTCTGTTCGGCCAGAAGGCTGGCGCTGATAATGGGGTGCAGACCGCTGCGTTGGGCGTGATGATTGCCGCCCTGTTCGTAGCTCCCATTGGTATTGTCCACGCTGGCGCTGCGCTACTGACACCCTCGTTGATTCCCGTGGCCATCGGGGTCGCCATTTTGTCCACCGCCCTGCCCTACACCCTGGAGATGGTCGCCCTCACACGGATACCAGCCCGGACCTTCGGTACATTGATGAGCATCGAACCTGCGATCGGTGCGCTGTCCGGCCTGTTGTTTCTCCAGGAATACCTTTCCCTGTCACAGTGGTTGGCTATCCTGTGCATCATTCTGGCTTCCGTCGGCGCGACCATGACCATGGGGAGTAGCGCCAAGCCTGTGGTCGCAGCAGATTGAAACAAGATTGACGAACGTCTGGTATTTACCGCCCAATTAGGCCATGTTTGGGCTACGTAACTCAGTGTCAGACATGGATTTTTTCAGATAGGGATATCAGAACGCTTCAAGCAAAAGCGAATGCAGGCAGACCCAGGCACAGATCCGGGGCCGCTATTAAGGACAGCAATGAAACGAATTTTGATACTGATCGCCGTACTTGCAATTGCGGGCTGCGCAGCGACCTCGAAACCCCAGACGAAACACGGCAAGAAAGGACTGCATATCAATTGTTCGGGGCTCTCGTCCTCGTGGGACAAGTGCTACACCAGCGCCGCCAATTCGTGCGCGCCCAAGGGTTACAAGGTCATCGCCAAGTCAGGGGATGCGGTGGAAGAACCCGGTGACTATCCCTTCGGCCTCAATCCTGCCGGCTATACCAGCCGCAGCATGATCGTCATCTGCAAGTAACCCTCCCCTCCTATCGGGCTTGCATAGCCCGATAGGCGCTTCGCTCCGATGCTGCTAACGTTTGTCAGTCAATGACCGTTCAGCAAAGGGCGATATCCATGACCACCGCTATCAATAACAAGAAGATCGTACTGGTCGTCGGCGCGGGCGATGCCACCGGCGGCGCCATCGCCAAACGTTTTGCCCGTGAAGGGTATATCGCCTGCGTCACACGTCGCAGCGCAGACAAACTCCAGCCATTGGTAGAGTCCATCACCGCCAGTGGCGGCAAGGCCCACGGTTTTGCCTGTGATGCGCGTAATGAAGAAGACGTGATAGCGCTCATCGAGCAGATCGAAACCGAGCTCGGCCCCATCGAAGCGTTCGTCTTCAATATCGGCGCCAATGTGCCGTGCAGCATCCTCGAAGAAACCGCCCGCAAGTATTTCAAGATTTGGGAAATGGCCTGTTTCTCAGGGTTTCTCAACGCCCGTGAAGTGGCCAAACGCATGGTCACCCGCCAACGGGGCACGATCCTGTTCACAGGCGCCACTGCTGGCTTGCGCGGCGCCGCGGGTTTCGCCGCCTTCGCCGGGGCCAAGCACGGGATTCGCGCCTTGGCGCAAAGCATGGCCCGCGAACTGGGACCAATGAACATCCACGTCGCCCACGTCGTAGTGGATGGCGCCATCGATACCGATTTTATCCGCGATAACTTTCCGGAAAAATACGCAACCAAGGATCAGGACGGCATCCTCAATCCCGAGCACATCGCCGACAACTATTGGTACCTGCACAGCCAGCCACGGGACGCCTGGACCTTCGAGCTGGATCTGCGCCCCTGGAACGAACGCTGGTAAGCCCTCCACCTACAACAACAAGAAGAGCACATCGACCATGAGCAAAACCGTGGAGTTCTTTTTCGACCTCGGCAGCCCCGCCACTTACCTGGCCCATACCCAACTGCCAAAGATCTGCAAACAGACCGATAGTCAGCTGATCTACAGACCGATGCTGCTGGGTGGCGTCTTCAAAGCTACTGGCAATGCTTCCCCCATCAACGTACCGGCCAAGGGTCGCTACATGTTTCAGGACCTGGACCGCTATGCCAAACGTTATGGCGTACAGCTGAAGTTCAACCCGAACTTCCCGATCAATACCCTGATGCTGATGCGCGCTGTCACAGGTATGCAACTACGCCACCCCGAACGCTTTCAGGCGTTTATCGATTGCCTGTTTCACGCCCTTTGGGTTGAGGGATGCAGCCTCGATGATCCTGCGACTGTTGCCGCCGTGCTGACGCAAAACGGTTTCGATCCAAACGAGGTGCTGGCAATGACCGCCGATGAAACCGTCAAAGCCGCCCTCAAGGAAAACACTGAGGAAGCGGTGCAACGCGGTGTATTCGGTGCGCCGAGCATGTTTGTCGGTGATCAGTTGTTCTTCGGCCAGGATCGGCTGGACTTCGTTCTTGAAGCCCTGCGTGCGCAATAACCAGCGCCTGCCTATGACCTGAGCCAGGCGCTGGAAACAGCGCCTGGACTCAAACCGCTCAAATAGCCGCGGTTCGGGTGTTCAACCACTCAAGGGTCGCGCCATCGAGCAATGGACTCAAGCGCTCACGCACTTCGGCGTGATAACCGTTGAACCACTGCTTTTCGTCTTCAGTCAGCAGCGACGGTTCCAGGCAACGGGTGTCGATCGGGCACAGAGTCAGGGTTTCGAATTTCAGGAACTCCCCGAATTCGCTCTTGCCTGCTTCACGATTCAATACCAGATTCTCGATCCGCACCCCCCAGCGACCCGGACGGTAAGTACCCGGTTCGATGGAGGTGATCATGCCTGGCTGCATCGCTGTTTGCGGTGCCGCCGCGGCCTGATAGGCGATGACTTGCGGACCTTCGTGAACATTGAGGAAATAGCCGACGCCGTGACCGGTGCCGTGGCCGTAGTCGACGCTTTCGGCCCAGATCGGCGCGCGGGCAATAGCGTCCAGCAACGGCGACAGAATGCCTCGTGGAAACTGTGCACGGGAGAGCGCAATCACGCCTTTGAGTACGCGGGTGCAATCGCGCTTCTGCTCGTCAGTCGGCGTCCCCACCGGCACCATTCGGGTGATGTCGGTGGTACCGCCCAGGTATTGGCCGCCGGAGTCGATCAGCAACAGGCCGTCACCCTCAATTACCGCGTGTTCTTCTTCGGTGGCGTGGTAGTGCGGCATCGCTCCGTTGGCGTTGAACGCGGCAATGGTGTTGAAGCTCAGCGACACGTAATCCGGACGTCGGGTACGCGCCGCGGTCAAGTGTTCGTCGATGGTCAGTTCGGTGATGCGCTCACGCCCCCAAGCCGCTTCCAGCCAGGCGAAGAATTCGCACAGCGCCGCGCCGTCCTGCTCCATGGCTCGACGAATGTGTTCGGCATCGGCCAGGCTTTTCTGCGACTTGGCCAGAGTGGTGGGGTTCAGGCCTTCGAGCAGTTTCACGCCGCTGCTCAGGTTATCCAGCAGACCGGCCGTGACCCGCGCCGGATCGACTTGCAGGCTCTCGCCGCTCGGCACGGCGCGCAAGGCGGCGGTTACTTCGCTGTAATCGCGCAGGGTCACGCCGTCCTGTTCAAGAATGGCGCGCAGCTCGGCGCTCACTTTGCTCAGGGCGACGAACAAGGTGGCCTGCTGCTGGCTGATCAGGGCGAAGGACACGAACACTGGATTGAACGACACATCGCCGCCGCGCAGGTTGAACAGCCAGGCGATGTCATCGAGGGTGGCGATGAAGTGCCAGTCGGCACCGCGCTCTTTCAGCACCTCACGCAGTTTGGCGAGTTTTTCGCCACGGCTGACCGTCGCCTGAGGCGGCAAGTGTTGATAGATCGGCTCATTCGGCAGACTTGGACGATCACTCCAGACTTCATTCAGCAGATCGATGTCCGTGCGCAGACGTGCGCCGCGCTCTTCGAGTTTGCTGCTTAAAGTACGCGCGGAGGCCACGGCCATTACCGCGCCATCGACTGCAACGACACCGCCTTCTGGGGTTTGCTCGGCCAGCCAATCGAGCGGGCCGGGTTGACCCGGTTGCAGCTTGACCAGTTCGATGCCGCTGCCCTTGAGCTCCTTGCTCGCTTGTTCCCAATAGCGGCTGTCGGCCCAGACACCGGCAAAATCCGGCGTAACGATCAGCGTGCCCACCGAGCCATGGAAACCCGACAGCCACTGCCGTCCCTGCCAATAGCCCGGCAGGTATTCCGACAGGTGCGGGTCGGCTGACGGCACCAGCAGAGCATGAATGCCCTCCCGGCTCATCAGCTCGCGGGTTTGCGCCAGGCGCTGGGGTACCAATCCATTGGTCAAAGGCTGTGTACTCATCGTGTCTCCTGCTAACCACTCATCATTATTATTCGGTGCCGATCGGAGTCGGCGCTTAAGGACCTGTCGCCCAGAATGCCGGAGCACTGGCGCAAGTTGCTTTAATCAGGTGTACCGCTTGATCGATATCCTGTTCGGTGGTGAAACGCCCCAGGCTCAAGCGAATGGTGCGACTGGCCGAGCGTGCGTCATGCCCCAGGGCCAGCAGCACATGGGACGGCGCATTGCTGGCGGAATTACAGGCCGAGGTCGCGGAAAATGCGATCGAGGTGCTCAACGCCGCGGAACTGAACTCGCCTTCGTTGAAAGTCAGGCTCAGGGTATGGGGAATGCGCTGGGTCGGGCTGCCATTGAGGCGGACCCCGGGAATGCTCAGCAGCGGTTCGAGCAAGCGTTCACGCAGACGCGCGATGGTGGTTTTCTCCTCATCGAACAATTGCGCCGCCAACGCGAAGGCTGCCCCCATTGCGGCAATCTGGTGCGTCGCCAGCGTGCCGGAACGCAACCCGCCCTCGTGACCGCCGCCGTGGATCTGCGCCTGCAGACGCTGCTGAGCACGAGGACCGACATACAGCGCGCCGATGCCTTTGGGACCGTAGACCTTGTGCGCCGAGAACGACATCAAATCCACCGGCCACCGGGCCAGATCGATCGCCACTTTGCCCGCGCCCTGAGCCGCATCAACGTGGAATAACGCATCGCGATCACGCACCACCTGGCCGATGGCCGGGATGTCGTTGAGGGTGCCCAGTTCGTTATTGACCAGCATCAACGACACCAGAAAGGTGTCCTCACGCATCGCTTCGCTGACCGCTTGTGGAGTAATCAGGCCATCGGCATCGGGTACCAGATACGTCACCGCAACGCCTGCGTCCTGCAACTGTTTTGCAGTGTCGAGAATCGCTTTGTGTTCGATCTGGCTGGTGATGATGTGGCCGCCGGAAACACCGCGGGCCTGGGCCACGCCCTTGAGGGCAAGGTTGTTGGATTCGGTGGCGCCGGAGGTCCAGACGATCTGTTCCGCCAGGGCGCCCACCAATTCGGCCACCTGGCGCCGTGCTTGCTCGACCGATTGCCGGGCCTGTTGGCCGAAGGCGTGGGAACTGGACGCAGGATTGCCGAAGTTACCGGTGAAACCCAGACACTCGACCATGACCTTGATGACCCGCTCATCCACCGGCGTGGTGGCGGCGTAGTCGAAATACAACGGACGTTTATTCATAAAAGACTCGCAGAGCGTGTTCCGGGATCAGGAAGCTCATCACTGGAAATGTCAAAGCGCCGCCTCATGAGCGACGCCGAATTTTCAGAACGACAGCAATACCTGATCGCAGGCCATTAAAGAAGAACAACTTCATTTAAAAGTGCGTAGGAACGCTCCTGAAGTCGAGCTTAACAGGCATCGGGCCACCGGATGAAGCAATGCGTCAGCTAAAACTTTCGAGCAATAACGGATACATCGAAGCCACCAACAATAAGGCCATACCCCAGTTGAACAGCCGCAACCAGCGGCGATCGCGCAGCACATTGCGCAACAGCGTGCCGCAACCGGCCCACACCCCGACGCTTGGCAGGTTGATCAAGGCGAAGACCGCGGCAATCACAATCACATTGGTGAAATAGCCCTGCATCGGCGTGTAGGTGCTGATGGCACCGATGGCCATGATCCAGGCCTTGGGGTTGACCCATTGAAACGCTGCCGCCCCCAAATAACTGATCGGCCTGCCCTCACCCTGTTCACCCTCGGCTACCGGCCCGGAATGAGCAATCTTCCACGCCAGGTACAGCAAATACGCCGCGCCGACATAGCGCAACACGGTGTAAAGCATTGGATAGGTTTGAAACACCGTGCCCAGGCCGAAACCGACAGCGACCACCAGGACGAAGAAGCCACAAGTGATGCCCAGCATGTGGGGAATGGTGCGCTGAAAGCCGAAATTCACGCCAGAGGCCAGCAACATGGTGTTGTTCGGACCGGGGGTGATCGAGGTGACAAGGGCAAACAGGGCAAAGCCCAGCAGCAGGTCGAGCGAGAGTGTCATGGGTGGCAGTCCATCAGGGTCAGGTATTGACCCTATCGCACGCCTTGAGGGAAACCCATGGACAGTTGCGTGAAAGTTCGAGCAGTACAGTTGTCACTCAGCTTTGGCGGCCGTGCAGCTGTACTGCGCGTTCGGCGTTCATCTCGCCTTGTTTGTCGAAACTGAACGATTTTGCCGGCTGGCCGAGCAATTCGGCTTTCTTCGCATGGTACTCGTCGAAGGACAAGCCACGACGATTCAGCGCCTCCAGTGCCAGTTCCCGGGTTTCTTCAGCGGTGTAGGGCCTCAATTCCGGTGAAACATGGCTGGCACATCCGGCGAGAACGGAGATGGCGAGCAGCAACAAAGTGGCGAGCAGAGATTTCATTTCGGGCGTCCGCAGATCTGTGTTTTGGTCAATGAACACAGGCTACCCGTGCCGCTCGAAGGGTAGAAATCAACGCTCTCGATAGTGGGTATCGGATCAAAAGATCGCAGCCTTCGGCAACTGCTCGTCGGGCACTCGGTTGCGGGAAAAGGGCTGACCTATAGTTATTCGACCGGAAATCGGCGAAGGAACACCTTAACCCCACAACAAAAGGAGAACCGTCATGAGCGTAAAACCTATTCCAGAGGGTTATCACAGCATCACCCCTTATCTAGGCATTCAGAAAGCTGCCGAAGCCATCGACTTCTACAAGAAGGCCTTTGGCGCCACCGAAGTCATGCGCCTGGCCATGCCCGATGGCGGCATCGGGCACGCTGAGCTGCGTATTGGTGACTGCCCGATCATGCTTGGCACACCCTGCGACCAGGGCCCATTGAGCAACCCGGACAAGTCGCCGTCCGTGGGGCTGCATCTGTATGTGAACGATGTGGACAAGTCCTTTAAACAGGCCATCGATGCCGGTGCCACGCAGGTGTCCGAGGTCAAGGATCAGTTTTATGGCGACCGTTCGGGGACTTTGAAAGATCCCTACGGGCATCTATGGTTTCTGGCCACGCGCAAGGAGGATCTGACTCAGGAGCAGATCGAACAGCGGGCGAAGGAGATGTTTAAGCAGGGTTGAGTTTTCCAGTGAATGTTCGGGCCTCTTCGCGAGCAAGCCCGCTCCCACAGTTGATCGGCTGCGTACACATAATGTGTGTTCGACACCAATCCAATGTGGGAGCGGGCTTGCTCGCGAAGAGGCCATCACCTTCAACATCCAATTTGACTGTCAGACCTTTTCGCAAATAAACCCGCCCCCCGTCCAGCCAGCAACACGAAACATTTACTTTCATATCCCCTTTCGGGATTTCCGATGCTCATACGTCTTATTTAGATGCAGTCGGTCGCGTAGGCAAAAGCCACGGCCGGACTTTTCATGGACCGCACCGCTGGGAAGCCCACAGCAGTAGTCCTCTCATCGAAACAAGACCTTTAATCATGTCGAAGAAATCCCGCTCAAAACTCTGGTTTCTGGTCCATAGCTGGCTGGCGCTGCCCATCTGGTTTTTTGTATTGATCGTCTGTGTGACCGGCACGCTGGCGGTGGTCAGTCAGGAAATCGTCTGGCTGGCCAACCCGCAAATGCGCGCCAGCGCGCCTTCAGACGACGCGCCGCTGCTCAACTATGACCAGATTGTCGCCGCCATCAAACAGGCCGAACCCCAGACGCTGGTCCAGGGCATCAGTCGCCCCGACGAGTCGCATTTCGCCCTCGACGTGGACGTCAGTTACCCGGACGGCCGCTCGGTGACGGTCTATGTGAACCCCTATAGCGGGGTGATTCAGGGCACCGCTCCACAATTCAATTTCAAGGCATTCACCCGCGCACTGCATGGCTGGTGGCTGGTGCCGTTCACCAACGGCTACAGCTGGGGCTGGTATCTGGTGTCGTTCCTCGGGCTGCCGATGCTGGCGTCGCTGGTGACCGGGTTGGTGGTCTACAAACGGTTCTGGAAAGGCTTCTTTCGACCGACCCTGCGCATTCGCCATGGCGCGCGGATTTTCTGGGGCGACTTTCATCGGCTCAGCGGCATCTGGTCGATCTGGTTCATTGCGGTGATCTCGATCACCGGTGTCTGGTTCCTGATCAAGGCGATTCTGTTCGACAACCAGATTTCGATTACCACGGAACCGGTGGTGTCGGTCGTCTCGCGTGAAAGCGTGCCGTTGACCACCACCGGCAAGCCGGCCCCGATGATCAGCCTGGAACAGGCGATCAAGGTCGCTCAGGAGCAAATCCCTGGACTTGACGCCAGTTTCGTCACCCTGCCGAGCAACGCTTACAGCCATCTGTCCGTGGGCGGTCGTAGCTGGTATCCCCTGATGTACCAAACGGCCGAGGTCAACCCGTACAACGGCGATATTGCCAGCACACGGCTGCTGTCCGATCGCTCCAGCCTGGAATTCGTGACCGAGTCGATGCGTCCGTTGCACACCGGTGACTTTGGCGGGATCTGGATCAAGCTGATCTGGTTCTTCTTCGGTTTGCTGCTGAGCATGATGGTGCTCAGCGGCTTGCTGATCTGGACCAAACGCACCGCCCTGGCCACCGCCAATGCGTTCAAGCGCAGCAACAAGGCGCCGCGCCCGGTGTCGAGACCGCAAACGGTCATGAACCGCCAGACTCCGGAGGGCAACCTGTGAGCAAGACGATCACTGCACCGCAGCCTTCGCGTGCGAGCCTTCTTTGGCGCAAATGGCGCTTCCACATCAACATTTTCTTGCTGCTGATCCCTTTGGGCTTCATGCCCAAATACTTTGCCGACGCCTCGCTGTTTCGCGGTGACAGCGGACTGGGGGAGCGGGAAATCGGCGAAATCCAGGTCGGCCCCTGGAGCCTGCAACTGGCCGAACTGCGCAACGAAGCGCCCCTGTTGACCGGCCCCGCCGGCTACATGAAAGGCTTCAACGCAGCGCTGTGCGAACGCTGTCGCGATGAGGTCAAGGCGACTTACCTGCGCATCGGCAAACCCCGCAGCCTGCGCGCCGCCGGGGTGATTTTCTTCGGTACACCATACCGCATGGGCGCGATGCTGCCGGTGCCCGAAAAGACCAAAACCGACGCCGAACTGTGGATCACCATGGAAGGCTGGGACGGCGCCATGCATCAAGCGTCCATCCCCCTGAGCCAGGCATCCCCGGCCACCCTCGCCTGGCTGAACAAACAAGGAGGCAAACCATGATCAACGCTTTTCGCCCCGTTCTATTGATGTTCTGCGCCGCCTTCAGCACCAGCGCCCTGGCTCACAACCCGATGTGCGAATGCAAGGCCATCGATGCCGAACAGATCCAGTGCACCGGCGGTTTCTCCGACGGCAGCGGCGCGCCGGGCGTGACCCTGGACGTGATCGGCTACGACGAAACCATTCTGGTGCCGGGCAAACTCGGCGCCGATTCGACCCTGACGTTCAAGAAGCCCGGCGCCGAGTTCTACGTGCTGTTCGACGCCGGTCCCGGCCACGTCGTCGAGATCGACCAAGCGGACATCCAAGCCCCATGACTACACCAACCACGCACGTCGTCCGCCCGGCTGGCGCCGGCCATGAAACCCTCTATGTGTTGCTGCTGTGCCTGATGATCCTGGCGGTTGCCGGCTCGGTGGTCGCTTGGCGCGGCGAGGCTCAGGAGGTGAGTAGCGTTGGCAGCCATCAACTGGATGCCCGTCGTGACCTTAGCGCCTCCGAGCAAGGTATTTACGCCGACCTGCGGGTCACGCTGGATGAAATTCATCTGTTGCGTCAGGAACAGCAAGCACTGCCCACACCCGCCACCCTCGCCGATGAAGGCTTTGCGCCGTTTGCCCAGGATGCCAGTTCTGTCAGCCGCGGCAGCCATGCCTGGCAGTTGCTGGGCGCGAAGGCGTATTTCGGCCAGAGCCAGACCCCAACCGTCGCCGGCTCGTTTTTGATGCGTTTGACCGCTGAAGACGACTCCGCGCCAGACATCTGGCTCAACCGCGGCAGCGCCCTCCCCGTTCCGAACGATCTCACCGACGCTGCGCTCAATGGCGCCGGCTGGCAGCAGATCGTCGCGCAATTCGATGCCGGCGTCACCCGCCAGCATCGGCATTGAACCCTCGCCTTCACCCGAGAGAAGACCGCTTTCCCATGCCTAGTTCATCTCAACGTCATTCCTTTATGCGCCTGCTGCTGATCGGCCTGTTTGCCTGTTCGCTGACACCTTTGGCCAGCGCCGACGAAGCCAAGCGTCTGCGCATCGGCATCACCCTGCATCCTTATTACAGTTACGTGGCCAACATCGTCGGCGACAAGGCCGAAGTGGTGCCGCTGATCCCGGCCGGCTTCAACCCGCATGCCTACGAGCCACGGGCCGAAGACATCAAACGCATCAGCGGGCTGGACGTGGTCGTGCTCAACGGCGTGGGCCATGACGACTTCGCCGACCGCATGATCGCCGCCAGCGAAACGCCGAACATCAAGGTGATCGAAGCCAACGAAAACGTGCCCCTGCTGGCCGCCACCGGTGTCGCTGCACGGGGCGCCGGCAAGGTGGTCAACCCGCACACATTCCTGTCGATCAGCGCTTCCATTGCCCAGGTCAACAACATCGCCCGGGAACTGGGCAAGCTCGACCCGGCCAATGCCAAAACCTATACACAAAACGCCCGCGCCTATGGCAAACGCCTGCGGCAGATGCGCGCCGACGCCCTGGCAAAACTGACCCAGGCGCCGAACGCCGAGCTGCGGGTGGCCACCGTCCATGCTGCCTACGACTATCTGCTGCGCGAGTTTGGCCTGGAAGTGACTGCTGTGGTCGAGCCGGCCCACGGCATCGAACCGAGCCCCAGCCAGCTGAAAAAAACCATCGATCAACTGCGGGAACTGGACGTCAAAGTGATCTTCTCGGAGATGGATTTCCCGTCCACTTACGTCGAGACCATCCAGCGTGAATCCGGGGTGAAGCTGTATCCGCTGTCGCACATTTCCTATGGCGAATACACCGCCGACAAGTACGAAAAAGAAATGACCGGCAACCTCAATACCGTGGTCCGCGCGATTCAGGAGTCCGGCGCATGACGGCTCAAGAAACCATCACTGAATCCGCTGTGGGAGCGGGGCCGACCTTGGATTTCGCCGAGGTCAGCCTCACGCTGGGTCGCACGACGATCCTCGACAAGGTGACCTTTGAGGTCCAGCCCGGCAGCGTGCATGCACTGGTCGGCCCCAACGGTGGAGGCAAGAGCTCGCTGATCAAGACCCTGCTCGGGCAGATGCCGCATCAGGGTCGCTTGAGCCTGCAATGGCCTGGCGAACCGGGGACCATCGGCTACGTGCCTCAGGCGCTGGAATTCGATCGCGGTTTACCGATGACTGTCGATGACTTCATGGCCGCCATGTGCCAGCGGCGCCCGGCGTTTCTCGGGTTGAGCAAGCACTACGCGGCGGCCATCGGCGAAGCACTGGAACGGGTCGGCATGCAGGACAAACGCAAGCGGCGCATGGGCGCATTGTCCGGCGGTGAGCGCCAGCGCGTTTTGTTGGCCCAAGGGCTGATTCCGGCGCCGCAATTGCTGGTGCTCGACGAACCGATGTCGGCCCTCGATGAGGCCGGCATTCAAGTGTTCGAACGACTACTGGGCGACTGGCGCCAGAGCGGCATCACCGTGCTGTGGATCGAGCATGATCTGGAAGCGGTCGGGCGACTGGCGGACCGGGTCACCGGGCTCAATCGCCGGGTGCTGTTCGATGCCACGCCGAAACAGGCACTGACCCCGGAGCGACTGCTGACCTTGTTCTCGACCCATCCCCGGAGCGCTGCCTGATGAGTTACGAAGCCTTTCGTTTGATGGTCCAGGGTTGGGCCTCGTCGGGTTACCTGCCGGAAGCGCTGGCCTATGGATTTGTGGTCAACGCGCTGCTCGCCGGGCTGTTGATCGGCCCGGTGTTGGGCGGTTTGGGTACGCTGGTGGTGGTCAAGCGTTTCGCATTCTTCTCCGAAGCCGTGGGCCACGCGGCGCTAACCGGTGTGGCCATTGGCATTCTGCTCGGCGAGCCCTACACCGGGCCTTATGGCAGCCTGTTCGGTTACTGCCTGTTGTTCGGCATTTTGCTCAACTATTTACGCAACCGTACGGGGCTGGCGCCGGATACTTTGATCGGTGTGTTCCTTTCTGTGTCGTTGGCGTTGGGCGCCAGCCTGTTATTGATTCTGGCGGGCAAGATCAATGTGCACATCCTGGAAAACGTGCTGTTCGGTTCAGTGCTGACAGTCAACGGCAATGACCTGCTGGTGTTGGCCATTGTTGGTTCGCTGGTGATGGCGCTGGCCCTGCCGCTGTACAACCGCATCATGCTCGCCAGTTTCAATCCGCAGCTGGCGGCGGTACGCGGTGTGGCGGTGAAGACTCTGGATTATCTGTTCGTGATTCTGGTGACCCTGATCACGGTGGCGGCGGTGAAAGTCATCGGGGCGATTCTGGTCGGCGCACTGTTGGTGATTCCAGCGGCGGCCGCACGATTGCTCAGTCAGTCGCTGAAGGGTTTTTTCTGGTGTTCGGTGCTGATCGCCACGGTCAGCACGCTGTGCGGAATTCTCGCGCCGATTGTCGTTGACCTGCCTATCCCGTCCGGTGCCGCGATCATTCTGGTGGCCGGTATCGCCTTCGCCCTGGCCGCGATTGCTCGTGGCATCGTTCCAAGTCTGAAAGGGAACCTCGGATAAATGTCTTTTTCTCTGCGTCAATTGACCCTGGCGCTGACCTTGTGTGGGCCAGCCTCGTTCAACGCATCCGCCACCGACACCTTCGAACCGATGCGTCTGTTGGCCAATCACGGTGTCGGTAACACCGCGCTCTTCGCCTCGACTTCAACGCACAAAGTGCTGGTGCTGGCGGCGTTGCCTGTGACCTACGGTCTGGGTGCCCTGCTGCTGGAGGGCACCGATGTCAGCCTTGAGCGCGCCGCGCCGGCCAACCTGCCCGGCAGTCGGCAGACCGCATATTTCACCGGCCGTGGCGCTCAAGCGCTCAATAAGCTGGCGATCGACGCCGATGCGGTCATCGGCCTGCGTTCGCTATGGCCGGATGATCCGCTGTACCCGAACGCCCGTCGCAGCAATATCCGCATCATTGAAATCGACGCCGCCCGTCCGGTGGATGGCGCCCTGCCCGGCATCGCCGTACAGCCTGGCAGCAAGATCGACGGCTTGAACAGTCAGCCTTGGTTGGCCAGCAACAACATGGGCCGGATGGCGGATGTGATGGCGGCAGACCTGGTGCGCCTGGCGCCAGCGGCCAAACCGAAGATAGACGCCAACCTGGCAGCACTCAAACAGCGCCTGCTCAAGCTTAGCGCTGACAGCGAATCACGCTTGGCCAATGCCGACAACTTGAGTGTGATGAGCCTGAGCGATCATTTCGGCTACCTGATTGGCGGCCTCAACCTAGAGCTGATCGGCCTGGATGCACGGCCGGATGCCGAGTGGACGCCGCAGGCGCTGACGCAATTGGGCGCAACGCTCAAAAACAATGATGTGGCGGTGGTGCTGCATCATCGCCAGCCGCCGGACGCGGTGAAAGCAGTGATTGCCGAAGCGGGTAGTCGGTTAGTGGTGTTGAGTGTCGATGCGGTGGACCCGGTGGCCGAATTGGAAGGGAATGTGGGTTTAGTGATCAAAGGGTTAAACGGCGCGTAACGTCAGTTGCACCGTGTAATCGTTCTTCGCGAGCAAGCCCGCTCCCACATTTGAGCAGTGGTGATCGCAGATTCTGTGATCGACACAAATCCACTGTGGGAGCGGGCTTGCTCGCGAAGGCGGCCTGACAGGCAACACGGAATCCAGACCAAGAAAAAGCCCGCTGAACCGATAAGATCAGCGGGCTTCTTTTTGCGCGGTGACTCAGTGAGCCACAGCCGCCTGTTCTTCCATTTTCTGGCGCAGGCTCAGTGGACGCATGTCGGTCCAGACCTCTTCGATGTAGGCCAGGCATTCCTTTTTCAGGCCGCTCTTGCCCACGGTGCGCCAGCCTTGTGGCACGGCTTTGTAGTCGGGCCAGATCGAGTATTGCTCTTCGTGGTTGACCACGACCTGAAAGAGGATGTCCTCGCGGTCGAATACTGACGTCATGCTGTCTCTCCATCGTTGTAGGGTGGGCTGCACGCCGTGCGCAGCCGTTATGTAGAAGGAACGTTCAAGGCACCAAAAAATTTAAAGGCTGGCGGTGGCTGCGGCCATGGCCCTGCCGAAAATGTCGGCCACCCGATCGATTTCTGCTGCTGTGATCACCAACGGTGGCAGGAAACGCACGACACCGCCGTGACGCCCGCCCAGCTCGAGGATCAATCCGCGTTTGAGGCATTCGCGCTGCACCAACGGCGCCAGACGAGCGAATATCGGTGGATGCCCTTGAGCGTCCGGCGCGCCGGTCGGGTCGACCAGCTCAACGCCCAGCATCAAGCCCCGTCCGCGGATATCGCCCAGTTGCGGGAAGTCCCGTTGCAGGATGTGCAGGTGTTCACTCAAGCGTTCGCCCATGGCGGCGGCGTGCTCGCAAACCTTGTGCTCTGTCAGGTAGCGCATCACCGCAGACCCTGCGGCCATTGCCATCTGATTACCGCGGAAGGTCCCGGCATGGGCGCCCGGCAGCCAGGTGTCGAGCCAGTCGCGATAGACCACCACCGCCAGCGGCAGGCTGCCGCCGATGGCTTTGGACATCACCACCACGTCCGGAATGATCCCGGCGTGCTCGAAGGCGAACATCTTGCCGGTGCGGGCAAAACCGCTCTGGATTTCATCGACGATCAGCGCTACGCCGGCCTTTTCGGTGATGCGTCGCAAGCCGCGCAGCCAGTCGAGATCGGCCGGAATCACCCCTCCCTCGCCCTGCACCGCTTCGACGATCACCGCAGCGGGCAATTGCACGCCGGCCTCCGGATCATTCAGCAGGTTTTCCAGGTAACTCAGGTTGACCTGCACCCCCTGCTCGCCGCCGAGCCCGAACGGGCAACGGTAATCGTAGGGATACGGCATGAACTGCACGCCACTGCTGAGCAACGCACCCAACGGTTTCTTCGGCCCCAGACTGCCCATCAGGCTCAGCGCGCCCTGGCTCATGCCGTGATAAGCGCCCTGGAACGACAAAACCGTGCTGCGTCCGGTGGCGATGCGCACCAGTTTCAGCGCGGCTTCTACCGCATCGGTGCCGGTGGGGCCGCAGAACTGAATCTTCGCTTCAGCGGCCAATGCCGGCGGCAACAGACCGAACAGGTCCTGAACAAACTGATCCTTGACCGGCGTGGTGAGGTCGAGTGTGTGCAGCGGCAGTTCATCGGTCAGCACTTGCTGGATCGCTTCGATCACCACCGGGTGGTTGTGTCCCAAAGCCAGAGTCCCCGCACCGGCCAGGCAATCAATGAAACTGCGGCCTTCTACATCCTCGACATAAATGCCCTTGGCACGCTTGAGTGCCAGGGGAATGCGCCGCGGATAGCTGCGAGCGTTCGACTCCTGCCGGCTTTGACGAGCCAGCAATGGCGATTCGTTGAACTGATAAAGCGTCTCGGCAGGCGTCGGAACGATCCGGGCAGGCTGATCTTCGATAAGGCTGATAGCGACTGACATCTCTCGATCCCTCAATACGCTGTTGATAGTGACCAAAACTGCACACCGGGCAGGTGCGCGTTCCGGTCACGGGGCGCACTTGCAGGTTTTCCTGTTCTGGAAACGCATCAGGACCTCAAGGATTTAGACCCTCGATCAGCTTTCTATGAAGGTGGTGACAGCGCCTTGTGCATGGGAATGGCGTGGAGTCCCGCCACGGTGAAGGTTTCAGCGCAAGCCCGGTAACCCAGACGGTGGTAAAACGCCTCACCGGTACGGGTGCTGTTGAGCCGCGCGTGAGGCAAACCCTGAGCGATCAACCAGGTTTCGAGATCATGCACCAGCGCTTGTCCGGCGCCTCGTCGAAACCATTCCGGCTGTACATAGCAGAACGCGATCTTGCCGCTGATCGCCGCCATGGCGACGCCGATCGGTTTGTCCTGCAACAGGGCGATGTTCAGGTACAAGCGCGAGTCGGCCAGCCAGGGTTGCACGTGTTCGATGGTTTTGTTGTGAGTCCAGGTGGCGACGGTTCGCGGATCGTTGCGATGGTCCAGCGCGCAGCCGACGCGAATGGAGCGCTCGACGATGCGGCTGATGATCCCGGCGTCGGCAGGCGTTGCCTTGCAGATGTGTATCGATGCATCCATGGCGCTGTTACCTCAATCCATTGAGTCAAAGCTGCCAGGGACGATAGCGCTGTGGGGGTCGGGTGGCTAATGGAGAGACGTTACATTTGGTGTGCGACACAGACCAGATATCTTGATTCAGGAGTCATGGATCCTGTGATCACACATATCCACTGTGGGAGCGGGCTTGCCCGCGAAAGCGATTTCACGTTCAAAAATGATGTTGGCTGATAGTCCGCCTTCGCGAGCAAGCCCGCTCTCACATTTGCTCTGCGGTGGCCTGTCAGACCGGTTGCAGAGGCATTGTCAGCTCGACCCGCAAGCCATCCGGGCGACTGTCGAAATGCAGGGTGCAGCCGCAACGCTGGACGATGGCCTGGACAATCGCCAGGCCGAGGCCGCAACCGGTGCTCTGGCCGTTGCGCCAGAAGCGTTGGGTCAGGTGTTGCAGGTCATCTTCGGCAATCCCCGGGCCGTGGTCGCGGACCAAAAAGCGCACGCGATTGTTGGTGGTTTCCAGGCTCAGCTCCACGGCCCCATTTCCTGGGGTATGGCGCAGGGCGTTGTCGAGCAGGTTGCGCAATGCGGCAATCGACAGCACCGCAGGCATTTGCAGCGGCGCATCGGAGAATGTGGCCGGCAACCGAAACTGGATCCGCTGACGATCACCGCTGGCCGCATCCTGAATCGCCAGTTTCGCCACCTGTTCGGCGCTGCATTGCACGCCATCATCGAACGACAGACTGCCCTCGACGCGCGCCAGCAGCAGCAATTGTTCAAGCGTGCGGTGAAGTCGGTCAGCGCCCTCTTCAGCCCGCGCCAGGGACTGATCCCGTGCACTGCCTTCAGTCATGCGCGCCACTTGCAGGTGGGTTTTGATCGCGGTCAGCGGGCTGCGCAATTCATGCGCGGCATCACCGGTCAGGCGCCGCTCGCGCTCGATGGTCTTGCCAATACGCAGGAACAACTGATTCTGGGTTTCCAGCAGCGGTTGCAGTTCGCTGGGCAACGGCTGGATTTGCAACGGTTCCAGGGAATCGGCACTGCGTCGCATCAGCGCATCGCGCATACGATTGAGCGGTGCCAGCCCCTGACCGATGCCGAGCCACAACAGACACAGGCAGCCGAGCAGCGCCACGCCGACCGGTACCGAGGCCGCCAGCAGGATGGACATGTTCAGCGCTTCGCGCTCGATTTGCCGGTCGGCAGTGGTAATGCGCACATCACCGCGCGCCAGGGTGAAGCTGCGCCAGGGTGCGCCGTCGATCATTTGATCATGGAAGCCCATTTTTTCGGCTTCCAGGGTTTGTTCGGGGCTGCTGTGGCTGCGCGCCAGGATTTCGCCGCGCAAAGAGCTGACCTGACAGGCCATGCCGCCAGGGATGCTCAGCTGTTCAGCGCTGAAATGGGTCCCCTCGCCCTTGCTCGGCAACGCCGGCAGTTGCTCCAGCAGCCCGGCCACCATCCGCGCCGACGCCACCAGCCGCTGGTCCAAGGAAAACATCATCTGGTTGCGCAGATCACTGAGCATCCAGGCGGCGGCCAGGGCCCAGATCAGCGCAAACGCGGCGCCGAGGGTCAGGCTCAGGCGCAAACGCAGACTCATCACTTCGATTGCTCTGCGCCATCGGCCGGCCCCAGGCGATAGCCCAGGCCACGCACGGTCTCGACGATGCCGTTGCCGAGTTTGCGCCGCAGGTGATGGATATGGACGTTAAGGGCGTTGCTTTCCAGTTCGTCATTGAAACCGTAGACACTGTCCTTGAGTTGCTCGGTGGACAACACCCGGCCACGGTTATGCAGCAAAGCTTGCAACAGCGATTGTTCACGGCGCGACAAATCGACGGGGCGGCCGCCGAGCAGGGTTTCTCGGCTGCTCGGGTCGTAGGTCAAACGACCATGTTCAATCAGGTTGACGCTGCGACCCGCCACCCGTCGCAACAGCGTATGCAGACGGGCGGCGAGTTCGCGCAGGTCAAACGGTTTGAGCAAGTAGTCATCGGCACCGGCTTGCAGACCGTCGACCCGGTCGGTGACCGAATCCCGCGCAGTGAGGATCAGCACCGGGATTTCGAGGCCATGGTGACGCAACTGCTGCAACAACTTGAGGCCATCTTCGTCCGGCAGGCCGAGATCGAGCACCATGACGTCGAACTCGGCCACCTTGAGCATCGCCCGGGCGGCGGACGCGGTGGCCACGTGTTCCACCGTCAGGCCCTGGGCCGTGAGGCCGGCAACAATGCCGCTGGCAATCAGCTCATCGTCTTCGCAAACCAGTACGTGCATGGGAGCTCCATGAGCAAAAACGCGAGTCAAACAGATGTGGATTAAGCCGCAATTATGGCAAGCCCCACGGCCGACGAGAAGCAGGCCTTTCGTTCAGTGGTCGTGCAGCGTACCAGATGGGTATTTGATGATCGCCTTGATCATTTTGACACCCCCCACTTAGTTGACATGAAACATATCAGTCTCAAACCGAAACAATCAACCCATAAAAAGCCATATCAAAGATCAATATCTGACGATAGTCTAACTCCGACATTAACAGTGTTCAAAGAGATGCCATTACTTACTAAAACACTCTTCAGTCAACTGAAAGGAATCAGATCATGCCGACACTCAAGAATTTTGTTGCCGTCGATTGGCGCGCAGGAAAAGATAAAATTTACTTCTTCTTCAAAGACAGCAATACATATTCCAGATTTGATCTTGGCGAGAACAAGGTTGACGAGGGATATCCTGCCGAGATAACAGCCGATAACTGGGGAAGCTTTCACGCTCACGTCAAAGATCTGCGTTTCGGCTTTACAGTCACTGGGGTTGGGGGCTACCCGAACGGAGGTGATGACATTTTATGGCTGTTCTATTATGCCAATGGCACTCCAATGGTCTGTAAGTACGACCAGGATTACGACAAAGTAACCGGAACCTATCGACTTGAAGATTCGTTGTGGCACTCGCTACTTCCTTATTTCGACCGCATCGTGGCCGGCACATGGTGGGAAATATTCGGCTTCAAATATCTATTCAAGTTTTTGACGAATGATGGACACTACATCAACTTCAATTACAGAACACAAAAAACATCAATAAAACCCATCACACCTGACTCCTGGCCCGGATTGGGACCTTACAAAAACCGAATCATAACAGCCGTGCAAAACGACGCCCCGCTTTTCGACAGTTATTTCTATATCTTTCTGACCAACAACAGATACATCAGATACAACATAAAGGACAACAGGGCAGAGACAGGACCGACAATAATAGATGACGAATCCTGGCCAGGGTTGATACAAGACTGAGACGGCATCGGATTCCGCTGCCTGGGAGGATCATGCCTTGGGCCGGGGGACCGCTGTCTTTTCTCCAGACAGGTGCTTCCCCGCGCGTCATATATATATGTAACGCACGTCCTCCTTCTCACCTGAATAACCTGTGTGCGTACCACCCCAATTGTCCACTCACACAGGTATTGACTATGTATACACACTCATCCGCTTTGTCGACGCTGTTCAGCTTGCTCAACACATTGAGTTCGCTGATTGCCCGGTTGACCAATGAGCAAGAAACCGCCAGAAAAAAGGGGCTGGAGCTCTACAACCTGGGGGAATACCGGGATTCGGAGGCTTATCTGACCATTGCCGCCACCGCTGGGGATCGTAAATCGCAGTACGCACTCGCAGAAGTCATCAGGCGCCGGGAAAACAACCTCAAGAAAGAGGATAAAACCCACGCCGACAGAGATTGGTACGCCCTGGCAGCAGCTCAGGGCGACGTCTACGCCCTGCTGCGATTGGCCGATGACGCGTCCCTTGAGCAAGCCAAAACACTTGCGCAAGGGCGTGCCGACAGCGGCGATGGCGAAGCCATGCTTCAACTTTATGAAATAACCAAGGATATCGCCTGGCTGAAAAAATCGGCTGAAGCAGGTTTTCTGGAAGGGCAATACATACTCGCCATCGTGTATGACAAGGACCACACCCTCATTCCGGATGCGATTGAACGCAGGTCCACTATCGACCGTTGGCTCAAACGTGCGGCCGAGGCGGGGTTCTCCCGAGCGATGCACTGGTACAGCAATCGCCCACCCATTAGCCATGATCTTCCCGCCAGGAGAGAGTGGCTGATCAAAAGGGCGCAATTGAACGATGTAAACGCGGTGCTCGAGTACGGCTATGGGTTGGGTGGCGTCTATGAGGATGAGAATGGCATTGATACCGAATATGGCTTCGAGAAGAACCTGATCAAAAGTTACGGCCTCATTTGGCTGGTGCTCGATACCTCTCGGGAATCCCCGCGCTATAACACCGCGTTAAACAATCTTTCAATCATTGCGCAGGACATGTCCAAAGAAGACATAGAAGCCGGCAAGGCATTTGCGCAGGAGTGGAAGCGTACGCATCCCCCACTGTCGGAATTCAGATTGACCTACAGCGATCTTCAGTAAGCCATTAAGGATGATTCGCGCTGTGAATCCTGGATTTCAGCGCGAATCAGCCTGACTAATAATCATGTCCTGCTCGTTAACACCGGGTTAATCGGCAGCCATCATCGTGCTCGGCAATTGCAATGTTTAAGGCTTTGTCGATGCGCGGTTTTCTTGTTTTTCTTCTCTGGCTGTTCGCCAGCCTTGCTCAGGCGCAGCCGGGGAACAATCCATTCGACAGAAAACCCGACTTTCTACCCATCGAAAAAGCGTTCATCTTCACCTCCGAGCGCCTGGCGTCCGGTGAAACGCAATTGTTCTGGCAGATTGCCGACGGTTACTACCTGTACCAAAAACGCCTGAAGTTCGACGATTTGCCTGCGCAGTACAAACCGGTGTTGCCTGAAGGTGAAGCTCACAGCGATGAGTTTTTCGGTGAACAGCAGGTTTATCGCCAAGGCCTGGAACTGAAGATCCCGGCGGGTGCCAGCGGCCAGATCAAGGTGGGTTTCCAGGGCTGTGCCGATGCCGGGTTGTGTTATCCGCCCCACACTCAAGTGGTGTATTTAGGCAACACCACAATGCCGAGCCTTTTAAATGAGGCACCGGATCAAGCCTTGGCCAGCGACCTGCAACAACGGGCGCTGGGCTGGAGCCTGCTGGTGTTCTTCGGCTTGGGCCTGCTGCTGGCGTTCACGCCGTGCTCGTTGCCGATGTTGCCGATTCTGGCGGGGTTGATCGTTGGCAGTGGCGCCACGCCCAAGCGCGGTTTTGCACTGGCCGGCAGCTACGTGATCAGCATGGCACTGGTGTATGCGGCGATGGGCGTGCTGGCGGCATTGCTCGGTGCGAACCTTCAGGCGTTGCTGCAAAACCCTTGGTTGCTCGGCAGTTTTGCCGCGATTTTCGTGCTGCTGGCCTTGCCGATGTTCGGTTTCTTCGAGCTGCAATTACCGGTAGCGGTGCGTGATCGACTGGAACATGTTTCGCGCAATCAGCGCGGTGGCAACCTGATCGGTGCCGGTTTGCTGGGAGCCTTGTCCGGCCTGCTGGTGGGACCGTGCATGACCGCCCCATTGGCCGGCGCCCTGCTCTATATCGCCCAGAGCGGCAATGCGCTGCACGGCGGGCTGATTCTGTTCGCGATGGGCATCGGCATCGGTATACCGCTGCTATTGCTGGTGACCGTCGGCAATCGTTTCCTGCCCAAACCCGGCGCCTGGATGAACCTGCTCAAAGGCGTGTTCGGCTTCCTGTTCCTCGCTACTGCGCTGCTGATGCTGCGCCCGGTACTGGATGAATCGCTGTGGCTCGGCTTGTGCGGAGCCTTGCTGCTGATCGCCGCCTACAGCGCCTGGAAGCAGTCGCAGGGGTTTGGCCGCGTCGCCCATCTGTTCGGTGCCAGTTCATTGCTGTTGGGGCTGTGGGGCAGTCTGCTGGTGGTGGGTGCCGCCGGTGGCAGTGACGACCCGTACCAGCCGCTGCAGGTCTATAGCATCAGCCGTGACGGCACCGGCGCAAGCCCTGTCAGTCACGACGCCTTCATCACAATCAAGGAGCCAGCCGCACTGCAACGGGAGCTGGATGTCGCTCGGGCTCAAGGCCAATGGGTGCTGCTGGACTACTACGCCGACTGGTGTGTGGCGTGCAAAGTCATGGAAAAACAGGTCTTTGGCAAAGCGCAGGTCCTGCAAGCACTCAGCGATGTACGCTTGCTACGGCTGGACGTCACCGCCGACAATGCCGCCAGCCGCGAACTGCTCGGCCGTTATAAAGTGCCGGGGCCGCCAAGCCTGTTGTGGATCGGCCCCGACGGCGAAGAGCGCCGCAGCCAGCGCATCACCGGTGAGGTCGATGCCGGCACCTTCCTGCAACGCTGGACCACCACCCGAGACGCCCGTTAATGCTGACCTTTACCCTCGGCACCTTTGCCATCGCGCTTAATCACCTGCTGCTGATCAGTGCCCTGGCACTGGCGACTTTTGTCGGCTGGCGGGTGGCTAAGCGTGGTGGCGAGAACCCGGAGTCGGTGCTGTTCAGCCTGTTCCTGCTGGGCCTGCTGGCGGCCCGGGTCGGTTTCGTGATTGCCTACTGGGCGCAGTATCGCAACGATCCGTGGCAGATCATCGACCTGCGCGACGGTGGTTTTCTTGCCTGGCCCGGGGTGGTCGTGCTGTTGCTTGCCGCCGCGTATCGAGGCTGGCGTCGCCCGGGCCTGCGCAAGCCGTTGGGCTTTGGCGTGGCCTGCGGTCTGGCATTCTGGCTGCTGGCAACCTTCTCCCTGAATATTTACGAACAAGGCACGCGCCTGCCGCCGATCACCCTGCGCAATGCCGCCGGCCAAACGGTGCAACTCAGCGATTACCAGGGCGGCCCGCTGGTCATCAATCTTTGGGCCACCTGGTGCCCGCCATGCCGCCGGGAAATGCCGGTACTGGAAAATGCCCAGTTGCAACGCCCGGACCTGACCTTCCTGTTCGTCAACCAGGCCGAAAGCATGCAGAGCGTCGCCACCTTCCTCGAAACCCAGGGCCTGAGCCTGACTAACGTGCTGTTCGATGGCCGCGGTCGCTTGGGTCAGGCCGTGGGTTCCATGGCATTGCCGACTACGCTGTTCTATAGCCCCGACGGGCACCTGCTGGGCAGCCATCTGGGCGAGCTCTCTGAAGCCAGCCTGGCCCGCGCCCTGGAAAACTTCGACACCCCGAACCCGGCCATCCCGGCCACGCCTTCAAGGAAATTGCCATGCTCCGCCTCCGCCACCTGCTGACGTTAACCCTGGGTGCCGCCCTGCTGCACTTGCCGTCGGTACAGGCCGAAGAATTGCCTGAAGCGATCAAGAAGATCGAAGCCAAGGGCGCCAAAATCGTCGGCACCTTCGACGCCCCCGACGGCCTGCGCGGTTATGCAGCGCAGTACCAGAACCGCGGCATGGCGCTGTACCTGACCCCGGACGGCAAACATGTACTGCTGGGCAATTTGTACGACGCCGAAGGCAATGACATGAGCAGCGCGCCGTTGCAGAAACTGGTCTACGCGCCAATGGCCAAGGAAGTCTGGGGCAAGATGGAAGCGAGCAACTGGATCGGTGACGGCAACAAGGATGCACCGCGAATCGTCTATCTGTTCAGTGACCCGAATTGCCCGTACTGCAACATGTTCTGGGAACAGGCGCGGCCGTGGGTCAAGGCCGGCAAGGTGCAGTTGCGGCACATCATGGTCGGCATCATTCGCGAAGACAGCCCGGGTAAATCCGCCGCGCTGCTGGCTGCCAAAGACCCGCAAAAAGCGTTGGCAGACCACGAAAAATCCGGCAAGGACAGCTCGCTCAAAGCCCTGAAAGATGTGCCGCCGGCGATTCAGGCGAAACTCGCGGCGAACATGCAGTTGATGGAAGACCTGGAACTGGCCGCCACTCCAGCGATTTTCTACATGGATGACAAGGGCCAGCTGCAACAGCAGCAAGGTGCGCCGTCGCCGGATAAATTGGTGAAGATTTTGGGGCCGAAGTAATCCCACCGCCCCCATCGCGAGCAGGCTCGCTCCCACAGGGATATGCGGTCACCTGTGGGAGCGAGCCTGCTCGCGATGAGGCCATCAAAATCGGCTAATTTCTCCCGCCTAGAAACTTCAGCAGTGCATCTGTAACGAACTGCGGATTCTCCAGATTGGAGATATGCCCAGCCTCCGGCACCAGCACATACGGGCAACCAATCAACTCGGCCATTTCTCTGGTTTCCGACGGCGGTCGCGGTTTGTCCTGATCGCCGCACATCAACAGCGTGGTTTCAGGGTTCAGTTCACCCAGGCGCGGCAACAGATCATCACGACCAAAGGTAATCCGCCCCATTGGCACGATGCTTTCACGTAAGCGGTCGGCCGGCAGCGCAGCCAGTCTGGCGCGGAAATCCTGATACAGCGCCGATTGCGGATCGATGCCGGGCCGGAAAAAGATCGGCACCACGATGTCGAGCAACTGCGGTGAGATCACACCGCTGTCTTCGATCTGCTTGAACAGCGAGAAATAGTATTGGCGAGTCGGTTCCGGCTCGACGCCGACGTAGGTGTCCATCAGCACCAGACCGTTGAGCCGCTGCGGTGCTGACAGCGCCAGTCGAACGCCCCACATGGCACCGACCGAAAGACCGACCAGCGTGACCTTATGGATGTCCAGATGATCGAGCAATGCCAGGGCCTGGCGTGCCACGTCATCCAGCGAGTTTGTGCATTCGGGCATCCGCCCGGATTGGCCATGGCCCCACAGGTCCAGGGCGATGACCCGATAGTGCTGCGACAGCGCCGTAATCTGCGGCACCCACATAGCCTGATCCCACAGGTAACTGCCGGCCAGCAGTACCGCAGGGCCTGTGCCTTGATCTATGTAGTGAAGCGCTTGTCCGTCAACCGTTACGAAGGGCATCGACTGTCTCCCTGGTGAAATAATATCCATTAAAAAAGCACAGGAAGACTGAGCCGGTGGCGATCGGCAGTCAACCCGAACCTTATGTGGTGTTTGCACTGGCCCTTTCGCGAGCAAGCCCGCTCCCACACTGGATCTGTATTCGCAAGCCCCATGTGGGAGCGGGCTTGCTCGCGAAGGGGCCTTCACAAACGCTAAAGAATTACAGCCCCTCCAACGCCGCCATCAGGTCATTCAACCGATCCACCTTTTCCTCGGTAATGTCGCTCGCCGCCAACCCCTCGATGTACTCGGCCAGCTCCGCCACCGTGCTGCACTCGAACATCGCCCGCAGCGGCACGTTGCGTTGCAGGGTTTTTTGCACCCGCGAGGCGATCTGTGTGGCCAGCAGCGAATGCCCGCCGAGCTCGAAGAAGTTGTCACGCACGCCGACCTTCTCGACCTTCAACACCTCGGCCCAAATATCGGCCAGGGTCTGCTCCAGCTCGTTGCGCGGCGCCTGATAGTCCTGGCTTTGCAACTG
Organism: Pseudomonas sp. PDM09; assembly: GCF_014852305.1. Taxonomy (NCBI): domain Bacteria; kingdom Pseudomonadati; phylum Pseudomonadota; class Gammaproteobacteria; order Pseudomonadales; family Pseudomonadaceae; genus Pseudomonas; species Pseudomonas sp. PDM09. The sequence continues at coordinate 536,069 of NZ_JACVBI010000003.1, read as the reverse complement.
GCCAATCTCCAGTGCCGGCAAGGCCTTGCGATCGAGTTTGCCGTTGGCGTTGAGCGGCAGCTTGTCGAGCCACAACCAGTGCAGCGGCACCATGTATTCCGGCAACTCTGCGCGCAGACGTTGCTTGATACGCTCCAGTCGTTCATTCGGATTCAGCGCCGAATCCGCTGCAACCAGATAGCCGACCAAATGCTTGCCGTTGACGCCTTCCTGCACACCCACCGCCGCGTCGCGAACTTCCGGCTGCTCGTGCAGACGGGCTTCGATTTCACCCAGTTCGATGCGGTAACCGCGGATTTTCACTTGATGGCCGATACGCCCGACGTATTCCAGCACGCCGTCGCTGCGACGTCGGGCCAGGTCACCGGTGCGATACAGGCGATCCCCCGGTGCGCCGAACGGGTTCGGCACAAACACCTGAGCGGTACGCAACGGATCGCTCACATAGCCACGACCCACGCCAATGCCGGCCACACACAACTCACCCACCGCTCCCAATGGCACCAACTCCAGCGCGCCATCGAGCAGGTACAAACGGTTGTTATCGGTCGGCGTACCAATCGGCAAGTAATTGCCACGTGTCGAGGCCAGATCAACGCGGAAGAACGCCACATCGTCGGAGCATTCCGCCGGCCCATAGGCGTTCACCAAACCGATCTGCGGATAACGCAGCAACCATTGATACGCCAGCTCCGGCGGCATCGCTTCACCCGTCGGCAGCATCCAGCGCAGGCCATCGAGGCTCATGCGGTCCTGGGCGAGCATGCCCTGAATCAGCGACGGCACGCTTTCCAGCACGGTGATGCCCTGGCTCTGAACGTGAGCCAACAAGCCTTGCGGATCGTGGGCGATGCTGTTCGGCACGATGTCCACCCGAGCACCGAACAACGGCGCCGCGAGGAACTGCCAGACCGAAATGTCGAAGCTTTGCGAAGCGGTCTGCGCGATCACGTCGGCGTCGCTCAGTTTCAGGTACGGCACCTTGCTCAACTGGTTATTGAGCATGCCGCGCTGCTCGACCATCACGCCCTTCGGCAGGCCGGTGGAACCCGAGGTGTAAATCACGTAAGCGAGGTTGTCCGGGCCGCTGTAAATGCCCGGATTGGCCACCGATGCATCGCTCGCCTGCACGTCTTCCCAAACCAGCAATCGAGGTCGATTGGCACAACCGAACTCTTCCAGCAGCGCGATGGCTTGTTCACGACACGCCTGAGTGCAGACCAGCAACGGCGTGCGGCTCAGGTCGATGATCCGGCTCAGGCGCTGGCTCGGCAGGCCCGGGTCCAGCGGCAGGTAACCGGCACCGGCCTTGAAGCTGCCAATGATCATGCCCAACAGATCGAGGTTACGTTCAGCGAGCAACGCCACCGGTTGATCCAGGCCGACGCCGGCCGCAATCAGCGCATGGCCGAGACGGTTGCTGCGCTGGTTCAGCTCAACGTAGCTGTGTTGCTGATCCAGGCAACTGGCGGCAACTCGCTGCGGATGCTTGGCGACCTGCGCTTCGAACAACGAGACATAGCTGTGCTCCAGCGGGTAGTCGTATTCGCTCTGGTTGCAGCCATGGATCAGGAAGTCTTTTTCCTCGGTGCCCAGCAGCGGCAGGTCGGCCATGTCGCCATGGAAGCCTTCGACCAGCGCCAGCAGCAGGCGCTTGAATTCGCCGAGCATGCGCTCGACCGTGGATTCATCGAAATAACGCTGGTCGTAGGACAGGTGCAAGCCAAGGTCATCCCCCGGATAACACACCGCCGTCAACGGGAAGTTGGTGTGGGTGCGGCCCGAATCCGAGGTCGCGTTGAAGCTTTGCGCACGGTCCAGCACCGAGACTTCCACCGGCGCGTTTTCGAACACGAACAGGCTGTCGAACAGCGGCTGGCCTTTAGGCAGTTCGCTGTTTTCCTGAATGCTCACCAGCGGCAGGTATTCGTATTCGCGCAGTTGCATGTTGCTGTCGAGCAAATCGCTGAGCCACTGACGAACGCTGCAACGCTGATCGTCCTCGGGCATTTTCACCCGCAGGGCGATGCTGTTGATGAACAGCCCGACGGTGCGCTGCATCTCTGGCATCTGCACCGGACGCCCGGCCACCGTGACGCCGAACAGCACGTCGCGATCACCGCTCAGGCGACGCAGCACCAGCGCCCACGCCGCTTGGGCGAAGGTGTTGATGGTCAGCTGATGGGCCTGGGCCAGCTCGCGCAGTTGCGCACCATCGCGGGCATCGAGCCGTGTGTAGCGGTCGCCGACGATCATGCCGCCGCTGTCGCCGGCATGTTCACGCAGGAATGGCCGGTCACTCGGAATCGGCGTGGTGCGCTCGAAACCTCGCAGGTTCTGCTGCCACCACTGCCGCGCTTCGGCCAGGCTCTGGCGTTGCAGCCAGCCGATGTAATCGCGATAACGCGGCGGCACGGCCAGCTGCGCTTCGCGACCTTCGCCGAGGGCGGTGTAGATCTCGAAGAAATCGTTCATCAGCAACGAACGGCACCAGGCATCGATGAGGATGTGGTGGTTGCTCATCATGAACCAGTAACGCGCCGCGCCCACGCGGATCAAGCGCAGGTGGAACGGTGCCTGGTTGAGCAAATCGAACCCGGCCTCGCGCTCGCTTTTCAGCAGTGCCTGCAACTTCGGCTCTTGCTCGGTTTCGGCAACCGCGCTCCAGTCCAGATATTCGATCGGCGTGCTGCCCGGTTTGTGGATCACTTGCAGCATGTCTTCGCCAACGTTCCAGCAGAACGAGGCGCGCAAGGCTTCGTGTCGGGCGATCACCGCTTGCCAGGCTTGGGTGAAACGTTGTGGGTCGAGTTCGCTGTTGATGCGGTAGCGATCCTGCATGTAGTAGAGGCCGGTGCCCGGTTCGAGCAAGGTGTGCAGCAGCATGCCTTCCTGCATCGGGGTCAGCGGGTAGACGTCTTCGATCATCGCCGCCGGGACGGGCAATGCGTCGAGTTGCGGCGGAGTCAGTCTGGCCAGCGGGAAGTCCGACGGTGTCAGGCCGCCCGCGTTGTCGCTCAGGCAATGCTGGATCAGGCTTTGCAATTCGCCCAGATACGCCTCTGCCAGTTCGGTGATGGTTTGCAGGTCATGGCGTTCGGCGCTGAAGGTCCAGCGCAGCACCAACTCACCGCCATACACCTGACTGTCGACGCTCAGCTCGTTGGGCAGCGGAGCGTGTGGATCGTGGGCCGCGCCCACTGGTTCATCCAGCGGACGGAACAGCGCATCACTGCCGAAGCTCTGGTCGAACTGCCCCAGGTAGTTGAAGGTGATCGGCGCCACCGGCAGCGCGGCCATGGTCTGACGGCACACACCGTCGGCCAGATAACGCAGCACGCCATAACCCAAACCTTTGTGCGGTACCGCGCGCAGTTGCTCCTTGATCGCCTTGATCGAGGCGCCCTGCTCTGCCACAGGTGTCAAACGCAGCGGGTAAGCACTGGTGAACCAGCCAACGGTGCGGGTCAGGTCGATCTCGTCGAACAGGGTTTCGCGGCCATGGCCTTCGAGTTGAATCAACGCCGATTCGTGACCGCTCCAGCGGCACATCACACGGGCCAATGCGGTCAGCAGCAGGTCATTGACCTGGGTGCGATAGGCCGTCGGCGCCTGTTGCAGCAGTTGGCGGGTACGCTCGCTATCGAGGCGCACGCTGACGGTTTGTGCGTGACGATTCTGTTGACCGCCCTGAGGCCGATCACACGGTAATTCAGCGCTTGGGCCGGCCAATTGCGCCTGCCACCAGCTCAACTCTTCACGCAGGGATTCGCTGCCGGCGTAAGCCTGCAACCGCGCGGCCCAGTCCCTGAAGGCACTGGTTTTCGCCGGCAGTTTTACTGGCTGTCGGGACTCGAGTTGACGATAAACCGTTTGCAGATCGTCCAGCAGCACCCGCCACGACACCCCGTCCACCACCAAGTGGTGAATGGCAATGAACAGCCGTTGTTGCCCCTCGGAATCGTCGACCAGCAGCGCCCGCATCAGCGGCCCTTGCTCAAGGTCGAGGCTGCGTTGGGCATCGGCGAACAGCGCCGCGCAGTTGTCCATGGCCGGCACGTGCACCTGCCACAGCACGGCGGCGTCAGAAACCGCCTGGTGCCGGGCCTGCCAATGGCCGTCAACCTCGGTGAAACGCAGGCGCAAGGCGTCGTGCTGTTCGATCACTGCCAGCAGCGCTTGCTCCAGACGATGCGGTTCCAGTGCCACCGCTGGTTCCAGCAGCAACGCTTGGTTCCAGTGTTGACGCTCCGGGATTTCAGTGTCGAAGAACCAGTGTTGAATCGGCGTCAAATGCGATTCGCCCGTCAGCAAACCTTGCTCGGCCGTGACCTGCTCGGTGCTGGTTGCCACCGCACCCAGCGTCTGCACAGTCTGGTGCTGGAACAGGTCACGCGGGCTGAAGTGGATGCCCTGCTGGCGCGCTCGGCTGACCACCTGGATCGACAGAATCGAATCGCCGCCCAGCTCGAAGAAGTTGTCGTTGAGGCCCACTTGCTGGACGTTCAGCACTTCGCACCAGATGCCGGCCAGGGTCAGTTCAAGTTCGTTGCTTGGCGCCACGTATTGCTGACGGTTCAGCTCCGGGTCCGGAGCAGGCAATGCACGACGGTCGAGTTTGCCGTTGGCGGTCAGCGGCATGCTGCCCAGCAGGATCAAGTGGGTCGGCACCATGTAATCCGGCAACTGAGCTTTGAGGTGATTCTTCAAGGCTTCGCGCAGTGTGGCTTGTTGTGATTCGTCCTGCTCGGCCACATCGCTGACCAGATAGCCCACCAGTTGTTTGCCGCTCGGTGCATCGAGCGCCAGAACGACGGCTTCACGGATCGATTCATGTTCCAGCAGACGGGTTTCGATCTCTCCCAGTTCGATGCGGAAACCACGGATCTTCACTTGATGGTCGATGCGGCCGAGGTACTCGACCAACCCATCGGCGCGCTGACGGACAAGGTCGCCGGTGCGGTACAAACGCCCGCCGTTCGCTGCAAAGGGGTCGGCGACAAACCGTTCGGCAGTCATGCCCGGACGCTGGTGATACCCCTGCGCCAGGCCGGCACCGCCGACGTACAACTCGCCCGTCGCGCCTTGCGGTACCAACGCCAGATCGGCATCGAGGATGTACGCCACCCGCGCGCCGATCACGCTGCCGATCGGCACGCTGCCCAGCCCCTCCTCCAATTGCTCGGGCGCCAGGCTGGCGAGCGGCATGACCACGGTTTCGGTCGGGCCATAAGCGTTGAAAAACAGGCTCGGTTTGAACGCCGCGCGAATCCGTTGCAGGTGTTCGCCGGTCAGGGCCTCGCCGCCGGTGATGCACATGCGCACCGGCAGGGTTTCGCCCTGGGTCGCCAGCCATTGCGCCAACTGGCTGCCGTAGCTCGGGGTGAAACCAAGAATGTTGATGTTATGGCGACGAATCAGCCCACAGATTTCTTCTGCATCCCACTGGCCTTGCGCACGCAGGATCACCTGCGCACCGCTCAACAGCGGCACCAGCAGACGTTCGGTCGCGGCATCGAAGTTGATCGAATAGAAGTGCAACTCGCAGTCATCCGGGCGCATACCGAAGCGTTCGATCACGGCGCGGCAATGCATGGCGATTTCACCGTGGGACACCACCACGCCTTTCGGTTTGCCGGTGGAGCCCGAGGTGTAAATCAGATACGCCTGATGTTGCGGCAGGCTGATAAACGGCAGCTCAGTGGCCGGGTAATTGGCCAGTTCGACGGCATCTTCTTCCAGGCACCAGCGGCCGACGCTGGCCGGCAGTTCACCGAGGGCCGCGAACATCGCCGCATCGCTGAGCAGCACACCGATGCCGCTGTCTTCGATCATGTAGTGCAAGCGGTCCAGCGGGTACTCCGGGTCCAGCGGCACATAGGCGCCGCCCGCCTTGAGGATCGCCAGCAGGCCGACGACCATCTCCAGCGAACGCTCCAGGGCCAGACCGACCCGAACCTGCGGCCCGACTCCACGCTCGCGCAGCATCCAGGCCAGACGATTGGCGCGACTGTCGAGCTCGGCGTAGCTCAGGGTTTGCCCGGCGAACGTCAGGGCCGGTGCGTCCTTACGCACCAGCGCCTGCTCGCTGAACAGGTGATGAATGCACTGATCGAGGCGATGCTCGCCCGGCTCGACGCCGAGGCTGTCGAGCAGGTTTTGCTGTTCAGTGGCTTCCAGCAACGGCAGTTCGCTGAGGCGCTGTTGCGGATCGGCGAGCAACGCTTCCAGCAGGTTGCGCCAGTGCCCGGCCATGCGCGCAATGCGCGGCTCATCGAACAAATCGGTGCTGTAGGTCAGGCAGCAACCGAGGCGATGGTCGAGGTCGGTGACTTCCAGGTTGAGGTCGAACTTGGTCGCTCGCGCATCGTTGGCCAAGTACTCGACGGTCATCCCGGCCAGGGTGCGACTCTGCTGGAATTCCCAGCGCTGCACGTTGCACATCACCTGGAACAGCGGGTTGTAAGCCGCACTGCGCGGTGGCTGCAAGGCTTCCACCAGATGATCGAACGGCAGGTCCTGATGGGACTGGCCTTCGATCACGGTGTGGCGAACCTGCTCGAACAACTCGCCGACAGACATCTGCCCGTCGAGCTGGCAACGCAGCACTTGCGTGTTGAGGAATGCGCCAATCAGCCCTTCGCTTTCCGGGCGAATGCGGTTGGCCACCGGCGCACCGATGCGCAGGTCGGTCTGGCCGCTGTAGCGGTAAAGCAGCACCGCCAGCGCGGCAGTCATGGTCATGAACAGGGTCAGACCGTTATAGGCATTGAAGGCACGAACCCGCGCCGCGAGGTCATCACTCAGATCGAAGCGGAACAGTTCGCCCTGATGGCTTTGCACCGGCGGACGGGGACGATCGGCCGGCAGTTCCAGCAGCGGATGTTCGCGGCCCAGTTGCGCGGTCCAGTAATCGAGCTGACGCTGACGTTCGCCGGATTCCAGCCACTGCCGTTGCCACACGCTGTAATCCAGGTACTGCACCGGCAGCGGTTGCAGCGGCGAATCTCGGTCATCGACGAAGGCTTCATAGAGCGCGCTCAGTTCCCGGGCGAAGATGTCCATCGCCCAACCTTCGGTGACGATGTGGTGCAGAGTCAGGACGAAGTAATGCTCCTGCTCGGCGGTCTTGACCAGACAAGCTCGCAGCAGCGGTCCGGTTTCCAGATCGAAAGGTTTATGGGCTTCATCATCGGCCAGTTGCTGGACCTGCCATTCGCGGCCATCGGCATCCAGCGTGGTGAAATCCTTCCAGTCCATGCGCAGGCGGGTGTCTGGATGAACCTGTTGCCGGGCCACGCCGTCGACGCTCGGGAAGGTCGTACGCAGGGTTTCGTGACGCATGATCAGCGCTTGCAATGCCGCTTCGAAACGCCCGACATCCAGCACGCCGCGCAACCGCGCCATGCCGCCGACGTTGTAGGCCGGGCTGTCCGGTTCCATCTGCCAGAGGAACCACATCCGTTGCTGAGAATAGGACAGTGGCACCGGTTGGCTGCGGTCGACCTTCTCGATCGGCGGCTGTTTGTTGGTTTTGCCGCTGGCCTGGATCAAGCGAACCTGTTCGGCAAACGCGCCCAGTTCACTGGCTTCGAACAGCGCACGCAATGGCAACTCGACGTCGCAGACCTGGCGGGTACGGGAGATGATTTGCGTGGCCAGCAAAGAATGGCCGCCGAGGGCGAAGAAGTCGTCGCGCAGGCCGATCTGCGTTTGGCCCAGCACCTCGCGCCAGATACCGGCGATTTGTTGTTCAAGGGCAGTGACCGGTTCGACATGTTCGCGGATTTGCCACTGAGGTTCCGGCAAGGCGCGACGGTCGAGTTTGCCGCTTGGGCTCAGGGGCATTTCATCCAGACGCATGAGTTGCGCCGGAACCATGTATTCCGGCAGCTCAGCCGCCAGCGCGGTTTTCAGGCGCGTGGTTTGAGCATCGATGGTTTCGCTGGTTTCGGTGGCGGTGTAGTAACCGATCAACTGTCCGCCCGCCGCCGTTTCGCGCACCAGCACCACCGCTTGGGCGACGCCAGCCTGCGCCAACAGACGCGCTTCGATCTCTTCCGGCTCGACACGAAAACCACGCAGTTTGACTTGCTGATCGAGACGTCCGAGGTATTCGATCACGCCGTCGGCGGTCCAGCGAGCACGGTCGCCGGTGCGGTACAGACGTGCGCCCTGTTCGCCCAGCGGATCGACCACAAAGCGTTCGGCGGTCAGCGCCGGACGGCCGAGATAGCCTCGGGCCAAACCGAGACCGCTGATGCACAGTTCACCCGGCACACCGGCCGGTACCGGGTTGAGGTCGCTGTCGAACACGCGGCACAGCACGTTGCCCAATGGCCGGCCAATCGGCGAGCGCTCGCCATCTGCGGTTGTGCAATGCCAGTGGGTGACGTTGATCGCGGTTTCGGTCGGGCCATAGCGGTTGTGCAGTTGCACCGCTGGCAGTTGCGCCAACACCCGGTTTCGCAGTTCGGCGGGCAAGGCTTCGCCGCCTGAGAACAGTCGGCGCAGGCTGGTACATTCGGCGCTGAGTGGTTCGTCGATGAACAACGAAAGCAACGGTGGTACGAAGTGCAGTGTGGTCACGCCGAATTGCTGGACCAGTTGGGCGATGCGGTGCGGATCGCGGTGTTCGTCAGGGCCGGCGATCAGCAGGCGGCACCCGGTGATCAGCGGCCAGAAGCACTCCCACACCGACACGTCGAAACTGATCGGTGCTTTTTGCATCAGCACATCGGTTTGGTCCAGACGGTAGGCGGCTTGCATCCATTGCAGGCGTTCAGCGAGGGCCGCGTGAGTATTGCCGACGCCCTTCGGCTGACCGGTGGAACCGGAGGTGTAAATCACGTAGGCCAGGTTGTCGCCGTGCAGGTGCAGACCGGGCGCATGGCTTGGCCAGTTCTCCAGATGCAGGGCGTCCATGGCAATCACGCTGACGCCGTCGGTGGCCGGCAGGCGGTCGAGTAACCCGGTTTGGGTCAGCAGCAGTTCGACACCACTGTCGCTGAGCATGTAGGCCAGGCGCTCGGCCGGGTAGTCCGGGTCCAGCGGCACATAAGCGCCACCGGCCTTGATGATCGCCAGCAAGCCAATCAACAACTGCGGCGAGCGCTCGGCGGCGATGGCCACGCACACGTCCGGGCCGACACCTTTGTCGCGCAGGTAATGCGCCAGGCGGTTGGCCTGGGCGTGCAGTTCGGCGAAATCCAGGTTGCCACCGTCCCACAGCAGCGCAGTGCGCTCCGGGGTCTGGCGCGCTTGTTCGTTGAGCAACTCAGGCAGCCATTGATTGGCGGGTGTACACGATGCGGCGCTCCAGTCGGATTGCTGATCGTGCTCGCTCGGGGCCAGCAGTTGCAGGTCGCCGATAGCGGCTTTCGGTTGCTCACAAATGGCTCGCAGCAGGTTGCTGAAATGCTCGGCCAGGCGCTCGATGGTCGCCCCGTCAAACAATTCGCTGGCGTAGTCGAACGACAGGCTCAAGCGCCCGTTACGGTCTTCTTCGCTATGCAGTTGCAGGTCGAACTTGGCTTCGCGACTGTGCCACGGCAGCTCTTCGGCGAGCAGTCCCGGCAAGCGACGCAGCGCAGTGAGATCCCGTTGCTGATGGTTGAACATCACCTGGAACAAGCCCTGCTCGCGGGCCTGGGGGAAGGCTTCGAGCAGTTGTTCGAACGGCAGGTCCTGATGCGCTTGCGCGCCCAATGCGGCTTGACGGGTTTGCGCCAGCAACTCAACGAACGGCAGTCGCGAATCCACCTCGGCACGCAACACCTGGGTGTTGATGAAGAAGCCGATCAGCCCTTGGGTTTCCAGACGCGGACGGTTGGCATTCGGTATGCCGATGCGGATGTCGCGTTGACCGCTGTAGCGATGCAGCAGGCTCTGGAATGCTGCGAGCAGCAGCATGAACGGCGTCGATTCATGGGCCTGGGCGGTCTGGCGAATGACATCGCTCAGGTTCGCGTTCAAACGCAGCGTGTGGCGGGCGGCGCTGTGAATGTGTTGCGCCGAACGCGGATGATCGGTGGCCAGGCTCAGGGTCGGATGCTCGTCACCCAACTGTTCTTTCCAGTAAGCGAGTTGTCGCTCGCCCTCCCCTTGCGCCAACCACTGACGCTGCCAGCTGCCGTAGTCGGCGTATTGAGTTAGCAACGCTGGAAGGCTGGCGGTCTGGCCTTGAGAGGCTGCCGCATACAGGCGCGAGAACTCGTCGATCAGCACGTTCATCGACCAGCCGTCGGCGATGATGTGGTGCATCGTCACCAGCAGTTGATGGTCTTCATCGCCGAGGCGCACCAACGTCACCGACAGCAGCGGGCCTTTTTCCAGATCGAACCGGGTGCGGGCTTCGTCCTCGCGGATTTGCTGCGCTCGGGCTTCACGCTCGGCGGCTGGCAGGTCGCTGATGTCGATTACTTGCAGGTTGAATTCGCCGGCAGCAATGACCTGTTGCAGGGCCATACCGTCCCGCTCGAAAAATCGCGTGCGCAGGGATTCGTGACGTTCGATCAGTTGCTGGAAACTGGCGAGCAAGGCGTCTTCGTCCAGTTCGCCGCGCAGGTGCAAGGCACCGGGAATGTTGTAGGCGCTGCTCTGCGGGTCGAGTTGCCAGGTGATCCACAAACGGTTTTGTGCCAGGGATTGCGGTATGGCGTCGCTGCGCGACAAAGGCATGATCGCACCTTGGGCCACACCGCCATCCTGTTGTTGCTGAGCGACTGCGGCAGCGAATGCGCTGAGGGTCGGCGCTTCGAACAGCAGGCGCAGATTTAGCTCCAGCCCCAACGCTTCACGCAGGCGTGCGACCACTTGAGTGGCGGCGATGGAGTTGCCGCCGAGCAGGAAGAAGTGATCATCGGCGTTGACCTGCTTGACCTGCAATTGCTCGCACCAGAGCTGGCCGATCAACGTTTGCAGCTCAGAGCCCGATTCAGTTTCGGATGGGTTGGCGATGTCTGTCGACGGGAACAGCGCATAGCTGTCGAGGCTGCCATCGGCCAGGCGATTGCGGCACGCCGAGCGTTGCAACTTGCCGCTGGACGTCTTCGGCAGCGCCCCCGGATTGAGCAACACCACCACGCTCGGCGCTTGCTGATACGCCTCGGCCACCGCTTGACGGATGGCTTTTATCAACGCCTCGGGCGGCAGAATTTTCTGCACGCTGCGGCTGATTTCCGCGACGATGCCGATGCCTTCCTGCCCCTCGATGTTGACTGCAAATGCGGCCACGCGACCTTTGCGCACCACCTCCACTTCACGCTCGATGGTCTGCTCGATGTCCTGCGGATAAAGGTTGTGACCGCGCACGATCAGCATGTCTTTCAGACGCCCGGTGATGAACAGCTCACCGTCACGCATAAAGCCCAGGTCGCCAGTGCGCAGCCAGGTGCGACCGGCGTGCTGGACGAACGTTTGGGCCGTGGCTTCGGGGTTGCGCCAGTAGCCATGAGCGATGCTCGGCCCGCTGGCCCAGACTTCACCGATCGCGTTATCGGCGAGTTCTTCGAGCGATACGGAATCGACAATCAGCACCGCGTGATCCGGCTGGCTGATGCCGCAGCTCATGATCGGACTGCCATCGCCCGGTTCGGCTCGGTTCTGCGCGAGCACCTGATCATCCACGCGCAACGATGGAATGCCCTGGCCGCGCGGGCTGCCGGCCACGAACAACGTGGCTTCCGCCAGGCCGTAAGAGGCCATGAAACTGTCCGAGGTAAAGCCACAGGCCGCGAACTTCTCGGCGAAGCGGTCCAGGGTGTCGAGGCGAATCGGTTCGGAACCGGAATACGCCACGCGCCAGCCACTCAGGTCGAGGCGCTCCAGCGCCGATTCGCTGACCCGTTCGCTGCACAGTCGATAGGCGAAGTCCGGCCCGCCGCTGATGGTGCCGCCGTATTCGCTGATCGCCTCCAGCCAGCGCAATGGTCGGCCGAGGAAGTAGGCCGGCGACATCAACACACAGGGCACGCCGCTGAAAATCGGCTGCAACAAGCCGCCGATCAAGCCCATATCGTGGTACAGCGGCAGCCAGCTGACGATCACGTCGTCGGGGTTCAGGTCGATGCCGAATCCGTGGCGAATCAATAGCTCGTTGGCCACCAGGTTGCCGTGACTGACTTGCACGCCTTTAGGCAACGCAGTGGAGCCGGAGGTGTATTGCAGGAACGCAATGTGATCGCCGTGCAAGTCCGGCGCAACCCAATGCTCGGCCAGGGCGCTATCGAGGGTGTCGACACACAGCAGCGGCGGCGCCTCGTCGATTTGCAGTAGCGCGTCGCGCTGGTCGGCGCTGGTCAGCAGCAAGCGCGGTTCGGCATCGCTAATGATCGACAGCAGACGTTCCTGGTGATGACGACGGGTCGATTCAGGCGGATAGGCTGGCACCGCGATCACGCCGGCGTACAGACAGCCAAAAAACGCCGCGACGTAATCCGGGCCGCTGGGAAACAGCAACACCGCGCGATCGCCAAATGACGTCTCGGCCTGCAACGCGCCGGCAATGGTTCGCGCCCGTTGATCGAGCTCACGATAACTGAGCACCACAGCCTGATCCTGGGTTTCGGCGAGAAAACGCAAGGCCACCCGGTCCGGCGTCAGGGCCGCGCGGCGCTGAAGGGCTTGGACCAGTGTGCTAGGGAGTTCGAACGCGTCGGTCATGAGGTTTCCTGCCTGAATTCGGCTTGCAAGTGGAATCGGTTTTCGTACGTCACGCCCGTTCATGGGCATGCAGGACGCGGTCTTCGCCGACCGCGCAAGGCTTGAGAATGCTGGTTTGGCCGGGGCTTGCGCCCGCAGCCATTCACCAATGAGAACGGATGAAGTCTTGAAATAATTAGTCGCCAGGCTTGAGCGCCGGCAGGCTTGCAGTCAGGTAGGTGAGTCAGCGTGTCGCAGTTCTCACTCTGCTCTTATGCGGAGCATTAATTCTATTTCTCAATTGACAATCATTATCATTAAGCCTAATTTGTCGCTCGATGTGTAGGACGACTCCGACCCCCCTGTCGTCCCACGACCCTATTTGCAGCAAGGTGATTTCCAATGACGGAACAAGTATCCACAAGCAGGTGCGATTCACCGCTACTTCAGGCCTTCGTCGACAACCGACTGATTCTGGTCAAGATTGCCGCCCGCATCACCGGTTGCCGATCACGCGCCGAAGATGTTGTGCAGGATGCGTTCTTCCGGCTGCAATCGGCGCCGCAGATCACGTCATCAATCAAGGCGCAGCTCAGCTATCTGTTTCAGATCGTGCGCAACCTGGCGATCGATCATTACCGCAAGCAAGCGCTGGAGCAGAAGTATTCGGGCCCGGAAGAGGAAGGTCTGAACGTGGTGATTCAGGGCGCTTCGCCGGAAACCTCGCACATGAATTTCTCGACCCTGGAAAACATTGCCGATGCGCTGACGGAGCTGCCCAGCCGCACCCGTTACGCCTTCGAGATGTACCGCCTGCACGGCGTACCGCAAAAAGACATCGCCAAGGAACTCGGCGTCTCGCCCACCCTGGTGAACTTCATGATTCGTGATGCGCTGGTGCATTGCCGCAAGGTGTCGGGCAATCGTGCGGATACCTTCGCGCGCCGTTAAGATTTTAAATCGCGGCGCCCCCATCGCGAGCAGGCTCGCGATGGCTGGCTCAAGACCAAAGCAAGTCTTGAGCCTTACGCATCAAGCCAACGAACACCGATCAAAAAACCGCTCACGCCCCAACACCATCAGCGCCGCGCGCTTGTGCGGGAAGTCGAACTCTTTTTCGCAGTGGAAACACTGATTGTGCATATGCCCGATCATCTTCGCGTTGTCGGCGCGAGGCTCGGCGACCACTCGTTGAGTGCGTGGATCGTCGAGAAACAGGTAATGCACCAGCGCCGATAGCCAGCTCGCCACCTTGTGCGGGCCGCGATGAGTTTCTTCGCCCACCAGCATGTGAATGCCACGGTCGTAATCGCCGGCATCGTAGAACGGCGCAATGCGATCTTCCTTGGCCCAATAGGCTTCAAAATAGGCAAACGGCTGATCATCGAAGCAGCCGATCAGCGTCAAGGTATGCGGGTCGGCTTCGAGCTTGCTCAGGTATTCACGATGCTTCTCGAGACTGCCCTCCTCCTGCCAGAAACTCGCCACCCGCGGGCTGTTCTGCCATCGGTTGAAACGCGCCAGGTCATGCTCGATTTCTACCGTGCGCAGGGAAACCCACGCACCGAGCCGCGCATCGAAACGTCGATACACCTCACCACGGGGTTTGACCGCACGCAATGGATGGCGCTTGCCGCCACTGATGACCATTTGCTGCGGATAGCTGCCAGTGCGCGACTCACCCAGCCACGGCTGAGGCAATTGCCAGAACAGCGTGCGTTCGCAGCGATACTGGCCGGTGACTTCGGTCGCGATCAGCAATCCGCTGAGCAAGGCTTCGGTGGGCACGTCATCGAGTTGCCAGATCAGACGCTGACACGCCGCGTCACGGGCAAACAGCCAATAGCAAGCCGCCCAGAATGCCTGACCGTCAGGACGGCCGAAACGCTCCTCCAGCCGCAGATGCAATTGCGGCTCGCGGGTCAGCCGCAGCTCGATCAACGGTTGCCCTTGCAGGCTGAGGCTCAGGCGGCTGGCGGTTTCATCGGCTACAAGACAGTTGCCTGACGGCAAGGCCAGGGTGGTCAGGTCATTCAGATTGGACATGGGTGGGGCTCACGGTAATCGTCGACAGTTCAACGATGTGACGTGAGCCGGGGCTGGAAATTTAAGCGCAGTCGCCAAATGCTCGTCCCATGGCACTAATCAGGGGCACGATTCAGGGCTTGCCCACCGGCACCAGGGCAATTTTGTAGGGGTTGAAAATCTTCAGCATCTGGCCGTTGTTCCGCAGGCCTTGCAGCAACTTGCCAAACGCTTCACCGGTAATCGGCGCCTGCGGGCGAATCAGCGCGTAATGGTGATAGACCTGATCGATCCGTTGCGACACCAGCAATTGCTCGCCGACTTTCTCGTTACGCAGCAGGTAATCGCTCAGGTACGAACGTGTCACCAAGGCAATGTCCGCTCGTGCGCGCAGCACCATCAGCAAGTTGCTGTCATGGGAATAGGTCAGCGTGGCCTTGTAGGCGTCGGCCAGATACTTGGGATCGGCATTGAAATTGGCAAACTCGTAGTGATAGCCGCTGTACAGCGCCAGACGCTTGCCCGTCAGGTCCTTGAAGTAATTCTCATCGCGACCGGGTTGCTTCTGCGCGACAAAGATTTCTGCATCTTCCAGGCCCATGTCGACGAGGGTGTGCGGGATGTCCTTCCACCCCCAGTTCGGGTTCTCGAAAATCGCCATGTCGACCCGGCCGTCCTTGAAATCGTTGAAACGTCGAGGAATCGAGGTGGGCACCAGTACAAACTGATAGTCCGTTTGCAACTGATTCAGCGCTTCCACCAGTTGCGGCAACAGACCGGTGTCGGCACCGGACTCCGGGCGCACGGTGTAGGGTGGAAAATGCGCGGCACCGACCCGCACCTGTTGCGCAGCCTGAGATGGCAACACGCAGCACACAGCAAGCGCCGCCAGCAAAAGCCGAGACACTGTTCGAATTGGTGAAGACATCAAAACAGCCTACTCCCCGAAAAAAATATCCATCAATGCATTCAAGCTAGGCGGTTTCGCCAACTTAGCCAGTTTCTTGCCGAGATAGACGGTTCACTGCCGTTCTTCAAGCACCAGAATCAACGCCTCATCGGCCAATTGATCGAGGCTCATGTTGCCATCGGCACGAAACCAGGTGGTGGTCCAGGATAACGCGCCCGTCAGGAAACGGCGGGTGATGAACACGTCGCCACGGATAAAACCGGCGTCCTTGGCTTCGCCCAGCACCTGCAACCAGATGTCTTCATAAATATCACGCAGCGCCAAAACTTGCGCCTGACCTTCCGCTGATAGCGAACGCCACTCATACACCAGCACCGCCATGGCTTCGCCGCTGCCGCCCATGATCGACTGCAATTCGCAGCGAATCAGCGCCAAAACCCGCTCGCGCACACTGCCGGCCTCGGCCAGGGCTGCACGCATCAACGCGGTGTTGTAGCGAATGGTCTCCTCCATCACTGCCCGCAGGATCTCATCCTTGCTTTTGAAGTGATGAAAAATACTGCCAGACTGAATACCTACCGCACCGGCAAGGTCACGCACGGTGGTACGTTCATAACCTTTATGACGAAACAGGTGAGCGGCCACTTGCAGCAGTTTGCCGCGGGCGCTGTCCGGGTCGGTCAATTGGCCGCTGTCGACCAATTCGCGCATCACCCTCAGGGCTTTTTGCTCGTCCACCCGTTCTCTCCTACAGTCGATCAATCAATTGCGCCGCTGCCCGCTAAAACAGCAGGGTTGCGCGGGCAATTTAAGCTGGCGGGGACGACCAAGCAAGCGCTTGGGCAGAAGATATTTCAGCCGTTTACAAACCAAGCGCTTGCTTGGTAGTCTCGAAGCACTTCTGTCGGAGGTGGTTATGGAATTGACTGCGCCTAAAACAATCCGCATCGGGTGCGCCAGCGCATTCTGGGGCGACACCTCGACCGCCGCCGAGCAACTGGTGGAAGGCGGGCGGCTGGACTATCTGGTGTTCGATTATCTGGCCGAGATCACGATGTCGATCATGGCCGGGGCGAGGATGAAAGATCCGGGGGCCGGCTACGCCAGCGACTTCATCGAAGTCCTCAGTCCCCTCCTCAACCAGCTCGCGGAACAGAAGATCCGCGTCATCAGCAATGCCGGCGGCGTCAATCCACAAGCTTGCGCCGCTGCCCTGCAAGCGGCTTGCGACAAGGTCGGGGTGACGCTGAAGATTGCCGTGCTGTCGGGTGACGATCTGCAGCCGCAGTTCAAACACCTGAGCAGCCTTGGCCTGCATGAGATGTTCAGTGGTACGCCCCTGCCGCCGATGTGCGTATCGACCAACGCCTACCTCGGCGCGCCGGGCATCGTCGAAGCCCTGCGCCTGGGCGCCGACATTGTGATTACCGGGCGCGTGGTCGACAGCGCCGTGGTCAGCGCCGCGCTGGTGCATGAGTTCGACTGGTCGTGGCACGACTACGACAAACTCGCCCAGGCTGCATTGGCCGGGCATCTCATTGAATGTGGCGCCCAGTGCACCGGCGGCAATTTCACCGATTGGCACGACGTGCCCGATTACGAACACATCGGTTTTCCGATCGTCGAAGTCGGCGCCGACGGCCAGTTTATCGTCAGCAAACCCGATGGTTCCGGCGGCCTGGTTACGCCCCTGACCGTTGGCGAGCAGATGCTGTATGAAATCGGCGACCCGCAGGCCTATTTGCTGCCCGACGTGGTATGCGATTTCAGTCAGGTCAAACTCGTGCAGCAAGGTAAAAACGCGGTTCAGGTGCATGGCGCTAAAGGCTTGCCGCCGACCGATCACTACAAGGTCAGCGCCACATATCCGGACGGTTTCCGCTGCACCGCCAGTTGCCTGATCGCCGGGATCGATGCCGTGGCCAAGGCCCGACGGGTCAGCCGGGCGATCATCAACAAAACCTCGGAAATGTTCAGCCAGCGCGGCTGGGCGCCCTACAGCGAAGTGAACATTGAGTTGCTGGGCAGCGAAGCGACTTATGGCCCCCACGGCCAGCGCCAGGACAGCCGCGAAGTGGTGATCAAACTCGCCGTGCGCCACCCAAGCAAACAGGCCTTGATTCTGTTTTCCCGGGAAATCGCCCAAGCCGCCACCGGCATGGCGCCGGGGTTGACCGGGATCGTCGGCGGGCGGCCGACGGTGTACCCGCTGATTCGGCTGTTTTCATTCCTGATCGACAAAACGGCTTGCACCCTGCAAATCGACCTCGCCGGTGAGCGCCACCCGTGCGCCCTGCCCGCCCTCGATGTACTCGATCCGGATGACTTGCCGCTACCGTTCGATCCGCCCCAACCCACCGAGCGCGCCGACGCCAGCGTGGCCCTGATCAAACTCGCCGTGGCGCGTTCCGGCGACAAGGGCAATCACAGCAATATCGGCGTCATGGCCCGCCATCCCGACTACCTGCCATGGATCGCCGAAGCGCTGACACCGGAGGTGATGGTCGATTGGATGAGCCATGTCCTCGACCCGATCCACGGGCGTGTCGAACGCTGGTATTTACCCGGCACTCAGAGCTTTAATTTTCTTCTGGAGAACGCGCTCGGCGGCGGTGGCGTGGCCAGCCTGCGGATCGATCCGCAAGGCAAGGCGTTCGCCCAACAACTGCTGGAGATCCAGATTCCGGTGCCTCGGCGCATCGCCGATCAGGTCAACTAGAGGAAACCGTCGCCATGGCTTATGACTCGATTTACAAACCCGACCTGTTCGCTGGCCAAAACATCATCGTCACCGGTGGCGGCAGCGGTATCGGCCGTTGCACCGCCCACGAGCTCGCAGCCCTCGGCGCGCAGGTGCTGCTGGTGGGGCGTAATGCCGAGAAACTGAAAAAGGTCACCGCCGAAATCACCGAAGACGGAGGGAAAGCCAGTTGGCAGGTCTGCGATATCCGCGATGAAGACGCCGTCACGCAATTGGTCAGCGAATTGATCCGCAAACACGGGCCGATTCATGGGCTGGTCAACAATGCCGGCGGGCAGTACCCCTCGCCCCTGGCGTCGATCAATCAGAAAGGTTTCGAAACCATACTGCGCACCAATCTGGTGGGTGGTTTTCTGATGGCCCGTGAGGTGTTCAATCAGTCCATGAGCAAGCACGGCGGCGCCATCGTCAACATGCTCGCCGACATGTGGGGCGGCATGCCCGGCATGGGTCACTCGGGCGCGGCGCGCTCGGGCATGGACAACTTCACCAAGACCGCCGCGTTTGAATGGGGCTATGCCGGCGTGCGGGTCAACGCCGTCGCGCCGGGCTGGGTCGCTTCCAGCGGCATGGACACCTACGAAGGTGCGTTCCGGGCCGTAATCCCGACCCTGTGCGAACACGTACCGCTCAAGCGCATCGGCACCGAATCGGAAATCAGCGCGGCGATTGTTTTTCTGCTCAGCCCGGCAGCCGCTTTTGTCAGCGGCAGCACGTTGCGCATCGACGGCGCCGCCAGCCTCGGCGGGCGGGCGTGGCCGATGCACAAGGCGCAGAACAGTCATTCCTACAACGGCTTTCACCGCGCCTATTTACCCGAAGTACTCAGACCCGACGCGTCCAAACCTGACGCCTCCAAACCAGACGAACTCAAGGACAAGGAATAACCATGCCGGTCATCCAGTCCCAGGTAGACCCGTTCAGCGAATCGTTCGCTCGTCACCGTGCGGCCATGCTGGCCGGCATCGAGCAGGTCCGCCAGCTCGAACAGAACCTGCTGAGCAAGGCCGCCGAAGCCAAGCCCAGGTTCGACAAGCGCGGGCAACTGCTGCCCCGGGAGCGGCTTAACCTGCTGCTTGACCCCGGCGCGCCGTTCCTCGAACTGGCGAGCCTGGCCGGCTACAAGCTGCACGACGACAAGGACGGCAGCTCGGCCGGCGGCGGTTTGATCGCCGGGATCGGTTACGTGTCCGGCGCGCGGGTTTTGGTGGTGGCGAACAACAGCGCGATCAAGGGTGGAACCATTTCCCCCAGCGGTTTGAAAAAATCCCTGCGCCTGCAACAGATCGCCATGGAAAACAAATTGCCGGTAATCACCCTCGCGGAAAGCGGAGGCGCCAACCTCAATTACGCGGCGGAGATTTTCGTCGAAGGCGCGCGCAGCTTTGCCAATCAGGCGCGGATGTCGGCCATGGGCTTGCCGCAAATCACCGTGGTCCATGGCTCGGCCACGGCGGGCGGTGCTTATCAGCCGGGGTTGTCGGATTACGTGGTGGTGGTGCGCGGCAAGGCCAAGCTGTTTCTTGCCGGACCGCCGCTGCTCAAGGCTGCCACCGGTGAAGTCGCTACCGACGAAGAACTGGGCGGCGCCCAGATGCATGCGCAAACCGCCGGCACTGCCGAATACCTGGCCGAGAACGATGCCGATGGCGTGCGCCAGGTGCGTGAGATCATGAGCCTGTTGCCGTGGAACGATCAGTTGCCATGGTTACCCGAACGTCGGTGGGAAGAACCGCTCTACCCCATCGACGAACTGCTGGGACTGATCCCGGATGACCCGAAAAAGTCCTACGACGTGCGCGAAATCATCGCCCGGGTTGCCGACGCGTCGAACTTCCTCGAATTCAAGGGCGAGTTCGATCAGCAAACGATCTGCGGGCATTTGCAGATTCAGGGTCGAGCCTGCGGCTTCATCGGCAACAACGGCCCGATTACGCCCAAAGGGGCGAGCAAGGCTGCACAGTTCATTCAGCTCTGCGACCAGAGCCAGACGCCCCTGCTGTTTTTCCACAACACCACCGGTTTCATGGTCGGCACCGAGTCGGAACAACAAGGGGTGATCAAGCACGGCGCGAAAATGATTCAAGCGGTGGCCAATGCCCGAGTGCCTAAATTGACGATCGTCGTCGGTGGTTCCTACGGCGCTGGCAACTACGCGATGTGCGGCCGAGGCCTCGATCCGCGCTTCATTTTCGCCTGGCCCAACAGCCGCACCGCGGTGATGGGCGGCGCTCAGGCCGGCAAAGTGCTGCGGATTGTCACCGAAGCCAAACAGCTCAAGGACGGGTTGGTGCCCGACCCGAAAATGCTCGACATGCTGGAACAAGTCACCGCGCAGAAGCTCGACAGCCAGTCCACCGCGTTGTATGGCAGCGCCAATCTATGGGACGACGGGCTGATCGATCCGCGGGACACCCGCACGTTGCTCGGGTATTTGCTGGACATCTGCCATGAGGCCGAAGTTCGTTCGCTGCAATCCAACAGTTTTGGAGTCGCGAGGTTTTGATTGATCGTTCCTACGCTCTGCGTGGGAATGCAGCCCGGGACGCTCCGCGTTCCAATGGCGGACGCAGAGCGTCCATAGAGGCGTTCCTTTGCTGCGCATGGGAACGATCGGGTTCGTCAGGAGAACAATAAAAAATGATCTTCACCCAGGAACACGAAGCACTGCGCCGCACCGTCCGCCAATTCGTCGATCACGAGATCAATCCTCATGTCGAGGAATGGGAAAAGGCTGGGCGCTTTCCGATCCATGAGATCTTCCGCAAGGCGGGCGACCTCGGTCTGCTGGGGATTTCCAAACCGGAAAAATTCGGCGGCATGGGGCTCGACTACAGCTATTCGATTGTGGCTGCCGAAGAGTTCGGCACCATTCATTGCGGCGGCATTCCGATGTCCATCGGCGTGCAGACCGACATGTGCACCCCGGCCCTGGCGCGTTTCGGCTCCGATGAACTGCGCGAAGAATTCCTCCGCCCCGCGATCACCGGCGAGCAGGTTGGCTGCATTGGCGTCTCCGAAGTCGGTGCCGGCTCCGACGTAGCAGGCTTGAAAACCACCGCCCGCAAGGACGGCGACGACTACGTGATCAACGGCAGCAAGATGTGGATCACCAACTCTCCGAGCGCCGATTTCATTTGCCTGCTGGCCAACACCTCGGATGACAAGCCGCACATCAACAAGTCGCTGATCATGGTGCCGATGAACAGCCCCGGCATCAGCCTCAGCTCGCACCTGGACAAACTCGGCATGCGCAGCTCGGAAACCGCCCAGGTGTTTTTCGACAACGTGCGCGTGCCACAGCGCAACCGCATCGGCCATGAAGGCGCGGGGTTCATGATGCAAATGCTGCAGTTCCAGGAAGAACGATTGTTCGGCGCGGCGAACATGATCAAAGGCCTGGAGTATTGCGTCGACAGCACCATCGAGTATTGCAAGGAGCGCAAGACCTTCGGCAATGCGCTGATCGATAATCAGGTCATTCATTTCCGTCTGGCCGAACTGCAAACCGAAATCGAATGCCTGCGGGCGCTGGTCTACCAGGCCACCGAGCAATACATCAAAGGCCAGGACGTCACCCGTCTGGCGTCCATGGCCAAACTCAAGGCCGGGCGACTGGGCCGGGAAGTCAGCGACAGTTGCCTGCAATATTGGGGCGGCATGGGCTTCATGTGGGACAACCCGGTGGCGCGGGCTTACCGCGACGTGCGGCTGGTGTCGATCGGCGGCGGCGCCGACGAAATCATGCTGGGGATCATCTGCAAACTCATGGGCATCCTGCCGGGGAAAAAGAAATGAACACCCTTCCCGTTTGCCAGACCCTGTTGCTCGAACGGCATAACGGCGTCCTGCACATCACCCTCAATCGCCCCGACAGTCGCAACGCCATGAGCCTGCAAATGGTCGCCGAACTGCGCGCGGTGCTGGCGGCGGTGCGCGATGACCGGCGGGTTCGCGCGTTGGTAATCGGCGGTGCCGGCGGGCATTTTTGTGCCGGTGCCGACATCAAGGACATGGCCAATGCCCGCGCGCAAGGCGCGACCGCCTACCGCGAATTGAACCGTGCGTTCGGCGCCTTGCTGGAAGAAACCCAGCACGCGCCGCAAGTGGTCATCACGGTGCTGCAAGGCGCGGTGCTTGGCGGCGGCTTCGGTCTGGCCTGCGTCAGCGATATCGCGATGTCCGATCATCAGGCGCAATTCGGCCTGCCGGAAACCAGCCTCGGCCTGTTGCCGGCGCAGATCGCACCGTTCGTGGTGCAGCGCATCGGCCTGACCCAGGCCCGCCGACTGGCCCTGACCGCCGCACGGTTCGATGGCAACCAGGCGCGACGCATGGGATTGGTGCATTTTGTCGAGCATGACCCGCAAGCCTTGGCCGAGCGCCTCGATGAAGTGCTGGCCCATGTGTTGTGTTGTGCCCCTGGAGCGAATGCGGCGACCAAAAAACTCTTGCTGGCGAGTGCGGGGCAACTCTCGGATGGCCTGCTGGATCAGGCGGCCGAGTGGTTCAGCGAAGCGGTAACCGGGGATGAAGGGGTCGAGGGGACGATGGCCTTTGTGCAAAAGCGAAAACCGGGTTGGGCTTCTTAAAAGCTTCGCGAGCAAGCCCGCTCCCACAGGGGAATGCATTTCAAATGTGGGAGCGGGCTTGCTCGCGAAGAGGCCCTGAATGACACCGCAAAACTCAAGGAAAGCGCCCATGCCCGCCTTCAGCAAAATCCTGATCGCCAACCGCGGTGAAATCGCCTGCCGCATCCAGCGCACCGCGCAAGCGCTGGGCTACCGCACCGTCGCAGTATTCAGCGACGCCGACGCCGATGCCTTGCATGTGCAGATGGCCGACGAAGCCGTGAATATCGGCCCGGCTCCAGTGCAGCAGTCTTACCTGAACATCCAGGCAATCATCGACGCCGCCCGGCGCACCGGTACCGATGCGATCCACCCCGGTTACGGCTTCCTCTCGGAAAACGCAGAATTCGCCCGCGCCTGCCAACAGGCCGGCATCATCTTCATCGGCCCGAGCCCCGAGGCCATTGAACTGATGGGCAGCAAACGTCTGTCGAAACTCGCCATGATCAAAGCGGGCGTGCCCTGCATCAAAGGCTATCAGGGCAGCGAACAGGACGACGCGACTCTGAGTCGCGAAGCCGAACGCATCGGCTACCCGCTGATGATAAAAGCCAGCGCCGGCGGTGGTGGTCGTGGCATGCGTCTGGTGCACAGCGCTGGAGAGTTACTGGAGCAGATTCGCACCGCACGCTCCGAGGCGCGGCATGGGTTTGGCAGCGACGAACTGATCCTCGAGCAAGCCTTGATCGACCCGCGTCACGTCGAGGTTCAGGTGTTCGGCGATCAGCACGGCAACCTGATCTACCTTGGTGAGCGCGATTGTTCGATCCAGCGTCGCCACCAGAAAATCATCGAGGAAGCGCCCTGCCCGGTAATGACCGCCGAGTTGCGCCAGGCCATGGGCGAAGCTGCGCTCAAGGCGGGGCGCGCGGTGAATTACGTCGGCGCTGGCACCGTGGAATTCCTGCTGGATGCTCGCGGGCATTTCTACTTTCTGGAGATGAACACCCGGCTGCAAGTGGAACACCCGGTGACAGAGCTGATCACCGGCCTCGATCTGGTGGCCTGGCAGTTTCACGTGGTCGAAGGACTGCCACTGCCGTTGCAACAGGAACAGGTTCAGCTCAACGGCCATGCCATGGAAGTGCGCCTGTACGCCGAAGACCCAGCCCAAGGATTTCTGCCGCAAACCGGGCGAATCGCAGCCTGGGGACCTGCGTTGCTGGGTGGTGTGCGGATCGACCATGGCTTGATTGAGGGCCAGTCTGTCAGTCCGTTTTATGACCCGATGCTGGGCAAGCTCATCGCCCACGGCGCCACCCGCGAAGAAGCCCGGCGCAAGTTGCTGCGGGCGGTACAAGACAGCGTGCTGCTGGGCGTGCAAAGCAACCAGCGCTTGCTCGCCTGTCTGCTGGAACATCCACAGTTCATCAGTGGCGAGTTCAGCACCGGGTTCATCCCCACGCACTTCGCCGATCATCCCTGCCTGCATCCCCATTTGCCGAGCGCCGAAGAACTGGCCATCGCTGCGGCGCTGTTTTATCAGGCTTCAGCGCAGGCTCACCGCGCCCCGCTGGCCGGTTGGCGCAACAACGCCAGCGTGCCCCTGCATTATCGAATCGGTCTTGGGGATCAGGATTGGCCGGTGCAATTGAACGCTGAATCTGGCGAACCTTGCCGCATTCAGGTAGGCACTCGCACCCTTGAATTGAAGGTTATCCAGTGCGACGGCCACTGGGCCACCCTGGAAATCGACGGCATCCGCCAACGCCATGCCTATCGCCTCGAGGCCGGGCAACTGTGGTTGTTCACGCGCCCCGGCTGCCTGCGACTGGTCGATCGGACCCTGGCGCTGGTCAGCGGACAGGCCAGTGTCAGTTCCGGCACGCTCAAAGCGCCGATGGACGGGGCGATCGTCGATGTACTGGTCAGTGAGGGCAGCCCGGTCAGCAAAGGTCAGCTATTGGTGGTGCTCGAAGCAATGAAAATGGAGCATCCGCTCAAATCGGGGATTGACGGAGTGCTTAAACGCTTGCAGGTCAGGGTCGGCGATCAGGTTAAAAATCGTCAGATTTTGTTAGAGGTCGAATAAGCCGCTAGGCGGATCCGCCGGGTTTGGCTACGCTCAAGCCCTATCAGGACGCGGATACCAGGAACCCTGCGATGCCTCACTGGTTGGTCATTGATCTGGAAGCCACCACCGATGAGGGCGGCTGGCCAGTCACGGAAATGGAAATCATCGAAATCGGTGCCACCCTCGTGGACCGCAAGGGCCAGGAACTGGATCACTTCCAGTGCTTCGTGCGCCCGTTGCGCCGGCCCTTGCTGACGCCGTTTTGCCGGGAACTGACCCACATCACTCAGGCCAATATCGATGCCTCACAGCCGCTCACCGACATCTGGCCGTTGTTCGAGCGCTGGCTCGCCCAACATCACGCGAGCCTGGAAGGCTGGGCCAGTTGGGGCGATTACGACCGCAAACAACTGCTTCAGGACTGGCAGCGCCTGCAACTCGACAGCGCCCTGAGCCGGGTGCCGCACATGAACCTCAAGCAACGCTTCGCCAAGGCTTGTCGGCTGGAGCGCCCGCTGGGGCTCAACGGGGCCCTGCAACTGGCGGGCCTGCAGTTCAACGGTCAGCAGCATCGAGCACTGGAAGACGCGCGCAATACTGCGCGTTTGTTACCGCTGATTTTCCCCGCTAATCCTTGAGTGCAGGAGGTGACGCCTATCGACACCTTGTGCATACTGGCCGGCCCTTTTTAGCCCTTTTCGAGGAACCGCCCATGTTTAAAGTCAACGAGTACTTCGACGGCACCGTCAAGTCGATCGCCTTTGGCACCGCTGAAGGTCCAGCGACCATCGGCGTCATGGCACCGGGCGAATACGAATTCGGCACCAGCCAGCGTGAAATCATGCACGTGGTGTCCGGCGCCCTGACCGTCAAACTGCCTGACAGCGACACCTGGGAAACCTTCGCCGCCGGCAGCCAGTTCAACGTGCCCGCCAACAGCAAGTTCCAGCTGAAAGTGGCTGTCGACACCGCCTACCTGTGCGAATACCGCGGTTAACCCCCCGGGTTTTCACA
This sequence comes from Pseudomonas sp. PDM09, assembly GCF_014852305.1. NCBI lineage: Bacteria > Pseudomonadati > Pseudomonadota > Gammaproteobacteria > Pseudomonadales > Pseudomonadaceae > Pseudomonas > Pseudomonas sp. PDM09. Next base: position 510,072 of record NZ_JACVBI010000003.1, on the reverse strand, counting down.
GCGACAAAAAAATGCCCGTGTCCTTGGACTCGGGCATTTTTTATTTTGAAGGGCTTTTATTCGAGGATCGTCACGGGCATGCCGACTTCAAGCCGGCCATTGCCGTCGTTGACCAGGTTCTGCCCGAACATCGCGCCGTCGGCCTCGGTGCGGTATTTCTGCAATGTGGCCAGCGGTTCACGATCTTCGCTGCGTTCGCCGGTCTGCGGGTCGATGGTGGTCAGAATGCAGCGTGAGCAGGACTTGACCACGCGGAACTCGACATCGCCAATGCGGATGCGCTTCCAGCTATCTTCGGCATACGCTTCACTGCCCTCGATCACCAGATTGGGCCGGAAACGCAACATCTCCAGCGGCCGCCCGACCTTGCTCGACAAGTCTTCCAGCGACGCCTGACCAATCAGCAACAGCGGGAAACCGTCGGCAAACGCCACCTGATCGTCGTCCTTGCCATAGCCGGCCTGGGTGATCCGCGCGCGATCAAGCGGCACTTGCACCAGACGCGTCGGCTTGCCGATGAACTCACTGACCCAGGCACCCGCCGCATCGCCGGCATCGGGGACGCGCAAGGTGTCGCGCCAGATGGTCACCCCGCGCAGATCGGCCTCGCCGTCAGGCAACGCAATATCGATCGGAGAATGACCCGGGGCGCTGAGGGTCAAGCCGCCGTCGGCATTCCACAACGCCGACAGCTGACTCATTTTCGCGACCGCGCGCTGGGTCAGAAAGCGCCCACTGGCTTCGTCCACCAGCATCCAGCGTCGATCACCGTCCAGTCCCAGCTTGTCCAGGCTGACCTGATTGAGGGTCTCGCCCTTGCCGGATTTCAATGGAAAACGATAAAGCGCGCTCAGACGCATGGCCAGCTCCCTGGTGGGTAAAAACGCCACCCTATACGAGCTTGATGGCCGAATCAAAGGCCCCGTGGCGAGGGGGCTTGTCCTGATGCCGGTAAATTAAGCTGTAATGCGATCTGTAGCAGCTGGCGAAGCCTGCGTTCGGCTGCGAAGCAGTCGTGATTCCACCTAACGCGATCCGCCTGATGCCCCGTAGTTTCTGATTTTACGACTGCTTCGCAGCCGAACGCAGGCTTCGCCAACTGCTACAAAGAATGGGCCGGGGCTTAACTTGTCGGCACTGCATCGAGCATCAGGCGCTGGCGCACTACGTCGACGAGTTTGTCGGGCTGGAATTTGGAGAGGAAGTTGTCGCAGCCGACCTTCTTCACCATCGAGTCGTTGAAGCTGCCCGACAGCGAGGTGTGCAAGACCACATAAAGCCCGCGCAAACGGGGGTCGTTACGGATTTCGGTGGTCAGGCGATAGCCGTCCATCTCCGGCATTTCCGCATCGGTGAAGATCATCAGCAGCTTGTGGGTCATGACTTCGCCCGTATCGGCCCAGGCCTTGAGCATGTTCAGCGCCTTCAAGCCATCGCTGGCAATGTGCATCTTCACGCCCAACTGACCCAACGTATCGCGCAATTGCGACAAGGCCACGTTAGAGTCATCCACCAGCAGCACTTCACGGCCACGGGCACGCTCCAGCACCGGATCGTCGAGTTTGTCGCGCGATACCTTGGCGTTGTACGGAACGATCTCGGCCAGGACTTTCTCGACGTCGATGATTTCCACCAACTGATCATCGACCTTGCTGATGGCGGTCAGGTAATGCTGGCGACCGGCACTGGCCGGCGGCGGCAAAATGGCTTCCCAGTTCATGTTGACGATGCGGTCCACGCCACCGACCAGAAACGCCTGCACCGAGCGGTTGTACTCGGTGACAATAATGGTACTGGTGGGACTTGGCACCAACGGGCGCATGCCGATGGCCTGGGACAGGTCGATCACCGGCAGCGTCTGGCCACGCAGGTTGACCACGCCGCAAACAAAGGGATGGCGTTGCGGCATCAGGGTTAGCTTCGGCAGCTGAAGCACTTCCTGAACCTTGAAGACGTTGATCGCAAACAATTGCCGTCCGGCCAGCCGAAACATGAGAATTTCCAGGCGATTCTCACCCACTAATTGCGTGCGTTGGTCTACCGTGTCGAGAATGCCGGCCATTAATGACTCCTGGGCTTGTTCTGATGAATTCACTAAAGGGAGTTATCGGCTGTTTTTGCCGGACCTTGACCCCCAGACAAAATGCCAGGCTCGGGCATTGATGTCACATTAACATCATGCTTTACTGGCTCCGAGATTTTCATCTGCTTCCTTCCCTGCGGCGCGACCTCGGTTTGCACGTTAGGTTCCCCTGCGTAAGGGATTCCCCTAGTAACAATCAGGCCCAACCTGATATTCGCAATATCCAATAGCCATTAATGTGACGCCATTCTCATTGCATGAATGGAGTCAGGCTTTTGTGTGCGATTGCAGGTCAGTGGCCATCCACCCTCTCGAGTTCCCCTGCCGGCGCTCAAACCTGCCGGAGCGCGATATCACGAAGGCTTGGCAGCGCGGGGACACCTATGGTTCTCGTCGGCACACACGACATTCCCTCATCTGACACGACGTTGTGGAGATAAGCATGCCGAACGACACCAAAGAGTGGGCTCAGCGATTTCCGGAATTTCTCGTTGAGGCTGAAACACTCTTGGCCAAATCCGAGGAATGCCTGAGTCATTTGCAACTGATCAGCAATGACAAGGACGCCATCGATTGCATGCTCAGCACCCTTCTCAAGCTGTCCAGCAAGGCCGATGCATTGGCACTGGCGGCGGTCTCGGAGTTCTCGCTGCATATTCATGGATTACTGAGCTGCGCGCAGAACCACATGGACCTGCACGATCAAGCCCTGGACGCGCTCAAGGACTGCTTCACATTATTGGCCTGGCAACTCGAACTTATCGATCAGACTACCGGCCAACTCGGTCTCGATGACACTGAACAGACCTCACTGATAGAAGCGTTTGCATTTCAAGTGGGACAAAGTCAGTTTCAGCCGCCCAGCCATGCCAGACCCTTCAGGTTGGTTTCGTTTTCGGAACGGCAAGCTTAAAAACATCAGCCGTGGTGATGTAGAGTTTTTCTATTGCCATGACGCCGCCCTATAACTTGATGCGCTCATGCCGCAATTGAATGGGTCATTGCGTCGAAGACAGTTCGAAATAGTTACCCCTGTCTCGACTTCAGATAGTGCCTGGCAATAAAAACAAAATGCCTGCCAATCGATATCTTCCGACGACCACAATCGAAAGTTTTTCCATTATGGAACCATCGTCCAAAAACAGTATTTTGACTATCATAGAGCTATATACCGAACGCGACCAACGGTATGTTAAGTGTTAGTATGCCGACCATTAGTTGACGCCAATTAATGGCAAAGTGATCAGCCAAGCACCCTGAAGGCTGCATTTCCAGCACTGCACCACAGCCATGAAGGCGACTTCACACAACGATTTCCACACACAGACCCGTCAGCCCTTGTGGCCGGTCTGCCCGCAGCGAACATTTATTGGCTCCATCCGCTATGTACGCCAGCCTCAAGTCAATTACCCTGTGGCCACCCTCCCGAAAAAACGCGCGCCGGTTCACGCTTTTTCTGTGTATCTGTTCGACGCTTGGCAGCCTGCTGGTCTACAGCTTGTCCATGTCTGTGCCGTTGAGTCTGCTGGTGCTCAATAGTGCAGCGCTGACCTGTGTCTGGGTGGGACATTGCCTTTCGCGCAAATCGATAAAGTTTCAACCTCAAGAACTGGCTGACCGTCTGCTGCAAGTGCAGGAAAACGAACGCCATCGGCTCAGTCGGGAGCTGCATGATGACATCGGTCAATTGCTGACCGCCGCGAAACTTCAAAGTGAATGGCTCAAACGTCGAATGCCCGAAGAACTGCAGGGTCAGTGTTCGGTACTGTGCGATACGCTGGACGAAACACTCACCAAGGTGCGAGATGTGTCGGCCATCCTGAATCCGCGGCAACTGGCCAGTCTCGGCCTGGAAGCCAGCCTGCGTGCACATTTACTCAGGACCCTGGCCAATACCTCCGTGCATTGGAGCCTGGAATGCCATCAACACCTGACGGGCATACCGGAGGAAATGGCGGTGGCAGCCTTTCGCATCACCCAAGAAGCGGTTACCAATATACTGCGTCACGCCGAGGCCAGTAATTTGTTGGTCCGCCTGCAACGCCTGCCCCAAGGCCTGACGTTGTTGATCAGCGACGACGGCCTGGGTTTCGCGCCAGCGGCAGATCCCGCTCGCGAGGGGCAACGCGGAATGGCCGGGATGTCGGAACGGATCGATCAGTTAGGTGGCACACTGACCGTGACCAGCGAGCCGGGCAAAGGCACTCAAATCGAAGCACTCTTCCCTTGGGCGCCCCGTGCGCTAGAACGGGCCAGTACGAATAAGGTTATGCATTGACTTGTAACTTACTTCTGGTGGATGACCACTCGCTTATCAGGGCTGGCGTGCGCGCCCTGGTGCTGGATATTCCCGGCTATGCGGTAATCGGGGAGGCCAATGACGGCTCACTGTTAGTCGAGATGGTCGAGCAGCTGTCCCCGGACATCATTCTGCTGGATATTTCCATGAAGGAAACCGGTGGTCTTGAAGCCTTGCAGCGACTCAAGCGCGTACGCCCGCAGTGCAAAGTGCTCATCCTGTCGATGCACACCGACCCGGCGCTTATCATGCAGGCCCTGGAATCAGGGGCTCATGGCTACCTGCTCAAGGACACCACGGCCACCGAACTCGAACATGCGCTGGATGCCTTGCGCAATAACGAACGCTATCTGAGCCCGGCCATTGCCCATACAGTCATCAACCAGGCGCTGACTCGAGCGCAGAAAAATCAGGCGCAAACCCAGGACTCGCACAACCTGACGGCACGTCAGCTGGAAATCCTGCGACTGATTGTTCGCGGAAAATCCACCCGGGAAATCGCCAATGGCCTGGCTCTGAGCATCAAGACTGTCGAAACCCACCGCTCGCAGATCATGAAACGCTTGCAGATCTACGATGTGGCCGGCCTGGTGCTGTTCGCCGTGCGCGAGCAAATCATCAGTCTGGACGATTAACTGGATTCGAGACGCTCAGCAGCGGCGAGCCTTCGGGCAAATGCACACGCAATGCCGCCGGGCGCGCCGAGAAACGCAGACTGTCGCCCTCCAGAGGCTCACCATCAAGGTTGATATAAAGGCCCTCCGAGACTTTGATCTCCACCCATGGCAAGCGAGCTCGTACGAACATGTTGTCGATGCCGAAGCCATCGGCCAGCAAATCTTTCAAGGTACCGACCACTTCCTGTGGCGCGGGCAAAATGCTGATATCCAGCAGACCATCGTCAGCCAGCGCCAGCGGGCACAACACATGACCACCGCCAGCCTGTCGGCCATTGCCAATGCCCAATGCCAACAATTCGCCGCGCCAGTGAAAATCTGGCCCCTGCAACTCGCCATAGGCCGCATGCAACTCACTGAAGCGCGATAAACCCGTGAAGAGATAAGCGGCGCCGCCAAGAATTTTTTTCAGATCTTCGGAGGTATTGGCCGTGACCTGACTGCCAAAGCCGCCAGTGGCCATGTTCAGGAAAACCTGACCGCCGACTTCCCCCAGATCAATGGTTCGCGGGACAGCCTCCAGAAGATCCAACGCCTGAGCGGGCTCCAGAGGCACACCGGCAGCACGCGCAAAATCATTGGCGGTGCCCAAGGGCAAAAGTACCAGACTAGCCTGCGTCGAATGCGCCGCCATGGCTTCAGCGATGTCACGCAAGGTACCGTCGCCGCCGCCGGCAATCAGTTGCGTATAGCCTGCCGCCAGCGCTTCTTCCACCAACCGCTGCGCATCACCGGCCTCCCAGGTCAGTCGAACAGCCAGTTTCCAGCCCTGCTGGCGCTTGCCTTCGACGGCTGCACGGACCTCCTCATTGAGTGCCTGCTTGCCATGCAGAATCAACAGTGCCTTGCGCTCGCTCATTTTTGCCACTCCCATATCCGCAATTCCATGGGATATGTTGACCTCGCAGCCCCTGATAAAAGTCGACTGGATTTCAATTTTTTCCAAGGGAAGGAAATGTGAGTCCTACAGAGCGGTATTTTTTCGTACAAAACATGAGGAATCGGCTCAATTGACCCATCCGAACAATTGGTACACCGTTGGGTCTCTGTTATCAGTGATTACCCGTTTAATTTACACAGGGATGTGAAAACAATGAATGGAACCCCCTTAAGGGCCTCAAACAGCGCAAGCAACAACGGCATCGATCATTTGAATGGTTTTAACGCAAGGAGCCAGCTAGTCCATGCAAAGCCATGACCTCAGACTACCGGTAACCCCGGTCGCGTCGTTCGCAGAAAATCGCGCCAATCATCAGGCTGAATTCAAAAACAGCGCAAAGCACGCCGGAGAAGCTGACATGGAACCTCGCGTCATTGAACTCGAAACACACCTCAAGTACATCCGTAGAGACATGGATGAAGTCCGGGGTGACGTCAAATCCATCAAACACAGGCTTGCCTATTCAGCTGGCGCAACAGCCGTGATCCTGGGACTTCTGGCCTGGATCGCCAACAGCCGCTTCGATCAAGTCGTGACACTTCTGGCACATTAAGAAATGGTCACGCACGCAAGCCCGTTGCGATCAACCGGGCTTGCGGGGCAAAACCAGTGCCTGTATCAGCTCAAGACTTCACTCAGCGGGATGAAGCTCACCCAATCACCCTCGATCAGCGTACGGTCCTCCAGCACCTCAACCAGACCGTCAGCCCAGGCAGCACTGCGCAGTACGCCAGAGCTCTGACTCCTGTAGATGATTGCCCGGCCATTCTCCAGACGTCCGCGCAAGTACTCACGTCGGTTACCCGCCTTTGGCCAGACGAATCCTGCCGGCACCTGAAACTTCAGGGGCTCGACTTCTTTCACGCCTTGGCGGCGCAAAAGGTAGGGCCTTGCCAACAGAGCAAAAGTCACCAGGGTAGACGCCGGATTGCCGGGTAAACCGATCACAGGCACGCCGCGAAAATGCCCGAACGTCAGCGGTTTGCCTGGTTTGATGGCAAGCTTCCACAGCGTCAATTCGCCCTCTTCCCGCAAGGCAATGCCCAGAAAGTCGGCCTCTCCCACCGATACGCCACCAGTCGAGAGAATCAGGTCGACATCCTTCAACTCACCGAGGCGGGCACGAGTGGTCGCTAAATCATCGGGAAGAATACCGGCATCGATCACCTCACAACCCAACCGCTGCAACCAGCTGCAAAGCAATACTCGATTACTGTTGTAGATCTGTCCTGGCCCAAGGGCCTGACCAGGCTCAATCAACTCATCACCGGTAGACAAGACCGCAACACGAGCCTTGCGAATCACGTCCAGCTCAGCGCATCCCAGTGATGCCGCCAGCCCCTGCTCAATAGATCCCAGACGCGTTCCGGCGGGCAGGATCAGCTCACCGACGGTGGCTTCCTGACCTTGTGGACGGATGTTCTTTCCTGGGGTCATGGTTTCAGTGAAACGTACCCGCTCATCCGCCTGAACCTCGGCGTTCTCCTGCATCTCGACACAGTCGGCACCGGCGGGCACAGGCGCGCCGGTGAAGATCCGCGCACAAGTACCTGGCTTCAAGGGCTCCGGGGCCTGGCCTGCAAAAATCTTCTGACTGACCACCAACGGCTCTCCCGTCCAGTCGGCCAGGCGCAAGGCATAACCGTCCATGGCACTGTTGGGCCAAGGCGGCAAATCAAGTGTCGAGACCAGGTCAGCGGCCAGTACACGCCCCTGAACCTGCGCCAACGGCAAGCGTTCGTGCTCACGAATCTTCGAGGCGTCGGCCATTTCCAGTAAACGCGCCAGTGCCACCTCGACAGCCATCAGACTGCCAGTCTTGCCTGGCTTACCCACGGGTTTCACAGGGTGCCGCCTGTTTGAGATGGGCCACGAAATTGCACGGACGGTGACGAGAATCCAGTTGCTCGGCGAGAATGCCGTCCCAACCGGTGCGCACCGCGTTGGTCGAGCCCGGCAAACAGCAGACCAGCGTGCCATTGGCCAGACCAGCCAAGGCCCGGGACTGAACCGTCGATGTGCCGATATCCGCTACCGATATCTGCCGGAACAATTCACCAAAACCATCGACCTGTTTATCCAGCAGGCAACTCACGGCTTCGGGCGTGCTGTCGCGACCGGTGAACCCGGTACCGCCGGTGATCAGCACCACTTGCACGACCTCATCAGCAATCCAGTTGGCGACTTGCGCGCGAATTTTGTAGAGGTCATCTTTAAGCAATACACGGGCCGCCAGGTTATGACCGGCAGCGCTCAAACGGTCGACGAAGACCTGGCCTGAGGTATCGGTTTCCAGGGTACGGGTATCGCTGACAGTCAGCACCGCGATGTTGAGCGGTGCGAAAGGTACATCAGCCTTGGCTTTCATAGGCTCGTCCAGTTGTAGGAGAAACAGCCCGGTGTTATATCACAGCGCCTCATTTTTTCGCCGCCCTCATGGAGAAGTGCGATGACCTCGAATACACCTCTGGCACCTTGCTCCATTCTGCTCCTGGCCGGCGGTCGCGGCCAACGCATGGGCGGTCAGGACAAGGGATTGCTGGATTGGCACGGCGAACCGCTGATCGCGCATCTGCACCGCAAGACGCGCCCGCTGAGTGATGACCTGATCATCTCCTGCAACAGAAACCTGGAAAAATATGCGCCTTATGCGGATCAGTTGGTCCATGACGACGAAGGCGACTTTCCGGGGCCGTTGGCGGGTATTCGCGCGGGCCTGAAGGCCGCCCGTCACGCCTGCTTACTCGTGCTGCCCTGCGATGTGCCACGCATCGATGCCGCGCTGCTCCAGGACATGCGTGAAACCGCCGGACAGCATCCGGACAAACCGCTGATGCTGCGCCATGGTGAACATTGGGAACCCTTGCTGTGCATGATTCCCGTCGCCCTTTCAGCGGCTTTCGAGACTGCCTGGAACGAAGGCGAGCGCAGCCCGGGTCGCCTTATGCGCAAGCTGGGCGCCACAGCCCTTCAATGCCCGGATAACGACCCCCGCCTGGCCAATCTCAATACGCCGGAACTGTTAAGCACACACCACACTGTGTCAGACTGACACGCGAAGGAACTTGCGCGCGTTGTATACGTCTCAAGCTCAGCAACCAAAAGAATTCCCATTCGGAGACACACCCATGACTCAACGGACCCTCGCCACTTTCATGCTCGCACTGGGCCTTGCCACCCTCGCCGGTTGCGCATCGCCTACAGTGATCACCTTGAATGACGGTCGAGAAATCCAGGCCGTCGACGCGCCTAAGTACGATGAAGAATCGGGCTTTTACGAATTCGAACAACTGGATGGCAAGCACACCCGCGTCAACAAAGATCAGGTCCGTACCGTTAAAGATCTGTAATCTTTACGGCGACAACCAGATACAGAAAAGCCCGCTTTTAAAGCGGGCTTTTTCGTGGCTGAAGAAAACAGGGTCGTTAGCCCTGTGATCACCACTGCAAGGTGATGGTGCTTTCGAATTCTCTTTCCTGCCCCGTGACCGGATCGACAAATCGCAGCCCTTGGGCCAACAGCTTCAAGGGGTTGGCATAGTCATCTTCTACGTCCTTGAGCACCTGCGGATAGAACGGATCATTGCAGATGCTGGCCCCCAGGGCTGTCATGTGAACTCGCAACTGATGTTTCTTGCCCGTCACCGGGTACAACGCATAACGCCAGAGTTCACCGTTTTTTTCCCTGACCTCGACAGCCGTCTCGGTATTGCTGACCCCTGGACCTTCCTGCATGCGAAAAAACGGCTCGCCATCGATCAGCCGACTTTTATGAACCAGCGGGAAGGAGTGTTCCGGCAATGCCCGGGCGATTGCTTCATAGCGCTTTTCGATCTGACGTGCAGGAAACAAGGATTGATACGCCGACCGACTCTGAGGGTTGGCTGAAAAAAGCACCAGCCCCGCCGTATGCCGGTCAATGCGATGCAAAGGCACCAGATGCGGGTTATCCAGGCGACGGATCAGCCGCCGCAGCAATGTCTGCTCCACGTATTCGCCCGCCGGAGTCACGGGCAGAAAGTGTGGTTTGTCCGCCACCACCAGATGCTCGTCGGCATAGAGGATCGACTCCACTACCGGGATCGGTTTTTCGTCCGGCACCTCACGGAAATAATGAATCCGCAAACCTTCCTTGTAAGGCAGGTTCAGGGGGATCGGCAGGCCTTGCCCATCAAGCACACGACCGCGGGCAATTCTGTCCAGCCATTGTTCACGACCGATGGCGCTGAAGTGTTCACACAGGCAATCGAGTACGGTCTGCCACGTCCCCGGCGGCAGATAGAGCGTGCTGGCCTGGTTGTGTGCGGCAGAAAAAGATGAAGTGGACATACGAAAAGCTCTAACCCTCAATACAGAGCGGCATTATCCAACAGTGGCCGGAACGAACCTAGAAGAGAATCCTCAGGCCGGTATCGACTGTGCTCGAGCGGCCGCTTCGGTGAACTCCTTGAGCCAGCGCAGCACATCGACCGCTTCCCAGCGCCCCGGATCATAAAGCGCATACAACAACCCCTGATAGCCCACGACATCCAGCTGCCGGTGGTAGCCCGCACGCTGGAACAAGGCTTCAATTTCGGCGAAACAGGTATTGAAATGCAATTTGTTGAAGGGTGTTTTCCCCTCCGTGACCAGACCATCCAAACGCAGTTCGAGGACAGCCTCGCGCACCACGTCCGCCGCCATCCGGTTCACGCTGTTCTTCAATTGTTCGACATTGACCAAGTTTCATCCCTCTGACGTCCGGGATCGCCTGCGTAAACCCGAAACCGGGGAAAGAATGGCAGGCAATCGGAGCAACTGTATGAACATACAGTAACCGAATAACCTATCTTTGGCCAAGGGATGAAACGAGGATCGTGACAGGTGGGACGCATCGCCAGCAGCGTCAGGGTTAGCGCAGGAACGCCACCACGTCATCGGCACTGAATGGCCATCCCAACTCAGCACCGGTATCGACCCGTCGCAACACCGGAATACGCAGGCTGTAAGCTTCGAACCAGGTTTCATCGTCAGCGATATCCACCAGTTCCACCAACAGACCACGCTCGACAAACTCCATCAGCATGGCTTCGGCGACTTCACATAGATGGCAACCAACGGTGCCGAACAGCTGACATTCAGGAGGCATGACGACAAGACCCATCGAAGTAAGCGCTCATTCTAGGCCCGCTATCAATAGCAGTCGAGCCGATGCCCCACCTGCCTGAGCAATGGCTGATTTCAAGAGATTTCGGCAAACTCCTGACGCACATCATTCGTCTCAACTGCCATTTGCACGATGCTCGCGTCTTTTTTGCCTCTACGCTTGAGTAGTCAGAACCTCACCGGAGCTTTTTGTGTTCGCCAACCTGTTGATCATCTTCACCTCCTCCCTGGTGGTGATTGCACTGTTCCAGCGCCTGCGCTTGCCACCGGTGCTGGGCTACCTGTGTGTAGGGCTGATGATCGGCCCGACAGCGTTCAACTGGGTGAATGAAAACGAAGAGCTGCCCGACCTTGCCGAGTTGGGCGTGGTGTTCTTGCTGTTCTCCCTCGGGCTTGAATTTTCCCTGTCGAAAATGCTCGCACTGCGCCAGGTGGTATTTGGCTTGGGCAGCCTGCAAGTACTGGGTTCCGGGATTGTGCTGGGAGGGGGGCTGATGCTGTTCGGCCTGCCGGCCACGCCTGCACTGTTACTCGGCACCGGTTTGGCGTTGTCGTCCACTGCCATTGTCAGCAAGGAGTTGAGCAGCCTCGGCGAGCTCTTCAGCCGCCACGGCCAGAATGCCATCGCCGTGCTGTTGTTCCAGGACGTGGTCGCAGTGCTGCTACTGACCCTGGTGCCGGTGTTCGCCGGTACCAGCGACCAGGTTTGGTATTGGGCTCTGCCATTGACGCTGGGCAAGACTGTCGTGCTGTTCGTCGGCCTGCTGCTGGTCAGTCGCTGGTTTTTGCCACGGCTGTTTCATGAAGTCGCCGCGTCCCGGTCCGCTGAGCTGTTCGTGCTGTTGGCGCTGGTGATCGTTCTGCTGACGGCCTGGCTGACTCACCTGCTCGGCCTCTCCCCAGCCCTGGGCGCCTTTCTCGCTGGCATGCTACTGGGGGAAAGCCACTACCGACATCAGATCGAGGCGGACATCCGTCCGTTTCGCGACATTCTGCTCGGGGTATTCTTCGTCAGCATCGGCATGTTGATCGACTTGCGCTTGTTTGCCAGCCACGGCTTGCTGATTCTCGGACTGACGCTGGGATTACTGCTGATCAAAGGCACCGTGATCGCGCTGCTGGTCAAATGGCGCGGCAGTGATGTCGAAACCGCCTGGCGCAGCGGCCTGGCATTGGCTCAAGGCGGTGAATTCTGTTTTGCCCTGATGACGCAAATGCAGCAGAACAAACTGATGCCCGCCGACTTCGGTGGCCTGCTGCTGGCCGCCACGTTCTGCTCGATGCTGGTGACGCCTTTACTGTTGCGCGCCGCTCCCCACATCGCCACACGCCTGCACCACAAGCCCAACGACGAAGCCGAACTCGAAAAAATCAGCGCACTCAACGCTGGCTTGCACAATCACGTAGTGATCTGTGGGTATGGTCGCGTAGGTCAGTCCATCGGGCGCGTCCTGCGTAATGTAGATCAACCGTACATTGCGCTGGATACCGACCCGGTGCGGGTTCAGGAAGCAGCCGTCAATGAAAGCTGCGTTCATTACGGCGATTCACGTCGCGGCGAACTGCTGGTGGCGATAGGGCTGGAACGCGCCAGACTATTGGTGGTCGCCGTGGATCAGACGGACATCGCACTGTTGATACTCAAGGAGGCACGCCGGTTCAACCCGAGTGTGTCGATCCTGGTGCGCACACGGGACGACAGTCAGTTGGCCGAGTTGAAGGCAGCCGGTGCCAGCGAAGTCGTACCCGAGTTGCTGGAGTCGAGCCTGATGCTCGTCTCCCACGCGCTGATCATGCTGGGCATACCCGGCCAGCAGGTGCGAGACCGGGTCGACCAGGTACGGCGTGACCGCTATCGCCTGCTGCACGGCTTTTACCCCGGCGCCGACGATGAGGAACGTTGATTCAATCCTGGCTCACGGCACCGATCTTGTGCACCGACAAGTCCGCGCCGTAATACTCCTCTTCCTGGCTCAAGCGCAGACCATGGAACGCCTTGATTACGCCATACACCGAAAAACCGCCGGCAAGCGCCACGATCACACCCAGAGAAGTGCCGATCAACTGACTGATCAGGCTCACGCCCCCCAAACCACCCAAGGCGGTTTGACCAAAGATGCCGCAAGCGATCCCGCCCCAGACACCACACAGCCCATGCAGAGGCCAGACGCCCAGCACATCATCGATATGCCATTTGCCTTGAGCTGCGGTAAAGCACCAGACAAACAGTGCCCCGGCGATGGCACCGGTCACCAACGCGCCCACCGGGTGCATCAGATCCGATCCGGCGCAGATCGCCACCAGTCCGGCCAATGGGCCGTTATGCAGGAAGCCCGGGTCATTGCGCCCGACGATCAACGCCGCCACGGTGCCGCCGACCATGGCCATCAGCGAGTTCACCGCCACCAGTCCGCTGACCCCTTGCAGCGTCTGGGCGCTCATTACGTTGAAGCCGAACCAGCCAACGATCAGAATCCAGGAACCCAACGCCAGAAAGGGAATGCTCGACGGTGCGAATGCCACCAGTCGTCCATCGCGATAACGACCTTGCCTTGGGCCGAGCAACAACACCGCCGCGAGTGCCAGCCAGCCACCCATGGCGTGAACCACCACAGACCCTGCGAAGTCATGGAAACTGGCACCGAAGCGTTCCAGCAACCAGGCTTGCAGACCAAAGTTGCCATTCCAGATCATGCCTTCGAAGAAGGGATAGATGAACGCCACGATCAGCGCCGTCGCACACAACTGCGGGACGAACCGGGCGCGCTCGGCGATGCCTCCGGAAATGATTGCCGGTATCGCCGCAGCAAAGGTCAGCAGAAAGAAAAACTTCACCAGCCCATAGCCATGATCGGCGGTGATCACCGCCGCCGGCTGCATGAAAGTGACTCCGTAGGAAATCCAATAGCCTATAAAGAAGTAGGCCAGGGTCGAAATGGCGAAGTCGCTGAGGATCTTCGACAAGGCGTTGACCTGGTTTTTTTGTCGAACCGTACCCACCTCGAGAAAGGCGAAACCGGCGTGCATGGCCAGGACCATGACCGCACCGATAAGGATGAACAACGTGTTGGAGCTATGGACCAGACTGTCCACAGCACTTTGCAGATTTTCCATGGATTGGCAGACCTGAAGGCTGAAAAAAGCACCAAAGCAGTTCGCGCAGAAGGCTGGCGCACCAAGTTGCAGCCGATCCAGACTGAAGCGCTGATCCGGATGAACCGCTTTGGCGCACAAGAACGGAACCTTTGCGCGAGTTTTGATTATTTGAGTTAAGGTTTTCCTTAAATCATGCCCAGCAACAGCGCAACGGCGCAGGCTGACGCACCACGACATAGCAAAAGTTGTACCAGTCATTTGTACTGAACCTTCACGCAAGGCTCATACTCGAACGCTTCAGAAGCCACTCACGGAGATCACCAATGGCACGCACCACAGCAAAGACTGCTCAAGAAGTTCTGATGGAAGATTTTCAGACACTGGTCACCGACACTGAAAGGTTGCTGGAACACACCAAATCCCTGGCTGGCGATCAAGCCGATGAGTTGCGCCAGCAGATCCATGACAGTCTGCTGCGCGCGCGGGAAACCCTGAAATTGACCGAAGACTCTGTGCGCGAGCGCGGTAAAGCCGCTGTCACCGCCACGGAAGATTACGTCCAGGCCAACCCATGGCAATCGGTCGGAATCGCGGCTGGCGTGGGCTTCCTGATCGGCCTGCTGGCCACTCGGCGCTAATATGGCGATCGGCGAATCCGGCCCGTCCGCGACGGGCACCGGCTCATCCCCGCGGCGCCTCGGTGCCGCGTTTCTTGGACTGCTGCACAGTCATGTCGAACTGTTTGGCATTGAATTGCAGGAACAAAAAGCACGCACGGTAAGCCTGTTGTTGTTTGCAGGCCTGACGCTGGTCTTTGCCTTGTTATTGCTGGTGGGCTTGTCGACGCTGGTGTTGATCCTGTTTTGGGACACCTATCGCCTGGCAGCAATCATCGGGCTCTGTGTGTTCTATACCCTCGCCGCGTTGTTCTGTGCGATGCGCTTGAGAGCAGCGATTTTCGATGAATCCTCGCCCTTCCACGGCACCCTGGAAGAGTTGGCCAATGATCGGGAGCGTCTGTTGCCATGAGCCTGTCTGAACTTCCCCGCAACAGCTCGCGCACGGAAATGCGCAAGGCGCTGATTCGCCTGCGCATGGAAATGCATCGCCAGGAAATTCGCCACGAATCCCAACAGCTGCTGCATCCCTTGCAACGGGTGCGTGGCATGACGCAAAACCTGCAAGACGGTCTCGGCATCAAACACGCCCCGCTCTGGGGCATCGCGGCCGTGATCGGGTTGGGCTTTCTGACCGGCAAGGGTGCCAAGGGTGGCGGTATCGGCAGCCTGACCCGGATGGCTCGCCTGGGCGTCACGCTGGGGCCACTGATCAAGCTGATCATGCAGAACTCTTCGCGCAAACACTAATCAGTCCTGTTTGGCTGCATTCTTGCAACACCACCAGGATTAACCTCTTTATCGAGAGGTTAGTCCTGCGTGCCTGCTTGGTGTCCAGGTTTACCCGGAACAAAACCTTACTAAGGAGGCCTCGTGATCGACGGGCAACCGCTCGCCTGCTTTCAGCCGTTCATCGATACCGCCACGGGCCGCATCGCTGGCGTCGAAGCGCTGGGTCGACTGCGTCAGGCCGACGGTCAACTGACCTCGGTAGGACCGCTGTTCGCCGACCCGCGAACCCCCGCCATCGCCCTGCGTCGTCTTGATCGCCAGATTCGCGATGATGCGCTGAGCCGTCTGCATGAAGCGCCCCCGGACTGGTTTCTCAGCCTCAACATATCGCCCCGCTGGATCAGTCGCTTGCACCGGGACCAGGCACTGCCAAGCCTCAAGCAGCTGAGCAGGCATGGCGTCGACGCGCAACGAATCGTCTTTGAGATCACCGAACTGGGCGGCGACAGCCAGCGTCTTGCCGAAGTCGTGGCCCGTTACCGACAAGCCGGGGCGCGGATCGCCATTGATGATTTCGGTGCCGGTTACTCTCAGCTCGATCGCGTGCTGGCCCTGCAACCGGACATTCTCAAGCTCGACATGCGATTGTTCCAGGCCGCAGCATTGGGAGGCCCCAGCAGCGAGGTGGTGAAGGCACTGGCGCAAATGGCGGAGAAAACCGGTTGCTGGATTATCGCTGAGGGCGTGGAAACCGAAGCTCAACTGAATTTTGCCCTGGAGTGTGGTTCACGCTACGTACAGGGCTTTCTGTTCGCCCGTGCGCAAGCTGATTTCTTCGCCACAGATGCCTTTGTCGAGCGCTTCGCGCAACTGCGTCAGCGCTATGTTCAGCAAAAACTGGCTGAGCGCGCTCGCCTGATGATCATGCGCCAGCAACTCAGCGAACTGATGACCATCCTGCAAGCCTGGGCTCAAGCCAGCGCGCCCCTCAGCACCTTGCCGCAACTGGAAGCGTTTCCCTGGTTATTGCGTTTTTATCAATGCGACCGCCACGGCACGCAGCTGACCCCCAATCTGGAATGGCGCAACAACAGCTGGGAAGCCGATAACCGCTACCTGGGCCATAACTGGTCATGGCGCCCCTACTTTTATCACTTGCTGGCCGAGGGTTGGGATGAGCGCCGGCTGACGCTTTCCAACACTTACCGCGATGCCACCAGCAATCAATACTGCCTCACCGCCGGGCAATTCTTCGATAACGGCGAGCGACTGCTGCTCATCGATATCGATGCCGCGGGGCTCTAGTTCTCCTTGCAGGGACCGGCACGAACCGGGAAGCTAGGGGATCAGTCACCTGACGGAGAAACCAGCCTTGGATTGGCAAACCCTGCTCACCCGCGAACGCCTCGGAAAGCCTGTGCACAGCCCGGAAGAACTCGGCCGCAGCCCTTTCCATAAAGACCACGACCGCATCATTTTCTCGGGCGCGTTTCGCCGTCTCGGGCGCAAGACCCAGGTCCATCCGGTCTCCAGCAACGATCACATCCACACACGCCTGACCCACTCGCTGGAGGTCAGTTGCGTCGGCCGTTCGCTGGGCATGCGTGTCGGTGAAACCATCCGTAGCGCCCTGCCCGACTGGTGCGAACCGAGCGATCTGGGCATGGTGGTGCAATCGGCTTGCCTGGCCCATGACATCGGTAATCCGCCCTTCGGTCATTCCGGTGAAGACGCGATCCGCCACTGGTTCCAGCAGGCCGCCGGCCGTGGCTGGCTGGATGCGATGAGCGAAGCCGAACGCAACGACTTCCTCAATTTCGAAGGCAATGCCCAAGGTTTCCGGGTACTTACCCAGCTTGAATACCACCAGTTCGAAGGGGGGACCCGGCTGACCTACGCCACGCTGGGCACCTACCTCAAATACCCGTGGACTGCCCGGCACGCCGACTCACTGGGCTACAAGAAGCACAAGTTCGGCTGTTATCAAAGCGAACTGCCACTGCTGGAACAGATCGCTCACAAGCTCGGTCTGCCCCAACTGGACGAACAACGCTGGGCGCGCCATCCGCTGGTGTACCTGATGGAGGCCGCCGACGACATCTGCTACGCGCTGATCGATCTGGAAGATGGCCTGGAGATGGACCTGTTGGAGTACGCCGAAGTCGAGTCCCTGCTGCTGGACCTGGTGGGCGACGATCTCCCGGAAACCTATCGCCAGCTCGGCCCGCAAGATTCGCGTCGGCGCAAACTGGCGATCCTGCGGGGCAAAGCCATCGAACACCTGACCAATGCAGCAGCCCGAGCGTTCGTCGAGCAACAGGACGCGCTGCTGGCCGGCACGCTGGCTGGCGACCTGGTGGAACACATGCACGGCCCCGCCAAACGTTGCGTCTTGAATGCCAAGGACATGGCACGCAAAAAAATCTTCCAGGACAAGCGCAAGACACTCCACGAAATAGGCGCCTACACCACCCTGGAAATCCTGCTCAACGCCTTTTGCGGCGCGGCACTGGAGCAACACAACGGCCGTACGCCATCCTTCAAGCACCGCCGCATACTCGACCTGTTGGGCAACAATGCACCCGACCCTCACGGCCCTTTACACACCTCCTTCTTGCGCATGATTGATTTCATCGCCGGCATGACCGACAGCTATGCCGGAGAAATGGCGCTGGAAATGACCGGTCGTTCAAGCCACCGATAAAAACGTATCGATCAGCCTGTCAGAGAGCTCTGAGCGGCTGATCGAATTCTCGACATTCATCTGTATTTCAACGCCGACAGAATCGCCCTACACCTTGTGCGGAGCGGACTGATCGATTGTTCGGCCATCTCGCGAAATAATCGCACTCCCTTTGCTCGACAGATGACTCATGAAAACTCCTGTGTTCAAACATGATTGGCGCATCTTGCTGGTGGAAGATCATCCCTTTCAGCTACGGGCGACTCAGTACCTGCTCGAGAGTTTTGGCTTCACCCAACTGACCGCCACCGACAGTGCGAGAGGCGCCTTGCAACAAATGCTCAAGGCTGCGCAACCGTTCGACATTCTTCTTTGCGACCAATGCCTGCCCGACCTTGCAGGCCTTGATTTGATCGAATACGCCAGTCACCGGGGGATGATCAGGCAGGCAATACTTCTGAGCAGTCTGACATCCGTCGAACTGGACAAACTTAAAGTCATGGCCTACGAACATGGATTGCCCTTACTCGGTTACTTGATCAAACCATTGAAACAATCAGACTTCAGAAACTTATTGACCTTGGCCTCCATATAAAAACACGAAAACCCAAACACACTAAAACAATGACCAGCGTATAGATTCAGACCTCTAACTCAATGCCTTCCATCGTTTGACTAGTCCTACCAGACTTTTGCCTTTCCTCATGCAAAACCTAGTTGATACGTAGTCCCATTCTTCTTCAGTTGTAGGACTTTTCCTATATTGCCGCTGTAGCTCCCTCAGTTCATGCGGCCCCATAACTATCTGAGCTAAGGTGCGCGCATTATTTGTGCACGTATGGGATTTGATTATGAACTCCGTTTTTATTGTCGACGATCACCCTGTCATCCGCCTTGCGGTTCGAATGTTGCTGGAACATGAAGGTTACAAAGTCGTCGGCGAAACTGACAATGGGGTCGATGCTATGCAGATGGTTCGCGAATGCATGCCTGACCTGATCATCCTCGATATCAGCATTCCCAAACTGGATGGGCTGGAAGTTCTTTCTCGTTTCAACGCCATGAGCACCCCCTTAAAAACACTGGTATTAACTGCACAGTGTCCGACACTTTTCGGTATTCGCTGCATGCAGTCCGGTGCATCGGGCTATGTATGCAAACAGGAAGACCTCAGTGAACTGATGAGTGCGATCAAAGCAGTTTTATCTGGTTACAACTACTTCCCCAGTCAAGCGTTGAACCCTGTTCGTCGTGACGACGCGCGCTGGGCCGACCTGGAATTGTTCAAATCCGTCAATGATCGAGAACTGATGGTATTACAACTTTTCGCCCAGGGTCGTACAAACAAAGAAATTGCCAAGGGCATGTTTCTCAGCAACAAGACGGTCAGCACTTATAAAAAACGACTGATGCAGAAACTCAAGGCCAAATCCCTGGTTGAGCTCATCGATATGGCCAAACGTAACGCGTTAGTGTGAGAAACAGGATGCCCAGCCGTTTCAAGGATTGTCTGATACTCATGGCCGCGGGTTTATGCCTGAGCACCTCAGTACTCGCGGCTCAGACAGCCAGCGAACACTACACCCTGTTCAGTCGTTCAACGGCCGGGCACATGGAAGCCCAACTGGACACCTCACAACGACAATGGGTCAAAGACAAACGTGAATTGATCCTGGGTACATCGGCCCCGGATTATCCTCCTTTCGACCTGACCCTCAGCGGCCACGACTATGAAGGTTTCACCGCCGATTACGCAGGCATCCTCGGCAAGGCCATAGGGTTGCCGGTCAAGGTTCAGCGCTTCGCCTCCCGAGGGGCCGCTATCGAGGCGCTGGAAAAAGGCCAGGTCGACTTGCTTGGCACCGCCAATGGGTTCGAGGCCGACAATGCCGACATTGCCCTGTCCACGCCTTATGCGGTGGATCAACCCGTTCTGGTGACACGAGAAGGAGAAACCAGATCGCTGACCGATGGACTTGCCGGCATGCGGCTGAGCATGGTGTATCACTATCTGCCTCTGGACGAAGTCAGGGCGCTGTATCCGAAGGCAATCATCACCTCTTACCCGTCCTACCAGAATGCAATCAATGCGGTTGCCTTCGACCAGGCCGACGTTTTTCTCGGCGACACCATTTCAACCCACTACATGATCAACAAGGGGTATTTGAACAACATCCGCATGGCCAACTTCGGTAAACACGAAGCCCATGGTTTCAGCTTTGCCGTGCAGAAGGACAATCCGGATCTGCTCGCTATCATCAACGCAGTACTCAAGGCCATCCCCACCAGCGAGCGAGAAAACATCGCCAAACGCTGGAGTGCCGGCAGCGACATTCTTCTCACCGATCACAAGCTGCAACTCAGCCCCCGTGAAGAGCGCTGGCTGGCACAACATCCAGTCGTGCGCGTCGTGGTCAATGAAGCGTTTGCGCCACTGACGTTCTTCGACAGCGACGGCAACTTCCGGGGCGTCACGGCTGATCTGCTCGAGCTGATCAGATTGCGCACCGGTTTGCGTTTCGAAATCCAGCGTAGCCGAAGCGATGACGAGATGATCGAGCAGATCGCTGACCATCAGGCCGATCTGATCGCCGCCCTGCTCCCCAGCGTTCAACGTGAAACGACGTTGAGCTTCAGCCGCCCCTATCTGGAAAATTCCTTTGTGCTGCTGACGCGCAAAGCGGCCGACAGCCCGGCAAACCTCACGCAATTGCAGGATAAACGCCTGGCCATCGCCCAAGGCAACCCACTGGTGGATTACCTGCGCAGCGAGTTTCCGCGGATCAACCTGGTTGAAACGCCGGACACGTTCAGTGCCGTTGAGTTGCTCGCCGAGGGCCAGGCAGAAGGTGCGGTGAACTCACTGGTGATCGCCAACTACTTCATTTCATCGCGGATCTTCGAACAGGCACTTCAGATCAGCACCACCATCGGCACCCGACAGGCAGCGTTTTCCCTGGCGACCGGGCGCGACGCCAAGGAACTGAATGCCATCCTCGACAAGGCACTGCTGAGCATCGCCCCCGAAGAGCTGGGCATCATCAACAACCGCTGGCGCGGCTATTCAGCAGCCTCGCAAAGTACCTGGCGCAATTATCATCGCGTGTTCTATCAGATCGTTACAGGCGCCGGCGTGTTGCTGCTGATATCCGTTGCCTGGAACGCCTATATGAGGCGCCAGATCAAACAACGGCAGGCGGCCGAGCGCGCATTGAACGATCAACTGGAATTCATGCGATCGCTGGTCAATGGCACGCCTCATCCCATTTACGTGCGTGATCGCCAGGGATTGCTGCAAAGCTGCAACGACAGCTATCTGGAAACCTTCTGCGCGAAACGCGAAGACATCATCGGTAAAGGTGTCATACAGGGCACCCTCGGCAACCTCTTCGAAGCACGGGAATATCAGGCGGACTACCAGCGCGTCATGGCCGAGGGAACGCCGCTGATTCTCGACCGTCCGTTGCACATCGAAGACCGCAAGCTGACGATCTATCACTGGATTCTTCCCTATCGCGACTCCAGCGGTGACGTGCAGGGCATCATTGGCGGCTGGATCGACATCAGCGAACGCCGGCAACTGTTCGATGAACTACGGGCCGCGAAGGAACAAGCCGATGCCGCCAACCGAGCTAAAAGCACCTTTCTGGCGACCATGAGCCATGAGATCCGCACGCCCATGAATGCAATCATCGGCATGCTCGAACTGACGCTCAAACGTATCGATCACAGTCATCCGGATCGGCCAGCCATCGACGTCGCGTACCACTCGGCGAAAGACCTGCTGGAACTGATCGGGGACATTCTTGATATTGCGCGCATCGAATCCGGGCGTCTGAACCTGAGCCCGGAGCGCGTCAATCTGGCTGAAACCGTAGCTTCGGTGGTGCGGATTTTCGATGGGCTGGCCCGGCAGAAAAATCTCGGACTGCAACTGGAGTTCAGCCCTGCCAAACCGACCACCGATGTCGTGTTGGACCCGATGCGCTTCAAGCAGGTGCTGTCCAATCTGATCAGCAATGCCATCAAGTTCACGCAACAGGGCCAGGTCAGGATCAGCGTCGAGTTGGAGTCGACCGACGAGCCCGACCGGGTCCAGTTGCAGTTACTGGTGGAAGACAGTGGCGCAGGAATCAGCGAGCAGGATCAACAGCGGTTGTTCGAGCCTTTCGTCCAGGCCGATAACTCCGGCCAGTTAGCCAGAGGCGGTGCGGGGCTGGGCCTGGTGATCAGTCGCAATCTGTGCGAAATGATGGGCGGCAGCCTGCAATTGAACAGTCAGTCGGGCGTCGGCACGCAGGTCCGCATTTCGCTGAACCTGGCCACCCTGCCGACGGAACGGATGCCGGAATCTGTCGAGCCGCAAATCCAGCCAAGCACTACCCCCTTGAACGTGCTGGTGGTCGATGATCATCCGGCCAATCGCTTGCTCATGTGTCAGCAACTGGAGTTTCTGGGGCATCGGTTCAACGTCGCCGCGGATGGCGAGGCGGGGTTCGAAGCCTGGAAGAGTCAGCCATTCGACCTGGTGATTGCCGATTGCAACATGCCGATCATGAATGGATATGAGCTGGCCAGGGCCATTCGCCAACATGAACAGCACCTGCAGCGCCCTCCCTGTACCGTTCTGGGTTTCACCGCCAACGCACAGCCGGAGGAAAGACAACGCTGCAAACTGGCCGGGATGGACGATTGCCTGTTCAAACCCCTCAGCCTGACGGCCTTGAGCCAGAGGGTCGAAGGCATCACGACGACGGTCCGCACACCGGCCTTCAGTCTGGAGGGGCTGCACCTGTTGACCGGTGGCAACCCGACACTGAACCAGCGATTGTTGACCGAACTGCTGAACAGCACCCGTCTGGACCGTAAAGCGCTGCTGGCGTTATCCGGATCAAAGGACCGGCAATCACTCCTCGACATTGCCCACAAAATCAAGGGCGCGGCCCGAATCGTCCAGGCCTGCCGGCTGATCGACAGCTGCGAGGCGCTCGAACAGGCCTGCAATAACAGACTCCACCACGATGAAGTGGCCGATTGCAGCAAGGCCATGGAGCGCGCCATGCTCGAACTGGAGCAATCATTGCAACAACAGATGGCACGCCATGACAAAAGCACAATGAAGGAGCATTAACTATGCTTGGGGGCTGAGCAGTGTGTTAATCATCATGGAGAAAGCTGCAATGCCCAGCCCACTGCGCCCGGATCAACGCCGGTTTCCTCTGCACATCCATATCAGTGTGATGTTCACCTTCCTGTTGTTACTGACCGGGGTGGTACTGGGTATTTTCAACTATCAGCAAACCACCCGGATCATCCTTTCCAGCAGCGAAAAACTCTTCAACCGCATCGAGCAGGATGTCCGTCTGGGCCTGCATCGCATCTATCAGCCGATTCGTCATCTGCTCAACCTGCTGGCGGACAACCCGGCGACCCAGGCGCCCGACCTTGAGCAACGCCTGGTGTTGCTCAAGCCCTTCAGCCAATCGCTCAAGGACAATCCCGATCTGGCCTCGCTGTACCTGGGCTACGCCAATGGCGACTTCTTCATGGTTCGTCCCCTGCGTACCGTCACCCTGAAAACACAGGTCAAGGCACCGGCCACGGCGGCGTATCAGGTGTGGAGCATCGAACACCCAGGCGGCCGGATCCGCTCCCAATCATTGTTTTTCGATCAGAACCTGGCCCTTGTCAGCCGCCAGGACAACCCCGACGAGACCTACGATCCCCGTACCCGCGCCTGGTTCTCCAGCGCCCTCGGCAACCACGATCAGATCACCACCGAGCCCTACCTTTTTTTCTCCACCCACAACGTCGGCACCACACTGGCCCGGCGCAGTGGCGAGCATGCAGTGATGGGGGCCGACCTCACGCTGGCTGAACTGTCCGCGACCCTGGCCGAACATGTGGTGACCCCCAGTACCGAAATTGTGCTGTTCGATACCCAGGGCAATGCGATCGCTTACCCCGACAGCAGCAAGCTGATCGTCGACGATCAGACCGCCCGGTTGATCAAGGCCGCCGATCTGAGCCCCACGCTCGCGACTCTGCTCACCAGCCCCTCAGAGGTCAATCGCCTGAACACCGCGGGCCGTCAATGGATCGTGGCGCGCAGCAGCATCCAGGAGGGTGGCCCGCAGGGACTGCAACTGGCGCTACTGGTGCCGGAGGACGAATTGCTCGTCGATGCCTACCGCATACGCTGGCAAGGCGCGTTGATTACCCTGGCGACGCTGCTGTTGTGTCTGCCGATGGGTTGGCTGACCTCGAGAATCCTGGTCAAACCCTTGCGCGCCCTGGTGCAGGAAGCCGATGCGATTCGTAGTTTCGATTTCAACTTTCCGGCCTCCCGTCGCTCGCCGGTGCTTGAAGTCGACCAACTGAGCGTGTCGATGGCGCGCATGAAAGACACCCTGGCGAGTTTTTTCCAGATCACCGACAGCCTGAGCGCCGAGACCCGTTTTGCCCCGCTGCTGCAACGGGTGTTGTTTGAAACCGTAAAGATCGGCCAGGCCCAGGCCGGTCTGCTCTACCTGCGGGAAAGTGATGACGATCGCGTGGAGCCTCATGCGCTGGTCATCCATGGCAACTCACAAGCGTTGCCGTCATTCGCCATTCAAGGACACACGCCAAAGGACCCGCAGAGCCCTCAATGGATGCAGAAATTGTCGAACGCCAACAATGTCGTCACCAGCCTGGGGTTTGAAGAGGCGGGCGATTTGCAGAAGGTTTTGCTCGCACTGGAGTGCCCACGGGTTCATCTGATCGGTATCCGGCTGCACAATCGCCATGACGAAACTGTCGGCCTGCTGATCCTGCTGCTGAAAGACAGCGGCACGCAGGAAGACCTGGAAAAACTTCGTCCGGACCGCATCGCGTTTCTCCAGGCAGTTTCCGGTGCAGCCGCCGTGAGTATCGAAAGTCAGCGCCTGCAAGCCAAACAGAAACAGCTGCTGGACTCTTTTATTCAACTGCTGGCTGGCGCGATCGATGCCAAGAGTCCCTATACCGGCGGTCATTGCCAACGGGTGCCGGCACTGACGCTGATGCTGGCGCAGGCGGCCGCAGCCAGTCAGGCCCCGGCCTTCAGCAGCTATCGGCCCACCGACGATGAGTGGGAAGCCTTGCACATCGCTGCCTGGCTGCATGATTGCGGCAAGATCACCACGCCGGAATACGTGGTCGACAAAGCCACGAAGCTTGAGACCCTGAACGACCGCATCCACGAAATCCGCACACGGTTCGAAGTGCTCAAGCGTGATGCCTGGATCAATTATTGGCAGGCCGTCGCCCTAGGGGGTGACGAGCAACATCTGGCGCAATTACGCCATGCGAACCTGGCGGCGCTGGATGATGATTTCGCGTTCATCGCCCGCTGCAATCTTGGCAGCGAGGCCATGGCCGAGGCCGATCTGCAACGCCTGAACACCATCGCTCAACGCACCTGGACCCGAACCCTGGACGATCGACTGGGGGTTTCGTGGGAAGAGAACCGTCGTCAGGCACGGAGCCCGTCGCCGACTCTGCCGGTCAGCGAGCCGCTGCTGGCGGATAAACCCGAACACCTGATAGAACGCGCCGACAGTGAACTGATTCCGGCCGACAATCCGTGGGGATTCAAGCTTGACGTGCCACGTTACAAGTACAACCGGGGCGAGCTCTACAACCTGAGCATCACCCGAGGCACCCTGACCCGCGAGGAGCGTTACATCATCAATCACCACATGGTGCAGACGATTCTGATGCTCAGTCACCTGCCCTTCCCCGGCCATCTCAATAACGTCGCGGAGATCGCCGGTGGCCACCACGAAAAAATGGACGGCACCGGTTATCCCAAACGCTTGAAGCGCGAAGACATGAGCTTGCCGGCGCGGATGATGGCGATTGCCGATATCTTCGAAGCGCTGACCGCCGCCGACCGCCCCTACAAGAAAGCCAAGTCCTTGAGCGAAGCGCTGGGCATCATGGCCACCATGTGCCGTGACGCCCACATTGACGCTGAGTTGTTCGGGTTGTTCATCAACGATGAAGTCTATTTGCAGTACGCCAACCGTTTTCTCGACCCACGACAGATTGATGCGGTCGACCCGTCAAGCCTGCTGATCAAGGCCGGCTTGAAGGCCTGATCAGCAGTCGGTCAGACGCAGGAAAATCGCCGCCAGTTGCTCGATACCGGCCTGATCTTCAGCAGTAAAACGTGCAAGTTTCGGGCTGTCGAGATCCAGCACACCGATCAGTCGACCGTCCTTGACCAGCGGTACCACCAGCTCACTGTTCGAGGCACTGTCGCACGCGATGTGCCCGGGGAACGCATGTACATCTTCGACCCGTTGAGTCTGCAAGGTGGCTGCTGCCGCCCCGCACACACCACGACCGAATGGAATTCGTACACAGGCGATCTGCCCCTGAAACGGGCCAAGCACCAGTTCTTCGTTGCGATTAAGGTAGAAACCGGCCCAGTTCAGGTCATCGAGCTGGTTGAACAGAAACGCCGAAAATTGTGCGGCGTTGGCGATAAAATCACGCTCGTCTGCCAGCAGTGATTCCAGCTGCGCCCACAGCATGCCGTAGCCCTCCAGGCCCTGGCCGCTCTTTTGTAAATCGATCATGCCTTGTGCTCCAACAGCTTCAGCCCGACCCAATAGCGGGCAAATTGATACGCGCAACGTCCGTTGCGATTGCCCCGGCCCGTGGCCCAGCGCACTGCGAGGATGTCCAGCTCTTCGTCACGCTGCCACTCAAGGCCGGCCTTGTCGGCCAATTGGCCGATCCAGTGTTCGACGACGTTGAGGAAATGCTCCTGAGTAAACGGATAGAACGACAGCCACAGGCCAAAACGGTCCGACAGCGCGATCTTGTCTTCCACCGCCTCACTGGGATGGAGTTCGCCATCGACCCTTTTCCAGTTCTCGTTATCGCTTTCCTTTTCCGGCACCAGATGGCGACGGTTGGAAGTGGCGTACAGCAGAACGTTATCTGGCGCCTGTTCGAGAGAACCATCGAGCACGCTCTTGAGCACGCGGTAATCGCCCTCGCCCGAATCGAACGACAGGTCATCGCAAAACAGCACAAAGCGCTGAGGCAACTTGGCGATCTGCTCGACCACGCGCGGCAAGTCCGCCAGGTGATCGCGTTCGATCTCGATCAGCCGCAAGCCACTTTTGGCGTGTTCCGACAGCAAGGCACGCACCAGCGACGATTTACCGGTGCCCCGCGAACCCCAGAGCAAAGCATGGTTGGCCGGCATGCCATCGAGGAACTGGCGGGTGTTGCGGCCCAGTTGCTCCAGTTGCCGGTCAACGCCGATCAAGTCGGACAAACGCGTGTCCAGGCTGACTTGCAGCGGCAACAGAAAACCGCTGCGCCCCTCGCGCTGCCAGCGTGCGGCCAGGCAGTGCGCCCAGTCGATGGCTTGCCGAGGCGCGGGGAGCAGCGGCTCGATACGGGCCAGAACGGCATCGGCGCGTTCAAGAAAAGCATTCAATCGGGAATCCACGTCTTCTCCTCGGGCACGTTCACGGTAATGATGGCGGTACAACGACGAAACACAGCGCCTACCCCCCCTATGGGTGTTTTGCGAGAACATCGGTATCCATTGATGATCGACTATGCTTGAGCAGCGAAGGGAAACGGAAGTGGTTCAACATCCCATGGATATCAAGTTCAGCCACCGGCTGTCGTACAAACAGGCCAGGATTACGGTGCTGGCCGGCTTCATTCTGGGCACGCTGCTCAGCCTGCTGCAAATAGGCATCGATTATGCCAGCGAAGACGCCTCCATCAACCGCGAAATACTGTCCTTGCTGGAAATCAGCCATAACCCCGCATCTCGCATCGCTTACAACATCGATGCCGAACTTGCTCAGGAACTGGCCCTGGGTCTGTTGCGCTCGCCGGCAATCATCGGCGCGCAATTGACCGACAACAACAATACCGTGCTGGCCAGCGTCAAACGTCCGGGCCTGGAAAACAATGACCGGATGATCAGCGACTTCCTGTTCGGCGCCAACCGGCAGTTCGCAGACCGCCTTTACCTCGACCACTTGCCGGACGAATCCCTCGGGACCTTGCAACTGGAAGTCGATACCTACACCTTCGGCAGTCGTTTCCTGCGCCGGGCCGAAGTGACCCTGCTCAATGGCTTCGCGCGCAGCCTGATTCTCACGGGCATTCTGCTGGCGCTGTTTTATGTGATGCTGACCAAACCGCTGGTGCGGGTTATCCGCGAACTCAGTGGCCGTGATCCGCGCAGCGCGGAACCGACGTTGCTGGAGTGTCCGATGGGGCATGAAAACGATGAAATCGGAGTCTTGGTCAAGGTCGCCAATCAGCAGTTTGAAAACATCGCCACCGAAATCCAGCAACGGCGAAACGCCGAAAACCGCCTGACCGACTACCTCTCGCAACTGGAAAACATCGTCTCGGCCCGCACCGCGGAACTCAAGGCGATCAATTCCCGCCTCAGCCAATCGAACGAGGAGCTGGAGGTCGCCCGCAGCACTGCCCTGGACATGGCCGAAGCGCGCTCGGTGTTCCTGGCCAACATGAGTCATGAAATCCGCACGCCCCTCAACGGTCTGCTCGGCATGATCGCGCTCTCGCTGGACGGCCCGCTCAATGCCGAGCAGCAGCAACAGCTGTCCATCGCCCATGACTCGGGCAAAGTGCTGGTGGAACTGCTCAACGATATTCTCGACCTGTCGAAGTTCGATGCCGGCCAGCTCGAACTCGAACACATTCCGTTCGACCTTGGTTCGCTAATCGAAGACACCGCCAACCTGCTGTCCCAGAACGCCGCGCCCAGTGTCGAGCTGGCATGCCTGATCGACCCGCAATTTCCCGCTCTGGTGCTCGGTGATCCGACCCGGGTCCGGCAGATCGTCAGCAACTTGTTGTCCAACGCTCTCAAATTCACCCGTTTCGGACGGGTCGATGTGCGTCTTTCAACGTTCGAAGACGGTGTGCGAATCGAAGTCTGCGACACTGGCATCGGCATCGCCCAGGATGCGCAGGTGAAAATCTTCCAGCCCTTCACCCAGGCCGGTGCCGGTATTACCCGGCAATTTGGCGGCACCGGGTTGGGCCTGGCGCTGACTTATAGCCTCTGCGAAGCCATGCAAGGGCGTCTGACAATCAGCTCGGAAGCGGGCTTTGGCAGCCAGTTCTGCGCCGACCTGCCCCTGCCCTGCCATACCCGGGCCATTTCCCCGGCCGCACTGCGGGGCAATATCGTCGCGATCACCGCCGCCAGCAGCGGTCTGGCGGAACTGCTGCACAGTCTGCTGCCCAGCTGGGGCCTCGACTATCAGCAGCGTTCCATCGATGACCAGTTGATCGGGCTGAAGCCGGATGTGCTGATCACCGACTGCCCCGAATGCCTGTTTGGCCTGCGCCCTACCTTCACCGCGCCGATTCTGCTGGTGACCGCCTACGGCAGTTTCCTGCCCAGCGACCAAGTCAACGCCTTCGCGCCCTTGCAGCAACAGGCGCGACCTCTGGCGCGCAATGCGCTTTACCAGACATTGCGGCGGATCTTGCAGCCGGAACTCACCACCATCAACGGGGCGCGGATCGAAGCCATCTCACCCCTGCGACGCGGACGCATCCTGCTGGTGGAGGACAATCCGGTCAATCAATTGGTGGCCAAAGGCATGCTCGGAAAACTCGGTTGCGAGGTGAGCGTCGCGGCCCACGGCGGCGAAGCGCTGGATCAGCTTGAGCAGAGCGAATTCGATCTGGTGCTCATGGACTGCAACATGCCGGTGATGGATGGCTATGAAGCCAGTCGGCAGATTCGTCGCAGCGGGCGCTGGCCACAGCTGCCCATCGTCGCCCTGACCGCCAACGCCATGTCCGAAGAGCGCGAACGCTGCCGTGCAGCGGGCATGAGTGACTACCTGGCCAAACCTTTCCGCCGGGAAGAACTGGCTGCTTTGCTCGACTTGTGGATACCTACTACGACAGCGCTTTGATTTGCCCCAGCAGGTGATCGAGGCCATCGCGCAGATCATTCAGGCGATCCAGATCGACGCCGCTATCACATAACAGCCGGGCCTTGAGTGGCCCGACCTGATCGCGCAAAGCCTTGCCGGCGGGCGACAGGCTCAAGTGCACCTCACGCTCATCGCGCGCCGAACGCTGACGCTGCACCAGTTGCAGTTGCTCAAGGCGCTTGAGCAGCGGCGTCAAGGTTCCGGAATCCAGCGCCAGGCGCTCACCCAAGGCCTTGACCGTCGGCTGCTCCGGCGCCGTCTCCTGCCATTCCCACAACACCAGCATCGCCAGGTATTGCGGGTAAGTCAGGCCCAACTGATCGAGCATAGGCTTGTAGGCACGGATCACCGCCCGCGATGCGGCATACAGCTTGAAGCAGAGCTGGCTGTCGAGCTTCAGTGAATCAACTGACAACGTATTCATTTGAGCAGGGCTTCGATCTCGCGGCTCAGGTCCTGCGGCTTGGTCGCCGGAGCAAAGCGCTTGACCAACTTGCCATCCTTGCCGATCAGGAACTTGGTGAAGTTCCACTTGATGCCCTGGGATCCCAGCACGCCCGGTGCGCGTTTTTTCAGCTGAACGAACAGTGGATGGGCGCCGGCACCATTGACTTCGATCTTCTTGAACAGCGGGAAGCTCACCCCGTAGTTCAACTCGCAGAACTCGGAAATCGCCCCCTCGTTGCCCGGCTCTTGCTTGCCGAACTGATTGCAGGGAAAGCCGAGCACCACCAGGCCTTTATCCTTGTAGGTTTGCCACAGCTCTTCGAGGCCTTTGTACTGTGGGGTGAACCCGCACTTGCTGGCGGTGTTGACCACCAGCACCGCTTTGCCGGCGAAATCGGCCAGGGTCTTTTGCTCGCCCTTGATGGTGGTGCAAGGGATGCTCAACAGGTTGTCGCTCATGGCACGAACTCCGAGTGGAAGAACAAAGACCAAACATAGCGAGCAATTGAATTGCGTGCAATTTAAATTGTGAGACGCTGATCTTCTGTAGGAGCGAAGCTTGCTCGCGAAGGCGTCTTAACATTCAACACTGATGTTGACTGACCCGACGCCTTCGCGAGCAAGCTTCGCTCCTACGGGGCTCGCCTTACTCGCGGGGAACGAGGTCCAGGCACACTGAGTTGATGCAATAACGCAGGCCGGTGGGCGGCGGACCGTCCGGGAATACATGCCCAAGGTGCGCATCGCACTTGGCGCAGACCACTTCGGTGCGGATCATGCCGTGGCTGACATCACGGATCTCGACCATGGCGCTGTCGCCGATCGGCGCGTAGAAGCTCGGCCAGCCGCAACCGGAATCGAATTTGGTCCTGGAGTCGAACAGCGGCGCATTGCAGCAGATGCAGTGGTAAACACCGTCGACCTTGCTGTCGTTGTACTTACCGGAGAACGGCCGCTCGGTGCCCTTGAGGCGGCAAACGTTGTATTGCTCCGGATCGAGCATGGCCCGCCATTCTTCCAGGGTTTTTTCCAACTTTTCCATGATCACACCTCAGCAGCTGAAAAAGCCCGATCTGTACCTTTTCCACGGATCGGGCGGCACGTATGATTGCGCCTCGTCAAACGCCAGTCTGGCAGCCAGACCACGTGCATTCAAACGGATTTATGAATGCCGCCACTCAAGGCGTCAGGCCTGTGTGAATACGCAGGATTCCCAGTACGGTCGTTCATACGCCGCCTGGATCGTTCATTTTCGGGAACACATCGCCATGCAGGTCAGCAAATCGAACAAGCTCGCCAACGTCTGCTACGACATTCGCGGCCCAGTGCTCAAGCACGCCAAACGCCTGGAAGAGGAAGGCCATCGCATCCTCAAGCTGAACATCGGCAACCCGGCGCCCTTTGGTTTCGAAGCGCCGGATGAAATCCTTCAGGACGTGATCCGCAACCTGCCGACCGCCCAGGGCTACAGCGACTCCAAGGGCCTGTTCAGCGCCCGCAAGGCCGTGATGCAGTACTACCAGCAAAAACAGGTGGAAGGCGTCGGCATCGAAGACATCTACCTGGGCAACGGCGTTTCCGAGCTGATCGTGATGTCGATGCAGGCCCTGCTCAACAACGGCGACGAAGTGCTGGTGCCGGCTCCCGACTATCCACTGTGGACTGCCGCAGTCAGCCTGTCGGGCGGCAACCCAGTGCATTACCTGTGCGACGAGCAGGCCAACTGGTGGCCGGACCTGGCCGACATCAAGGCCAAGATCACGCCGAACACCAAGGCGCTGGTGATCATCAACCCGAATAACCCGACCGGTGCGGTGTACTCGAAGGAAGTGCTGCTGGGCATGCTGGAACTGGCCCGTCAGCACAATCTGGTGGTGTTCTCCGACGAAATCTACGACAAGATCCTGTACGACGACGCCGTGCACATCTGCACCGCCTCGCTGGCGCCGGACTTGCTGTGCCTGACCTTCAACGGTCTGTCCAAGTCCTATCGCGTGGCCGGTTTCCGCTCCGGCTGGGTCGTCATTTCCGGCCCGAAACATCATGCCCAAAGCTACATCGAAGGCATCGACATGCTGGCCAATATGCGCCTGTGTGCCAACGTGCCGAGCCAGCACGCCATTCAGACCGCGCTGGGCGGCTATCAGAGCATCAACGATCTGGTGCTGCCACAAGGGCGTCTGCTGGAACAGCGCAATCGTACCTGGGAGCTGCTGAACGACATTCCGGGCGTGAGCTGCGTCAAGCCGATGGGCGCGCTGTATGCGTTCCCGCGGATCGACCCGAAAGTCTGCCCGATCCACAACGACGAGAAATTCGTGCTCGACCTGCTGCTCTCGGAGAAACTGCTGGTAGTACAAGGCACGGCCTTCAACTGGCCATGGCCGGACCACTTCCGTGTGGTCACCCTGCCACGACTCGACGACCTGGATCAGGCGATTGGCCGGATCGGTAACTTCCTAAAATCCTATCGCCAGTAAGTGGCCTGTCACCGTGCGACGCGGGTCAAAGTCGCACGGTGATTAATTCAGCAACACATCTGTGCACCCTACCCTGTATCGTTGTTTCAAGCGCTGACGGACGACACGTTTCATGCCCGCGCCTAACAACGACGGGGGCCTGCGACGCTAATTAGCTGACAACCGTTTCCCATGCCGACGTCGGAAATGCCCTTCAAGCCGCTAGACTGTTGCTGTAGGACACAGTTTGAAATAGTCACTCGGTTGAATAGCCCGGTGCAGCACCTTATATACCCCGCAGTACGCTACATCTTTAGCACGAGGAGATTTCTACAACCATGATGCGCATTTTGCTGTTTTTGGCCACTAACCTGGCGGTCGTGCTGATTGCCAGCATCACCCTGAGCCTTTTCGGCTTCAACGGGTTCATGGCGGCCAACGGGGTTGATCTCAACCTCAATCAGCTGCTGATTTTCTGTGCGGTCTTTGGTTTCGCCGGTTCCCTGTTCTCGCTGTTCATCTCCAAGTGGATGGCGAAAATGAGCACCAGCACCCAGATCATCAGCCAGCCGCGCACCCGGCACGAGCAATGGCTGCTGCAAACTGTCGAGCAATTGTCCCGCGAAGCCGGGATCAAGATGCCCGAGGTCGGGATTTTCCCGGCCTATGAAGCCAACGCCTTCGCCACCGGCTGGAACAAGAACGATGCACTGGTCGCGGTCAGCCAGGGCTTGCTCGAGCGTTTTTCGCCGGATGAAGTGAAAGCCGTTCTGGCCCATGAAATCGGCCACGTGGCCAATGGCGACATGGTCACCCTGGCGTTGATCCAGGGCGTGGTGAACACCTTTGTGATGTTCTTCGCCCGGATCATCGGTAACTTTGTCGACAAGGTGATCTTCAAGAACGAAGAAGGCCAAGGTATCGCCTACTACGTAGCGACCATCTTCGCTGAACTGGTCCTGGGCATCCTGGCCAGCGCCATCGTCATGTGGTTCTCGCGCAAACGCGAATTCCGTGCCGACGATGCCGGTGCACGCCTGGCGGGTACCAGTGCAATGATCGGTGCCCTGCAGCGTCTGCGTGCAGAACAAGGGCTGCCGGTGCACATGCCGGACACGCTGAATGCGTTTGGCATCAACGGTGGTCTCAAACAAGGGTTCGCCCGTATGTTCATGAGCCACCCGCCGCTGGAAGAGCGCATTGACGCATTGCGTCGTCGGGGCTGACGGCTCCGCACCAAAAGAAAAGGCCCGCAGCGATGATGCGGGCCTTTTTTTGTCTGCTTGAGGGTGTGGTGCTCGCGATGGGGCCGGTACAACCACTACAAATCTATCGGCTGGAAACCCGATATACCCGCTCCTCAAGCCGCGTCACACCGGCCTCAAGAAACTTCCAGCTCTCACCCAGGACGTCCTGGTCTTCCAGAATCTTCAGCGCCCACACATCGCCGAACAACCGCTGCACCTCATCATCCAGCACCGCAAACGGCGGCCCGTCCATCTGCGCCTGATCGTAATCCAGGGTAATCAACAGCCCCAGAGAATCCTTCGGAAGAATCCGCTTCAGATGCTCGGCATATCGCTCACGCATCGCCGGCGGCAGGGCAATCAACGCCGCACGGTCGTACAACCCGCTGCAGTCGGCCACATCGCCTGCCGTCAACTCAAAGAAATCGCCACACCACAATTCGATTGAACCGGCACGGTAGACCTTGAAAGGCCCCTGTTCACTGATGTCCGGGTCAAATTGATGCTCAGCGAAGAAATCCTCCACGGCCTTTTCCGACAGCTCAATTCCCAAGACCTCATGACCTAGGTGCGCCAGCCACAACAGATCCAGACTTTTCCCACACAGCGGCACTAGAACACGAGCGCCCTCTTCCAGGCCCAACGCTGGCCAAAACCGTTGCAGATGTGGATTCACTTCCGGCAGATGAAAGCCGATCTGATTCGACGCCCATCGTTTGTGCCAAAACTCCGGCTGCATAATTAACCCCGAAAAATTCGATCAAAAGACCCTAAAACTTATATTAGATTTAGATCAATGATCTGACTGAAGATGGTGCCATCTTACTCTCAGGAGCTCATTCATGTTCCCCAGCCTGTATATCTCTCATGGCTCCCCGATGCTAGCCCTGGAACCAGGCGCCAGCGGGCCGGCCCTCGCACGCCTGGCCGCCGCATTGCCGAAACCCAAAGCCATCGTGATGGTTTCCGCGCACTGGGAAAGCAGTGAACTGTTGGTCAGCGGCAACCCACAGCCTGAAACCTGGCACGACTTCGGCGGCTTTCCGCAGGCCTTGTTCGAGGTGCAATACCCGGCCCCAGGCAATCCGCAACTGGCGGCGGAGGTGGTCGAGCTGCTGAAGGCCGATGGCCTGCCGGCGCGCATCGACAGCCAGCAACCGTTCGACCACGGTGTTTGGGTGCCCTTGTCGTTGATGTATCCGCAGGCTGACATCCCGGTGGTGCAGGTCTCGCTTCCCACCCGTGGCGGCCCTGCCCTGCAAACTCGCGTCGGCCATGCCTTGGCCAGCCTGCGCGAGCACGGTGTGCTGTTGATCGGCTCCGGCAGCATCACCCACAACCTGCGCGAACTGGACTGGCACGCCGGCCCGGAAAGCGTCGAACCCTGGGCCAGGGCGTTCCGCGACTGGATGATCGAGAAACTCGAAGCGAACGACGAAGCCGCGTTGCACGACTATCGTCAGCAAGCTCCGAATGCTGTGCGCAACCATCCGAGTGACGAA
Organism: Pseudomonas sp. PDM09; assembly: GCF_014852305.1. Taxonomy (NCBI): domain Bacteria; kingdom Pseudomonadati; phylum Pseudomonadota; class Gammaproteobacteria; order Pseudomonadales; family Pseudomonadaceae; genus Pseudomonas; species Pseudomonas sp. PDM09. The sequence continues at coordinate 474,155 of NZ_JACVBI010000003.1, read as the reverse complement.
CATCTGTTGCCGCTGTACTTCGCCCGTGCAGCCGGGGGTGAGTTCAGCGTTGCCCATCAGGGGTTTACCATGGGGGCGTTGGGGATGGACATTTATCGCTTTGGCTGACACTTGATCGTTCCCACGCTCTGCGTGGGAATGAATCAATGGACGCTCTGCGTCCGCTTCTGGGACGCGGAGCGTCCCGGGCTGCATTCCCACGCAGAGCGTGGGAACGATCAACAGCAGGCAAAAAAAATCCCCGAACCAGTCGGGGATTTTTTATGTGCGATCAATCAGCTCAAGAGCGGATCAATCTTCGCGATAGCGACGCAGCTTCAACTGCTTACCGGCAACGCGAGTGTCCTTCAGTTTGGTCAGCAGCTTCTCCAGACCATCTTCCGGCAGCTCGACGAGGCTGAAGCTGTCACGCACCTGGATGCGACCGATGGCTTCACGCGCCAAACCGCCTTCATTCAGGATGGCGCCCAGCAGGTTCTTGGCAGCGATACCATCACGCGCACCCAGCGCGGTACGGCAACGAGCACGACCTTCGGCCAATGGAACCGGAGCACGACGCTCGCGATCACCACGGTCCGGACGATCACCGGAACGCTCTGGACGATCGCCACGCGGTGCGTTGTTCGGCACCAGTGGACGTTCTTTCTCGATTGCGGCCAGGGTCAGCGCCTGAGCGTTGGTTGCCTTGCGCAGCAGAGCAGCGGCCAGTGCACGCGGGGTGCAACCGATGTCGGCGGTCAGGCGATCCAGCAGATCACCGTGAGTCGATTCGGCATCAGCGACCAGCGGCGACAGGCTGTTGGTCAGTTTCTTGATGCGAGCATCGAGAACGGCCTGGGCGTCCGGCAGACGAACTTCGGCAACCTTCTGACCGGTTACACGCTCGATCACTTGCAGCATGCGGCGCTCACGAGGAGTCACCAGCAGAAGTGCACGACCTTCGCGACCGGCACGGCCGGTACGGCCGATACGGTGAACGTAGGACTCAGGATCGTACGGCATATCAACGTTGAACACGTGAGTGATACGCGGAACGTCCAGACCACGAGCGGCAACGTCGGTCGCCACAACGATGTCCAGACGACCATCCTTGAGGGATTCGATCACGCGCTCACGCTGGTTCTGAGCAATGTCACCGTTCAGCGCAGCGGCTTTGTAGCCTTTGGCTTCCAGGGCACTGGCCAGGTCCAGGGTCGCTTGCTTGGTGCGCACGAACATGATCAGGGCGTCGAAATCTTCCACTTCCAGCAGGCTCAATACAGCCGAGGTCTTCTGGTCAGCGTGAACCAACAGGTGAGCCTGTTCGATCGCGGTAACTGTCTGAGTCTTGGTCTGGATCTTCACGTGTTGCGGATCGCGCAGATGGCGTTCGGCAATGGCACGGATCGACTGCGGCAGGGTGGCCGAGAACAATACGGTCTGACGGGTTGCTGGCAGGGCCTTGAAGATAACTTCGAGGTCGTCCATGAAACCCAGTTTGAGCATTTCATCGGCTTCGTCGAGAACCAGGTGGTTCACGGTAGCCAGGACTTTTTCGTCACGACGCAGGTGGTCGCACAGACGGCCCGGCGTGGCGACAACAATCTGTGCGCCATTACGGATTGCTTTCAGTTGTGGGCCCATAGGCGCGCCGCCGTAAACGGCCACAACGGTAACGCCCGGCATTTGCTTGGCGTAGGTTTCGAAAGCGGTTGCTACTTGCAGCGCCAACTCGCGGGTTGGCGCCAGGATCAGGGCTTGCGGCTCGCGCTTTGCAGGATCGATGCGGTGCAGGATCGGCAGGGCGAACGCGGCGGTTTTACCCGTACCGGTTTGCGCCTGACCAATCATGTCGTGACCGGCCATGATGATCGGGATCGATTGCTGCTGAATAGCCGAAGGTTCTTCGTAGCCGGTCGCAATGACAGCTGCAAGAATATTCGGATTAAGATTAAAAGCGGCGAAGCCGCCGGTTTCCTGGGTCATGGGTCTGCCTCTAAGTGCATCCGCAAAGACCCATGCTCCAAAGCTGCGCATGCCGTGTAAGACTCAAGAGTCGCCCTGGCTGCTTTGTCGGCGGGGATTTGCGAAAACGAATGAATGAAAAAGATTCGTCAAGGAAGAGTCCGCTGTGCGGACGTGCAGCCGAAGCTGGCTTCGGGGAATTGCGCTACCTAAACGCGGCCCGGTTAAAGGCCGGCGCGCACTATACCGGAATTCGCCCGAAAAGGGAGCTTTTTTTATCGGAAAAAACCGGCGCATACCGTTGTGTCACGGGCTTTGCGGATAATTGTGCGACGGTCTATTTTGCAAAGGCCCGGCCCTGCTGACGATGGCGCTAAAACGGTTCACTCTAGCGACGCAGCCCCTTCGGTCTGACACCCCTTCCCCACCCGAGGAAATGTCCCATGAATCAGCCCAGTCCCAGTCGTGTAACCCGTGAACGACACGGTCATGTCCTGATGATCGGTCTGGATCGGGTGGCCAAACGTAATGCCTTCGACCTCGACCTGCTCAACGAACTCAGCCTGGCCTATGGTGAGTTCGAGGCCGACAGCGAGGCGCGGGTGGCGGTGGTGTTCGGCCATGGCGAGCATTTCACTGCCGGGCTCGATCTGGTCAGCGCCGGCGCGGCTCTGGCCGAAGGCTGGCAGGCGCCACCCGGTGGCTGCGACCCATGGGGCGTGCTCGCAGGCCCTCGGGTCAGCAAACCGGTGATTGTCGCTGCGCAAGGCTACTGCCTGACCGTTGGCATCGAGCTGATGCTGGCCGCCGACATCAACCTGTGCGCCAGCAATACCCGTTTTGCCCAGAAGGAAGTGCAGCGCGGAATCTTCCCGTTTGGTGGCGCGACTTTGCGCCTGCATCAGGTCGCCGGCTGGGGCAATGCCATGCGCTGGCTGCTGACTGGCGATGAGTTCGATGCTCATGACGCCTTGCATCTGGGGTTGGTGCAGGAGGTCATGGCCAGCGAGGATTTGTTGCCGCGGGCCATTGAATTGGCGGAGCGGATTGCCCGACAGGCCCCGCTGGGGGTTCAGGCGACGTTGATGTCGGCCCGGCAGGCGCGCTATGAGGGTGAAATGGCGGCAGCTCAGGCCTTGCCGGCGCTGGTGAAAAAACTGCTGAACAGCGAGGATGCCAAGGAGGGTGTGCGGTCGATGATCGAGAAACGGCCGGGGGTTTTCAAAGGGGTTTGAGGGATGTATTGGCTGCGAGGCCCTCTTCGCGAGCAAGCCCGCTCCCACATTGGATCGCGTTCTAATGTGGGAGCGGGCTTGCTCGCGAAGGAGCCCTTACAGGCAACCATTCAAGTCGCAGGCCGAATCGCCTTGATCAACGACTGCAACGAATACCCCAATCGCGGCGCCAGGCCTTCAGCGCGCGCGATCAGCCCATCCATGTCCAGTTCCTGATCCAGCTCCGATGGCACGAGCAGAATCACGTTGCCCTCTTTGACTGGCAACTCCCAGTAATGCCGGTGATAGAGACCGCGCAACAACGCCGCCCCCAACGGCCGACCATCGTCGGTGGCCCACTGGTTGATCACCAGCCAGCCACCCGGGTTCAACCGTTTCTGACAGTTTTCCAGAAACCCCCAGGCCAGATGCCCGACACCCGGCCCGACATCGGTATAGAGGTCGACGAAAATCAGATCGGCCGGTTCAGCCGTTTCGAGTAGCTCCAAGGCATCGCCGACGCGGATGTACAGCCGCGGATCGTCATCCAGCCCGAGGTATTCGATGGCCAGGCGCGGCACATCGGGGCGCAGCTCGATGGCTTCGACGTCTTCCAGCGGCAGGAACTTGAGGCAAGCCTGGGTCAGCGTGCCGGCGCCGAGGCCGAGAAACAGCGCGCTTTCCGGCAGTTCGTGGCAGAGCGCGCCAATCAGCATCGCCCGGGTGTAATCGTACTCGAGCCAGCTCGGGTCAGCGGTGAACACACAGCTCTGTTCGATGGCATCACCGAACTCCAGGAAACGGTAATCGGCCACTTCCAGCACGCGAATCACGCCGAACTCATCCTGTACCTCGGCGAGCAGATGCTCGACGCGCTCCTCAGTCATTTCGTCTCCTGATCGTCACCGGGATCCGGCAACGTAATAAGGCCGCGTGGGTGGCGCGGCAAAGGCGCGATTGTCCGCGAAGCGACGGGAACAGGTCACGCACTAATTGCTGATAACATAACCGTCCGAGCGTAAAACACTAGAGACTGCAATGAGCCAACCCTGGAGCCCTGACAGCTGGCGCGCCCTGCCGATCCAGCAACAACCTCAATACCCCGACGCAGCGCATTTGCTGCACGTCGAGCAAACCCTGGCGAGCTATCCGCCGCTGGTGTTTGCCGGTGAAGCCCGGGAGTTGCGCCGTCAGTTTGCCGAAGTGACCCAGGGCCGGGCGTTTCTGTTGCAGGGCGGTGACTGCGCCGAAAGCTTCGCCGAATTCTCCGCCGCGAAAATTCGTGACACGTTTAAAGTGTTGCTGCAAATGGCGATCGTCATGACCTTCGCCGCCGGTTGCCCGGTGGTCAAGGTCGGACGCATGGCCGGCCAGTTCGCCAAACCCCGCTCGGCCAACGATGAAACCATCAACGGCGTGACGCTGCCGGCTTACCGTGGCGATATCGTCAACGGCATCGGTTTCGACGAAAAAAGCCGTGTACCGGACCCGGATCGTCTGCTGCAGTCTTACCACCAGTCCACCGCGACCCTGAACCTGCTGCGTGCCTTTGCCCAGGGCGGCTTTGCCGACCTGCATCAGGTGCACAAGTGGAACCTGGACTTCATCGCCAACTCGGCGCTGGCCGAGAAATACAGCCATCTGGCCGACCGCATCGATGAAACCCTGGCCTTCATGCGCGCCTGCGGCATGGACAGCTCGCCACAACTGCGCGAAACCAGTTTCTTCACCGCCCACGAAGCGCTGCTGCTGAACTACGAAGAAGCCTTCGTGCGTCGCGACAGCCTGACCAACGACTACTACGATTGCTCGGCCCACATGCTGTGGATCGGCGACCGTACCCGTCAACTGGACGGTGCGCATGTCGAATTCCTGCGTGGGGTGCACAACCCGATCGGCGTGAAGGTCGGCCCGAGCATGAACCCCGAAGACCTGATTCGCCTGATCGATGTGCTCAACCCGGACAACGATCCGGGTCGCCTGAACCTGATTGCGCGGATGGGCGCGAACAAGGTCGGCGATCACCTGCCGCAGCTGATCCGCGCAGTGCAGCGCGAGGGCAAGCAGGTGCTTTGGAGCTCCGACCCGATGCACGGCAATACCATCAAGGCCAGCAGCGGCTACAAGACCCGCGACTTCGCGCAGATCCTTGGCGAAGTGAAACAGTTCTTCCAGGTTCACGAAGCGGAAGGCAGTTATGCCGGCGGCATCCACATCGAAATGACCGGGCAGAACGTCACCGAATGCATCGGCGGCGCGCGGCCGATTACCGAGGATGGGTTGTCGGACCGTTACCACACCCATTGCGACCCACGGATGAATGCCGATCAGTCGCTGGAATTGGCGTTTTTGATTGCTGAAACCCTGAAGCAGGTTCGGCGGTGAGTCAATAATTCTTTGATTGCCTGATACACCGCCTTCGCGAGCAAGCCCGCTCCCACAGTTGACCGCACTCCAAATGTGGGAGCGGGCTTGCTCGCGAAGGCGCCAGCTCAAACAACACTGAATTGTGCCAATGCCACCCGCAACCGCGCCGCACTCGCCCGCGGACAATTCAACTGAATCTGCGCCAATCCCAACCAATCCGCCATCTGCCGCAGATTCACCGCCAACGCCAACATCCCCGCCTCATCCAGCCCCGGCTTTTCCTCATGCACGGCATGCACCGCCAACCGGCCCAACGCCCGTTCGGCGCGCAAGTCGACCCGCGCAGCAACCCGCTCATTGTGCAAAAACGGCAATACGTAATAGCCATAGATGCGCTTGTGCTGCGGCGTATAAATCTCCAGCCGATAACGGAAATCGAACAATCGCTCGGTACGACTGCGCTCCCAGATCAGCGAATCGAACGGTGAAAGCAGCGCACTGGCATCGACCTTGCGCGGTACTTTCGGCTCTGCCAGGCAATAGGCCGGTTGCCGCCAGCCTTCAACCTCACACACCAGCAGATCACCCGCCTCTACCAACTCCGCCAGCCGCGGCCGGCTGTCTGCCGGGCTCAGGCGAAAATAATCCCGCAAGTCCTTTTCTGTACCGACACCCAAAGCCGTGGCAGCGTGCAGTAACAGGCCGCGCTGAGCCTCGGCCTCGCCAAGCAAAGGCTGCTGAAGAATCGCCGAAGGAATCACCCGCTCCGGCAAATCATAAAGCCGTTCGAACCCGCGCCGGCCAGCCACGGTCACTTCACCAGCAGCGAACAGCCATTCCAGCGCATGCTTTTCCGCACTCCAGTCCCACCACGGCCCTGCCCGCTCCTGACGGGTCGACAAACTGCCCGCACCCAGCGCACCGAGTTCTTGAACCGACGCCAACACACGGCGAATCGTGTCTTGCTGCTCACGACCGAAGCGCGCCAATTGTTGATAGATGTCTTCGCCGCGGGTTGCTCGCTGCATGCGCCAGCGCATCAAGGGGTACATCGACAAGGGCAACAAAGACGCTTCGTGGCCCCAATATTCGAACAACGTGCGTCGACGGCCCTGACTCCAGGCAGCCTGATCGAGCAAATCGGAGGAGTAATTGCCAAGACGGGAAAACAAGGGAAGGTAGTGCGAACGCACCAGCGCATTGACCGAATCGATCTGCAGAATGCCCAGGCGCTCGATCAGCCGGTTGAGCTGAACCGGTTTGATCGCCGCTGGCGGCTGGCGCCCATTGAACCCTTGGGCAGCCAGCGCCAGACGCCGAGCCTGTTTGAGGGAAAAAGACAGTGTGGCGGGCATGAGCATCTCCTTGTCTGCTCGCAACCTACCTCACCCGCAAGTGGTTTGTGTAGCAATGGCATCATCATTTATGCATCGGATCATCCCAGAACGGTCTTACCGTCTCATGCTCCACATCCGCACGGCTCACGCCGATATCCTTCAGTGCTTCATCGCTCAAGCCCGCCAACATTTCACGTTCACGGTGAAGTTCGTACCAGCGACTAAACTTGTGCAGCAGATCGGATACCGCGTGGATTGAGAATTTTTGTTCCGTTACATGCTCGTTGTGACCTTTCATCGTATTGCCCTCCTTTAGGGATGGCTCAAGTCTCGCGCCAGCGATAAGATCAATCCAACGAATGTTTCTGATGGCATACATCTCGGAGATTGATGAGTGTCCGCCTACCCCAGTATCGACACCGATGTACTGCGCACCTTCGTCGCGATTGCCGATCAGGGCGGTTTTACCCGCGCCGGTGAAATGGTCAACCGCACCCAGTCGGCGGTGAGCATGCAGATGAAACGCCTGGAAGAAGACGTGTTGCAGCGCCAGCTGTTCGAACGCGACGGGCGCCAAGTCAAGCTGACTGCCGAAGGCCAGGTATTGCTGGGCTATGCGCGGCGCATCCTCAAACTCCACAGCGAAGTCTTCAATACCCTGCGCGAGCCGCACATGGTCGGCACGGTGCGCATCGGCACACCCGACGATTACGTCATGCGCTTTCTGCCGGGCATCCTGTCGCGCTTCGCGCAGTTCTACCCGCTGATCCAGATCGAGGTTCACTGCGAATCGACCCGGCAGCTGTTGCAGCGCCAGGACCTGGACCTGTCCATCGTCACCCGCGAGCCGGGTAACGAAATCGGCCAACTGCTGCGCAAGGAACGTTTTGTCTGGGCCGAAGCTCAATGCTACAGCGCCCATGAGCAAACACCGCTGCCGTTGGCGATGTTCAACAGTGATTGTTTCTGCCGCCTCTGGGCATGCAATGCCCTGGACGCCATGGGCCGCGACTACCGCATTGCCTACAACAGCTCCAGCCTGTCGGCATTGATGGCCGTGGTCAGCGCGGGTCTGGCGATCACCGCGCAACTGGAAAGCCTGATCACACCGGACATGCGTATCCTTGGCGCCAACGAAGACCTGCCGCTGTTGCCGGAAGCCAGCATCATGCTGATCCGCAACCTGAACAACCCTTCGCCGATCACCGAATGCCTGGCCGAGCACATCGTCGAAGGTTTCAAACTTTAAACGCGAGCATCACCGCACAGACCACCAGAAAACCACAGAACAGCCCGCGCAGAAGCCGCTCCGGCAAGGCGTGGGCAATTCTCACGCCCCAACTGATGCTCATCAATCCACCGACCGCCAACGGCACACCGATCGCCCAATGCACCTGATGGTGCACCGCATAAGTCGCCAGGGTGACGCCCGTACTCGGCAACGCCAGCGCCAGCGCCAATCCCTGGGCAACCACTTGAGTGGTACCGAACAGGCTGGTCAACACCGGCGTTGCCACTACTGCCCCGCCCACTCCGAACAGTCCGCCCATCGTCCCGGAAGCCGCGCCGAGCACACCCAGCCACGGCCAGGAATAGCGCATCTGCGAAGAGGCCGGTGCGTTGGTGGTGAACATTCGCATCAGGTTGTAGGCCGACAGCGCGATCAGGAAAGCGACGAAGCCCAAGCGCATGGTTTGCGCATCGATACCCACCGCCCAGATCGAACCGATCCAGGCAAAGCAGAACCCCATCGAGGCCAGTGGCAGCGCATGCCGTAATTCGATGCGATTGCGCTGGTGATAGCGCCACAGCGCCAGCATCACGTTCGGCACCACCATCACCAGTGCCGTGCCTTGGGCGATCTGCTGATCAAGACCGAACCACACGCCCAGCAGCGGGATCGCGACCAACCCGCCACCAATGCCGAACAGGCCGCCGAGGGTTCCCAAGGCCGCGCCAAAAACCAGATACAACATGAACTCAATCACGGGGCGTTTTTCCTTTTGTGAGGCTGTTCATCCTACGCAGTCGGCTCTGGCGGGGAAACGCACAGCAACGCACAATGGCTGTGCCAATTTCGCACAAGCGCAAACAAAACCATGAACCCCAATCAATTGACCGAACAACTTGGCCTGTTTCTCGATGTGCTGGAAAGCGGCAGTTTTTCCGCTGCGTCCCGACGCTATCCCTTGACGCCTTCGGCCGTGGCGCGACGCATCGACAGCCTGGAAAACGCCGTTGGCAGCCAGTTGTTCATTCGCAGCACCCATGCCGTGCGCGCTACCCCGGCCGGGCTGGCTTTTGCTGAGCGTGCGCGGCGGATCGTCGCTGAACTGCGCCTGGCCCGGGCGGAAGCGGTGTCTCTTAGCAGTGCGCCGGAAGGCTTGATTCGGGTGGATGCGCCCGCAGCGTTCGGACGACGACACCTGGCGCCGGTAATTGCCGATTTCCTGACGCTTTATCCTGGCCTCGACGTGCAATTGCACCTGATCGACAGCTTTGTCGACATGCAGGGCTCGAATCTGGGCAAGGTCGATCTGGTACTGCGGGCCGGGCAAATGGCCGACACCCGACTGGTGGCGACGCCGCTGGCGAGCATGGTGCGCATCGCCTGCGCCAGCCCCGATTATCTGCAACGCCGTGGCGTGCCCACCGACCCTGCGCAGTTGATCGACCATGATGGTCTCGACTGGGAGGGCCTGGCTCCGCCGTTCGCCTGGCGCTTCGAGCGGGATGGGCAGATGCACTTGCACCGGCCAGCGCGAATCCGCATGAGCGCCAACAATGCCGAGGCGCTGGTCTGCGGTGCACTGGCCGGGTTGGGCATCGCGCACTTGCCGACCTGGCTGGCCAGCGAATATTTATTACGCGGCGAACTGCTGCCGCTGTTCTGCGAAAACGGCCTGCCAAAACCGGAAAGCACCGGCATTTATGCGTTGCGCCTGGAGCAGCAACCCAGTTCGCGCAGCCGCTTGTTGCTGGAATACCTGAAGACCCGTTTCAGCCCCATACCGCCGTGGGATCTGGCGCTACAAACCAACCTGGACCGCCACTAGTCCAGAATTATCTGGCGCATTAAAGATTCGCCCGCTAGATTTATGACGATCACTGATCAAGGCTTTGAAATGAACACCGAGCGCAACAACCCGGATAACTGCGACGACCTGCTGCTGGACAATCAGGTCTGCTTCGCCCTGCATTCCACCTCGCTGCTGATGACCAAGGTTTACAAGCCACTGCTGCAAGCGCTGGGCCTGACCTATCCGCAGTACCTGGCAATGATGGTGTTGTGGGAAAAGGATGGGCTGACGGTCGGCGAAATCAGCACCCGACTGCTGACCGATCCCGGCTCCCTCACCCCACTGCTCAAGCGCCTGGAAGCCGAAGGCCTGCTGAGCCGTACCCGCAGTCGTGAAGACGAGCGAGTAGTGATTGTCGAACTGACCGAGCAAGGCCATGCACTGCGAGACAAGGCGCGGGGTATTCCCCAGTGCATCCTCGGCGCCAGCGGACAAACGCTGGAACAGCTGAAAAAGCTGCAAGCGGATCTTCAAGCGCTGCGTAGTCATCTGCAAGACAGCCTCTGACCTCCAAAACACCACCAATCCCTTGTGGGAGCGAGCCTGCTCGCGAAAGCGGAGTGACATTCAGCATTGATGTTGATTGGCACACCGCTATAGCGAGCAGGCTCGCTCCCACATTTGTTTTGTAGCGCTCTCAAAAATCCGCTTCGCCAACCGGTCCTCGAAAAAAAATCCCCGCGAAAATCCCACCTCGAGGGCTCTAACTCGACACTTTCAATGGCGAGTGTTCACTCAGGGTCAAATTTTTTAAAAATTTATATTGCGCGCTAAATACTTGCGAGCTACATTCACCTCGCACTTACTTAGCGCACAAACATTTAGCGCAAAAATATCAAAACCCGAACGAGGCTCACACCATGCAAACTCTCTACACCGCAATCGCAACCTCCACTGGCGGCCGTGACGGTCGTGCGATCTCCAGCGACAACGTCCTCGATGTCAAACTCGCCACCCCGAAAGAACTCGGTGGTGCTGGTGGTGCGGCAACCAACCCTGAACAACTGTTCGCAGCCGGCTACTCCGCCTGCTTCATCGGCGCGCTGAAATTCGTCGCCAGCCAGACCAAACGCAAAATCCCGGACGACGCATCGATCACCGCCCATGTTGGCATCGGCCAGATCCCTGGCGGTTTCGGTCTGGACATCGACCTGCACATCAGTCTGCCGGGCCTTGAACAAGCCGACGCACAAAGCCTGGTAGAAGCCGCACACCAGGTTTGCCCGTACTCCAACGCCACCCGTGGCAACGTCGATGTGCGCCTGCACGTTACCGTCTAACTGCTGACTCCAAGGCCTGACAGGAAATGAACATGAACACTTTCAGCAACGTCTTGACCGGTACCCTCCTCGCCCTGTCCATCAACAGTGCATTCGCAGGCAATGGGGTTGAACACAACACCCAGGCGTTCCTCGATGTACTGAATGCCGGCACCGGCAAACCGATGGAACAGCTCACCCCTGCCGAAGCCCGCACGGTGTTGGTGGGCGCGCAGGCCGGGGTGAAACTGACGTTGCCCAAAGCCGACGTCAGCGAGAAGACCATCCAGGTCGACGGCCAACCGATCAGCCTGACTATCGTTCGGCCGGCCGGGGTCAAAGGCGAGCTGCCGGTGTTCATGTTCTTCCACGGCGGTGGTTGGGTGCTGGGGGATTTCCCGACCCACGAACGGCTGGTTCGGGATTTGGTAACGGGTTCGGGCGCGGCGGCGGTGTTCGTCAATTACACCCCGTCGCCGGAGGCGCATTACCCGGTGGCGATCAACCAGGCCTACGCTGCGACGAAGTGGGTGGCCGAGCACGGTAAAGAAATCAACGTTGACGGCAAACGTCTGGCCGTGGCCGGCAACAGCGTCGGTGGCAACATGGCAGCCGTGGTTGCGCTGATGGCCAAAGATAAAGGCACGCCGGCGATCAGGTATCAGGTGTTGTTGTGGCCGGTGACTGACGCCAGCTTCGAAACGGCGTCTTACAACCAGTTCGCCGAGGGGCACTTCCTCACCAAAAACATGATGAAGTGGTTCTGGGACAACTACACCACTGATGCCAAGCAACGGAACGAGATCTACGCCTCACCGCTGCGGGCGACCACTGAGCAACTCAAGGACTTGCCACCCGCGCTGGTGCAGACGGCCAGCGCCGATGTCCTGCGCGATGAAGGTGAAGCCTACGCCCGCAAACTTGACGAGGCGGGTGTGCCGGTCACGGCAGTGCGCTACAACGGCATGATCCACGACTACGGTTTGCTCAACGTAGTGAGTCAGGTGCCCGCGGTGCGTTCGGCGATGTTGCAGGCCTCTGAAGAGCTCAAGCAACACCTGAAATAAAGCAAAAAGATCGCAGCCTCGTTTCACTCGACAGCTCCTACATGGATTTTGTATTCCCCCTGTAGGAGCTGTCGAGTAAAACGAGGCTGCGATCTTTTGATCTCGATCTTCGGTCACAAAAAAGCCCGACTCAATGGTCGGGCTTTTTCATTCCTGAGACTGTGCTTATTTAGCACGGCCTTTGTAGGAACCGCCTTCGCGGGTATCGATCTCGATCATGTCGCCGATTTCGATGAAGTCAGCAACCGACAGCTCGGTACCGTTCTTCAGTTTGGCAGGCTTCATCACCTTGCCGGAAGTGTCACCGCGAGCGGAACCTTCGGTGTAGTCAACCTGACGCACGATAGTGGTCGGCAGTTCTACGGAAACCAGACGCTCTTCGAAGAAGATCGCTTCGCAAACATCGGTCATGCCTTCTTCAACGAAAGGCAGAACGGCTTCGATGTCTTCAGCGTTCAGCTCGTACATGGTGTAGTCAGTGGTGTCCATGAACGTGTAGGTGTCGCCGCTGATGAAGGACAGGGTCGCTTCTTTGCGGTCGAGGATTACGTCGTCCAGTTTGTCGTCAGCGCTGTAAACGATCTCGGTCTTGTAACCGGTCAGCAGGTTCTTCAGCTTGGTCTTCATGATCGCGCTGTTACGACCGGACTTGGTGAATTCAGCTTTCTGAACCAGCCAAGGATCGTTTTCGAGACGGATCACGGTACCGGGTTTCAGTTCTTTACCAGTTTTCATTGCGAATATCCGAATTTGGATGGGGTTTACAAAAATCTAGGCCGCGTATCATATCCAATTTAGGTAAAACTGTACCAGCGCTGCGGCAAGATCTGCCTGCAAGGCTTGTTCCAGACACCATGTCTCGGCATGTTTTTCCAGTTCAGGCCAGTGTTTGCGGGTTGATTTCCAGTGATCGGTCATTGTCTCACCTGCATTCCATGCCCGCCATAGACCGCTGATCGCCTCGCGGGCAGGCCCGGACAGGCCTTGGGTGTACAGGGCCAGGAAGGCGTCGAGCTTATCCAGATGGATATCTTCGTCCTGCCGATAGATGTGCCAGAGCAGCGGCCGGCCTGCCCATTGGGCGCGGACGAAGGAGTCTTCGCCACGCACAGCGTTGAAATCGCAGCTCCACAGCAGCAGGTCATATTGATCCTGCCGGACGAACGGCAGCACTTGCACGGTCAAGGCGCTGCGCACATGCACCGCCCCGGCCGTCAGCCCATCCACCCCGAGCCAGCGTTCGACGTCGCCGAGAATCCGCCCTTCGGGCACCAGCAGATGAGTCGGCGTCGAGTCGCCAGCCATCGCGTCGAGCCAACTGGCCAGCCCGATATTTTCGTAGGCAAACAGCGAGATCAGTTGGGCATTCGGCGCGCGATCAATTCCCAAGCCTTGCAGGAATTCTTGCTGAGCTTGCGGACTTTGCTGAAACTGCCGACGCCGCTCCAGCAATCCGCTTTCACGCAACAAGCCACCAGTGCCCTTGCGAAAGCCCGGGAAGAAAAAGAACTTCTGCACGTTCTTGTACTTCACCGATGGCAAGCCGTGGCAGCCGACGACCCAGTCTTCGGCACTCAGGTAATCGAGGTTCATCCATAGCGGCGGTTTTTCCCGTTCCGCCATGGCCTCCATATAGGCACTCGGCAACTGGCAGGCGAATGCGGCGATGACGACATCGGCGGCTTCGGTGGGCTGCCAGTCCGCCGACCATTGTCGCACCTCGACACCCTGCTGCCACTGCTGCGCAGCGTTGATGTCGATGTCCGGACACAAACGCTCGAAGGCGCGCAGATCATCGACCCACAAGCGCACCGCCATTGAATGTTCGGCCACCAGTTGTCGGGCCAGGCGCCAGGTCACACCGATGTCGCCGAAGTTGTCGACCACGGTGCAAAAAATATCCCAGCGCCAGCGGTTTTTCACTTGAGGCATTTCAGGCATTCCAGGCTCCCGTTGGCAAAGGCGCCGATTGTCCGCATAAATTACCCCGTGCAGAAGAGCCGACGGCGATTAATCTTCATGCGACAATCGCCACTTGCCCGCGACCACCCGCCAGGAGGCAGTCATGCCCTACCGTCCCAACCCGCGCCGTCCCTTGCCGATCCAGTTCAATGCACTGCAACTGACCGGCAGCATTGCCCTCGGTTTGTGGCTGGGATTCATCGCGATCGCACTGACTTGCTGGCTCGCCTGGCGCTTGTTGTTCAACGAGCAATTGGCGCCCTTGGCCCAGGCGGTGGAGCAACTGGCCAAGCCACCGGTGATTGAGCAACCCGCCTCGCAGAACCCGATGTTCGAACAGTACGAGGATCACCTGCGCAGGAATGAACAACAGCAAATGGTGGAACAGGCCAGAAGCAGCAAACACAACCTGTCCAATCCAAAATGCCAGTTCTGGCTGCAGCAGAATCAAACGGCGCCGAGCGAAAAAAGCCGCGCCAACGTCCTGCAATTCTGCGACTGATCAAGAAGCTCTCCATGCACAAGCCGACCGTCCACCAACTGATTATCGACAAGCTGCGGATCGATCTCGACCTCGCCGAACGCGCCGCGCAAACCGCCTACGAAACCGCGACCCACGAAGAAAACATAGCCGAAAACAAGTACGACACGCTGGGGCTGGAGGCGTCTTATCTGGCGGCCGGACAGGCCAGACGAGTGGAAGAAATCAGGCAGTCATTGGCCCTTTTCCAGAACCTGACATTACGGCCTTATGACGATCAGCGCGGCATCGAAGTCGGTGCACTGCTGGGCCTGGAAGACGAAAAGGGTCGCGAACAATGGCTGTTCCTGGCCCCCGACGCGGCCGGGCTGAAGATCGATCTGGTGGGGCAATGGATTACCGTCATTACCCCTCGCTCGCCGCTGGGCAAAAGCCTGCTGGGGAAGTTCGAAGGGGATGAAGTGGAGATTCTGGTGGCAGGTGCTCGGCAACAGTTTTCTGTCACCGAGGTGATCTAGCGATTAATGCACCGGCAGTTCAACGCCGTCGAACAGCTCTTCCAGTTCCTGTTTGTTGTGGCACTGAATGGCCTTGGCCATGACTTCGCGGGTCAGGTGTGGCGCGAATTTCTCGATGAAGTCGCACATGAAACCACGCAAGAAGGTGCCGCGACGGAAACCGATTTTGGTAATGCTGGATTCGAACAACTCGCTGGCATCGAGCACCACCAGATCGCTATCGAGTTTGGTGTCGACCGCCATTTTCGCCACGATGCCCACGCCCAGGCCCAGACGAACATAAGTCTTGATCACGTCGGCGTCGGCGGCGGTGAACACCACTTTGGGTGTCAGACCACGATGGCTGAAGGCTTCGTCGAGTTTTGAACGGCCGGTAAAACCGAACACGTACGTCACGATCGGGTATTCGGCCAAGGCTTCGAGAGTCAGCTTCGACAGCTTGGTCAGCGGGTGGCCTTGAGGCACGACCACGCAGCGGTTCCAGCGGTAGCACGGCATCATCACCAGGTCGCCGAACAACTCCAGCGCTTCGGTAGCGATGGCGAAATCGACGGTGCCGTCAGCGGCCATCTCGGCGATCTGCATCGGCGAACCCTGGTGCATGTGCAGGGCAACGTCCGGGTATTGCTTGATGAAATTGCTGATCACCGGTGGCAACGCATAACGCGCCTGGGTGTGCGTGGTGGCGATCGACAGGGTACCTTTTTTCTCGTTGGAGAATTCCTGGGCGATCTGCTTGATGCTTTCAACTTTGCGCAGGATTTCGCCGGCGGTGGTGATGATGCGCTCGCCAGCCGGGGTAACCCGGGTCAAGTGCTTGCCACTGCGGGCGAAAACCTCGACCCCCAATTCGTCTTCCAGCAGGCGGATCTGTTTGCTGATGCCCGGTTGCGAGGTGTAGAGGCTTTGGGCTGTAGCTGAAACGTTGAGGTCGTGGTGCGCCACTTCCCAGATGTAGCGCAATTGTTGAAGCTTCATATGAATCCCTCAAAGCAGGTAGACGCCACGGGCATCAGCGACGATATATAACTATATTAATGGTTTGATTAATAAATCTAGAACTTTTTTATCAAAACGCCATTATTCGTGTCCTAGCGATCCCCTTTGCGGCGACGTTCCATCAGCGGCACCAAATAGACCGGCACTCTGGACAGTTGCAACACGCGCGCAGCGGTTCGGCCCAATGGCGTTTCCGCGCCAGCGCCATGACTGTGACTTCCTACGATCAGCAAATCGACGGAGAGTTTCTGCGCCTGGTCGAGAATCACCTGCGACGGATCGCCCTGCAGCACCCGCACTGCCCGAATCCGTTCCAGGTCCTGCTCCCCCTCATCCCCCAGCTCTTCGCGAAAGCTGTCGAGCACCCGCTGCTCGATATTGGCAATCACCGTATTGAGGCCCTGACTGTGAAACTCGTTCAAGGCCTGCTCATCGAGGTAACTCTGAAGCACCGATTCGGCGAACAACCCCATCGGCTCAACCGCGTGCACCACATACAAGTCGGCATTGAATGTTCGAGCCAGTGCCAACGCATGCTGCATCACAAAAGGTGCGTACAGACCGAGGTCGGTGGCATACAGCATCGAATGAATCATAGGGACCTCCTTTAATGCCAACATGGCGGAGATTGATTCAGCTTAGCAGTGCCGTGGCGAGTGCGGCGTTCGGCTCAACGCATTGAACCGCAGCGCTTTAAATCGACGGCTCGTTACTGATGCCATGCGGCACGTGACCGGTGGCGACCACTTCGCGGGCCAGCTCGCAATGGCCGGCCTGGTCATCGAAAAATACGTCGGCAGCAAAGGCTTCGAGAAAAGCCGATTTGGTCAAACCGCCTAGGAACAGCGACTCGTCCAGACGGATGTCCCATTCGCGCAAGGTGCGGATCACCCGTTCATGGGCCGGCGCCGAGCGTGCAGTCACCAGTGCGGTGCGGATTGGACAGGCATCGTCGGGGAACTCGCGCTGCAAAAGGTTGAGCGCCGCGAGGAATCCTTTGAACGGCCCGCCGCGCAAAGGCTCGCGGGCGGCCTCACGCTCGCTGGCCTGAAACGCTGCAAGGCCTCCCGACTGATAGACCCGCTCCGACTCATCGGAAAACAGCACCGCGTCACCGTCGAATGCAATGCGCAATTCATCGCTGGCGGCGCGACTGGCACCGCCCGACAGAATAGTCGCTGCCGCGAAACCGGCATCCAGCGCACTGCGCACATCGTCGGAATGGGTCGAAAGAAACAGGTCGCAACCAAAGGCCTTCAGGTACGGATAAGGACTGCGCCCGCCGACAAATGCCGCACGCGAAATCGCCAAGCCATAATGATGAATCGAATTGAAAACCCGCAGGCCGGTGTCGGCGCTGTTGCGCGACACCAGGATTACCTCGACCCGGGCACGGCCGAGACTGGCGTTCAGGTTCAGGAGTTTTTCGACTAACGGGAACGCATCGCCGGGCTCGAGAATTTCGTCTTCGTGTTCGATCTGGTATTGCCGATAGGCCTCGACGCCGCTCGACAGATAAACCTTGTGGCTCTCGCTCAAGTCGAACAGTGCTCGCGAAGAAATCGCCAACACCAGTTTGTCGTCTATGCCATTGGCCATGCCCTTCCCTCTCCTTTTGGCCGACTCAGTGATTACGTCGGTCGATAAAACTCAAGCTGCGATACAAGGCTTCAATTCGCGGCAACTCACATCCCGCCGCTTTCGCCGCTGCCAGTGGCCGAGTGTAGATGGCATCCAGTTCCAGCGGTCGCTTGTGCAGGAAGTCGTGGTACATGCTCGGCCAATAGTCGGGCATTTTCTCAGTCATCATGAACAGATAATCGGCGTAACCCGGCGGCATGTCGTGACCACAGGCCTTGGCCCCCTGAACCACCTCGGTCATCAAGGCCTGAATCAGCGCGCGGCTGTCGGCATCCGTCATCAATGGCGTGGTGCTGGCCCCAAGCAGAACCGACAGGCCGTTGTAGGGGATATTCCACACCAGTTTCTGCCAGCGCGCCTGATGCAGGTTCGGCATGGCCTGGGCGTCGATGCCGGCGGCGCGAAACAACCTGGCGCCCTCTTCGACGATGTTCATGCGCGCCTGTTCATCGGCGGCGGGGCCGCTGTGATAGCCGACGTTCACCGCACCGAGCGCCTGATGGGTAATGACCCCTGGGCCGGCGCGATGGACGCAAATCAGACAGAGCCCGCCCAGCAGGTGCAGCGAGTCGGGGAGCAACTCGCGCAGACTGTCTTCAACGTCCAGGCCATTTTGCAGCAACAGCACTTTGGCATCAGGCGCCGCGGCTTGAATAATGGCGGGGGCCAGGTCCGCGTTACTGGTGGTTTTGGCGCCCACCAGCAACCAGTCGCACGGCGGCATGTCGGTAGCCGACGAATAAGCCTGAACCGGGTTCAGGACCAGCGGCCCCAACGACGCATGATCAAGATGCAAGCCGCGTTCGGCCACCGCTGAAAACTCACTGCGCAACAGGAAATGCACATCGAAGCCGGCACGCGCGAGCATCAGCCCGTAGAAACCACCGATCGCGCCGGTTCCGATAATGCCGATTGTCGGTTTGGTCCCTGTATCTGTCATGGCAACTCCTCTGCTTTTCGACTCAGCGCCTGACCCACGGCTTCGTTGAGCGCTGTGCGGGTCAAACGCGACTGTAGTGCCCCAAAGAATTCACCGTCGCGCACTACAAACAGCGCCGGCAAATGAAAGACCCGATAACGCTCGACCACGCCACCATTGTTCCCGGCATCGATCCAGCACAGTCGATCGACCGCCAGATCGAGCGTGGGCAATTGCTCACGGGCAAAACGGCAACTCGCGCAGCCGACGCTGGTAAAGATCACCAGGGAAATGCCGTTCATCGCCAACAGCCGTTGGTCGGCGTCGAAATCGGTCAGTTCCGATTCGACCACTATACTGGGAGAAACGATGTCAGATGGCCGACACAGGGAGTCCGTGTTCATGGGACGTTATCTTCCTCATCCTGACGATGTACCCGTCGAATTGACGTTGCTCAAACATGAGTGCATTTCGCGGCAACAGCTGCACACTATCAGCCTCGGCGGCGTGGCTTGCAATTACCACCGCGGATGGCGAAGGGGCACCGCACTTCAAGTGCGCATGCCGACCCTGAGCACCACAATCTGTTACTTGGGCTATGTGGCGTGGTGCCTGCGACGAAAACGCAGCTACCTGGTGGGCATCGCTTTTGTCGACGAACAGACCCTGTTCAGCGCGCGAATGGGTGAGCAGGTTTGCCAGATCGAACGTTACTGCCGTCAGCACGAACTCCAAAGCGAACAGGTGAACAACCAGACCCTGGCCCTCGAATGGGTCCAGCTGCACGCCAACGAGTTCTCCCACGACACGGTTCGCAAGGCATTTGCATAGGTAATGCTGGATTAAACCGGTGTCTGCCCATTGTCGAGCCACGGTGTAACGCGCTAAGGTTCGGCTCCCCGACGCGCTTAATTTGCTGTGCTCCGCCGCGCGGGTTCGCTGGCGGCCGGCACCCGTGACCTGACGAGTAAACGATGGCTGATTTACCGATCAACGACCTTAACGTCGCCTCCAACGAGACCCTGATCACTCCCGATCAGCTCAAGCGTGATATCCCTCTGAGCGACGCTGCCCTGCGCACCGTCACCAAGGGCCGCGAAGTCATTCGCAACATTCTTGATGGCACCGACCACCGCCTGTTCGTCGTGATCGGGCCGTGCTCGATCCATGACATCAAGGCTGCCCACGAATACGCCGAGCGTCTGAAAGCGCTCGCGGCCGAAGTGTCCGATACCTTGTATCTGGTCATGCGTGTGTATTTCGAGAAACCACGCACCACCGTCGGCTGGAAAGGCCTGATCAACGACCCGTACCTGGACGACTCGTTCAAGATTCAGGATGGCCTGCACATTGGTCGTCAGTTGCTGCTGGACCTGGCCGAAATGGGCCTGCCGACCGCAACCGAAGCCCTTGACCCGATCTCCCCGCAATACTTGCAGGACCTGATCAGCTGGTCGGCGATCGGTGCACGCACCACCGAATCCCAGACTCACCGTGAAATGGCTTCCGGCCTGTCCTCGGCTGTCGGCTTCAAGAACGGCACCGATGGCGGCCTCACAGTGGCCATCAACGCCTTGCAATCGGTCTCCAGCCCGCACCGCTTCCTGGGCATCAACCAGGAAGGTGGCGTGTCGATCGTCACCACTAAGGGCAACGCCTACGGTCACGTGGTGTTGCGCGGTGGTAATGGCAAACCGAACTACGATTCGGTCAGCGTCGCGCTCTGCGAGCAAGCGCTGAACAAGGCGAAGATCAAGCCGAACATCATGGTCGATTGCAGCCACGCCAACTCCAACAAGGACCCGGCCCTGCAACCGCTGGTGATGGAGAACGTCGCCAACCAGATCCTCGAAGGCAACCAGTCGATCATCGGCCTGATGGTCGAGAGTCACCTGAACTGGGGCTGCCAGGCGATCCCGAAAGACCTCGCCGACCTGCAATACGGCGTGTCGATCACCGATGCCTGCATCGACTGGACCGCCACCGAAAACACCTTGCGCAGCATGCACGCCAAGCTCAAGGATGTGTTGCCTAAACGCGATCGCAGCTGATCACCGTTTCACGCATAAAAAAACGCCAGGTTTGAACCTGGCGTTTTTTTATGCGTTCGCTTTGTTCACAGCTTGGCGGCATGCCGCGCGTGACGCTCCATGTAGCGCTCCACATAGGAACACGATGGAATGACTGTGTAGCCCATTTCCTCGGCGTATTGCAGTGCCTGCTCGGTCAACGCCGCCGCGATGCCGCGACCACGCAGTGCGTTGGGCACAAAGGTACGATAAATATCCAGGGTCTGTTTTCCCAGATCCATATAGGTCAGGTAGGCACGATAACCGTCCACAGTGGTCTCGAACTGATGACCAGCCTGGTCATGGTGGATGGACAACGCCTCGCTCATCACTACTCCTCGCGGGTCTTTAATTCTGACCCCTACCTTACCGATGTTTTTCCGGCGAAGGAACATCTACGCCACCCTGTGCCTGAATGAGCACCGAGAGCAACACCAATCTCGCGCAACCGAGCACGTATCAAATAGTAGGCACCATTGGGCAGAAATGCTCAAGGGACGCTCGTCATGCTGGTAGGCGGATGTTGCTTGGGTAATGCAGGGGCGGCCTGACCGGAATCTTCCCGAGTCGAGCCTGAACATTGCCGGATATTGCGACTTAAGACGAGCGCCCTTTGTTTAAGTCACCTCAACATGGATAAAGATATGAGAGCCGCTGCGCAAAATCCGAACAAAAGTGTGGACGATTCCATCTAGACAGACTTTAGTCGAGACTGAAAAACAGCTGCCGAGGTGGGGAACTTTTCTTTGGCGGCTCGCTCAGCTCGGGCCTCGCAGCTGGATATTTTTTATACAATGCAGTTAAAAGTTGCTCGAAAAAGAATCAACGCCTACAATTTTTTTTGCTTCTTGCTCTACGTCAGTTTACTTACTACAAGTAATGGGTAGTATGTACGCCGGCTATTTCCTCACTCTGAGGAGACAGCTACTTAATAGAAAGTCCTTGAAGGGGAACACGATGAACAACGTTCTGAAATTCTCTGCTCTGGCTCTGGCCGCAGTTCTGGCTACCGGTTGCAGCAGCGTATCGAAAGAAACCGAAGCACGTCTGACTGCTACTGAAGACGCAGCAGCTCGCTCCCAGGCTCGTGCAGACGAAGCTTACCGTAAAGCTGATGAAGCTCTGGCTGCTGCTCAAAAAGCACAACAGACTGCTGACGAAGCTAACGAGCGTGCTCTGCGCATGCTGGAAAAAGCTAGCCGCAAGTAATAGTCCTTCGGGATTGTTATCAAGCCGACCCATTTTTTGGGTCGGCTTTTTATTGCCCGCTGTTTCTGCAGGCCATAAAAAACCCGCCGACGCGGCCTGCGTCGGCGGGTTCCTTTAAAGCATTACTGCTGCAGGTCGATCGGCGCACTCGTTACCATCGATTCCGACGCATTCGGCACAGCGATTTCCACCGGCAGGCCATCTTCAGCGGCAACCACGTCACGCACCACATCCCAGTTCATGCGCAAGTTGTTGGTGATGTCCTCACGCTTGAGCATCGCGTTGATGACTGCGGTGTGCTTGTCGACCACCGAAGGGTTGCCCGAATCGTCCAGCGGCGTGTGCGCTTCCAGATAAACCTTGCCGGCGCTGAGGCCGAACTTGTATGGATCGTTGATGATCCGCACCGACGTCCCGACCGGCACCATGCTGGCCATTTCCAGCACGTTGTTGTTGAACATGCGGAAGCAGCCGTGGCTGGTGCGCATGCCGATACCGAATTTCTTGTTCGAACCGTGGATCAAGTAGCCCGGAGTGCCAAGCGTGAACTTGAACGGCCCCAGCGGGTTGTCTGGGCCGGCCGGCACCACGTTCGGCAGTGGATCGCCATCAGCGGCGTGCTCGGCCTTGATCGACGCTGGAGGCGTCCAGGTCGGGTTCGGCGTCTTGGCGGTGATGGTGGTATGGGCAATCGGCGAGCCCCACCCTTCACGGCCGATACCCAGCGGGAAGGTGTACACCACGTCCCGGCCTTTCGGGAAATAGTAGAGACGGTATTCAGCCAGGTTGATGACGATGCCTTCACGGGGGCCCGGCGGCAGGATGAAACGCGTCGGCAAGACGATTTCGGTCCCGGCGCCCGGCAGCCATGGATCGACCCCAGGGTTGGCCGCGACCATTTCCGAGTAGCCCAGATCGTAGGTGGTGCCAAGGTCGGCGAAGGTGTCTTCGTACTTGGCCTTGATCACTTGCACCTGGCCGATGATGTCTTCACCGGGAGGTGGCAGGGGTAGCTCCAATGCTGCTACCGGACCCGCGACACAGAGGGCGGCAAGAGACAGGCAGCGGGTGACGGCGGGAAAGCGCGGCAACATCCGGAAAATCCTTCGCATGATCGACAAGGGTATAAAAACGGGATTGTACACCGCTGCCCGTTATTTCGGGGAGACGTAAAGACCTGCGGTTGGGGGATCTGCGGTTGGAGGCTTGCCACAGGGAGCCCCCTCACCACAGGGCCCTAAAGCTCGAACCGCAACTCAGGCCAGATCGGCGAGGTGCCGCGTTTTTGCGACTCCAGAATGGCCCGGCACAGCGAGCACAGGCGCTGGTCCTGGAACACGGTACGGTCGACGCTCGACCAGCGCGGCTGCGCCGGCAACAGGCTGCCGCACAAGGTTCGGTCCACCGAGCCGCCCAACTCCAACTGACGAGTCACCAGATGCACGCGCACTTCCTGGCAGGCGAACAGATCCAGCTGTTCGTCAGGCTCGATCAGTTGGTAGGCAAATAGGGACCAGGCAGGACGCGGCATCGGGGGCTCCAAATCGGGGGCGCCACCTTAGCCGAAACACCGCCGCTAGAAAAGCGTCAAAGCAGCGGTTTCAGTGTCGGCCAGACATTTTCCAGCAACTTGTCCTGAGCCGCCGCAGCCGGGTGCAGGCCGTCGCCTTGCATCAGGTCCGGATGACCGCCCACACCGTCGAGAAAAAACGGCACCAGCGGGATCTTTTTCTCATCGGCCACCTTGGTGAAAACCTCGGCAAAGGCCTGGGTGTAACGCACACCGTAATTGGGCGGCAATTGCATGCCCAGCAACAGCACCTTGGCGCCACTGACGCGGGAGCTGTCGATCATCGACGCAAGATTTTGTTGCAATTGTGTTGGCGGCATTCCGCGCAGGCCGTCATTACCTCCCAACTCGAGGATAACCAGCTCAGGCTTATGCTCTGCAAGCAGCGCCGGCAGGCGCGCCCGGCCTCCGGCGCTGGTGTCGCCGCTGATGGATGCATTGACCACCTTATCGTCGAAACCTTCGCGCTTGAGCCGTTGCTCGAGCAACGACACCCACCCCAAGCGGGTATCCAGGCCGAAACCGGCGCTGATACTATCGCCAACGATCAGGACTGTACCCGCCGCTGCGTTCTGGGCCATGCACATCAAGGCCAGGCCAGCACTCAAAAACCACACACGCATCGGATTCTCCATGGGCGCAAGCATTCTCACCGCGAAGAACCTTAGCAAAGTGGTTCCGAGCGCGGAAGGTGAACTGACTATCCTGCACGAACTCAGCCTGGAACTGAACAAGGGCGATAGCCTGGCCATCGTCGGCGCCTCCGGTTCCGGCAAATCCACCCTCCTGGGCCTGCTCGCTGGCCTCGATCTGCCGAGCAGCGGTGAAGTCACCCTCGCCGGGCAAGGCCTGAGCAATCTCGATGAAGACCAACGCGCACGCATCCGCGCCGAGCATGTGGGGTTTGTTTTTCAATCATTCCAGCTGCTCGACAGTCTCAACGCTTTGGAAAACGTCATGCTGCCGCTGGAACTCGATGGCCGCAAAGACGCCCGTGAGCGCGCCACCGAACTGCTGCAACGGGTCGGTCTGGGCCAACGCCTGACCCACTCGCCGCGCCAGCTATCCGGTGGTGAACAGCAGCGCGTAGCGATTGCCCGGGCCTTCGCCGCCGAGCCCGACGTGCTGTTCGCCGATGAGCCCACCGGCAACCTCGACAGCCACACCGGCGAGCGCATCAGCGATTTGCTGTTCGAACTCAACCAGGAAAGCGGCACGACCCTGGTGCTGGTGACCCACGATGAACGCCTGGCACATCGCTGCCGGCGCCTGATCCGCCTTGAAGCCGGCCTGCTGGTCGCCCCTCTGGAGCCTTGATGGCACGCTTGCCGCTGTTGCGCCTGTTCAGTATCGCCCTGCGCCAATTATGGCGCGATGCCCGTGCCGGTGAGTTGCGCGTTTTGTTCTTCGCCTTGCTGGTGGCCGTGGCGGCGAGTACTGCAATCGGTTACTTCGGTGCCCGCCTGAACGGCGCCATGATGCTGCGCGCCACCGAGTTTCTCGGTGCCGACCTGGTACTCGAAGGCAGTTCACCGGCGCGACCGGAACAGATCAGAAGCGGCACGGAGTTGGGCCTTGAACACGCTAAAGTGGT
Organism: Pseudomonas sp. PDM09; assembly: GCF_014852305.1. Lineage (NCBI taxonomy): Bacteria > Pseudomonadati > Pseudomonadota > Gammaproteobacteria > Pseudomonadales > Pseudomonadaceae > Pseudomonas > Pseudomonas sp. PDM09. The sequence goes on along the minus strand of NZ_JACVBI010000003.1, from coordinate 448,925 downwards.
GGAGTTTTCCAGTGTCATCGCCACCGACAACGGCATTCAGCTGTCCAGTATCAAAGCCGCCGATGACGTCTACCCATTGCGTGGCGAACTGAAAAGCGCCCCCGCGCCCTTCGCGCCGGAAGAACCCGGTGGCGGTCCCAAACCCGGCGAAGCCTGGGTCGAAGCGCGGCTGCTGACCGCACTGGACTTGAAGATCGGCGACAGCATCGACGTCGGCATGAAAACCCTGACGCTGGCCAGAGTGCTGACCTACGAGCCGGATCGCGCCGGCAATTTCTACAGCCTGACGCCACGGGTGCTGATCAACTTCAGCGACCTTGAGGCAACCGGCGTGGTGCAACCCGGCAGCCGGGTCAGTTACCGCGAACTCTGGCGCGGCAACGCCTCGGCGCTGGAAACCTATCGGCAGCTGATCAAGCCAGGCCTGGCGGCCAACCAGCGTATCCAGGATGCTCGCGATGGCAATCGGCAGATCGGCGGCGCCCTGGGCAAGGCTGAACGTTATTTGAACATGGCCAGTCTGGTGGCGGTGTTGCTGTCCGGCGTGGCGGTGGCGTTGTCGGCGACACGCTTCGCCACCCGCCGATTCGATGCCAGCGCATTGCTGCGCTGCCTGGGCCTGTCCCGTCGGGAAACCATGGTGCTATTCAGTCTGCAACTGACCGTACTCGGATTGCTCGCCAGCATCAGCGGCGCCCTGCTCGGCTGGCTGGCGCAGCTCGGGCTGTTTGCACTGCTGCGTGATTTATTGCCGACCGATGTTCCACCGGGTGGCCTGCTGCCGGCCATCGCGGGGATCGGCACCGGGCTGGTGGCGCTGGCCGGTTTCGCCCTGCCACCATTGGCCGCTTTGGGTCGAGTGCCACCGTTGCGCGTGTTGCGGCGCGACATGCTGCCGATTCCGTCCAGCAGCTGGATAGTTTATGGCGCGGCATTGGGCGCCCTCGGTCTGATCATGTGGCGCTTGAGCCTGGACCTGTTGCTGACTTTCGCCCTGCTCGGCGGCGGTGTGATCGCGGCACTGGTGCTGGGCGGCTTGCTGTTGCTGCTACTGAAAAGCCTGCGCCGGATGCTGGCGCGCGCCGAATTGCCATGGCGCCTCGGGTTGGGCCAACTGCTGCGCCATCCACTGGCGGCGGCCGGTCAAGCCCTGGCCTTCGGTTTGATTCTGCTGTCCATGGCACTGATCGCTTTGCTGCGTGGCGAGTTGCTCGACACCTGGCAAAACCAGTTGCCAAAAAATGCCCCGAACTACTTCGCCCTGAACATTCTGCCGGCGGACAAACAGGCCTTTACCGATCGACTGATGGAGTTGTCGGCACAATCGGCGCCGCTGTACCCGGTGGTGCCGGGACGGCTGATCAGCGTCAATGGCGAGCCGGTGCAGGACATCGTCAGCAAGGATTCGGCCGGTGATCGAGCCATTCAACGCGATCTGAGCCTGACCTGGGCGGCCGACCTGCCGGAGGGCAACAAACTCACCGCCGGCAACTGGTGGGATCAGCAACCATCGGATGAAATACCGGGAGTATCGGTGGAAGGTAAAGTCGCCGAAAGCCTCAAGCTCAAGCTCGGCGATCACATGGTATTCACCGTTGGCGGGGTCAATCGGGAAGCGAAAGTCACCAGTCTGCGGGAAGTCAACTGGGACAACTTCCAGCCGAACTTTTTCATGATCTTCCAGCCCGGCACCCTGAAGGACTTGCCGGCGACCTACCTGACCAGTTTCTACCTGGCGCCCGGTCACGATCAGCAGATCGTCGATCTGTCCCGAAGCTTTCCAGCAGTGACCATTCTGCAAGTCGAAGCCTTGCTGGCGCAGCTGCGCAGCATTCTCGGCCAGGTCACCCTGGCAGTGGAATATGTGCTGTTGTTTGTGCTGGCGGCGGGCATGGCGGTGCTGTTCTCCGGTTTGCAGGCAACGCTGGATGAACGCATTCGCCAAGGTGCATTGCTGCGAGCGCTGGGTGCCGAACGACAGTTACTGGTCAGGGCTCGGCGGATCGAGTTCGGCCTGCTCGGCGCGGTCAGCGGGTTGTTGGCGGCACTGGGTTCGGAATTGGTGAGCCTGGTGCTCTACCGTTATGCCTTCGACCTGCCTTGGCACCCGCATCCATGGCTGTTGGTGTTGCCGCTGATCGGCGCCGTGCTGATCGGCGGTGCCGGTGTGTTCGGCACGCGTCGCGCCTTGAACGCCAGCCCCCTGACAGTCTTGCGCGAGGGTTGATAAACTCAAGCACTCTGATCACGTATTCAACCACAAGAAGTCGCCATGAGCCGTTATCGCCCTCCCCGCACCGCTGGCACCGCGCTGATCACCCCCGAAGGTGAAGCGCGGATGCGGGCCGAGTTTCATGAACTCTGGCATGTGCGCCGACCGCAAGTGACGCAATCGGTCAGCGAGGCGGCGGCACAGGGCGATCGCTCGGAAAACGCCGAGTACACCTATGGCAAAAAGATGCTGCGCGAGATCGACAGTCGCGTGCGTTTTCTCACCAAACGGCTGGAAGCACTGAAGGTCGTCAGCGAGAAGCCCAGCGATCCGAACAAAGTCTATTTTGGCGCCTGGGTCACCATTGAAGATGAAGAAGGCAAAGAGTCGCGCTATCGCATCGTCGGGCCAGATGAACTGGACTTGAAACAAGGGCTGATCAGCATCGACTCGCCGCTGGCACGCGCCCTGATCGGCAAAGCGCTGGACGCCGAAGTTCGAGTGCAAACACCGACTGGCGAACAATGCGTTTATATTATAGACATCAATTACCCGTAACACCCTACCTACAACTTCGAAACAATAAGCTGCAAACACCCCCGCCTTCCAGCTTGACTTAAAAACAACAAAGAACAACTATCAAGCCGCCAGACAGCCCGACTACTGACAATCTTGTTGGCGGATGCCTGTCTCACTTACTCAGTTAACTTTATTCAAAGGAATGAATACCATGCTTGATCGCTGGATGAACAATACGCTACATATCGGAAACTTGCGTATCGACGAACTTATTCTGCCGGGGTCGCATGACTCAGGCTATGACAAAAAAGCGCCGAACGCATTTTCACCTCAAGAGATCACACAAGATGTCAGCCCTCAGGAGCAAGTGGCCGCCGGCGTACGGGTGCTGGACCTAAGGGTAGAGTTCTATAGCGACAAGCCTGTCGGCCGGGCACACCGCTTCCAGATTTTCCACATGACGTCGTCCGGACGCACGGTCAGCGTCGATATTCTAGACATGGTGAATGACTTCTACGATACGCCTTCAACCAAATCGGCCCGGGCGCGGGAAGTTTTCATTCTGGACTTTCACGAGTTCAAGAACTTTACCCCACAGGCTCATCAGGAGTTGCGTGAACTTATCAATAGTAAAATCGGTTACAGATCCATCTCTAAAGATCTGCGCCACTTGACGCTTGACCAACTATGGAGTCAACATCCAGGAAAAACGGTCGTCGTTGCTTATAATCATTTCATTCAAAACTCCGACTTCTGGCCCGGAGTGGAACAAAAATGGTCTGGCAAAAATCTCATAACCACCCAACAATTAAAAGCCTTTATGGACGAGGTCGCCACGCAATACAAACCTTCTTATGTGCTGCGTTCAATACAATGCGCCAAATACGTTTTACCACTCTTTGTACCCGACGATTTCAGCAACAAAATAGACACTTGGTTTGAATCGAATGACGAAAATAGTTATATCCAGAAGTTCTTCATTATCAATACCGATTGGACAACCCGCAGTCGAATTGTCCTGAACTGCTTGCACGCCAATCAATTTCGCGGCAGGCAAAAAAAACGCCCACAATGACACGCAGGCCTCTTTCAGCGGCGAGTAATCAGCCCTTGGCGAGCCACGCGAGTCAGCTGCCTGATCACTTCAGGCGCATCCTCGGCGTCGGGTGCCAGAATCACCGCCAGATCGAAGCTGTCGTTGGCAAACCGTGCCAGTGACTCGCCGTCGTCGACAAACTGAATCAGGAAGGCAGCAGGCCCACCGGTACGACGTGGCCAGCCGTCGAGGTAACGCAAAAGCGTCGGCTGATGTTTGCCGCCAAGCAGGATTTTTGGATTGCGCTGGGTGAGGTGTGCCGTAATCGGCGCGGGGCGTATAACGGGGCTTAATGCATTCATTGTGTCGTGTCTCTGCCTCAAAAGTCTGCATGGCAGGTGAGAGGCAACACCGAACCAGCGCTTTAGCGGTATTTCGAAGCCTGTTTCAAGCTTCTATCGGCAACTGAATGAGTCACCTGGCGCCCCGCAAGTAGCTGTTTAAATCGGCGCATGGGCAGCATCCTAGAGAAGCTGACCGGACAGTGTCAAGAATCACCAGCAACAAAAAAGGCCTGCACAGTGCGTCGCACAATGCAGGCCTTTTCGTTGAGCCAGGGCAGTCAGTTGGTGATGGCGCGGTCTACCGACAGTTTGCCTGCACCTTCGATCAGCACCGCGAGGCTGCCACCAAGCAAAGCCAGGGCGAACTCATAACCGTTGTTAGCCATGAACAGACCGTTGCTGATGTGCACCGTGAAAATAGCCACCAGTGAAAGGAAGGTCAGCCCCAGCGCTGCCGGGCGTACCAGCAGACCGATGATCAGTGCCAGGCCGCCGAAGAATTCGGTACCACCGGCCAGGATCGCCATCACATTGCCCGGCGCCAATCCAATGCTTTCCATGTACTGCGCAGTGCCGGCAATGCCGTAGCCGCCGAATGCCCCAAAGAGTTTCTGTGAGCCATGGGCTGCGAAGATGATGCCGACGAAAATACGCAGAATCGTCAGACCGTAGCCCGCGCGAGTGAACAGTACCTTGTTGATCAGAGTGCTCATGCTGTGTCATCCATTGTGAGTGTGTGTTGGTTGGCCGCTATATTAATCAGTAAAACTCATGTTAAAAGCGCAAAAAACGCACCATAACAATCAGCTTAGTCGATCATTTCCGTGAGGCCACTTTTTGCCCCTGGGGCTCCAACGACTCCCGCTCCCGATCGAACGCCAAGTAATACTTGTTCACGCTATTAACATAGCTGACAGCCCCCATTCCCACCTGCTCCATGGCAATGCGCTCGACCTGGAAGAACCACTGGTTAGGATTCAAGCCGCGTCGCCGAGCCTCGGCGCGCATGCCTTGAACCCGCTCCGGTCCCATGTTGTAGGCCGCCAGCACGAACGCCATGCGCTCGCGCTCATTGAGTTTGGGGCTGGCAAAAAACTTGCGGCGGATCATCGCCAGGTACTTGGCGCCGGCCTGCACATTGGCGTCGAGGTTTTGAATATTACTCACGCCAACCCGTTGGGCGGCGGACGGGGTGATTTGCATCAGGCCGGTGGGGCCGCTACCGCTTCTGGCATTGGGTTGCAGCGCCGACTCCTTGAAGGCCAGCGCTGCCAGGTTCAGCCAGTCCATGCCTTGAGCTTCGGCATGTTTTTGCAGTACTGGTCGAAGTTTTTCCAGGCGCTGCCGATCGGCCTTGGCCAAGGGATAGTGCACTTGATACAGGCGTCGATAGATTCGCAGGAACGCTGCATCCTGGTCCGACGGTTTCTTGTAAGTCGTCAGGAAGCGATCGATGCTCGAACGCAGCATCGAGGCGTCGCGACGCACGAACCAGTATTCCTCCCCTGGCTCGCTGATCATGACCTGTCGATCGAAGCGCAATTTGGGCAGGATCTTGCCCCAGCGCTCGGCAATCGGTTGCTCGACAATCGTCAGATGAAAGATCCCGCCCTGGACCATTTCCAGAACGTCCTCGACCGCCAGGCTGGGATCGACCCACTCGATCTTCACCGGAGGCAGTTTGTGCAGCGCGAGTTTCTGATTGATCTGACTGACCGCATCCCCGGCGGCACTGCCGGTGGGCAGCGCAAGGGTTTTGCCCGAGAGTTGTTCCAGACGGGTGTAACGTCGTTCGCCTTTAATCCCCACCAGCAGCAACGGCACATTGCTGGCAATCGGTTGACTGGTGCTGACCGCGAGGCCCGATTGCGGATCGAGTAATTCCCCCGGCGCGACCAAGTCACCCTCCCCGCGCTGCAACGCGCCGAGCAGTTGATCCTTGGCCTTGGGAATGATCTTGAGGGTGATTTCCTGGCCATCGCGGGCATGGCCATTGAGGTACTGTTCGAACGCGCGCAGGCGGTGGTATTCGACGCCGATGGCCTGGCCCTGGACTTCACCGGAGCTGTTGCGGCTCTGGTTGACCAACACCCGCAACACGCGGCCGCTGCGAATCTCCGCCAGGTCGCGGACCTTGGCCGCCGGCACGGCTTGCAACGGCCCGGCCAGACGTGCAACCGCCGGCATGGGCAGCAGCAACGAGCAACACAGCAGTAACAAAACCGAGGGACGAATCATCCACTCTCCGGAAAGAATACGGGTCGACTTCATGGATGATTTCATGACGTCGAGCGACAGAAACAGAGCGCCTGAAGCGCCGGCAAAGTGCGTGAGAGTGGCACAGTGATGGCAAATTACCAACCCGACCTGCCTCGCGGCCTCAACAGACAGCTTTAACTGGTTGTAGTTCTTGGCTTTTCTTATAAATCCACAGCTCTGATATGCTTTCCGGCCTTTGGTCCGAGGTAGCACCATGCAACTCATCGATATCGGCGTCAACCTGACCAACCCCAGTTTCGCCGACAAACACCAGGCTGTACTTGACCGTGCCTATGCTGCCGGGGTCTGCCAATTGGTGCTCACCGGGACCAGCGTCGAGGGCAGTGAACAGGCGCTGGAGCTGTGCCAGCAACTGGACGAAAGCGCTCAACGGCTGTTCGCTACGGCAGGTATTCACCCACATTCGGCCAGCGACTGGAACGCCGACAGTGATCAGCGTCTGCGCAGTTTGCTCAAGGAGCCGAACGTGGTGGCCGTGGGTGAATGCGGCCTCGATTTCAATCGTGATTTCTCGCCCCGCCCGCAACAGGAAAAAGTCTTGGAAGAACATCTGGCGATGGCGGTCGAACTGCAATTGCCGGTGTTCCTGCATGAGCGCGATGCCAGCCAACGATTGCTGGAGATCCTGCGTGATTACCGCGACCAGTTGCCAGCCGCCGTGGTGCACTGCTTCACCGGTGAAAAGAAGGCGCTGTTCAGCTACCTCGATCTGGATCTGCACATTGGCATCACTGGCTGGATTTGTGACGAGCGCCGGGGTACACACCTGCATCCACTGGTCAAAGAGATTAAACGCGGGCGCTTGATGCTGGAGAGCGATGCGCCGTATCTGCTGCCCCGCAGTTTGCGCCCCAAGCCGAAGAATGGCCGCAACGAGCCGGCGTATCTGACTGAAGTGTTGCGTGAGGTGGCGTTGCATCGTGGGGAAAGCCAGGAAGACCTGGCAAACCACACCACAGCATGCGCACGGGCATTCTACGGGTTGCCTTCGATTCCCCAATAACCACAATTCCCTGTGGGAGCGAGCCTGCTCGCGATGGTGGCACCTGCAGCATTCATGTTGCTGACAGACCGCTATCGCGAGCAGGCTCGCTCCCACATTTGGATAGGCTGTGCTCGTTGACCTGCATCAACATCTGAATCCCTGCATAGCGGCACAATACTGGCACCTTGCCAAAACTGTTTCCGCTATCAGAGAAGACCTCCATGGGTGCCTGGCTTAGCAACATCTCGCTGAAATACAAATTCTGGGCGGTCAACGCCGTTGCCTTCGTCACCACCCTGTTGCTAGTGCTGTACGCCGTGCAGCTTGAACAACAGGCCCGCAGCCAAGCCGTCCAGGCTTCGGCTCAGGCCCAGGCGCGATTGCTCGATGCCTGGCCTGCCGGGCAGCCGCTGCCCAAGGTCGATAACCTGCTGACCTTCAATCGCGGACAGGCGCCGTTACTGAATGGGCAACCGCTGCTGGAGCTGACCGATACCAATGGTTGGGTCGAGATCAACGCTATGCCGCTGTTCGGTGAAAACCCGTTGATGGGCGCCGAGGTACTCACTCGCCCCGATGGTCAACAAATCGCGGTGATTGCCCATGGCCCGAGCCTGAGCCAAGTGTTCGGCGAACGCTTCACCCACTATGCGGTAGCGGTATTCATCCTGATGCTGGCAATGCTTGGCGCGTCGCAACTGTTGATCCGCTTCCTGCTCAGCCAGCTCAATACATTGAAAGACGTGATGCTCCATGTCGAGAAAAGCGGCGACCTGTCGGCCCGTGTGCCGCTGGCTTGCAAGGATGAAGTCGGGCAGATGGCCAACGCTTTCAACGCCATGCAGGCCGGTTACCAGCGGGTGGTCAACACCGTCGCCAACACCGCCCGGCAACTGGACGTCGGTGCCGCGCGGCTGGCCTCGAGCATGAACGAGGTGCGCCACGGCATGCTCGGTCAGCAAAGCGAAACCGATCAGGCCGCCACAGCGATCAACGAAATGACCGCCACGGTCCATCACATCGCCCAACATGCCGGCGCCACCCGCGACCTCTCGCAAACCGCCGACACCCTGGCCGGCAGCGGCCAGGAAGTGGTCAGACGGGTGCAGAAATCAATTGGCGGGTTGTCCACCGGCGTGCAGCAAACGGCCGAGATGATTCAGCGTCTGGCCGAGGACAGCCAGAAGATCAACGGCGTGGTCAGCGTGATCCACAGCATCGCCGAACAGACCAACCTGCTGGCCCTTAACGCGGCCATCGAAGCGGCCCGGGCCGGGGAAATGGGTCGCGGGTTTGCGGTGGTCGCCGATGAGGTGCGTAACCTGGCCAAGCGAGTCCAGGCGTCCACCGACGAAATCACCACCATGGTTTCAGCGCTGCAGGCCGGCACTCGGGACGCCGTGGATTTCATGCAGGAAAGCTCGTACAAGGCGGACGACTGCATGCAGCAGGCTCAGGAAGCCAGTGTGGCCCTGGCCGAAATCACCGGAGCGGTGGCGCAGATGCGTGAAAGCAATACGCAGATCGCAGTGGCGGCCGAGCAGCAGAGCCATGTGGCGGAGGAAATGAATCGGGCGGTGGTGAGCATTCGCGACGTCACCGAGGATACCGTGCAGCAGACCGTGAATTCGGCGATCACCAGCAATGAGTTGGCGATGTTGGCGGGGGAATTGAACAAGGCCATAGGTCAGCTGAAACTGTGACGGCCCCATCGCGGGCAAGCCCGCTCCCACAGGATTAGCGCTATTTTAAAATTTGCGCATTACCTGTGGGAGCGGGCTTGCCCGCGAAGGCGTCAGACCGAGCAACATCAATCCTGACCATCACACCTATTGCGCCGATAGCCAGCCTTGATTCGCCGATGGCTTGCGCCAAGCCTATTCTTTATTCAAGCGCCTCACGAATAAAGGATAAGCATCATGGGCAAACGTCACCCCAACCTTCCCGCCTGGCAATGGCGAGCGTACCCGCATAATCACCAGCACTCGGCCCATCAGGTGTTGCACCTGATTGCCGTGCTGCTGTTCATCGTGGCGTTTTTGCTGATGGTCTCGGGGGTGTTCAGCCTGGATCTGGCGAGCATCGCGATCGGTGTCATCGGCCTGCTCGCCGCCCTGGGCCTTAAGCGTCACGATCACCGCCTGGAGGCGCAAACCGGCGAGCCGTTCAGTAATCGCAAAGACCGTCGTCATTGATCAGGCGAAAATCGTGACGGTCTGCCGGCTCATGGCGATCAACTGACCGTCTTCGCTCCACAGTTTTGCGGCGGCGTGCCCGTAGCCGTCAGCGGCATACTCGATTTCCACCAAGTACTTGCACCAGTCCAGCGTGCTCAACGCGAGCAACGGCTGGACGAATTCGATGGTCCAGGTCAGCGTGCTGCCTGCCGCCGGTTTCTTCAGATGCGACAACAAGGACGGTGGCCAGGCGTCGACCAGCGCCAGAATATGCGCCTCGCTGGCCGTCTCGTCTTTCACCTCCCCACGCAAGCGCACCCACCCCCCCATCTCGCGGGAGGTGTTGCCGGTGAACGGCAGGCCACCGATGCTCCAGCGCATTGCCAAATGACGCATGAATTCCGGGGTCACCCCTTTGATATAAGGCATTTCCTGGCAGTCGTCCCAGTGTTTCATCTCGGGCGCAGCGTTGGCCGTGACCGCCACTTCGGAAGGTCGCGAGGCGCCGAAGCTGCCCTGGACCAACGTCACCACTTGCCCTTTTTGCATTACCCGGCCCAGCACCTGGCTGACGGCTTTGCCTTCGCGCAGCACATCGACTTCAAAACTGACCGGCACATCGGGTTCGACCGGGCCGACAAAGGTGATTGCCAGCGAACGCACCGGACGATCCGCCGGGACTTTTGCGCGCATGGCTTCGTATTGCAAGGCGGCTATCAGCCCGCCAAAACTCGCCCGGCCCTGGCCCCATTCGGCCGGAATAGACAGCTCCTGCGGCTGACTGCGCACAGCGTCGAGCAGATCGGAAAAGTGCATGGAAACCTCAGAGGCAAGAAAATGGATGGAACGATCTTAACCAGCGCGCAAAGCCGATACAGCGCTTATTCCGGCCAAAATCACTGACAGATGAGCCGTGCCAACATTGAACACACAAACTAATGTGGGAGCGAGCCTGCTCGCGATGAGGCCATGACATTCAACATTGATGCTGGCTGTCATGCCGCCATCGCGAGCAGGCTCGCTCCCACATTTGATCTTTAGTGTGTTCAGGATTTGAAGCAGGCGGCGCTGAGTTTGTCGAGGACGCGGTCGGCGCGTGCTTCGGCCTCGGCCAAGGTGGTTTTCCAGACCGCGACACAAGGCTGCAAATCGGGCTCTTCTTTGGCGCGGTCCAGCCACTGCCAGCTGTCGTGCCAATCGCCCAAGGCAGCCTGCGCCGATTTCAGTCTGGGCAGGGCCGCTTCCGGCAAGCGATCCAGTTCGGGGTAGGCTTCGATGCCATAGCGCACGCGCTTGATCAGCAGGCGCAGGCGATGGCGGTCATGGGCGGGATCATGCAGGGCCTGGTCGAGTTTCTTCCACTGTTTACCCAGGCGTTTTTCGATGCGCTTGCGCAAGCCCTTGAGCAAACCCTGACGCTGGGAAGCGCGCAGGAAACGCGGAAAGGCATCGAGGATCATCAGCATCTGCGCCACTTCCGGGCTCGCCGCGACGATGGGATAAGCCTCGTCCATCCGCGCCATGCGCCGGTGCGCGGCCTCGGGTTGATCGTGCTGCAGCAGGTACGCCGCCAGCACTTCGCGATCGCGCAACGGCGTGGTCAGGTCACCGACCCGGGATGCCGCCCCTTCCAGTTGCTCGACCCCGGGCAAACCGCGCAGGGGCCGCAGCAAGCTGCGCAAACGCCGCACGGTGGTGCGTAGATCGTGCAGCGCTTCAGAGTCGGTTCGGGTACTCAAGCGTGCCTGACAGGCGAGCAGGCGAATGTCCAGGCTCAGAACGTGAGCCACCAACCGATCAACCAAGGCAGACATCGCTTGCTCCCTGAATCGAATACCCCCATTGGCTATAGCATGCTTCAACGGCCGGCGCGAGACTCACGAATGTAGAAGCGCGCCTTCTCGGCTTTCTTGGTACAACCCTCATAGGCTTCGAATTGTTGCTGGGTCTTGGCACCGGTCAGCAACGACAGCGCCTTGGAGTAGCTGACAGTCCCGGCAAAGCCCTCGACCTTGGCCAGGTCCAGCTCATGCCAGGCGGCGTCGAGCTGGCTACCGCAGCTGTCACGGTAAGCGGTTTTACCGGCACAACCGGCGAGTGCCAGGGCAATCAACGGCACACAGATCCAGGCTTTCATTACTCACACCTCAAAGATAATAAACAGTCGTGCAGCTAAGACGGCCTGGCGCGTGAAAAGTGCCTTGGACCCGCAGTGGAAACTATAGCGCTCGCGAGGATACCCATTCGCCTTTATTGAGTGTCAAAAAACGACGCTATTGCCCCGTCGAACGACCATAGCGATTGAAGCGTGCCCCTCGATGGGTGCATTGTTGAACCTTGTCAGAGAGGTCGATTCATGAAAAAGCGTGTCGCACTGGTGTTGGGCTCGGGTGGCGCCCGGGGCTACGCCCATATCGGCGTCATTGAAGAGATCGAACGGCGCGGCTACGACATTGCCTGCATCGCCGGTTGCTCCATGGGCGCAGTGGTCGGCGGGATCTATGCCGCCGGTAAACTCAAGGATTATCGCGACTGGATCGAGAGCCTGGATTACCTCGACGTGTTGCGTCTGGTGGACGTCAGCTTTCGCCTGGGCGCGATTCGCGGGGAAAAGGTCTTCGGGCAGATCCGCAAGATCGTCGGCGAGATCAACATCGAAGACCTGCGCATTCCCTACACGGCGGTGGCCACGGACCTGACCAACCAGCAGGAAATCTGGTTCCAGGAAGGTTGCCTGCACCAGGCCATGCGCGCCTCGGCGGCGATCCCCAGCCTGTTCACGCCGGTGATGCAGGGCAATCGAATGCTGGTGGACGGCGGCATCCTCAACCCGTTGCCGATCGTGCCGGTGGTGTCGAGCCATTGCGACCTGATCATCGCGGTCAACCTCAACTCCACCAACCAGCGCCACTATCAACTGCCGGTGATCCAGCGCCCGGCCGCGTTCAGGACCCGCTTCGACAGTCTGATCAACTCGCTGGGCTCGAAATTGCCCTTCCGCCGCAAACAGGCCGAGCAATTGCTGCTGCTGGAAAAGGAAGCGCTGATGGCCGAAGCGGCCGATATCAATCCGTGGATCGAATCCGCCGAGCCCGAAGGCCAGCAACCGGCGGCGGCCCCGGAAAGCAACGGCGCACCGAAATCCGCCACCGGCTCGTTCATCATCGACAACGTCGGGCCGGCGTCCTTGCTGGACCTGATCAACCAGAGTTTCGAGGTGATGCAGACCTCATTGGCGCAGTACAAGATTGCCGGATATCCGCCGGATATACTGATCAACGTGCCCAAGCGGGTATGCCGGTTTTTCGAGTTCTACAAGGCGCCGGAATTGATCGCGCTGGGGCGCGAGATTGCGCGGGACACGCTGGATCGGTATGAGAATGAACGGGAGTCTTGAGGTTCCTGGGTGAATGTGAGGGCCCCATCGCGAGCAGGCTCGCTCCCACAGGGGATCTTCAGAGTTACGCAGATCCAGTGTGGGAGCGAGCCTGCTCGCGATGGGGCCGGATAATCCAACACAAAAACTAAAGACTGCCCTCACCCAACAACCGATACCCAACCCCCGCCTCAGTAACGATAAACCGCGGCTGAGTCGGATCATCCGCCAGTTTCTGCCGCAAGTGCCCGACCACGATCCGCAGATAGTGGCTGTCTTCGGTGTGTGTCGGGCCCCAGATGTCCTTGAGCAATTGCTGCTGGGTGATGACCCGCCCCGGATGCCGCGCCAGTTGCGCCAGTACGGCGTATTCCTTGCGCGTCAGCGCCACTTCGGCGCCGTCCAATAGCACCCGGCGATAAGCCAGGTCCACGGTGAGCGGGCCGAAACTGAGCGCCGCTTCCTGAACCTCACCCGTCGGCGCCTGACGCAGCAAGGCGCGCACCCGAGCCAGAAATTCCTGGATGCCGAACGGCTTGGTCACGTAGTCGTTGGCGCCGCCATCCAGGGCTTGGACTTTCTGCCCTTCGCTCGCGCGCACCGAGAGTACCAGTACCGGCACCGCCGACCACTCGCGAAACTCGCGCAGCACCTGCTGGCCGTCCATGTCCGGCAGGCCGAGGTCGAGCACCAGCAGGTCGGGTTTGTTCAATGCGGCCTGGGCCAGGCCTTCCGTGCCGGTGCCGGCCTCCAGCACTTTGTAGCCTTGGGAGGCGAGGCTGATGCGCAGGAGTTTGCGGATCTGCGGTTCGTCGTCGATGACCAAAATGGTCGCAGTCTGGCTCATGAATTCATATCAACACAAAGAAGTGGCAAGAGAGTAGCGCAGGCGAGATCAGGCTTCACTGTCCAATCCCGGTTGAGTCTGCAACGGCAGGTGCAGCGTGATGCAGGTGCCGCGCCCTTCGATGCCGTCGGCGACGCTGATCCGCCCGCCATGGGCACCGACCATGCCCTGACAGATCGCCAGCCCCAACCCGGTGCCCTGCCCGCCGCGATCACCGCGAGCGGCGGTGTAAAACATGTCGAAAATCTTCGCCCGGTCCTCCTCGGGAATCCCCGGCCCCTCATCGCTCACGGAAAAAAACAGCTCGCTGTCAGTGGCCCCGGCACGCAATTCAAGACGCCCGCGGGGGGGAGAGAAACGCGCGGCGTTTTCCAATACGTTGACCAGCGCTTGTTCGATCAGCGCGGCATGCACATAGAGCAGCGGCAACTCGGCCGGCACTTCGGTAATGACCTGCAACGATGCCAGCACCGCGCGCAGACGATTGAGCGCGCTGCCGACGATATCGGCCGGCGACACCCAATCTCGCGCCAGCTTCAGGGCGCCGTGCCCGAGCCGGGTCATGTCCAGCAGGTTTTGAATATAGCGATCCAGCCGTTCGGCTTCATCGCGGGTGCCTTCGAGCAGTTCGCGGCGGTCCTCCAAGGGAATCGCCTCGCCAAGCGCCAGCAGGCTGTCGATGCTGCCGCGCATGGAGGTCAACGGCGTGCGTAAATCGTGGGACACCGAGGCCAACAGCGCGCTGCGCAGTTGCTCGGTTTCGCCATGCAAGCGCGCCGCCTCAAGGTCATCGGCCAGTTGCGCGCGGGCCAATGCCTGGGCCAGCGGTTGGCTCAACGCGGTCAACAAGCGCCGCCGCTGGCCGCTCAGGGTCTGACCTTCCTTGGCGCACACGCCGAGCAGCGCCAACGGCCCATCATCCACCGACAGTGGCCACCACCACCAGCGCCCGAACGGCAAAGTACCGGTGCCTGCGCCGGCCGGTTGGTCGTGTTGCCAGGCCCAATCGGCCGCGGCGCGCTCGGCTTCGGAGAACTCCAGCGGCCCGCCGGTTTCGACTTTCCAGCCGCTCTGGCCATCGCGATTGAGCAGGCACAGTTTCAGGTCGGTCCAGCCATTGAGGTGCTGCGCCGCAGCGCTGACCACGGCCTGACGGTCGGTGGCAGCGGTGAGTTTGCGCGACAGGTCGAGCAGTTCGCTGGTTTCTTCCTGGGTGTCGCGCAAGGCCTGCAATTGCCGCCGTTGTCGCGCCGCCAGGTTGCCGGTGAGGGCCGCCATCAGCAGGAAGAACAGCAAGGTCAGCACGTCTTCTTCACGCTGGATGCTGAAAGAGAACGTCGGTGGAATGAACAAAAAATCATAGGTCAGAAACGACAGCGCCGCGCAGGCCAATGCCGGGCCGAGACTGCTGCGCACCGCCACCAGCAACACCGCCGCGAGGAACACCAGCGAAATGTTGGGCAGCGGCAAGACGCTCGAGACCGCCCAAGCCAGAGCACTGGCAAGCACCGTTGCCAGCAGCGCCAACGCGTAGTCGAACCAGACCAGCGATTGCTCCGAGCGTTGGCGCGGCTGATGCTGTTCGTGATCGCTGTCAAGCACGTTGATTTCCAGCCCGCGAGCATCGCGCAGCAAACGTGAGGCCAGACCGCCACCGAACAACCGTCGACGCAAACGCTGGCGCGACTGGCCCACCAGCACCAGGCTGGCGCGTCGTTCAGCGGCGTGCTGGATCAGGGTTTTCGCCACCTCACCGGCGCGCAGCAACACCACTTCCCCCCCGAGGCGTTCGGCCAGTTGCTGAGCGTTTTGCAGGCGCAGGCGCGACTGCTCGTCGCGCACACGGCCGTTGTCCACATGCACCAGGCTCCACGGCAGATGCCGACGCTGGGCCACACGACT
The DNA here is from genome assembly GCF_014852305.1 of Pseudomonas sp. PDM09. Classification (NCBI taxonomy): domain Bacteria; kingdom Pseudomonadati; phylum Pseudomonadota; class Gammaproteobacteria; order Pseudomonadales; family Pseudomonadaceae; genus Pseudomonas; species Pseudomonas sp. PDM09. Next base: position 433,247 of record NZ_JACVBI010000003.1, on the reverse strand, counting down.
GGCGTGACGCACCAGGCGCTCGGCCTGAGCATCGCCATCGACGCCCACCAGCAAGCGACCGCGCACAGCCGGCGCGGCCTGCCCCAACTGGCGATACCCCTGGGCCAGATCGTTATCCACCTGAGCGGCGGCGGTTTGCATCGCCAATTCGCGCAAGGCAGTGAGGTTGGTCTGGGTGAAAAACGCATCGATGGCCGCCCGCGCCTGCTCCGGCACGTAGACCTTGCCATCGCGCAGTCGCTCCAGCAGCTCACGCGATGGCAGGTCGATCAGCAGCAGTTCGTAGGCTTCTTGCAGCACCCAGTCCGGCAGGGTTTCGCGCACCTGTACGCCGGTGATGCCGCGCACCTGATCGTTGAGACTTTCCAGATGCTGGACGTTGACCGTGGTGAACACGTCGATGCCGGCAGCCAGCAATTCCTGAATGTCTTGCCAGCGCTTGGCGTGGCGACTACCGGGGGCGTTGCTGTGGGCCAGTTCGTCCACCAGCACCAGTTTCGGTTTGGCGGCCAGCAGACCGTCGAGGTCCATTTCTTCGAGCATCACGCCGCGGTATTCCGAGCGCACCAACGGTTGCTGCGGCAAGCCAGCCAATAGCGCTTCGGTTTCGGCGCGACCGTGGGTTTCGACCACCCCGGCCATGACTTTCACGCCTTGGCGCAGTTGAGTGTGGGCGGCTTGCAGCATGGCGTAGGTCTTGCCGACCCCCGGGGCGGCGCCAAGGAACACTTTGAGCCGGCCACGGCCATCGCGGGGCAGGTCTGCTAACAGCGCGTCGGCGCGGCCGGAGTCACTCATGCTTGAAGTTCTCTCTAATTGATCGTTCCCACGCTCTGCGTGGGAATGCAGCCCGGGACGCTCCGCGTCTCAGCCGAAGCGGACGCAGAGCGTCCATAGATGCATTCCCACGCAGAGCGTGGGAACGATCCTTTCCAAACTTTTGACCTTTACAGTTTTTCCAGCGCCATGTTCAGCGCCAACACATTCACCACCGGCGGTCCTACCAACGGCTGCTCGATGTGCGCATCCAGCAGTTGCTCAAGCGTAGACACTGGCAGATTGCGCGCCGTCGCGACACGCGCCAGTTGATAGGCAATCGCGGCCGGTGGCAAGTGCGGATCGAGGCCGCTGCCGGAGGTGGTCAGCATCGCCAACGGCACCGGACCCTGGCCAGCTACTTGCAATTTATTGGCCTCATCGATAACCCGAGTGGCCAGCGCCGGATTGCTGGGCGAGAGGTTGCTGGCGCTGCTCGACACGGTGGCAAAGGCACCGGCCGATGGCCGTGGCTGGAACCAGCCATCACCAACGAAATCCTGGGCGATCAGCGACGAACCGCGGACCTTGCCGTCGGCGTCACGCACCAGGCTGCCATTGGCCTGGTCCGGGAAGGCGACCTGGGCGACGCCGGTGACCACCAAAGGGTAGGCGACGCCGGTGATCAGGGTCATCAGCAACAGCAGGCTCAGGGCCGGACGTATCAGTGTAGACATTTCAAAATCCTCGAATTCAGAGAACAAGTACAGCGTTCAGTCAGATGGACCGTGTTGAGTCCTTCGCGAGCAAGCCCGCTCCCACAAGGGAATGCATTTCAACGTGTGGGAGCGGGCTTGCTCGCGAAGGCGGTGTGCCTGGCACACCGCGCAGGTCAAACCAAATGCAACGCCGTCAACAACATGTCGATCGCCTTGATGCCCACGAACGGCACCAGAATCCCGCCCAGCCCGTAGATCAGCAGATTGCGCCGCAGCAACGCCGCCGCGCTCACCGCCTGCACCCTCACACCACGCAATGCCAAAGGAATCAGCACCACAATGATCAAGGCGTTGAACACAATCGCCGACAGAATCGCGCTCTGCGGGCTGCTCAGGTGCATGACGTTGAGCACACCCAGTTGCGGGTAGATCGAGGCGAACAGCGCCGGCAGGATCGCGAAGTACTTGGCCACGTCGTTGGCGATGGAAAAGGTCGTCAGCGCACCGCGGGTCACCAGCAATTCCTTGCCGATTTGCACCACGTCCAACAGCTTGGTCGGATCGCTGTCGAGGTCGACCATGTTCGCCGCCTCCCGCGCCGCTTGCGTACCGTCGTTCATCGCCATGCCGACGTCCGCCTGAGCCAGGGCCGGGGCATCGTTGGCACCGTCGCCGCACATGGCGACCAGGCGACCGTCATTCTGCTCGTGACGAATGCGCGCCAGTTTTTTCTCCGGTGTGGCTTCGGCCAGCACGTCATCCACGCCCGCTTCGGCGGCAATCGCAGCGGCGGTCAGCGGGTTGTCGCCGGTGACCATGACCGTGCGAATCCCCAGCTTGCGCAACTCGGCGAAACGCTCGCGGATGCCGGGCTTGACCACGTCCTTGAGGTGAATGACACCGAGCAATTTGCCGTCGGCGCAGACCAGCAGAGGCGTGCCGCCACTCTGGGCGATCTTGTCGATTTCCCGGGACAGAGGCGCGGCCAGATCAGCGCGTTTCAGGCCGACGAAGGTCAGCAGCGAATCCACCGCGCCTTTGCGATAGACCCGGCCCTGATAGTCAACGCCAGACAAGCGGGTTTCAGCACTGAACGGCACAGCAGTCAGCACCTCGGCCGACGGCTCGGGTTGCGGATGAAGACCGCGCAGGTACTCGACGATGGATTTGCCTTCAGCCGTGTCATCGGCCAAGGAGGCAAACAACGCGCCTTCGGCCAGTTCCTTGGCCGTGACACCAGGCGCGGCATAGACCGCGGAGCAGCGACGGTTACCGAAGGTGATGGTGCCGGTCTTGTCCAGCAGCAGGACGTGAACGTCCCCCGCCGCTTCCACGGCGCGACCGGATTTGGCGATCACGTTCAGGCGCACCAGACGGTCCATCCCGGCGATACCGATGGCCGACAACAAACCGCCAATGGTGGTCGGAATCAGCGTGACCAATAACGCCACCAGGAACACCAGCGGCAGGCTGCCATTAGCGAAGTGGGCGAACGGTTGCAGGGTCACCACCACCAGCAAAAAGATCAGGGTCAGGCCGATCAGCAGGATATCCAGCGCCACTTCGTTCGGGGTTTTCTGGCGTTTGGCGCCTTCGACCAGCGCGATCATGCGGTCGAGGGTCGACTCGCCGGGGTTGGCGGTGATGCGCACCAGCAGCCAGTCGGACACCAGTCGAGTGTTGCCGGTGACCGCCGAACGGTCGCCACCGGACTCACGAATCACCGGCGCCGATTCACCGGTAATCGCCGCTTCGTTGACCGCCGCGATGCCTTCGATCACCTCGCCGTCACCGGGGATCATCTCCCCCGCTTCGACGCGCACCACATCACCCTTGCGCAAGCTGGTGGCGGGCACCACCTGAAAGCTGCCATTGGTGTTTTTGCGCCGGGCACTCAAGCCTTCGCTGCCGGCCTTGAGGCTGTCGGCACGGGCCTTGCCGCGACCTTCGGCCAGCGCTTCGGCGAAGTTGGCGAATAGCACGGTGAACCACAGCCACAAGGCGATTTGCGCGGCGACGAAAGTCGGCACGGCGCTGTCGGGAATGAAGCACAGCACGGTGGTCAGAATCGCGGTCAGTTCCACCACCAGCATCACCGGCGCACGTTGCAATTGCCGTGGGTCGAGCTTTACGAACGCTTGCACCAGCGCCGGGCGCCAGAGGGCCGAGATCGCGGTTTTCGGTTGTTCCGGCGCCTTGACGACGGCGGCTTTAGTTGCGGGCATATTCATCATTGACTCCTTAGAAGCCCAAGCTCAGATGTTCGGCAATCGGGCCCAGCGCCAGGGTCGGCAGGAAGGTCAAACCACCCACCAGCAAAATGGTCACGGTCAACAGGACCACGAACAGCGGGCCGTGAGTCGGGAAGCTGTTCTGGCCGATCGGCGCGGTTTTCTTCATCGCCAGGCTGCCGGCCAGGGCCAGTACCGGGAGGATGTAACCGAAGCGACCGATCAACATGCCCAACCCCAGCATCAGGTTGTGGAACGCGGTGTTGGCACCGAAGCCGCCGAACGCCGAGCCGTTGTTGGCACTGGCCGAGGTGTAGGCATAAAGCAACTGGCTGAAACCGTGAGCACCGGGGTTACTCACCGCCGCGACCGGGCCAGGCAGGCTGGCAGCAATCGCGCCGAGCACCAGCACGCCGACTGGCATCACCAGCAAGGTCACCACCAGCAATTGGACTTCCCTGGCTTGCAGTTTCTTGCCGAGGTATTCCGGAGTGCGGCCGATCATCAGCCCGGCGAGGAATACCGCGATCAGCACGTTGAGCAACATGCCGTAGAGCCCGGCCCCGACGCCGCCGAAAATCACTTCGCCGACCATCATGTTGACCAGCGCGACCATGCCGCTCAGCGGGTTGAGGCTGTCGTGCATGCCATTGACCGAACCGTTCGATGCCGCCGTGGTGGTCACCGACCACAGCACCGTGGCGGTGGTGCCGAAACGCGCTTCCTTGCCTTCCAGCGGTGCGGTCTGTTCGACGGCGACGTTGGCCAGGGTCGGGTTCGGTTGATATTCAGCCCACAACGACGTCGCGCCGCCGATCAAAAACAGCGCCAGCATGCAAGCGATGATCGCGCGACTCTGACGCAGGTCTTTCACGTAATGGCCGAAGGTGAACACCAGCGCCACCGGGATCAGAATGATCGAAGCGACTTCGAACAGGTTGCTCCACGCCGTCGGGTTCTCGAACGGGTGCGCCGAGTTGACGCCGAAGAAGCCACCGCCGTTGGTGCCCAGTTGCTTGATCGCAATCTGGCTGGCGGCCGGGCCGAGCGGGATCACCTGATCGACGCCCTGCAGGGTCACGGCATTTACGTACTGAGCGAAGGTTTGTGGCACGCCCTGCCAGACCAGATACAGCGCCAGCAGCAGGCACAGCGGCAGCAGGCCGTAGAGGGTGGCGCGGGTCATGTCGACCCAGAAGTTGCCCAGGGTTTTGGTGGATTTTCGACCGATGCCGCGCCCCCCTATACCTCGACAGAGTGCAACCAACACAGCGAGGCCGGTGGCGGCGCTGACGAAGTTCTGCACGGTGAGGCCGACCATCTGACTCAGGTAGCTGAGGGTCGCTTCGCCGCTGTAGGACTGCCAGTTGGTATTGGTCATGAAGCTGACGGCGGTGTTGAACGCTTGCGTCCATTCCTGACCCGGCAAATTTTGCGGATTGAGCGGCAAATAATTCTGAAACAGCAGGATCGCGAACAACAGCAAAAAACCCGCGAGGTTGAAGGCGAGCAAGGCCAGGGTGTATTTCTGCCAGCTCTGCTCAGCCTGTGGATCGACACCGCTCACCCGATAGCAACCCCGCTCCACCGGCCCGAGGATCGGCGACAGCCAGGTGCGCTGCCCTTCCATCACCTTGTAATAGAAGCGCCCAAGAAACGGTGCCGGGATCAGCACCACGGCGAAGAAGGCGATGATCAGCCAATAGTCATAACTGTGCATAGCCGCTCCTAGTTCCGGTCCGCGCGCAACAGCGCAACCAACAGATAAATGAACAGCCCCACTGCCAATAGCAGTGACACCCCGTCCAGAACGCTCATGGAAATTCTCCGTGTTACGGCGTATTGCCGCGTGTGGAGTGATTGTCGGGAGGGAGGCTGTAAAGGCGCGAGATCGAGGAGGGTGGCGGGGCATAAATAAAGCGTAAAGAGTGGGGTTATGCGGTGGCAGTGCCGGCCTCTTCGCGAGCAAGCCCGCTCCCACAGGGATCGGTGTTGTACGGGTAAACGCATTCCAAATGTGGGAGCGGGCTTGCTCGCGAAGGCGGCAGCACAGACGACACCGCCCCCAACTGGCGCACAAAAAGCGCGCATCCAGCCGCGAACATCCCCGATACGACAGCTTTCAGCGCTTTACGACGCCCACCTGAAAAATGGCACGCCCACTGCACACGCCCTCCCCCGAGCTTTTCCAAACCGTTCAGGGAGCAAGGCATGAACACACAACTCAAACCCACGCTGGGTACGCTGCACCTGTGGGGTATCGCGGTCGGGCTGGTGATTTCCGGTGAGTACTTCGGCTGGAGTTACGGCTGGGGCGTGGCCGGGACACTGGGCTTCCTGGTGACCTCATTCATGGTCGCCACGATGTACACCTGCTTCATCTTCAGTTTCACTGAACTGACCACCGCGATTCCCCATGCAGGCGGTCCCTTTGCCTACAGCCGCCGCGCCTTTGGCGAGAAAGGCGGTTTGATTGCCGGGTTGGCGACCCTGATCGAATTCGTCTTCGCCCCTCCGGCGATTGCCTTGGCGATCGGCGCCTATCTGAATGTGCAGTTTCCCGCCCTTGACCCGAAACACGCGGCGGTCGGGGCCTACATCGTGTTCATGGGCTTGAACATCCTCGGCGTGAAACTGGCCGCGACCTTCGAGCTGGTAGTCTGCGTATTGGCGGTCGCCGAATTGCTGGTGTTCATGGGCGTGGTCGCTCCGGCGTTCAGCTTCAGCAACTTCGCCCTCAATGGCTGGGCTGGTGCTGATGTGTTCGGTGCGCCAGCGATTGCCGGCATGTTCGCAGCCATTCCGTTTGCCATTTGGTTCTTCCTCGCCATCGAAGGCGCGGCCATGGCTGCCGAAGAAGCCAAAGACCCGAAACGCACGATTCCCAAGGCTTACATCAGCGGCATCCTGACCCTGGTACTGCTGGCCATGGGCGTGATGTTCTTTGCCGGCGGCGTCGGCGACTGGCGCACCCTGTCGAACATCAACGATCCGCTGCCACAAGCCATGAAAGCCGTGGTCGGCGAAAGCTCCGGCTGGTTGCACATGCTGGTGTGGATCGGCCTGTTCGGCCTGGTGGCGAGTTTTCATGGGATCATCCTCGGCTACTCGCGGCAGTTCTTTGCGCTGGCCCGGGCCGGTTACCTGCCAGCATCCCTGGCCAAACTGTCGCGCTTCCAGACCCCGCACCGGGCGATTATCGCCGGTGGCGTGATTGGCGTCGCGGCGATCTACAGCGATGGCTTGATCAACCTCGGCGGCATGACGCTGACGGCGGCGATGATCACCATGGCGGTATTCGGTGCGATCGTGATGTACATCATGAGCATGCTCAGCCTGTTCAAACTGCGCAAAACCGAACCGAACCTGGAACGCACCTTCCGCGCGCCCTGCTACCCGCTGGTACCGTTCATTGCGTTGATGCTCGCGGTGGTTTGCCTGGTGGCGATGGCCTGGTTCAACACCTTGATCGGTTTGATCTTCCTCGGCTTCATGGCCGTGGGTTTCGTGTACTTCATGCTCACCGCGCAATTGCGGGCCGATGCGCCGGCGGATGCGATGTTGACCGGGCTGTAAACAGTCGCGGTGTTGCTGTCAGTTCAGGCATAGAATGGAATCATAGCGAATGGAACCACTGCGAAATTCCATCGCTCAAAAGTGGTAGGCACGATCGGTTGGCGAAACCATCGCCAAGCGGCCTGCCCTTAAGGAGAAACCCTATGCCTTGGTATGCCTGGTTGATTCTGATCGTTGCCATCGGCTCGATCGTTGGCGGCTTGATGATGCTGCGCGACACCGCCAACAAGGTCGAATTGACTGAAGAGCAACGTAAACGCGTCGCCGAACGCAATGCGGAAGCGGATGCCAAGGATGCGCAGGACCGCTGACCGAAACTGCGGTGAGGGCTTGCCCAGTAAGTTAAGGCGTAATGCGATCTGTAGCAGCTGGCGAAGCCTGCGTTCGACTGCGCAGCAGTCGTGAATCCGGCCAACGCGATTTCCTGGTGCACCGCCGTTTCTGATTTCGCGACTGCTACGCAGCCGAACGCAGGCTTCGCCAGCTGCTACAAAGAATGCGTCGCGGCTTAAATTACCGGCATCAGGGCGTGCTTCCTGCCACAAAAGCCTTTTTACTTTTCCCAATCGGCCTTGGCAATGTGCAGGCCATGCAGCCCTTTATAGGCCGCACGCTCCGGCTGGCTCCAGCCTTCAAGTAACGACTCCTCCAACCGATAAATCTCAACGCCTAACGGGCGACACACACTCAACGGATCCTGCGCATCCGGCCCCCACATGGCCAGGGACAAATCCCCACCCGGGCACGTCGACAACGCACACAGCAAATCAATCTCGGCAAAAAACTCCAGATAATCACCCTTCTGCGCCGGACAAGCTTTCATGAAGTACATGTCGTCGTGGTTCAGACCAGTGCACTGGAAAATGTTCAGCACATCATGCACGTCAAACTCGGTCAGGCCATGGGGTAACACGGCGCGCGTCAAATTCGAGTGGCAGTGATGATGGAAATCCTCGCCCGTGAGCATTTTGTTCACATACGGATCACAGCGCGTCCCCAGCAAGTCATGCAAACGCCCGCCATGTTCGTCGATGCCGTACCCGGCCAGGCTATCGTCGGTGATGGTCACCAGCGGCCGCAAAAATGGCAGGTTCGACCAGAGCCGGTCATGGGTGCTGACATGCGCCCCCTGCAACTGCCGGGTTCGCGCCGCCCATAAGCGTTCGCGCGGGTCATGGGCATTCCAGACATTGAAGTCCCCGACTTGCGGGCCAACCGGGGTCGTGACCCTGAACACATGCCCGGCGGGTACATTCCAGGCGCGGCCAGTGCGGATCGGCACTTCGAACTGTTCGATCAGCGTGCGCCCCTCTTTCTTGTCCCGGACTCTCTCGTAGAAAGCCGTGTCCACCTGCAAGGCCGAGCCTTTGCTGACTTGATAGGCCGCCGGATAGTCTTTGTACATGGCACAAATCCTCGATCAGTGATGGGAAGAAGGGGCAAGCATCTGCAACAGGAGGTGTTCGGAGTCGTCGAGATAAAGGCTCATGGCGTCCCCGGCCGCGGGTTTGTCGCCGTCGGCCAGCAAGTCATGTATCTGCCGGTCACGCGCCAGCCAAGGCGCCTGAAAACGTGATTCATCGGGAGCGGTGCAAAACACCAGGCGCAGTTGCGCGACGACATTGGTGAAGAACTCATCAAACAATGGACTGCGCAGCAATCCGACGATGTGTTGATGAAACGCCAGGCTGTGGGTGCCGACGGCGCGCCAGTCCTCACGCTCCCGGGCCAGGTCGGCGGCCTCCAGGGCTTCGAGCATCCGGTCGGACTGATATTCACGCAATGGCTGACTGGCGCTGATGGCTTGCAGCTCCAGGGTGCGACGGACCTTGAACAGATCGCGCACATCGTCCGCGCCCAACCGGCGCACCATCACGCCTTTGTTGCGGACATAACGGGTCAACCCTTCCTGCCCCAAACGGTGCAACGCCTCGCGAATTGTGTTTCGCGAGGCGTTGTAAGCCGACACCAGATCGTTCTCCACCAATGCCATGCCCGGCAGCAAACGACCGCCGATGATGTCAGCGCGCAACTCCAATGTGATGTGGTCCGCCAGGGACAGTCCGCTGCTCATACTCAATGCCTCGTGATTGTTCAACAATCGTCAGCGAATGAGTAATCACTATTCGTGCCATCTACCTTGAACTAGTCCTCCCAGTATTTGAACAACACACTGGCGTTCACGCCACCAAATCCGAAGCCGTTGGATAACGCGTAATCGATGGTCATTGGCCGCGCCTGACCGTGAACGATGTCCACACCTTGCGCCGCCGGATCCGGGTTATCGAAGTTGAGCGTGGCCGGCACCACCTGATCGCGGAGCGCCAACAGCGTAAAGATCGCCTCGATCCCGCCAGCAGCGCCGAGCAAATGCCCGGTGGCCGATTTGGTCGACGTCACCGCTATCTTGTTGTCCGAGCCGAACAACGACTTGATGGCCGCCAACTCCCCCAAATCCCCCACCGGGGTCGAGGTCGCATGAGCGTTGAGATGCTGCACCTGCGCCGGCGAAATGCCCGCCTGGGCCAACGCCAGCGACATCGCCCGACGCGCACCGCTGCCATCTTCAGGCCCCGCGGTCAGATGATAGGCATCGGCACTGGTGCCGTAACCGACCAGCTCAGCCAACGGCTGAGCGCCGCGCGCCAAGGCATGTTCCAGGGATTCGATCACCAGCAGGCCCGAGCCCTCGCCCATCACAAAACCGTCACGACCACTGTCGAACGGCCGCGAGGCGCGCTCCGGAGTGTCGTTGTAACCGCTGGACAACGCCCGAGCCGCCGCGAACCCGGCAAGGCTGACACGATCGATCGCCGCTTCCGCCCCGCCGCACACTGCAATGTCCGCCTCGCCACATCGAATCAGCCGCGCCGCGTCACCAATCGCCTGAACCCCGGCCGCGCACGCCGTTACCGGAGCGCCCAAAGGGCCCTTGAAACCATGCGCGATCGACACATGGCCCGCCGCGAGGTTGACCAGAAACGACGGAATGGTGAACGGCGACAAACGTCGCGGGCCACGGCTATCGGTAGTACGCACCGCATCGGCAATCGCGCCGAAACCACCCACGCCCGAGCCAATAATCGTGGCAGTGCGCTCCTGGGCGTTGACGTCCTGCGGATGCCAACCGGCCTGCTCCAGTGCCTGACGCGCCGCCTCCATGGCAAACATAATGAAGCGGTCCATCTTCTTCTGCTCTTTGGGCGGCGTCGCCCGGTCCGGATCGAAACCCGCCTCGGGATCTTCCGCCAGCGTCTGCACCGCGCCACCGACCTTGGCCGGCAGATCGGCAACCACCTCGTCCGGCAACGCCCGCAACCCGGAACGCCCGGCCAACAAACGTGCCCAAACCGCTTCGACGCCACTACCCAACGGCGACACCAGGCCCATACCCGTGACCACAACTCGACGATTATTCATAACGCAAATACCTCAAGCCGATTCATGGCGCCTCACTTGTAACGCGTGGCGGCCGTGCTTCTGGACAGATTCGGCGCCATCGCATGACGCGCCGCCATAAAGGCCTCCCACTCGGAGGCATTCGGTAACGAAGGAATGGTGATCAACTCACCCTGGTCCAGACCCGACAATGCCGCGTCGACCATCTCCCCCGCTTCCATGATCATGTCCGCCGGAATCTGGGACGCATCGATACCGGAGCGTTCCAAAATCTCGGTGCGTGTTACCCCCGGCAACACCGCTTGAACCTGAACCCCGGTGCCCTGCAGTTCGGCGTTCAACGACTGAGTCAGGCTCAACACATAAGCCTTGCTCGCGCTGTACGTCGCATTGAACCGCTCCGGGAACAACGCCACCACCGAGGCAATATTGATGATCGTCCCGCGACCGGCCTTGGAAAAACCCGCCGCCGCTGCCGAGGCCAACCGCGTCACCGTGGTGACGTTCAGCTGAATCAAACGTTCCAGCTCATCCAGATCCGCGTTGGCCAACAAACCATCCGCCGCGACACCGGCGTTATTCAGCAACAGGCTGATACTCGAATCGCTGCGCAGACGCTGTTCAAGCTTCAACACATCATCCTTTTGCGTCAGATCCGCCTTCAGCACCTCCACCTGAACACCATGCGCGGCCCGCAACTTGCTCGCCGCAGCCTCCAGCCGTTCCTGATCACGAGCCACCAGCAACAAATCAAAACCACGCGCCGCCAACCGCTCCGCGTAAACCGCACCGATGCCGGAAGAAGCACCGGTGACGAGGGCCGTACCTAGGTTCTGGACAGAATTCATGACGGTGCTCCAAAGAGGATTGCGTGAGAGAAAGGCCTGCGCCTGAACACCAGTGCGCATCAGCGAACCGAAGATATTATAGGCATAATCAAATCACCATATGATAGCCGTAATTTTTCCCGTCCCGATGAAAGGCGCCAGATCGCCCTCTTCGGTGCTATGCATTCAGTAATATGCAAAAAGGCCGGTCAATGACCGGCCTCTTGGTGTGGATCTACAAGCTTAGTTCACTTCCAGCTTCTCGCGATTCTTGTCCAGAATGGCCTTGCCAATCCCCTTCACTTCCAGCAATTCGTCGACCGACGAAAACGGCCCATTACTCTCACGATACGCAACAATCGCCTTGGCCTTCGCCTCACCAATCCCGGACAACTCGCGCTGCAGGGTCGGCGCATCGGCGCCATTGAGATCGACCTTGGCGGTTTGAGCCTTGGCGGCAGCATCCAGCATCAAGGGTGCCTTGGCAGCCTCTGGCGCAGTCGTCGGCGCAGCGATGGCCGCAATAGAGGCGCTGGTGAGCAGGGCAAAAACCAGAGAGTAGAAATAGCCAGTACGCATAAATGAAGCTCCATGACATCGATTGAGAAAGCAGCTTTTCCGAAGCTGCCTTCCAAACTTAGGCGATGTGGTGGAGCTGTCAAAAATGTGTCCGTTACAGGATGTGAAACAATCAGGGCTCGAGACGGCGTTGCTGATGAATCCAGTCGACAATCTCCCCGTCGGGGGTATAGCCGCTGACCGTTTCGCGCAGGAGTTGGCGTACGCGGGAATAATCGTCCTGCTCGACAGCCAGCAACAGTTCAGTCAAACGCCCCTTGAGCACATCCCAAGGCAGATGATCTTCATTGGCGGTCATGATCATCGGATGTGGCGTCGCCGCGACGTTATCCCCGATCAGCAACTCTTCGTAGAGCTTCTCTCCCGGACGCAGGCCCGTGAACTCGATCGAAATATCGCCCTGGGGATTTCGCTCGGAACGGATGCTCAAACCAGACAGATGAATCATCTTCTCCGCCAGCTCGACAATTCTCACCGGCTCGCCCATATCCAGCACAAACACATCACCGCCCTGCCCCATGGAACCGGCCTGAATCACCAGTTGCGCGGCTTCGGGGATGGTCATGAAGTAGCGGGTGATTTTCGGGTGCGTGACCGTCAAAGGCCCACCCGACTTGATCTGGCTGTGGAACAACGGAATCACCGAACCGGACGACCCCAACACATTGCCAAAACGAACCATGGTGAAACGGGTTTTATTGACCCGGGATACATTGGCTTTATCGCCAAATAGCACCGGAGCAATTTCACGACTGAGGGCCTGAAGGGTCAACTCCGCCAGACGCTTGGTGCTGCCCATGATGTTGGTCGGACGCACGGCTTTATCGGTGGAGATCAACACAAAGTTGGCCACACCTGACTGCAACGCAGCCTGAGCAGTGTTCAACGTGCCAATGACATTATTGAGCACGCCTTCGGCAATGTTGTGCTCGACCATCGGCACATGTTTATAAGCCGCCGCGTGATAAACGGTATCCACGCGCCAGGTCTTCATCACATCGAGCAGTTTGTGCGGATGACGGATGGAACCCAGGATAGGCAGTAACTTGACCGACACCGACTCACGGCAGCCGCGCTGCTCCAATTCCGACAGGATGCTGTAGAGATTGAACTCACTGTGCTCAAACAGTAAAAGCGTGGTCGGGCCAAGGGAGAAAATCTGCCGGCACAGCTCTGAACCGATCGATCCGCCTGCGCCAGTGACCATCACTGTCTTGCCTTTGATACAGCGCTCGAGCAAATCGGCTTGGGCTGGCACGGCATCGCGGCCAAGCAAATCGGCGATATCCACTTCCTGAATGTCTTCAACCTTGACCCGACCGCTGGCCAGATCGGTGAAGTTCGGGACGCTTCGTACGTGAAGCGGATAACCTTCCAGCAGATTGAGAATTTCCCGGCGTCGGGCGCGGGTGGATGACGGTAGGGCCAGGAGGATTTCCTGGGCGCCGGTGACGTCGATCATCTGCTGGATGTGTTTGGGTTTGTAGACCTGGAGGCCTGAGATAGAGCGATCGGCGATGCTGGAGTCATCGTCGATGAACGCCACTGGGCGCATGACTCGGCCCATGCGTAATGCAGCGACCAACTGATTGCCTGCCACGCCTGCGCCGTAGATGGCGACTTTGGTGAGGCCGTCATCACGGCTGGTGAACGGGACGTGCTGGGCGGCGGTGAACCAATCGCCCATGAAGTATTGGCGCATGCATAGGCGTAGGCCGCCGATGATGACCATGCTCAACCACCAGTAGTTGAAGATGATGGAGCGGGGGACGACCGCTTCGTGATTGCTGTACCAGAAAACCACGAGCGCTAGGATCAAGGCAGAAAGACTGACAGCCTTGATGATCGCGATGAGCGCATCGTTACCGAAATAGCGCATCACGGCACGGTACATACCGAAACGTATGAAAAGAGGAACGGCGATGACGGGAGCGCAAGCGAAAAGCCAGAAATGAATCCGCAGCGGGTTGTACATATCGTCAATCCCGAGGCGAACGATGAACGCCAGCCACAAAGCCATCCAGACCAGAAAAATGTCCGTAGCGACTTGAATGAGGCGCTTCTGCCGTCTCGGTAACCCCAACAAAAACGCTCGTATCTTATCCATAAACCTCAACCGAATGGCCCTGTCCCTGACAACGATGTATTGGCATTTTACGGGAATTCATAGCGTTTGAACCCAAATGTATTGCGCACTACGTTGTATGGACGGGATGTTCCAGTTCACCGGCACGATACTTGATGGCAATCAGCAACAGTGGCACATACGCAATTGCCAGAGCCGCTGCACCATCGAAATCAAAATACACGACCGAAAAAGCCACGGGCAGCAACCAGAACACGTTGATCAACAAGACCCCAAGCGTCACCGGGAGGTGTTTGCCGTAGAGGCGAGAGGCATACTGATAAGCATGACTTCGATGAGCCTCATAAACTTTTTCGCCCCTCAGTAACCGGCGCAATAGCGTGAATGTCGCGTCAACGACGAAGACACCCAGCATGATGTTCCATACCCAGAACCACTTGAAATCAACATTAGCAGCCGCCAGCGCAATAGCACCCAAAATAATGCCCAGGAAACCGCTGCCGGCATCGCCCATGAAAATTCTGGCCGGTGGAAAGTTCCAGATCAGAAAACCGGCAACCGCCAGAGCCAGCAATAGCGGCGCCCCTATCAACCCTGATTGATCATCAAGCGCGTAAAGCAGGCAAGCACCTGCGCAGGCACTCATCGCCTCGACACTGGCGATGCCATCGATACCGTCCATGAAGTTGTAAAGGTTGAGCATCCACACCAGATAGATGGCCGCAATCACGGCGCCGCTCCAGCCCAAGTGAACAGTCATCCCGAACAGGTTGACCGACTCGAAGGCGTTGAACCAGAAAACCATCCAGGCCGCCGCACAGAAATGCCCGGCAAGCCTCCAACGGGCAGCAATATGGCCGTGGTCATCCATAAATCCGATCACAGCCACTACAACACCCGCCACCGCCATCCCGAGAAAGGTGGCAAGGCCTGTCATCGATTGCTGATACAGCAAGCAAAGCCCCAAGAGAAACACGACCACAATCGCAACGCCACCGCCCCTCGGCGTCGCAATTGAGTGCGAACTGCGGGCATTGGGAATATCCATCAGGCTGCGTGCGAGCGCGTATTGACGCAGAAGGGCTGTCAGCACGAACGATGCCACACCCGCGCCAAGGAAAAACCACCAGAAACTCATACTCGACCGGGCTCCGAAAAAAGTCGGCTAATTTGAAACAACGCTGCGCTCAGCCAGCTCCCCCCCCCAAAGAATGCTCTGTTCGGCATCAGCCTGATCAAGCCGGAGCACTCTCTTTTTTTTGGAAGCGACCGGAAAAGGCGCAGGTGTTATTGATCAGTGCCATCGGCACACGATTGCCTTTCGTGAACGGTCAGCCGCTCCTTCAACGACACCCAAGGATAATGCCCCCTCGACAGAACCTCCACACCTTCACATCAAGCACATCGGACCAGACGGCTGTGCAAATCAAGTGCACACCAACTCCTCGAATACACACGGTCGAGCCATTGACAGCATCCGGGCCGAACCGGACCAACCACTCGCACGACGTGGCTTTCACTGCTCATCGCTCCCCGCCTAAATGGGTGGCTGGCTTCATTCGACCGATGCATGCTGGTATGCTATCGCGGGGTCCAGGCAGGCTAATTCGGAATTCCGAAAGAAATGGAGGTACGAGTATGTGTCAAGCAGAAAAGGCGATCACCGGCGAATATTTAGAACAATTAAACTCAACTGCATCATGCGCCAAACTTTCGGAACATGATTATTTTGCGGACATTAATATGCTTTCTTGATACCCGAAGAACATTTAAAACAACGGTATCAATAAAATACTTGGCAGGCCGTCCATATGCAAGGGCGACCTCTTTTTGAGCAATATGCAATCTGGCCTTTCGCCTCGGAATAAAACATTGTGTTCAGCATTTTTTTCAAAGAGCTATTCCAATACAAATTAGTGCTCAAGCAGTTGATTTGGCAACAATTGACAATGCGATACAGAAGAACTGCACTCGGTTTTTTCTGGACGCTGTTGAACCCGCTACTGACCATGGTCGTGACGTCCATCGTATTCTCGATGATCATGAGGTGGCCGCTTAAAACATTCGCAATTTTCCTGTTTTCGGGACTCGTACCCTTCACGTTATTCTCCAACTGCTTGGCGCAAGGCATGCAGGCGTTGCTGAACAACGAGTCATTGATCAAGAAAATCCACATACCGAAACAGATCTTTGTCGTTTCCACCTCGGTCAGTCTGCTGGTCGACGCGGTCTTCAGCACGATCTGCCTGTTCATCATCGCCCTGGCCATCGGCGCTCCTTTTACCGCTTCGCTCTTCATACTGCCCCTGAACTTCCTGCTCCTGTTTGCATTTGCAGTCGGCCTGGGACTGGCCTTGAGCATCGCGACGGTTTCGTTCCGTGACCTGCCCAACATCGTGGGCGTGGTACTGCAAGCCCTTTACTACCTGACGCCGATCATCTACCCGCTCTCCTTCGTCCCCGAGACCTACAGATGGATCTTCGCGCTGAACCCGCTGACCCTGTTCATCGAAATTTTCCGACTGCCTATCTATGAAGGCTCCATCGCCGGACCTGATGTTTATGCAAAGGTTGCGGCACTGGCAATTCTCAGCGTGCTTTTTGGTATATACACATTCAAAAAGCATGATCGATACATAGTATTCAAGTTGTGATCGATATGAACTCAAGTATCTCGATAAAAGATCTAAATCTAAACTTCCGCCTGTACCACGACAAAGGGCAGTCGCTGAAGGAATTTTTTGCGGGGCTGCTGAAGCGCCGCAATAATAGCAAATACACCGAATTTCGCGCGCTGAAGGACCTCAATCTCGAAATCGTTCATGGCGACCGGATCGGGATCGTGGGTCACAACGGCGCAGGAAAAAGTACGCTGCTGAAAGCCATCTGCGGCATCTATTGCGCAACAGAGGGATCTGTAACGGTCAATGGCCGGATTGCCCCTCTGCTGGAAATTGGAGCTGGCTTCAACCTTGAATTGAGCGGCCGTGAGAACATTTACCTCAACGGCGCGATTCTCGGTTACAGCAAGTCCATGCTCAAAAAGATCGAACCCGAGATCATCGAGTTCACGGGTTTGGCCGAGTTCATTGACACCCCTGTGAAGTATTACTCCACGGGGATGTACATGCGCCTGGCTTTTGCTATTGCCACCGCCGTTCATCCGGACATTCTTATTCTCGATGAACTCTTTGCCGGTGGTGATGCAGAATTCATCGATAAGGCACTGGCACGCATGCATGATTTCATTGATAGCTCTAGTATCATGGTATTCGTATCCCATCAGCCCGACCTGCTGCGCAGGCTGTGCAATAGAGTTATCTGGATCGATCATGGCACCATCATCGAGGATGGTGAGCCAGATGTCGTTATTAACAAATATTTGAATAATCACGTGGGGTGATACTGTGGCAACGCAACTTTTTGTTCCGAACTTCCGAGTCGACGAATGCCTTGAAGGCATCCGCGAATGCCTGGAAAAAGGCTGGACCGGCCTTGGCTTCAAGACTGTCGAATTCGAAGAGTCCTGGAAAGCATACACAGGCCTGCCACATGCGCACTTCCTGAGCTCCAACACTGTTGGTCTGCATCTGGCATTCCACATGATGAAGACGAAGTATGGCTGGAGCGACGATGCCGAAGTCATCACTACGCCACTGACCTTTGTGTCGACCAACCATGCCATTGCCCAGGCGGAACTCACCCCGGTGTTCGCCGATGTCGACGAGTACCTCTGTCTTGATCCGGTCGATGTAGAGCGCAAGATCACCGAGAAGACCAAAGCGATCATCTTCGTCGGCCTCGGCGGTAACGTTGGCCAGTACGAAAAAGTGCTCAAGCTCTGCAAGGATCGCGACATCAAGGTCGTTCTGGACGCCGCTCACATGGCGGGCACCCGCGTTGATGGCAAGCACGTTGGCCACGACGCAGACGTAACCGTATTCAGCTTCCAGGCAGTAAAAAACCTGGCGACAGCCGACTCCGGCATGATCTGCTTCCGCGACAAAGAGGACGACGAGCGTGCGCGCAAGCTGGCGTGGCTCGGGATCAACAAAGACACATTTGCACGCACCGCCAGCCAGGGTGCCTACAAATGGAAGTACGACGTGGAAGAGCTGGGCTTCAAGTATCACGGCAACTCCATCATGGCCGCCATCGGCCTGGTCTCGCTGAAGTACCTTGACCGTGACAACGCCTATCGCCGCCAGCTGGCCGACTGGTACTTGGAGTGCCTGAACGGCGACGAACTGATCGATCCGGTCCTGGTTTCGCCAGGCTGTGAATCGTCTCGTCACCTGTTCCAGATTCGTGTTGCAAAACGCGATGAAGTACTGATGGCTCTGAACGAACACGAGATCTACCCAGGCGTGCACTATCGCGACAATACCGAATACCGCCTGTACAGCTCGGGCGCCGGCAAATGCCCGGCCGCACACAAAGCCAGCAATGAGCTGATCTCTCTGCCAATGCACATGGGCGTCACCAAGAAGGATGTAGAGTTCATCGTAGAGACTCTGAAGAAAGTAGTCAGAACGGGTCTCTGACCATGAATCTCCGATGCAAATATTCAGCCGGTTACCGCATCGCGGTAACCGGATCAACCGGATATGTCGGAAGCAAATTTCTGGAGTCTTTCGAGACTCCAGACTTTGTTGAGACTGACTTCACTCAACTTCCAGCTGACTCATTGATTGTTCATCTTGCAGCAAACATGAACAATACAAGCAGCGCACTTTCTGAAAACACCCTCATAGACACGCTGGTGCTGGAACAGGTCAACGAAAAACATCGCGGCCTGATCTACGCCTCCACCAACAACGTCTATCCCTACGCCTTGAACTGCCGCACTGGCGATAAGCTGCGCTGCAACGATTACTACTCCGCATCCAAGGTTTTCGGCGAAAAACTGTTCGAAGACCTGATCAGAGTTCCTTTTGTCTCGGTGAGGATTGCCGATGTCTTTGGCGTAGGCCAGAAACACGGAAACTTCTTCAAAGCGATCGAGCAAGGCATCCGTCAGAAGACCAATATCGCTCAATACGGCGCAGGCCTCAAAAGACGTACGTATATCCACATCACCGAGCTTGTCCAGTTACTCAAATGGATTGCGACAGACGGGTTTGATCTGGCAGCGACAACACGAATTCTGAACACGGGTTACCCTGACTCTGCCAGCATTGCTGAAATCGTAGCATTGGCAGCCGGGCTCACCGGATTGGAAGTCGTCAACAAACACATAGAAAATGATCTGTCGGCTTTTGATGTCAGAACCATGCAGCCGACAATCCTGCCAGGCTATGCCCCTCAGTGGAGCTCTTTCAAAAGTGCTTTCACTGGCTATGTCGAAGAAATCAAATTACAGGTTTAACATAGAACATGAATATTCTTATTACCGGTGCGGGCTCTGTAATGGGACAGAGCATTTATAAAGCCTTGGCATTTCACGATTTCGGCGAGCCTCTGAACATTCACTTCGCCAATAGTGAAGAGCTGGGTGCCGGGCGCTTTTTTTCCCTACCCTCAGCACCTGTAGTCAAGACACCTATATTTCCTCTGGCAGCCTCCCCTGAGTATCACAGCCACCTGCGAAACTATGTAAAAGAGAACGACATTCAAATCGTGTTCTCCGGCACCCAGCACGAGCTGACAGCTGTAGCCGCGTACCGCGATGAAACATTGCGCGCCGCCACCCTCTCCTCAAGTATTACTGACATCTGCATGGACAAGGTTTCCACGTCATCGGTACTGAGTCGACATGGCATCAGAGTTCCAAAGACCAGCTCGCTCGATGAGTACCTGGAATCCAGCGACATCGCCGGTCCCATCGTAATCAAGCCGAACCATAGTTCCTCTTCTCGGAGCATCTATAAGGTTTCCGGCCTCGCTGAAGCCAAGAAGCTGATCGCGGAAGAAAACATCAAAGTCGAATCCTTCCTCGTTCAAGAGCTGTTGACAGGCGAGGAATACACTTGCGGTTGCTACGTTGACCGTTACACCAAAGAAATCAACCATATCATTTTCAAAAGAACACTAACTCCGGACGGCGCCACCTCCTATGGTGAAATCGTCGTGGACGAAAGCATTTCCTCTTATCTTAATGATATCGGTAATGCACTGATCGAAGAAGGTCTGGATTTTGGCCACTTCAACGTTCAGTTGATCCAGACCGAAACCGGTCCTGTTCTGTTTGAAATCAATGGTCGTTTGAGTTCAACCGAAGCCTCCAAGGCACACTACGGTTACAACTCGTGCGCAGCCTTTGTATACAACGTTGTCAAACAAGAACGCTTCAACGGCTGGAACATTGCAAAGTCTGGCCGATTCCTGCGTTACTACGAAGAGCTGTACTTCGAATAATGAGCAGCCTCCGATTGCGGTTACCTTATCGTGGAGAGCCCGTGTACATCATTGCCGATGTACACTCCAACCTCCCCGCCCTGCAAGCGGTGTTGAAATCAATACCGCCCTCGGCGGAGATCGTCTGCGCTGGCGATCTCCTAGGCTATTACACCGAGCCGAACGAGGTTTGCCAGTTACTGCGAGAACGCAAAGTACATTGCATAAAAGGCAATCATGACAAGTATGTACTGGGTGAGCTCAGTTACTCCGATAGTCGTGAGTCGAAGTACAGGATACAAAGCACACGAAAATCGTTGACCGATGAGAATCTGGAGTGGCTTTCGTCACTCCCGGACACGATAGAATTGCGCTTTTCCACCGATGAAAAAAGTACGCCTGTCGATACAGCCCTCTATGTGGCGCACGGAAGCCCACATAACGCTGAAGAATACATCTATAAGGACACGGAGATAGGTTTTGCCTGGCCCGACGCAATGGACTACCTGGTGCTTGGACACACGCACCATCCAATGCAACGACCAGCCGGAACCGGAATCATCGTCAACCCGGGCTCTGTTGGCCAAGCCAGGGACAGAATTCCCGGAGCGTGTTATGCGTCCATCGATGCGCACTCAAGAACTGTAGAGTTCTTCAGAGCGAACTATGATATCGAAGCATATAAAAACAGACTTCGAGAAGCTGGCATCCAAGAGGCCATGATCGAAATCCTGTCAAGAACCGCATAGCTACTTAGCGTCTTCCCATCTCAATACGGCTGGCCGAGGAGGAAATTCACCCTTCCCGGCCAAATCTGTCATGCAAATCGTGCCCGACTCCGAGCAGACACTGTCCTATGAGCAGAAAGTCAAGGACGAGAAACCAACGTATGCGATCCATCCATCTCGACCAAGGCGGCCAAGCCGTCAATGGATTTTCGGAAGTCCAGGGATTTGGGGTATAGATAGACTTTTTCGACTTTGGCGTCAGGTCGCATCATGAGGGGCTGGCTCCAGAAAGAAATCGGGAGCACAGCATTGAACATCAAATTCCGGCTTAGAATGTGGAGTTCATGGAGCGGTTACGAACTACCATAAATATAACCACTAATATTTGATATGACTTTCAGCGATTACACGTAGATTACGATGCAAGCCGCCTACCTTACACCCCCGGATGACTGGATACCCTATAGATAGCCGTCCCTTTGATGACGCTCATTTCATCTTGCCAGTGACGCCCGCTATTCCATCCCGCGCACCACGAAGCATCATCTTAACGCACGCAATTCGATCCGAAGAAAAAATGCCGAAAAAAACCAGCGCTCTCAGGCATCTTGCAAAGTCGGCCATCTTCCAGCGTAACGGCATATAAGCTCTTTGCTGAAGGAGCACACTGTTGCGAAACATATAGTAATAACGAAAAGGCGAGTGATACGGAACGGTGCGCCAACGAAGAAACCAGAATCTGGTTCTGCGATCGCCCAAAGAATGCAGCATGATCGCGTCGTTTACGCCAAACAGCTTGAATCCCTTGGATTTCGCGCGCAAGCACCATTCAGTATCGACATGATCGATAAACAGGCTTGCATCCACACCTCCGATCTTGGCGATGGCCGAAAGAGGAATCAGCGATCCGGAAGAAATCAGAAAGTCTGCTTCGACGATCCTGCTGCCAGGAGCACAGTCTATCCGAGAGAATCCGAAATACCCGATACGTACAAAACTGGATAATCTGCCGCCGTCGAAGTCTTTATAACTTGGCGCAACGGCTGCCAAAGGAACACCGGACGACTCCAGCTCCGTCGCCGCCGAAAGCAACTTCACAACCATATCTTTCTCAGGGCAGCTATCTTGATCAAATAGAACAACATAGGCCGCGCCCGAAGTCCTGGCGTATTCAATACCAACGTTCTGAGCATGACCGATACCCAGATTTTCGCCGAGGCTGAGGACAACCGGTTTATTTTCAATATTTAGTCCGCTGGCAAAAAGATCCATCGAGACCGGCGAACCATTGTCCACAATAACGATGCTACCGACCTGCTCACTCAAAGACTCGGTCAACTTCCTCAAATTACCCAGATCCGGATAGAAGGTAATGATGACTGCGCATACAGATGGGACTTGATTTTCCATATAAAACTCGATTACTCATGCCCATTTATATAATTACGAAACATCAGACTACTCGACCTCAACCCTTGTACTTCCCATTCAACGCAAACGTCGCCGCACCGCGGCAAGAATAGATGAAATCCCGCCCGACGCATAAAGACGACGCAAACGGAAGAGAAAACCCGTTGACTGCTTCGCGCTCACGTAGTGCGATCGAACCAGTGATCGGTCAGGTGCAACAACCATCGTTTCAAGTTTTTCAAGCAAAGGATCTACCACGGAACTCCAGCGAAAATCCTTCGAATAGTTCTGGACGCTTTCCCGATACGTCTTATGCTGATCTTTATCGGTCATCATGACCGTTATAGCTTGAACCCAGCCCTCAAGATCTTCAAACCCTACGGATATGCCGGTTCCCGCGGGAATCAAAGAGTCACCAAACACATCGCCTTGCGTTGCGATGATGGGCAAGTCACACCATAAATAATCCAGCATGCGAGTTCGAAATGAGAAACGCGTCTCGGGATTATCAAAGTGAGAGCTTATACCGGCATCTGCATCAAGCAGAAAATTATGGCGGTCGTCATAGTCCACCCAGCCAAAGTTGAAGTGGACAAACTTGTCGATCAACCCAAGCTCGGTAGCCAGATCGACCGCACGAGCACACATATCATGCTGGGTGATACTGGCGTTCGGATGCTTGACCCCAATGAACACGAGATGCACTCGCGCCCCTTCCGAAATCAGGCGATGAACGGCCTTGATAGGCGTTAATGGGTCAAACCATTGATACAACCCGCCTCCCCACACGAGGACAAAATCATCCTCGGGAATATCAAAGGTTGAACGTATCGCCCGCCTGGTCGGCTCCGGTCGCTGCGATGCCAATCCAAATGGCAGCAGCGATATCAGATCGGATACATCTGCACGACTCGCTTGCGGCCAGCGATAGGCATTGATTCGCCCCGCCAGTGTCAATGCACCCAGCCAGAATTCGCGCTGTTTTTCACTGGCACACAGGAAATGATCCCCATACACAAGTTGCTCATGCAGCACATCGCATAAAAAATTACTGGTTATACCTCTTGTATCAAGGCTTACACCTTCAGATGCCTGGTGATATTCAAGCGGAATCGGACAATAAAGATCCACCACCAGGCAACCTTTTGACTCCTTCAAAAAAGGATGGGACCTTAAAGCATCACCTTGAACAATCAGAAAATCCGCGCTCTCTGCAGCCGACTTGAAACCCAGGTCGGAGAACATCTTTGTTTTAAACAACACACCAGCCAGCTGCTCAACTTTCGGCGCATAGACTTCAACATCAAAATTTAGCGAAAGAACTTTTGCTATTTCCACACACCTGATCGCCGGCCCGGCCATTTTCAGCCCGATGACATCATTGCAGACAATCAAAACATTCTTTTTTCTCACATTACGCCCGCCTTTAGAAAGTACAAACCGGCAGCAACCAGCGCAACAAAAGCAAAGGCTTCGATCATTCTTTTAACAGAAGCTCTTTTCAAAATCGACCTTAGCTTTTCCTTCAAGACAAATCCATATATCGAAGTCGCCGTAGCTCCCTCCATTCTCTTTGCGACTCGTGACATGCCACTCAAGTGGAAATGCTTCACATAGTTGAATCTGATCCTAGAAGACATCAAGCGCTCAGAATCATGAGAAATCCTGCCGAGCGCCTCCCTCCAGGCGGGAACTATCGATTCATGCGAATGATTCAATTCGACATACTTGAAGGATTCTTCCTTTATCGTTTCACGCAATTGAGGATTATCAACTAGGCGTTTGATAGCCTCTACCCAATCGGCGACATTGTTATCAACCAGCAGACCGGAGCGCTCCGACACCACGCACTCGACATAGGGAGTCGTATTGCTGTAGATACCGGATATTCCGCACCCGCCGTACTCCCTGAATTTGTTGTTCGTTTTGGAAGAGTTGAATTGGCTTTCCATCAACGGCGCCAGCCCGACACTCCAGTTTCGCTTCATTTTAAACTCAAGGAATTTAGAATAGTCCGAAAACCCGGGAAACCACTGCACGTTATTCAAACTGCGTAACTCGTCGGAAACGCCACCAATGAACTCAAAACGTATTTCAGGCCGTTCTTTTCCCAACCGTTCAACTACCCCCTGAAGCAGGGAAAACTCTTCTTCCTTATAGCCACCGGCATATCCGACTACTGCGTCTCTCGCAGGCCTTACCGCAACATTCTGTGCGATTTTACGGATCAGGGAAGTGTCAAAAGGAACAGGCAACAACTCACACTTGACGTCAGGAAATCTGCGATTGATAAACTCGGCAAATGTTTTATTGTGCGTAATTACGAAACTGGCATTTTCAACAAAAGCGTCGAGCGACAGGACGACTTCCGCCGATTTGTAATAACGTGCCAGCTCTCCTGTACCCGTGATTTTCCAGAAATTGTCATCTAGGTAGAAGGCATAGGGAATGTCATGTTCACGCAAGTACATCGGCAACCAGTCGTACTTCGGATCACAAGACCGACAGAATATGTTGACGCCGCTAACGAGGGACGACCAACCGACCGTGCTCAGCAAGCGGGTATCGCAGTTACCTTCACTACTCACGTCATTCAGCAGGCGCGATACAATCCTCGCGGTCGAAATATCACCTTCGATCCAGAAATTTATTTTGCTGAATGACATAAATAATCCATAGTAGTAAAAATAGTCTAGCTCGTTAATTTGAAGCATTCCGCCGTACAACCGCAAAATCCAATCAAAGTGTTACATTTAAAACATTCAAATCACAAAACAGTGTTACATCGATAAAGAGTAATTCAGCCAGTGCAACCAAACAGTGAGTATCCAGCATTCTCAAGACTTCAGGCACGGTGCTTGACCAACGTTTCCTGATAGTGAATTGCAGTCTGACGCATGGCTCGATCTGAACTTATCGGTGGAGTCCAACCCAATAACTCATAGTTCTTGGAGATGTCAACCTGCAGAGAGCCGCAGATCCGACTTGCAACCGCTTGCTTGCCGAGCAATGTCGCCACAGACAGTATCAACCACTCTGGCAAGGCAATCAGCCGGGATCGTTTTTCCAAAGCGCTTGCCAAGCGATTCAACAACTGAGGGGTGGACAGGTCCTCGCCATCGCTGACCAGAAATGTCTGATTAGCCGCCGCGGGGTGGTTGATGCAGGTGACGATGAAATCCACCAGGTTGCCGAGCGCAACCAGACTTCGCTGGTTATGGATCGCACCCAACGGCAGCGGAACTTCCTTGTCAAGCCAGCGCAACATACTCAAGAAGTTAGCTTTGACTCCGGGCCCGTAGACCAGTGGCGGACGAATGATCACGACCTCCATGGCAGTCTCGAGTGCCAGCTTTTTCAGGGCTTGCTCAGCCTCGTACTTGGAGACTCCATAGGGGTCTTGCGGAGCGGGCATATCATCCGCGCTGAACGGTTTCCCCGGGAGCGTGCTTTCTCCATTGACCTTGACCGAACTGATGAAAATGAAGCGTCGCACTCCAGCTTCCGCAGCCCGCTTCGCCAGTTGCAAGGTTCCTTCCACGTTGACTTTGCGAAACTCAGCGAGGGCATCCTTGGCAAGTTCATTCATCACATGCACTCGCGCTGCCGTATGAACAACCACATCCACGCCATTCAGAGCAGGCCAGTCAGCCGGGTTATCCAAATCAAAAGATACAACGGGGCACAATCCCTGCAGTTGCGTAACACGACGCGCAGCGGCGATGGGGGCGCATTTTTTATCGAGCAAAAGTCGCATGATCAACCTTTGCCCGACAAACCCGCTTGCGCCGGACACAAGAACTCTGGGCTTTGGCACGATGTTCAAGACTTGCTCCCCAACAATGCGCTAGCCCAACAGATAAAAAAGAAGAAGACCTTGTCCCTTACCCGGCGCCTGCACTGCCAGGCGCTGAAGGAAAGCTTGATCAGTTGCATCCCACGCAAACGACGGCTGACAGCCGATGGCGCCTGTTCTGGTTTCACCAACGCAGCAATGAGTTCAACCTGACTGAACCACCATCCATCGTGAATGGTTTTATAGCGGCTAATCAATGGACGCAGACCCGTATTGGCGCCTACCTGATTACGTTCGTGCTGACGATAATCCATGGATGTCGCCGGATCGATATACCAGCGATAGCCGTTACTGCGTGCGTAGGCGTAGCAATACCAATCATGCAGACTGATACCTTGCAGTTGCTGCCAGTTCGCAAGCATTGAGGCCTTCAACGAGTCGGCCAGAGCGCGATTCATTACGTAAGTACAACCCGGCCCGGCGGCTTCAAACAAATAATCCAGGCCGACCTGTGGCTGCGCCTTGTCCAGAAGGATAGTTTTACCGTCAGGCCAGAATGCTGTGACGTTGCTGGAATACGCGTCAACCCGTTGCTCTGCAATGCTTTGGGTGGCACGAAGCAGCTTGTTCGAATGCCAGATGTCATCCTGATCCGAAAAGGCAATGAAGTCGAAGTTGCCGAAGTCGACATCGCGGATCAGTCTGAAGAAGTTGCGCGATGCGCCGCCAAAACGCCCGGAATCCGGGAGGACTACCACACTGGGATACTCAGCGGCGTATGTCCGGCACAGGACTTCTGTACCATCAGAAGAGGGGTCAATGCTGATGTATACGGTGACATCAATTGCTGATTGATTGAGGATTGAGGAAAGTTGCTCCTCAATCCACCGTACTCCATTGTAGGCAGCCAGTAAAACTGCAACCTTCGGATGTTCTACTGGCATGCCATTCCTGCTTGCACGGATTAAATCTAGGTTTAAAGCAATTCCCTCTCGACTCAGAGGGAGCCCGAAATCAGCAACTTTTGCAGATACTGACCATAGCCGGTTTTCTTCAGTGCTTCAGCTTGAGCACTCAACTGCTCGGCAGAAATCCAACCGTTGTGGTACGCGATCTCCTCCAGACATGCCACTTTCAGCCCCTGACGGTGTTCAATGGTATGCACAAAATGGCTTGCTTCAAGCAATGAGTCGTGGGTACCGGTGTCCAGCCACGCAAAACCGCGACCGAGCATCTCGACATTGAGCGTCTCTTGCTCCAGATAGGCGCGATTGACGTCGGTAATTTCCAGCTCTCCGCGCTCAGAGGGCTTGATGTTCTTGGCGATTTCGACAACCTGATTATCATAGAAGTACAGACCGGTGACTGCGTAACTAGATTTAGGCTTGAGCGGTTTTTCTTCGATGCTCAGTGCGCGCCCCGCGGCATCGAATTCGACCACACCAAAACGCTCAGGGTCGGAGACGTGATAACCAAATACGGTCGCACCATGCTCCTGGCTACTGGCAGAACGCAGGTTGTCTGAGAAGTGCTGGCCGTAGAAAATGTTGTCACCCAGAATCAAGCAGCATGGATCCTTGCCAATGAACTCTTCACCGATGATGAAAGCCTGGGCCAGGCCATCCGGGCTTGGCTGTTCGGCGTAGGTCAACTTAATACCGTACAGGCTGCCGTCACCCAGCAACTTACGGAAGTTAGGAAGATCTTCCGGAGTGGAGATGACCAGGATTTCGCGCATACCCGCAAGCATCAGCACCGACAGAGGATAAAAGATCATCGGTTTGTCGTAGATCGGCAGCATCTGCTTCGAGACACCCAAAGTCAGTGGGTGCAAGCGCGTTCCCGAACCACCAGCCAGAATGATGCCTTTACGATTTGTCTTGATCATTTATTGAGAACTTCCATTAGCATTCGGGTTACGCCACCTTGCCAATCCGGCAAGTTTAGGGAAAAGCTTTCACGCAGCTTTTTAGTATTCAAGCGCGAGTTCAAAGGGCGGCGCGCGGGTGCGGGATAAGCACTGGCCTCGATTGGATTGACCGCCTTGACCACAAGTTGCTCGCCGTGTTTGCGCGCAAACTCGATCACAAGAGACGCATAGCCATGCCAAGACACTTCACCATCGGCAACCAAATGATAGATGCCGGACAATTCCGGACGCTGCTTGACTTGCGCAATAGCGTGGGCGGTCACGTCAGCGATCAATTCGGCACCTGTTGGCGCACCAATCTGGTCGGCAATAACCGCCAGAGTTTCGCGCTCTTTGGCTAGCCGCAACATGGTCTTGGCAAAATTGTTACCGCGACTGGAGTACACCCAGCTAGTGCGAAAAATCAGGTGCTTGCACCCCGATCGCACAATGGCCTGTTCACCGGCGAGCTTGCTGGCTCCATAGTGATTGATCGGGCCGACCGCATCGTCTTCCTGCCACGGAGTATAGCCCTGACCACTAAACACATAATCAGTGGAATAGTGAATCAGCCACGCGTTCAGGGACAGCGCCTCCTGAGCCATGACCTGGCTTGCCTGACCGTTCACAAGGTCAGCCAGCTCCGTCTCAGACTCGGCTTTATCCACGGCGTTGTAAGCGGCAGCATTGACGATGACATCGGGCTTGACCTGACGGATCGTTGCACGCAGTGCATCGAGATCAGACAGGTCGCCACTCAAACCATCGACCGGGTGACGATCCAGGGCGATCAACTCGCCAAGTGGTGCAAGGGAGCGCTGAAGCTCCCAGCCAACCTGGCCGTTTTTTCCCAACAGGAGGATTTTCATGCTTTGTCCGAACGATCCGTGTAGTTCTGGTCAATCCATTGCTGGTAGCTGCCGCTCTTCACGTGAGCTACCCATTCAGTGTTGTTCAGGTACCACTCGACGGTTTTGCGGATACCGGTTTCAAAGGTTTCTTCCGGCGTCCAGCCCAGCTCGCGCTGGATTTTGCTGGCGTCGATGGCATAGCGCTGATCGTGGCCCGGGCGATCCTGAACGTAGGTGATCAGGCTGGCATGGGGGCGATGCGCAGAATCCGGACGCAGTTCGTCGAGCAGTGCGCAAAGTGTATGCACCACTTCGATGTTTTGCTTTTCGTTATGGCCGCCGATGTTGTAGGTCTCGCCGATCACGCCTTCGGTCACGACTTTGTACAGTGCGCGGGCGTGGTCTTCGACGTAGAGCCAGTCACGGACCTGGTTGCCTTTACCGTAGACCGGCAACGGCTTGCCTTCCAGTGCGTTGAGAATGATCAGCGGGATCAACTTCTCTGGGAAATGGCAAGGGCCGTAGTTGTTCGAGCAGTTGGTCACCAACGTCGGCAGACCGTAAGTGCGAGCCCAGGCGCGAACCAGGTGATCGGAACTGGCCTTGCTGGCCGAATATGGCGAGCTTGGCTGATACGGTGTGGTTTCGGTGAAGAGGTCTTCCGGACCTTCGAGGTCTCCGTAGACTTCGTCGGTGGAAATATGGTGGAAGCGGAAGTTGGCTTTACGTGCATCATCCAGCGCTGCCCAATAGTGGCGTGCAGCTTCCAGCAAGGTGTACGTGCCGATGATGTTGGTCTGGATGAATTCAGACGGACCGGAGATCGAGCGGTCAACGTGGGACTCTGCGGCCAGGTGCATGATGGCATCTGGTTGGTGCTCACGCAGAACACGGTCCACTTCATTACGGTCGCAGATGTCGACGCGTTCGAACACGTAACGCGAGTTCTGGCTGACTTCGGCCAGCGACTCAAGGTTACCGGCATAAGTCAGTTTATCGACGTTAACGACAGAGTCGGCAGTGTTGGAGATGATATGACGAATGACTGCCGAGCCGATGAACCCTGCGCCGCCGGTAACTAGAATTTTCACGCGAAACCTTACCCTTAAGTTGCTGACAGGGCCGCCAACCGCGCACTGTCTAATCCATGAATGCAAAAGCCATCAAGTCAGCCGTGGCTTCTGACAGAGTCAGTCTGAACCGATTCGGGAACGCCCTATCGACCAAGCGCAGCATTTTACAGCTTAATGAAGGTTTTACTAATGGATATGGACAAGCCATGACGCAAATTCGACGCGTGTAGCGGGTTTGTCGCAATCAGACAAGGCGCTTGCGTGAAGCTCTGGACGTACGCCCCAGAAACCAGCCGAGAATCGGCCCGATCACCATGCCAATCAGCAGCGCAATCACCATGACCAGCGATACTGGCAACTGCGGGCCCGCCCAGCCCAGGAACAGCAGTGACACGCTTTGCTGGTTCTCAAGTACGAACGCCAGGATCGCGAGAACGAGCAACAGGACAACTATAGCGAGAAGTACGCGCTTGAGATTACGCATCAGCGATTCCTTGAAGTGCAGCAGCTGTCAAAGCCCCTCCTCCTCTTCCTCGTTCACGCGATCACGCAGTTCTTTGCCTGGCTTGAAATGCGGAACGAACTTGCCGTCGAGGCTGACGGACTGACCGGTTTTCGGATTGCGGCCTACGCGCGGTGCGCGATAGTGCAAGGAGAAGCTGCCAAACCCACGGATCTCGATTCGATCACCGGTGGCCAGACATTGGGACATTTGCTCAAGCATGGTCTTGATGGCCAGCTCCACATCCTTGGATGAGAGCAGCCCTTGATGGGTGACAATTCGTTCGATCAACTCCGACTTCGTCATATTTTTCCCTTCTTTTTCAAGCAGCTAGGAAAAGCGCTTCAAAGGTTTTAGCATGCCCGGAGAAATTTGAACAGCCTGAGTTTTGACATATCTTTCCTCGTAATGAGGTGCCCGATTTAAGAACATCGGAACATTGCTCTAACCCGGCATTCATCTACAGATAACCAGCATGGTGCGCGTCAGATAACCCGCGGGATTGAAGCCGAAAGGGAATACATCTTCTTCCTTGGCATCATCGGACCTGACGATGACTTTATAACCTGCGCCTTTGCATTCCTTTGCAGCTCGCTTGTGGCACCTTTCCCATCCGGAGCCCAACCCGGAACAATCGATCTCTATGCCACTGACTCCGCGCACCGCATGAGTCTTGGCGCTTGTGGTACAGCCCGCTAATGTCAGTACTGCTATCACGACAATGAGCTTGTTCATTCGCTTCCTTATGCCGGGCGCAATACCCAGCGGTCGTTCACTTCAGACTAAGCCTAGCCTCGAATAGATGATTGACCTGTATGAAGTTACAGACAACTTGTGTAGATCATTGGTTTCACGAAAGAAAAGCGGCGGTGTCAGCCCTCCTTGGGATTCACCAAATCGCAGACACAAAAAAGGGCGACCGAAGTCGCCCTTTTTTATGGTCTGACAGAACTTAGTTCTGTTTTTCCATTTGTGCACGCAACAGGTCGCCCAGAGTGGTAGGACCAGCAGCGATGCTATCCGAAGGCTTGTCTTTCAAGCTTTGGATGGCTTCTTTCTCTTCAGCATCGTCTTTCGACTTGATGGAGAGCTGGATTACGCGGCTCTTGCGGTCAACGCTGATGATCTTGGCTTCTACTTCCTGGCCTTCTTTCAGAACGTTACGCGCGTCTTCAACGCGGTCACGGCTGATTTCGGAGGCTTTCAGAGTCGCTTCGATATCGTCGGCCAGAGTGATGATGGCGCCTTTAGCGTCAACTTCTTTCACGATGCCTTTAACGATGGCGCCTTTGTCGTTCTCTTGAACGTACTCGGAGAACGGATCGCTTTCCAGTTGCTTGATACCCAGGGAGATGCGCTCGCGCTCTGGGTCAACCGACAGGATAACGGTGTCCAGCTCGTCGCCCTTCTTGAAGCGGCGAACGGCTTCTTCGCCCACTTCGTTCCAGGAGATGTCGGACAGGTGAACCAGACCGTCGATGCCGCCGTCCAGACCAATGAAGATACCGAAATCGGTGATCGACTTGATGGTGCCGGAGATTTTATCGCCCTTGTTGAACTGGCCAGAGAAATCTTCCCATGGGTTAGATTTGCACTGCTTGATGCCGAGGGAGATACGACGACGCTCTTCGTCGATGTCCAGAACCATAACTTCCACTTCGTCGCCGACTTGTACGACTTTCGAAGGGTGGATGTTCTTGTTGGTCCAGTCCATTTCGGAAACGTGTACCAGGCCTTCAACGCCTTCTTCCAGCTCAGCGAAGCAGCCGTAGTCGGTCAGGTTGGTTACACGAGCGGTAACTCGAGTGCTTTCTGGGTAACGGGCTTTGATAGCAACCCATGGATCTTCGCCCAGTTGCTTGAGGCCCAGGGAAACACGATTGCGTTCGCGATCGTACTTCAGAACCTTGACATCGATCTCGTCGCCAACGTTGACGATTTCGGAAGGATGCTTGATACGCTTCCAAGCCATGTCGGTAATGTGCAGCAGGCCATCGACGCCACCCAGATCGACGAATGCGCCGTAATCGGTGAGGTTCTTGACGATACCTTTGACTTGTTGGCCTTCCTGCAGGGATTCCAGCAGAGCTTCACGCTCGGCGGAGTTCTCGGCTTCGAGGACGCTGCGACGGGAAACGACAACGTTGTTGCGTTTCTGGTCGAGTTTGATGACCTTGAATTCCAGCTCTTTGCCTTCCAGGTGCGTGGTGTCGCGCACTGGACGGACGTCAACCAGAGAACCTGGCAGGAACGCACGGATGCCGTTAACGTCGACAGTGAAGCCGCCTTTAACCTTACCGTTGATAACGCCCTTGACCACTTCTTCGGCTGCGAAGGCTGCTTCCAGAACAATCCAGCATTCAGCGCGCTTGGCTTTTTCACGGGACAGCTTGGTTTCACCGAAGCCGTCTTCAACCGAGTCCAGAGCAACGTGAACTTCGTCACCGACGTTGATGTTCAGCTCGCCAGCATCGTTGTAGAACTGCTCAAGCGGGATGAGTGCTTCAGACTTCAGGCCAGCGTGAACGGTTACCCAGCGAGCCTGGTAATCGATATCAACGATAACACCGGTGATGATGGAGCCTGCCTGAAGGTTCAGGGTTTTTAGGCTTTCTTCAAAGAGTTCCGCAAAGCTTTCGCTCATTTTAATTCCTGTTGATAAGGGCGAAGAATACGCCCATCTCCACACCCCAGACGGTGTGGGTTAGTTTCATATGAAAGAAACACCGCAGGACTATGACTGGTCCCCTGCAGCTTTCTTGGTCACCCGGCGATATCGCGAATGGCGATCTCGCTCATGATGCGTTCCAGCACCTGATCGATGGACAACTCCGTGGAATCCAGCTGTATCGCGTCGGCCGCCGGTTTGAGCGGGGCTACTGCGCGCTGGGTGTCACGCTCATCGCGCGCACGTATCTCATCTAGCAGACTCGACAGACTAACACCATCGACTTTGCCCTTCAACTGCAAGTATCGACGGCGCGCACGCTCCTCGGCACTGGCGGTGAGGAATATCTTCAGCGGCGCGTCCGGAAAAACCACCGTCCCCATGTCACGACCATCGGCCACCAGACCCGGCGGCTCCTGAAAGGCCCGCTGGCGCTGCAGCAGCGCTTCACGAACGGCGGGCAGCGCAGCGACCTGCGAGGCACCCGAGCCGATACTTTCGGTACGAATGACATCGCTGACTTCGTCGCCTTCCAGAATGATGCGTTGCAGCTGACCGTCGGTCGCCGCGATGAATTGCACATCCAGATGAGCGGCAAGTTTTTTGAGCAATTCTTCGTTCGTCAGATCGACGCCGTGGTTATGCGCCGCGAATGCCAGCAATCGATAAAGTGCACCGGAATCCAGCAGGTTCCAGCCCAGGCGCTTGGCCAGCATCCCGGCAACAGTCCCCTTGCCGGAGCCGCTAGGCCCATCAATGGTTATAACCGGTGCGATGCTGATCACGACTGAGCCTCTTGTGCAACACGGATACCGACCTGCGCACACAGCGCGAGGAAGTTCGGGAACGAGGTCGCGACGTTGGCGCAGTCATGGATGCGGATCGGTGCAGTGGCGCGCAACGAAGCCACGCTGAACGCCATGGCAATCCGGTGATCGCCGTGACCGTGCACTTCTCCGCCGCCGATCTGGCCGCCGTCGATGATGATGCCGTCCGGGGTCGGCTCGCATTTGACGCCCAGTGCCAGCAAACCATCCGCCATGACCTGGATCCGGTCCGACTCCTTCACGCGCAGCTCTTCGGCGCCGCGCAGCACGGTGCGCCCTTCGGCACAGGCAGCGGCCACGAACAGCACAGGAAACTCGTCGATGGCCAGTGGAACCAGCGCCTCGGGGATCTCGATACCTTTGAGTTTAGCTGCCCGTACGCGCAGATCCGCTACCGGCTCGCCGCCCACTTCACGCTGGTTTTCCAGGGTGATGTCCGCCCCCATCAGGCGCAGGATGTCGATCACGCCGGTACGGGTCGGGTTGATGCCGACGTGCTCGAGCACCAGTTCCGAACCTTCGGCAATCGACGCGGCTACAAGGAAGAACGCCGACGACGAGATGTCGCCCGGCACTTCAATGTGGGTCG
Organism: Pseudomonas sp. PDM09; assembly: GCF_014852305.1. NCBI lineage: Bacteria > Pseudomonadati > Pseudomonadota > Gammaproteobacteria > Pseudomonadales > Pseudomonadaceae > Pseudomonas > Pseudomonas sp. PDM09. Next base: position 398,385 of record NZ_JACVBI010000003.1, on the reverse strand, counting down.
CGGTCAGCTTGTGGCCGGACTCGACCGAGGCGGTCGCACCATTGACGGTGACCGGGTAGCCGAAGCCGCGCAGCATGCGCTCGGTGTGATCGCGAGTCGGCGCCGGCTCGGTGACGGTGGTCTTGCCTTCGGCATACAGACCCGCCAGCAACAGGCAGGATTTAACCTGGGCGCTGGCCATCGGCATGGTGTAAGTCAGCCCCTTGAGCTTGTTGCCGCCACGGATGGTCATCGGTGGACGACCTTCAGCAGCGGTCTCGATCACGGCGCCCATTTCGCGCAGTGGATTAGCCACGCGATTCATCGGACGCTTGGACAGCGAGGCATCGCCAGTCAGCGTGCTATCGAAGCTCTGCGCAGCCAAAAGGCCAGACAGCAGACGCATCGAGGTACCGGAGTTGCCCAGATAGATCGGGCCCGGCGCAGGCTTCAGGCCATGCAGGCCGACGCCGTGGATGGTCACACGACCGTGGTGCGGACCTTCGATGACGACACCCATGTCGCGGAAAGCCTGCAAGGTTGCCAAAGCGTCTTCGCCCTCAAGGAAACCTTCCACTTCGGTGACGCCCTCGGCCAGGGAACCGAGCATGATCGAACGGTGGGAAATCGATTTGTCGCCCGGTACACGAATCCGCCCAGTCAGGCGGCCACCAGGTTGTGCCAGGAAAATCAGATCGTTGGAATTCATAGCGTCCACATAGGCCCGGCGGGCCAGGATTTTACTGAAATGCTCGCGGGCAACCCGGGCGCGCGTGAACACGCCCAATAATTGGTGCCCATCCCCTGCATCGACCGCGTCGCGCAAGGCGTCGAGGTCGCTGCGAAATGTATCGAGTGTGCGCAGGACAGCTTCGCGGTTGGCGAGGAAGATGTCGTGCCACATGACCGGGTCGCTACCGGCGATTCTTGTGAAATCGCGGAAACCGCCCGCAGCGTAACGGAAGATCTCAAGATTTTCATTGCGTTTGGCCAACGAATCGACCAAACCGAACGCCAGCAAGTGCGGCAGATGGCTGGTCGCCGCCAGCACTTCGTCATGACGCTCGACCTGCATGTGCTCGACGTCGGCGCCCAATTCGCGCCACAACCGGTCGACCACTGCCAGCGCGGCCGGATCGGTCTGATCCAGCGGCGTCAGAATCACTTTATGACGACGGAACAGTTCGGCATTGGAGGCTTCCACCCCGCTCTGCTCGGAACCGGCGATCGGATGCCCCGGCACGAAGCGGGCCGGCATGCCGCCAAACGCCTCGGTCGCCGCGCGCACCACATTGCCCTTGGCGCTGCCGACGTCGGTCAGAATCGCTTGCCCCAGGTCCATGCCCGCCAACAGCGCGAGCAGTTTCTCCATGGCCAGGATCGGCACCGCCAGCTGAATCACATCAGCGCCCTGGCAAGCCGCCGCCAGGTCTTCTTCGCAGCGATCCACCACGCCTAACTCGACCGCCAGCTTGCGCGACTGCGGGTCGAGATCGACCCCGACCACTTCGCGACACAGACCGCTTTCACGCAGGCCTTTGGCAAACGAACCGCCGATCAAGCCCAGACCAACCACCACCAGGCGACCGATCATAGGTTGAGCAGATTGCAGTGCAGTGACATCAACCACGGGCCAAAACCTTGGTCAGCGCTTCGAGGAAGCGGCTGTTTTCCGCCGGCAAACCGATGGTGATACGCAGGTGGTTCGGCATGCCGTAGTTGGCCACCGGGCGCACGATCACGCCTTCGCGCAGCAACCCCTCGAACACTGGAGCCGCAACGCGACCCAGATCGACACAGATGAAGTTGCCTTTGGATGGAATCCAGCTCAACCCCAGCTCGCGGAAACCCGCTTGCAGCTGCTGCATGCCGGACTCGTTCAGGCGGCGACTTTCGGCCAGGTACTCGACATCTTGCAGCGCCGCACAAGCGGCGGCCAGTGCGAGGCTGTTGACGTTGAACGGCTGACGCACGCGGTTCAGCACATCGGCGACGATGGCCGAGGACAAGCCGTAACCGACCCGCAGCGACGCCAGACCATAAGCCTTGGAGAAGGTGCGCGAGACCAGCAGGTTCGGGTAGGCCGCCAGATAGTCCAGGCCATCCGGCAAGTCGCTGCCTTCGGCGTATTCGATGTAGGCCTCGTCCAGCACCACCAGCACATGGGCCGGCACGTCCTGCAGGAAATCATCCAGCGCCTGGGCGTCGAACCAGGTCCCGGTCGGGTTGTTCGGGTTAGCAATGAACACCACACGGGTATCGGCATCGATCGCGGCGAGCATGGCCGGCAGATCGTGGCCCCAGTCTTTGGCCGGGATCACTTTTGCCTGGGCACCAACGGCCTGAGTGACAATCGGATAGACCGCAAACGCATGGGCGCTGAATACCGCGTTCAGGCCTGGCGCCAGATAGGCACGCGCCACCAACTCCAGAATGTCGTTGGAGCCGTTGCCCAGCGTTACCTGGTTGAGCTCGACGCGGCACTGATCGGCCAGCAGGGTCTTGAGCGCAAAACCGTTGCCGTCCGGATAGCGGGTCAGCTCGGTCAGCGCTTCGCGAATCGCTGCCAATGCCTTGGGACTGGCGCCCAACGGGTTTTCGTTGCTCGCCAGTTTGACGATATTGGCCGGATCGAGGTTCAGCTCACGGGCCAGTTCGTCCACGGGCTTGCCCGGAACGTAAGGCGAAAGTTGTTGCACGCCCGGCTGTGCCAGAGCGAGGAAGTTGCCACTCATTTGCTACCGCCCTTAGAGAACTGCTTTCGGGTAGGAACCCAGCACTTTGAGTGCTACTGCTTCCTGACTGATCTTTTCCAGCACACCTTTGACCAGCGGGTCGCGATGGTGGCCGACGAAGTCGATGAAGAACACGTAGGTCCATTTACCGCTGCGCGACGGACGGGTCTCGATGCGTGTCAGGTCGATGCCGTTGTCATGGAACGGCACCAGCAGCTCGTGGAGCGCGCCGGGTTTGTTGCTCATGGAAACGATGATCGAAGTCTTGTCGTCGCCGGTCGGCGGTACTTCCTGGCTGCCAATCATCAGGAATCGCGTGGAGTTGTCCGGACGATCCTCGATTTTTTCGGCCAGACGAGTCAACCCGTACAGACCGGCGGCCATGTCGCCGGCAATTGCCGCCGAGTTCCACTCACCCTTGACCCGCTTGGCCGCTTCGGCGTTGCTCGAAACCGCCACGCGCTCGACATTCGGGTAATGGGCATCCAGCCACTTGCGGCACTGGGCCAGGGACTGGGCGTGGGAATAGATGCGGCTGATGCTGTCGGTCTTGGTGTTTTCACCCACCAACAGGTGATGGTGAATCCGCAGTTCGACTTCGCCGCAGATCACCATGTCGTGCTCGAGGAAGCTGTCGAGGGTGTGGTTGACCGCACCCTCGGTGGAGTTCTCCACCGGGACTACGCCAAAGTTCACCGCACCGGCCGCGACTTCACGGAACACTTCGTCGATCGCCGCCATCGGCTTGCTGATCACTGCATGGCCGAAATGCTTCATGGCCGCCGCTTGGGTGAAGGTGCCTTCAGGGCCGAGGTAAGCCACTTTCAGCGGCTGCTCGAGGGCCAGGCACGAGGACATGATTTCGCGGAACAGCCGCGCCATCTCTTCGTTGCCCAGCGGCCCCTGGTTACGCTCCATTACACGCTTGAGCACCTGGGCTTCACGCTCAGGACGATAGAACACCGGCACTTCGCCTTCGGCCAGCGAGGCCATCTTTACTCGCGCAACTTCCTGGGCGCAACGTGCGCGCTCACTGATCAGCTCCAGGACTTTTTCGTCCAGAGCATCAATGCGCAGGCGCAGTGCCTTGAGTTCTTGCTCAGACATTAGCCGTGTTCCTTCTCGAACTCTGCCATGTACGAAACCAGTGCGTTGACCGCAACGATATCGACGGCGTTATAGATGGAGGCACGCATGCCACCCACGGAACGGTGGCCCTTGAGGTTCAGCAGGCCACGTTCGTCGGCACCGGCCAGGAATGGCTTATCGAGACGATCATCGGCCAGACGGAACGGCACGTTCATCCACGAGCGGTCCGACTTGTTGATCGGGTTGCTGTACAAGCCACTGGCGTCGATGAAGTCATACAGCGTGCGCTGCTTCACTTCGTTGAGTTTGCCGATGGCTTCGACACCACCCTGCTCTTTCAGCCACTCGAACACCAGACCGGACAAGTACCAGGCCAGGGTTGGCGGGGTGTTGTACATCGAGCCGTTATCGGCCGCGACCTTGTAGTTGAGCATGGTCGGGCAAATGGAACGGGCGTGACCCAGCAGGTCTTCGCGAACGATGTTCACGACAACGCCGCTCGGGCCGATGTTTTTCTGGGCGCCGGCGTAGATCATGCCGAAGCGCGAGACATCCACCGGACGCGAGAGAATGTCCGAGGACATGTCGGCGACCAGCGGCACATCGCCGGTTTCCGGAATCCATTGGAATTCCAGGCCGCCAATGGTTTCGTTCGGTGCGTAGTGAACGTAGGCCGCGTCTTTGGACAGGCTCCATTCGTTCTGGCCGGGAATAGCGAAATAGTCGTAAGGCTTGGCGGTGGCGGCAACGTTGACGTGGCCGTAGCGCGAGGCTTCTTCGATAGCTTTCTGCGACCAGATACCGGTGTCGATATAGTCGGCGGTGCCGCTTTCCGGCAACAGGTTCAGAGGAATCTGAGCAAATTGCTGGCTCGCGCCACCTTGCAGAAACAGCACTTTATAGTTCGAGGGGATATTCAGCAGATCACGCAGATCCTGCTCGGCCTTGGTGGCAATGGACACGAACTCATCGCTGCGATGGCTCATTTCCATGACCGACAAGCCCTTGCCGTGCCAATCAAGGAGTTCACCCTGGGCGCGTTTCAGGACAGCTTCGGGAAGCGCCGCAGGACCGGCACAGAAGTTATAGGCTCTCTTGCTCACATCCAATCTCGCTCTGATTTGGTGGATCGTACAAACATATCAGTCGACACAGATCCAATGTGGGAGCGGGCTTGCTCGCGAAAGCGGTGCAACAGGCGACATCTATGCTGAATGTCAGTCCGTCTTCGCGAGCAAGCCCGCTCCCACAAGGGATCTCCATGGGTGTCGATATTTTCATACGGACAAACAACAAGGGGGCGAATCTTCATCCGCCCCCTGCTTGCCCGCTTACTCTTGCGGCTCTTCGTCAGCGGCGGCGTCGAGTTGCTGGTCTTCGGCAACGTCGTCGATCACGACTTCACCGTCGAACACTGCACCCTCTTCACCTTCGAGCCCTTCGCCTTCCAGCTCTTCGCCTTCGACTTCCGACGGCTCCTGAACCCGCTCCAGGCCCACCAGCGTTTCATCGCTGGCCAGCTTGATCAAGGTTACGCCCTGGGTGTTACGGCCCAGGCTGGAGACTTCGTCGACACGGGTACGAACCAACGTACCCTGGTCGGAAATCAGCATGATCTCCTCGCCATCGAGCACCTGGACTGCGCCGACCAGACGGCCGTTACGCTCGTTGCTGACCATGGCGATAACGCCCTGACCGCCACGCTTGTACTCTGGGAACTCGGTGATCGCAGTGCGCTTGCCGAAACCACGTGCCGAAGCGGTGAGGATCTGGCTGCCTTCTTCCGGGATCAGCATGGAAATCAGCTTCTGGCCTTCCGGCAGACGCATGCCACGGACACCGCGAGCGGTACGGCCCATGGCACGAACGTCGGTTTCCTTGAAGCGAGTCACCTTGCCGCCGTCGGAGAACAGCATGACTTCACGCTCGCCATCGGTAATGGCGGCAGAGATCAGTACGTCACCTTCGTCCAGCTCCAGCGCGATCAGACCGACGCTGCGTTGACGGCTGAAGGATTCCAGCGGGGTCTTCTTCACGGTGCCTTTGGCAGTGGCCATGAAGATGAAGTGACCTTCGGTGTATTCCTCGACCGGCAGCATGGTGGTGATGTATTCATCACTGTCCAGCGGCAGCAGGTTGACCAGCGGACGACCACGGGCAGCGCGGGACGCTTCCGGGATTTCGTAGGTTTTCAGCCAGTACACTTTGCCTTTGCTGGAGAACAGCAGCAGCGTGGTGTGGCTGTTGGCGACCAGCAGGTGAGCGATGTAGTCCTCATCCTTGACGCCGGTGGCCGATTTGCCTTTACCGCCACGACGCTGAGCCTGGTACGCAGCCAATGGCTGGGTCTTGGCGTAGCCACCGTGGGAAATGGTCACGACGCGCTCTTCTTCCGGGATCATGTCGCCCAGGGTCAGGTCGAGACGGGCATCGAGAATCTCGGTGCGACGCACATCGCCGTATTCGGCGCGGATCACTTCCAGCTCTTCGCGGATCACTTCCATCAGGCGCGTGGCGCTGCTGAGGATGCGGATCAGCTCGCCGATCTGGTTGAGGATCTCTTGATACTCGGCCAGCAGCTTTTCGTGCTCCAGACCGGTCAGACGGTGCAGACGCAGTTCCAGAATGGCTTGCGCCTGTTCCGGCGACAGGAAGTACTTGCCGTCGCGCAGACCGTATTGCGGGTCCAGAGTCTCTGGACGGCACGAATCGGCACCGGCACGTTCGACCATCGCGACAACGGCGGAAGATTCCCAGGCCGTGCTGATCAGCGCTTCCTTGGCTTCCGACGGCGTTGGCGAGGCCTTGATCAGGGCGATGACCGGGTCGATGTTCGACAGGGCAACCGCTTGACCTTCCAGAATGTGGCCACGTTCGCGCGCTTTACGCAGCTCGAACACGGTACGACGGGTCACCACTTCGCGACGGTGACGAACGAACGCTTCCAGCAGGTCCTTGAGGTTCAGGATCCGCGGACGGCCGTCGATCAGCGCGACGATGTTGATACCGAACACCGCTTGCAGCTGGGTCTGGGCGTAGAGATTGTTGAGGATCACCTCAGGCACTTCGCCGCGACGCAGTTCGATCACGACGCGCATACCGTCCTTGTCGGACTCGTCGCGCAGCTCGGTGATGCCTTCGAGCTTCTTCTCTTTGACCAGCTCGGCGATCTTCTCGATCAGACGCGCCTTGTTCAGCTGGTAAGGGAGTTCGGTGATGACGATCTGCTGACGACCACCGACCTTGTCGATGTCTTCGATCATCGAGCGGGCACGCATGTAAATGCGCCCGCGACCGGTGCGGTAGGCTTCGATGATGCCGGCGCGACCGTTGATGATCGCGGCGGTCGGGAAGTCCGGACCGGGGATGTATTGCATCAGCTCATCGACGGTCAGTTCCGGGTTGTCGATGAGTGCCAGGCAACCGTCGATGACTTCACCGAGGTTGTGCGGCGGGATGTTGGTCGCCATGCCCACGGCGATACCGCTGGAGCCGTTGACCAGCAGGTTGGGAATACGGGTCGGCATGACCGCCGGGATCATTTCGGTGCCGTCGTAGTTCGGCACCCAGTCCACGGTTTCTTTGTGCAGGTCAGCGAGCAGCTCGTGCGCCAGCTTGGTCATGCGCACTTCGGTGTATCGCATGGCCGCGGCGTTGTCGCCGTCCACCGAGCCGAAGTTGCCCTGACCGTCTACCAGCAGGTAACGCAGCGAGAATGGCTGCGCCATCCGAACGATGGTGTCGTACACCGCGGTATCACCGTGAGGGTGATACTTACCGATCACGTCACCGACAACACGGGCAGATTTCTTGTACGGCTTGTTGAAGTCGTTGCCCAGCTCGCTCATCGCGAACAGCACACGCCGGTGCACGGGCTTCAAGCCATCGCGCGCATCCGGCAGTGCCCGCCCGACAATCACGCTCATCGCGTAGTCGAGGTAGGACTGCTTCAGCTCGTCTTCGATATTGACCGGGAGGATTTCTTTGGCCAGTTCGCCCATGAGAAGCCTGATTCCTTTTTCTGGTGAAACTTCGTCACATCCATATGGGACGAACGAAGCTCGCCGATGCAGACTGAGTGCCGTGCACCGACTTACGACAAATCAACGAGTTATGCCATGGATCTGCGCAGTAAAGGCAGCCACATCAGGCTACCCTGGAAACCGCCGGATGTTATCACAAGAGCCGCCACGCACCTATCCCCCAGATGCGCATGGAGCATAGTTAGTTGACCGGTGACAGGCTTGAAAGGGACGAGAGGGGCTTAGAGCCGTGTTGAATGGAGAATCAGCGGCCTGATCAGCGATATTTGTTGACTGTCAGGGCCTCTTCGCGAGCAAGCCCGCTCCCACATTGGACCGAGTCGGTCGCAGAATTTGTACCGACACTGATCCAATGTGGGAGCGGGCTTGCTCGCGAAGGCAATTTATCAGACGCCAAAGAGCCTTAATGCAATCGCTTGCGGCACATCAACTGCGCCATTTTCGCGGTATCCGGCCGTTCGACGATGCCTTTTTCGGTGACGATCACATCGATCAGGTCAGCCGGGGTCACATCGAACACCGGGTTGAACGCATCGACATCCGCCCCGAGCCGCTTGCCACCGACTTCCAGCAACTCGCGACCATCGCGCTCTTCGATGGGAATCTCATCGCCACTGGCCAGGTTCATGTCGATGGTCGAACTCGGCGCCACCACCATGAAGCGCACGCCGTGGTGCATGGCGTTGACCGCCAGTTGGTAGGTGCCGATCTTGTTCGCCACATCACCATTGGCGGTGATGCGGTCAGCACCGACGATCACCCAGGTCACACCCTTGGTTTTCATGATGTGCGCGGCGGCGGAATCGACATTGAGGGTCACCGGAATGCCTTCATTGGCCAATTCCCATGCGGTCAATCGCGAACCCTGCAGCCATGGGCGGGTTTCGTTGGCGTAGACGCGCTCGACCATGCCTTCGATGAACGCCCCGCGAATCACCCCCAGTGCCGTGCCGAAGCCGCCGGTGGCCAGTGCGCCGGTGTTGCAGTGCGTGAGGATCGCCTGGGCGTTGCCCTGATGCTTGCGGATCAAGTCCACGCCCAACTGAGCCATGGTCAGGTTGGCTTCGCGATCACTTTCATGGATGGCGATGGCTTCGGCCTCCAGCGCCGCCAGAGGGTCTGCGTCGTCCTTGAGGCGGTCCAGGCGGTCGCGCATGCGACTCAAGGCCCAGAACAGATTAACCGCTGTTGGACGGGAATCGGCCAGTAATGCGTAATCCTCTTCCCACGCGGCCTGCCAGTCACCGCCCTCGGCAATTCGGGCGCGGGCTGACAGCACCATGGCATACGCCGCACTGATACCAATGGCCGGCGCGCCGCGCACCACCATTGAGCGAATGGCCTCAGCCACGCCCGCGGCGCTGGTGTAGGCGATCCAGGTTTGCTCGAATGGCAAAATACGCTGATCCAGCAGATACAGGGCGCCATCACGCCAATCGATGGCTTTCACCTTCTCCGCAGCCAACAGTCGATCGCGCATCCACTTACCCCGCACTCATGAACAAAAGCCATCGATTATAGCGATCCCCCCGCGAAGACGCTCGGGTATACTTCGCCATCCTTTACAAAAGCACTGGAACCGACTTTCGATGCCGACCCCCACCGCTGCGCTCGACCTGTTATTGCTGCCGACCTGGCTGGTACCTGTCGAACCGGCTGGCGTGGTCCTTAAAGAGCATGCCCTGGGCATCCGCGACGGTCGTATCGTATTTATCGGCCCGCGCGCAGCAGCCTTGAAGTTTAACGCAACCGAAGTCCGCGAATTGCCGGACATGCTGCTCAGCCCCGGCCTGATCAATGCTCACGGGCATGCGGCAATGACGCTGTTCCGCGGCCTGGCCGACGATCTGCCCTTGATGAGCTGGCTGGAAAACCACATCTGGCCGGCCGAAGCCAAGTGGGTCGACGAGGCTTTTGTACGCGATGGCACTGACTTGGCCATCGCCGAGCAGATCAAAGGCGGCATCACCTGTTTCTCCGACATGTATTTCTTCCCGAAGGTCGCCAGCGAACGCGTCCATAACAGCGGCATTCGCGCCCAGATCGCCATTCCGATCCTCGATTTCCCGATTCCAGGCGCTGCCACGGCAGATGAAGCCATTCGTCAGGGCGTCGAATTATTCGGTGATCTCAAGCATCACGAGCGGATCAAAGTCACCTTTGGACCCCATGCACCCTACACCGTGGGCGACGAAACCCTGGAAAAAATCCGGGTGATCGCCGAAGAACTGGACGCCTCGATTCACATGCACGTCCATGAAACCGCTTTCGAAGTGCAGCAGTCGGTCGAGCAGTGCGGCGAACGCCCGTTGGCCCGCCTCGGTCGCCTGGGCCTGCTCGGGCCGCGCCTGCAGGCCGTTCACATGACCCAGATCAGCGATGAAGACCTGATGCTGCTGGTAGAAAGTAACACCCATGTGATTCATTGCCCGGAGTCGAACCTGAAACTGGCCAGCGGTTTCTGCCCGGTCGAGCGTTTGTGGCGGGCCGGGGTCAACGTGGCGGTCGGCACCGATGGCTCGGCCAGCAATAATGACCTCGACCTGCTCGGCGAAACCCGCACCGCTGCGTTGCTGGCCAAGGCCGTCGCCGGCTCGGCCACGGCGCTGGACGCCCATCGCGCCCTGCGCATGGCCACGCTCAATGGCGCCCGTGCGCTGGGCATCGAAGCTGAAACGGGTTCGCTGGAAGTCGGTAAAGCGGCGGACATCGTCGCGTTCGACCTGTCGGGCCTGGCGCAGCAACCGGTCTACGATCCGGTTTCGCAACTGATCTATGCCACTGGCCGCGACTGCGTGAAACATCTTTGGGTCGCCGGCAAGCAACTGCTCGACGACCGCCGCCTGACCCGCCTGGATGAGGCGCAGCTGTGCGCCACCGCCAAGGCCTGGGGCCAGCGCATCAGCGGCCATGCCGAATCGTAAGCACCGAATTGTAAGCACCCTGGACCAAAACCGGGGCAACAGGATTTTTCAAGTTTTAGAGGACTGACACCATGAGCAACGTCGACTACGCCGAAATCGCCAAATTCGAAGCCCTGGCCCATCGCTGGTGGGATCGCGAAAGCGAGTTCAAACCGCTGCACGACATCAACCCGCTACGGGTCAACTGGATCGACGAGCGGGTCCATCTGGCCGGCAAGAAAGTCCTCGACGTCGGTTGCGGCGGCGGCATCCTCAGCGAAGCCATGGCCCAGCGCGGCGCGACCGTGATGGGCATCGACATGGGCGAAGCGCCGCTGGCCGTCGCTCAACTGCATCAGCTGGAATCCGGCGTGAGCGTCGAGTACCGGCAGATCACCGCCGAAGCCCTGGCTGAAGAAATGCCCGAACAATTCGACGTGGTCACCTGCCTGGAAATGCTCGAACACGTGCCGGATCCATCGTCGGTGATCCGCGCCTGCTTCAAGATGGTCAAACCGGGCGGCCAGGTGTTCTTCTCCACCATCAACCGCAACCCGAAGGCCTATCTGTTCGCCATCGTCGGCGCCGAATACATCATGAAGTTGCTGCCTCGCGGCACCCACGACTTCAAGAAATTCATCCGCCCCTCCGAGCTTGGCGCCTGGAGCCGCATGGCCGGCCTGACCGTCAAGGACATCATCGGCCTGACCTACAATCCACTGACCAAGCATTACAAACTGGCGACCGATGTGGACGTCAATTACATGATCCAGACCCTGCGCGAGGAGTAAGCCGATGCGTATCAGAGCAGTTCTTTTCGACATGGACGGCACCCTGCTCGACACCGCGCCGGATTTCATCGCCATCTGCCAGGCGATGCGCGCTGATCGTGGTTTGCCGCCAATCAACACTCAACACATTCGCGATGAAATTTCCGGTGGCGCCAAGGCGATGGTCGCCGCAAACTTTTCCATGGACCCGGAATCGCCGGGGTTCGAGGAACTGCGTCAGGAATTCCTCGACCGCTACCTCAAGGGTTGCGCGGTCCACAGCCATCTGTTCGACGGCATGGCCCAGGTGCTGGAAAAAATCGAAAAGGCCAACCTGATCTGGGGCGTGGTCACTAACAAGCCGGTACGTTTCGCCGAGCCGATCATGCAGCAGTTGGGCTTGGCTGACCGTTCGAAAGTGCTGATTTGCCCCGATCATGTGAAGAACAGCAAACCGGATCCGGAGCCGTTGATTTTGGCGTGCAAGATGCTCGACCTGGACCCGGCCAGCGTGCTGTTTGTCGGCGATGACCTGCGGGACATCGAGTCCGGCCGCGATGCCGGCACCAAAACCTGTGCGGTGACCTACGGTTATATTCACCCGGACGATAACCCCAAGCACTGGGGCGCGGACGTAGTGATCGATCATCCGCTGGCGTTGCTCGAGGTGTTGGATAACGCTTTGTGCAGTTGCTGATTCAAATCAAAAGATCGCAGCCTGCGGCAGCTCCTACAGGAGAACCGCGATCGGCGTAGGAGCTGCCGAAGGCTGCGATCTTTTCGGCCCTGTTAACGGATTATGTTGAGGTTTTTATGTTTGATTATTCCGCCCGCCCTGACTTGCTCAAGGACCGGGTCATCCTGGTCACCGGCGCTGGCCGTGGCATCGGTGCTGCCGCTGCAAAAACCTACGCCGCCCACGGCGCCACCGTGCTGCTGCTGGGCAAGACCGAGGCCAACCTGACTCAGGTCTATGACGAAATCGAAGCGGCAGGGCATCCACAACCGGCCGTGATTCCGTTCAATCTGGAAACCGCACTGCCTCATCAATACGATGAACTGGCAGCCATGATCGAGACCGAGTTCGGCCACCTCGACGGCTTGCTGCACAACGCATCCATCATCGGGCCGCGCACACCGATCGAGCAGTTGTCCGGCGAGAATTTCATGCGCGTCATGCACGTCAACGTCAACGCCATGTTCATGCTCACCAGCACCTTGCTGCCACTGCTCAAGCTGTCTCAGGACGCCTCGGTGGTGTTCACCTCCAGCAGCGTCGGTCGCAAGGGCCGTGCGTATTGGGGCGCTTACGGCGTTTCCAAGTTCGCCACCGAAGGCCTGATGCAAACCCTGGCCGACGAAGTAGACACCGTGGCACCGGTGCGCTCCAACAGCATCAACCCCGGCGCCACCCGCACCAGCATGCGCGCCCAAGCCTACCCCGGTGAAAACCCGCTGAATAATCCAACCCCTGAGGAGATCATGCCGGTCTACCTTTACCTCATGGGTCCGGACAGCACCGGCATCAATGGCCAGGCATTCAACGCTCAGTAGTGCCCGTGCGTCGCTTTTCTGCCGCGACGGCTTCCCGCCGCGGCACTCAAACCCGGTGGTAACTACCCCTGCTTCAAGTCAAATAAATGTCATCATGCTGCGCAACTCCCCTCGCATGACCTTCCAGCATTTTGATTTTTAAAGCTTTTTATTCGACTGAACCGAATGGCACGACTTTCGCTCTAATTTTGTTCAGACACGCCGTGTGAAAGCAGACGAGGCGGAGCTTGAGCCGAGAGGTTACTAATCTTCGGCAAAGCGGACTAAACTCGTGCCAAATGTCCTACGGGACTGATGGACCAGTATGACGCGCAGCCCAAAGCCGCTCTCACCCAGCCTGTAAGACAGCCTTACTGCTTAGGGGCTCACGCCATATGAAATCACCTTCCCAGACCAACGCAATTGACTTCGACAGTGCCAAATTGCAACGCCTGGGCTTTGGTCAGCAGCCTCCCCTCCTGGAGCGGCCCGACAGTCTTGCGCAGTTGCGTCAAACGCTGGGCCTGCAACTGCAAACCAGTCTTGAGCCGCAACGCATTCTCGGACTTTTCTTCCGTGAAATTCAGCGCCTGGTGCCGCTGGATGCCTTGAGTTACGAACATCAGCCCAGCGACTTGCGCCTGCAATTCGGCGCGCGAGGCCATCATTCAATCAGCTACAGCCTCAGCCATGAAGGCGAGCAATTGGGTGAGCTGGTGTTCCGTCGCAATCAACGTTTCAGCGAACAGGAACAGGGCAACCTGGAGTCACTGTTGTCGACCCTGCTCTTCCCCATGCGAAACGCCCTGCTTTACCGAGCGGCGACCCAAAGTGCATTGCGTGATCCGCTGACCGATACCGGCAACCGCATCGCCATGGATCAGACGCTGGAACGGGAAATCGAGATGTCGCGGCGACACTCGCAGCCCCTGTCGCTGTTGATGCTGGACATCGATCACTTCAAACAGATCAACGACACCTACGGGCACAGCGCCGGCGATGAAGTGCTGAAGGCCGTCGCAGCCTCGATCAAAAACCAGTTGCGCAACGTCGACATGGTGTTCCGCTTTGGTGGCGAAGAATTTCTGATTCTGCTTTCCAACACCAGTCGGGAAGCAGCAGCCATGGTCGGTGAACGACTGCGGTTTGCGGCGCAGGCTCAGGACTATGTGGCCGAGGGCAAGATGATCGAACTGACGGTCAGCATCGGTTGCTCGACGCTGCTGCCCGGCGAGTCTGCCGAGAGTTTGTTGCGACGGGCCGACAGTGCGTTGTATGTGGCCAAGCGTGAGGGGCGTAACCGGTTGGCAATGGCAGGCTGATATTTCAGCACCGCTGTATCACCAATGTGGGAGCGGGCTTGCTCGCGAAAGCGGTCTTACATTCAGCATCTCTGTTGAATGTTAAGCCCTCTTCGCGAGCAAGCCCGCTCCCACATTTGGTTTGTGTTGCTTTCAGAGGATCAGCTTTCGGCCAGCTCCATCCGCTCACGGGCTACAGGTGCTTTTGCTGCCAATTCCAACTGCATGCAACGCTCCAGGAACAGATACATGTAGTCGTAACTTTTGCAGACCGCCTGGCGCAATTCCACTTGCAGCGCTTTGCTCGGGTTCATGCCCGCCAAGGTGCAGATGATTTCCAAGGCTTCCCATGGATGGGCATCGTCGTACTGGGCATGCATCTTCAACCACTTCATGGCCCGCTTGCGATCTTCCTCGGGGAACGAGGCCGCATAGACGCCATTGGAGCAAACCAGGGCCGACCACTCCCCCGTCGCCCCTTCGATGGCGTAATTGGTGGCGGCGATGGCCACGATCAGCGAGTCCGACGAACTGGTGTGCCAGCACCAATGGCTCAAGGCGTGAAGCTCTGGTGCCACGTGTTGCGCTTGCAGATCTTCCAGGCTGATACCGTGGGCACGGCTCCAGTGCACCCAGTAGTCGGCATGGTTCAATTCGACGCGAATGTTGCGCATCAGCCAGCGACGCGCCATGTCTTCGCCAGGGTGGCGCGCAAACCGGGTCTTGGTCAGGTTCTGTGCCATGTATAAAGCGAACTGTTCGACCACCGGCCAGCCACCAATAAGGTACTGACGCATGGTTTTTGCACTGAGTCTGTTATCTCGCATGCGTTGATACAGTTCGTGTTCGACAACCCGGCGCTTGCTCTCGCTGCAATCCTGGATCAGTTGCTGAGCCCAGGCGGGATAACTTGCAGCTTCCATGAGTGGTCCGGTTCTGTTGAATGTCTCGATCACTGTCGCGCTCCTTTTGATTGTGATTTTAAGATCAACAAGAGATTTCAACGGAACGTACCCGGCGCCTTGAACAACAAGGATCGGGGCCTGGCAGGACGACTTTGCAAACTATCCCAGGTAAACAGATGCGGGCGTTCAATCACATACCCTTGAGCGTAATCCACTCCGATCTCCAGCAATGCCTGCTCGATCTGAGGTGTTTCAACGAACTCTGCAATCGTGCGCTTACCCATGACATGACCGATGTGATTGATCACTTCGACCATGGCGCGGTTAATCGGGTCGTCCAGCATATCCTTTACGAAACTCCCGTCGATCTTCAGGAAGTCTACAGGTAAATGTTTCAAGTAAGCGAATGAGGACATACCGGCACAAAAGTCATCTAGCGAAAAATGACAACCTAAACCTTTGAGTTCATTGATAAATTTAGTTGCGCTAGCCAGATTTGCAATCGCGCTGGTTTCTGTAATTTCAAAACAAATCATTTCAGGTGGAATTGAATATGCAACAAACTGTTCACGAAGGAAGTCCAGGAATGCCTCATCTCCGATAGTAATACCTGACAGATTTATCGCACACATGGCCAACGGCCCTTCGCGCTCTTCGGCGACGCACTGGGCAATGACTTTGAAAACGTTCTCCACCACCCAACGATCAATCGATGTCATCAAACCGTAACGCTCGGCGGCCGGAATGAAACTGTCCGGCAGAATCATGCGTCCCGCTTCGTCATGCAGGCGCAGCAGTATTTCGATATGCCCGCCGCCATGCTCACCAGGGCCAAGAGGCGCGATTTCCTGGGCGTACAGGCAGAAGCGGTCTTCTTCCAGCGCCACGTGCAGGCGCTGCACCCAGGCCATTTCGCCAAACCGCAAGGACAGTTCCGAGTCGTCGGCGTGATAGACCTGAACCCGGTTGCGGCCCTTTTCCTTGGCCATATAACAGGCCATGTCAGCGGCACGCAATGAAGCTTCAAGGGTGGCCGGACTCTGGACCACATGCACCAGGCCAATGCTCACGGTGGTCACGAACGGCCGGCCTTTCCAGACAAAATGCAGGTTCTGCACGGTCTGGCGCAGGCCTTCGGCGATTTTCTCGGCTGCTTGCGGCGCGCAGTTTTCCAACAGAACGCCAAACTCGTCACCCCCTAGCCGGGCCAGGGTGTCGCCTTCGCGCAAACCTGATTGCAACAACGCACAGATATGCCGCAACAACTCGTCGCCCGCCGCATGGCCGCAGGTGTCGTTGACCAGTTTGAATTGATCCAGGTCGAGAAACATCAAGGCGTGACGCCCCGCCTGGCGCGTCAGGTTATGCAGGGCCTGCTCCAGCCGATATTCGAACTCGCGGCGGTTGGCCAATCCGGTCAGCGCATCATGAGTCGCCTGCCACGACAGATTGGCGATGTATTGCCGCTCCTGGGTCATGTCATGCAGCACCAGCACGGTGCCACTGACCCTGCCCGTATTGCGGATCGGCGCGCCGACCAGAGTGACCGAAACCGTGCTGCCATCCAGACGCTGGATCAGTTTTGAATGCTCGCTGCCACCGCTGAGCTGACCGCTCAAAATGTGCTCGATCAAGGTAAAACCGTCGGCCTGAGCACTCTCGTCCAGCAGATTGAACAGCGCCGCCAATGGCAACCCCGCCGCCTGTTCGGCCTTCCAGTGAGTCAAGGCCTCGGCGGCCGGATTCATATAGACAATCGCGCCCTCGACGTCCGTGGTGATAACCCCGTCGCCAATCGATTGCAGAGTGATCTGCGCCCGGTCTTTCTCCAACTGCAAGGCATCGGCGAAGGCATGGCGCTGCTTGAGCAGTTTATGCGTACGCAACAGCGCCAACACAATCAAACCCAACGCAGTAGCCAGGTTCGTCACCAACAGCAGCCGGAGAATCACCCGCGAGCCTTCGCCCAAGGCATCGCTGAATGCTTTGGCGGCAGGCGTCACGCCATCATTGATGGCAAAAATCTGCTCTTTCCAGCGTTTGACGTCGGCATCGGTGACCTGGCTATCGGCAATACGCTGATGCATCTCCCGCGCGACGTCATCGAGTCGCACCAGGTACGCGTCACCGACCGTCCACAGCTCGATGGCTTTTTCCAGGTAACTGAAATTCCGGAAATTGAGGTACAGCCAAATCAGACTGGAGACGTCGTCCGGGTGGTTGCCGCCCTTGAGGATCGCGATTCGCGCTGCCTCGATATTCGGTGGCTGATGGTCCAGCGCCAGACGCAATTCATGGCCACCCTGAGGCACCGCAATCGCGTTCTGGTATTTGAGAAAAATCGTTTCGTCGCGACTGTCGGCGTAGAGATTGAGGTAATAGATGGCGTCTTTCTGGCCCTTGGACCACAGGCTTTCCCCGCCGACGTAACCGCGAACCGCCGAAAGAACGTAAAGACTGCCGCCTCCCAACAATGCCTGAAATAACACGACGGCGATAAAAGGCCAGACGATGCCCAACAACCGAGGGGTTGCGAGAGTCCTTTTTGGCTTCATGAGGTCCCTTGTCTTAACACTGCTCGATCGTCGTCCGGACGAAAACGCTACCGCTAGACTAGGATGGGTTCTCACTCTAGGCAAGCCGGGGAAGCTCATGCTCAACAGCAGCACAGTCCCGGCGATTCAGGGCTGGCTCGTCTTCATGTGCTAATCCTTGCCGGGGAAAATGCCCTGAACGTCTTGTGGCATTAATCTAGTGCTGCTGTAAATGCCCATAAAGCTTGGCGTACAAACCACCATCGGCAATCAGCTGCTGATGGTCGCCATCCTCGGCAACCTGGCCACCGTCGAATACCAGAACACGGTCGGCCTGTTTCACGGCCGACAACCGGTGCGCAATGATCAGCGTGGTGCGGTTGCTCAAGAACCGCGCCAGTGCCTGGTGCAGGTTGTATTCGGTGGCCGCGTCCAGGGCGGACGTGGCCTCGTCGAGGATTACCACCTTGGGTTCGGCCAACACCATCCGCGCAATCGCCAGGCGTTGACGCTGCCCGCCGGATAAACGCACACCGGAGCGCCCGACAATACTGTCCAGGCCATTGGGCAGTTCACGCACCGTGTTGTGCAGCTGAGCAATTTCCAATGCCTGCCAGCAGGCTTCATCGGTGCGTTCGCGGCCCATGGTCAGGTTGGCGCGCACGGTGTCGTTGAACAGTGCCGGGTGCTGCAAGACCACGGCGACATTTTCACGCACGGTTTCCAGGCCGATCTCTTCCTGAGTCGAACCACCGAAACGGATGGTGCCGGCCAACGGTGTGTACAAGCCCAGCAGCAACTGCACCAGGGTGCTTTTGCCTCCCCCGCTGGCGCCGACAATCGCGACTTTTTCACCGGGGGCAATCGACAGGTTCATTTGGTTCAGCACCAATTCGTCGCCATAGCCGAAACTCAATCCCTGAACTTCGATGCCTACCGTGTCGCGCCCCTGAAACGGGTCGACACTGCCGCTGTATTGCGGCTCATCAGCACGGGCCAACAACTCGTTGATCCGCGACAGCGCACCGCCGGCGGCGTAAAAGGCGTATTGCAGGTTGAGCAGTTGTTCCACCGGACCGATCATGAACCACAGGTAGCTGAACACGGCCAGCATCTGGCCGATGGACAGGTCGGAAAACAGCACGGTGAGCATGGCCGCGGCGCGAAAAATATCGATGCCGAACTGGAACAGCAAGCCGCTGGCGCGGTTCGATGCATCGGTTTTCCACTGCGAGTTCACCGCGTAATCGCGCACTTCACGCGCTCGCTGGCCAAGCCGTCCGAGGAAAAAACCCTGACGATTACCGGCGCGCACTTCCTGGATGGCATCCAGGGTTTCGGTCAAGGCCTGGGTGAAGCGCGAGGTGCTGTCGTTCTCGAGTTTCTTCAGGTGTTTGACCCGCTTGCCCAACTGCACCGTGGCATAGATCACCAGCGGGTTGAACAGCAGGATCAGCAGCGCGAGTTTCCAGTGCATCCACATCAGGATCGAGGCGGTGCCCACCAGCGTCAGCATCGCCACGAGGAAACGACTGAGGGTTTCGCCGACGAATTTGTCCACGGTGTCCAGATCGGTGACCAGGTGCGTAGTCACCGTGCCGCTGCCCAGGCTTTCGTATTCCCCCAGCGAAATGCATTTGAGCCGTTCGATCAACCGCACCCGGATCCGATACACGATGTCCTTGGCCAGCGCCGCAAACAACTTCGCCTGCACCACGTTGAACAACAACGCCGCACAGCGTAGTGCCAGAGTCACCAGCAGCATCAGGCCAATGTAACCCGCAGCTTTCTGCCAGACGTCGGGCAGCGCGTGGTTCATGATTTTCAGCGCGGCGTCGCCGTGGCCCAGCAGTACTTCGTCCACCAGCAACGGCAACAGCAAGGGGATCGGCACGCTGCACAGCGTTGCCAATACCGCGACGCCGTTGGCGATCCACAGGGATTTTTTATGGTGAAGGGCCAGGCGACGGATTTCTGCCCAGCTCAGACGGTCGACACGTGCAGGGGCTGGAACGTCGTCGGGCAGGTCATGCACAGGCAGCGCGCTCCAGCCAGCGGCCGAGCAACGGTGACAACACATTCAACGGTTGATACCCATTGGTCAGCAACGCCAATTGACCATCACGCTCTGCCAGCAAGGTCGGGAAACCGGCAATGCCCAGGTCCTGGACCCAGGTGAAATCGGCAGCGGTGGCTGCGTGCTGATCGGCACGGTCAAAGGCGGCGGCGAATTCGATGCGCGGCAAACCGGCCTGCTCCGCCAGCTCCACCAACACACTGGCGTGAGTGACGTCGCGACCTTCGGCGTAGAAGGCCTGCTGGATCAACCCGAGCAGTTTCCACGCGCAATCCGGTGCCAGGCTGCGCGCCGTCACCAGCGCCCGACAGGCAGGCTCGGTGTCGTAGACGAACCCGTCAGGCAGCGCGCCTTCAAACTTGAACGGTTGGCCAGTGGCCTCGTGGACCGCCTGCCAGTGTTCAAGGATGTAGCGCCGGGTGGTCGGCTCCAGCGCTGAGCCGCTGCCGGTGCGCAAACCGCCGACGACCAGATGCACGTCCACCCCCGCCGCCTGCGCCTGCTCGACCAGCGCGTTGGCCACTGGCGCAAAGCCCCAGCACCAGGAACACATCGGGTCCATCACATAGAGCAGGCGACGTACAGACATGGCTCAAGCCTCGGAAGGAGTTTGCTTGTAGTTGTAACCGATCGGGTGCGGCAGGTTGCGCGCCTTGGCCAGTTCGATCTGCTTCTGCCGGTCGATGGCACTGCGACGGGTTTTCTCGCTCAGCTTATCCCAGCAATGCGGGCAACTGATGCCGGCCACATAGTGCTCGGACGCGCGGTCTTCGACGCTGACAGGCGTACGACAGGCATGACATTGATCGTAGTCGCCTTCGCTGAGGTCGTGGCGCACGGTCACGCGGTTATCGAACACGAAGCAGTCGCCCTGCCATTTGGTTTCTTCCTGCGGCACCTCTTCGAGGTACTTCAGGATGCCACCCTTGAGGTGATAGACCTCGTCAAAACCCTGGCTGAGCATGTAGCTCGAAGCCTTTTCGCAACGAATGCCGCCGGTGCAGAACATCGCGACTTTCTTGTGCACGGCCGGGTCGAAATTGGCTTTGATGTAGTCGGGGAATTCGCGAAAACTGGTGGTCTTCGGATCGATGGCGCCTTCGAAGGTGCCAATCGAGACTTCGTAATCGTTGCGGGTGTCGATCAGCAGCACTTCGGGATCGCTGATCAGCGCGTTCCAGTTCTGCGGATCCACATAGGTGCCGACCTTTTTGTTCGGGTCCACGCCTTCAACGCCCAAGGTGACGATTTCTTTCTTGAGTTTGACTTTGGTGCGATAGAACGGCTGCTCGTCGCAGTACGACTCTTTGTGATCGATGTCGTCCATGCGCGGGTCGTTCTTGAGCCAGGCCATCAGCCCGTCAATGCCTTCGCGGCTGCCGGACACGGTGCCGTTGATGCCTTCTTCGGCGATCAGCAGCGTGCCTTTGATGCCGTTGTCGACCATCGCTTGCAGCAGCGGCTCGCGCAGGGCGACGTAATCTTCCAGGGTGACGAACTTATACAGTGCCGCCACGACAATCTGTTGTGTCATGGGTAATTCTCCAGGTGGCTACCCTCGTAAGGGGTGAACCGGATGCGAAAAAAAACGCGCCGGGTAAGCGGCGCGTTGCGGATTCTAGCAAAAAAGATCGCAGCCTGCGGCAGCTCCTACACAGGAATGCATTCTCCTGTAGGAGCTGCCGCAGGCTGCGATCTTTTGATCTTAATGCTTGCTGCCGCCAGCGCAGGTCGGCGAAGCCGGAGCCGCGCCGATCTGTGCCCATTCTTGCGGCGTGTAGGTATGCAGCGCCAACGCATGGAACTCGCCCATCAGTTCGCCCAACGTGCCGTACACCTTCTGGTGACGCTTGACGCGATTGAGGCCTTCAAACTGCTGGCTGACCACCACGGCCTTGAAGTGGGTCTGCAACCCACGGCTGTGCATGTGGCTTTCATCCAGCACTTGCAGGTGCTCGGGCTGTAACAGCCCGAGCGTCGATTCGATGCGTTGTTGCATGGTCATCCCGAACTCCGCTTAAGGCTTTTTCTTGGCAGGAGCGGCGCCTTTAGGCTCCAGCTCGGCCGTCATGTCAGCCAGCAGTTTGTTGACCACAGGCACCGCGCTTTCCAGCTTGGCCTGGGTCATCTGTGCCGATTGCTGAGTCAGCTGCGGCATTTTTTCCAGGACTTTCTTGCCCAGTGGAGACTGGTAGAACGCAACCAGATCCTTGAGCTCGGATTCGCTGAAATTGGTGGTGTAAAGCTTGACCATGTCCGGCTTCAGCTTGTTCCAGCCAATGGCTGCGTCCAGAGCGGCGTTGGCCTTGGCTTGATAGGTTTCCAGCAGGGCTTTTTTCGACTCAGGGGCTTTGGTCTGTTCAAAGCGCTGAGCGAACATTTGCTGCACTTGCATGTACACCGGAGTGCCCAATTTGTCAGCGTGCGCCAGGGTCAGGAAAGCTTCGGCACTGGCGTTGTGGCTGGCGGTATCGGCAAAAACCTGGCCGCTGGCGCAAACCAGTGCAACCGCGGTACAGATGGCACGAAGACGAGTCATCGAGTTTCCTTTTCTAGCAGGCGAGGCAAAACCTCAAGGGCGTCCATTCTGCACCTAAAAAAGTGTGTCACTCAACCCCAAGCCTTGTCGCGCCTGATTTAGAGGGGTTGAACGGTCAAATTCCAGACTGATGGAACCACGGCCGGCGATCACGGCCTAAACTGCGCTATCAGACCGACAGGAGTGTGCATGATGAGCCGTATCGAAACCGACAGCCTGGGCCAGGTAGAAGTCCCGGATGACGCTTACTGGGGCGCTCAGACGCAACGCTCGCTGATCAACTTCGCCATCGGCAACGAGCGCATGCCGCTGGCCGTGCTGCACGCCCTGGCCCTGATCAAGAAAGCCGCGGCGCGCGTCAACGATCGCAATGGCGACCTGCCCGCCGACATCGCCCGGCTGATCGAACAGGCCGCCGACGAAGTGCTCGACGGTGACCACGACGAGCAGTTCCCGCTGGTGGTCTGGCAGACCGGCAGCGGCACCCAGAGCAACATGAACGTCAACGAAGTGATCGCCGGTCGCGCCAACGAACTGGCCGGCAACCCGCGCGGCGGCAAGACGCCGGTGCATCCCAACGATCACGTCAACCGTTCCCAGAGTTCCAACGATTGCTTCCCCACGGCCATGCACATCGCGACGGCTCAGGCGGTGCAGCAGCATTTGCTGCCGGCGATCAGCGAATTGTCGGGCGGGTTGGCGGAGTTGTCCGCACGACACATGAAACTGGTCAAGACCGGTCGTACCCATATGATGGACGCCACGCCGATTACCTTCGGCCAGGAACTCTCAGCGTTCATCGCGCAACTGGATTACGCCGAGCGGGCGATCCGAAGCGCGCTGCCGGCGGTCTGTGAACTGGCTCAGGGTGGCACTGCGGTCGGCACCGGATTGAACTCGCCCCACGGTTTTGGCGAAGCGATCGCTGCTGAACTGGCCGCCCTCTCCGGCCTGCCGTTCGTTACGGCCCCCAATAAATTTGCCGCCCTGGCCGGCCACGAGCCGCTGGTCACCCTTTCCGGCGCCCTGAAGACCCTTGCCGTAACCCTGATGAAAATCGCCAACGACCTGCGCCTGCTGGGCTCCGGGCCGCGAGCGGGGTTGGCCGAAGTGAAACTGCCGGCCAATGAGCCGGGCAGTTCGATCATGCCCGGCAAGGTCAACCCGACTCAGTGCGAAGCCCTGTCGATGCTGGCCTGTCAGGTATTGGGCAATGACGTTGCCATCGGTTTTGCCGCCAGTCAGGGCCACCTGCAATTGAACGTGTTCAAACCGGTGATCATCCACAACCTGCTGCAATCGATCCGCTTGCTGGGCGATGGCTGCAGTAACTTCCAGCAGCATTGCATCGCCGGGCTGGAACCGGATGTCGAGAAAATGGCCGAGCACCTGGAACAAGGCTTGATGCTGG
Source organism: Pseudomonas sp. PDM09 (assembly GCF_014852305.1). Taxonomy (NCBI): domain Bacteria; kingdom Pseudomonadati; phylum Pseudomonadota; class Gammaproteobacteria; order Pseudomonadales; family Pseudomonadaceae; genus Pseudomonas; species Pseudomonas sp. PDM09. Next base: position 374,566 of record NZ_JACVBI010000003.1, on the reverse strand, counting down.
TGACGGCACTGAACCCTCATATCGGCTACGACAAGTCGGCGGAGATCGCCAAGAAGGCTTACAGCGAGGGGCTGACCCTGCGTGAGGCGGCGTTGCAGCTGGGCTATCTGACGAATGAAGAGTTTGATGCGTGGGTGCGGCCGGAGGATATGTTGGAGGCTGGCAAGCAGGGGTGAATCTGAAAGTGATTCAGTGCCTGACAGTCAGTCTTCGCGAGCAAGCCCGCTCCCACAGTGACCGAGTTCTCTCAGGGGAACGCGGTCGAATGTGGGAGCGGGCTTGCTCGCGAAGAACGATAACGCGGTCTACCGTGTGACTGCCATCCGCACCCGCCGCGCCCTGAGCCCCGCCATCAACGATGGCCCCAACGCCACCAGCGCCGACCCGATCACCACCAGCACCGCCCCGCCATAACCCAGACCATTGATCTGTTCGGCCTGCACATACTCCGGCCATAACCACGCGGCCACGGCCACGGCGGCAAAGGTCACCAGCGGCGTGATTGCCAGCGTTGCACTGACCCGCGAAGCCTCCCAATGGGCCAGGGCTTCAGCGAAGGCGCCATAAGCGATCAGGGTGTTCAAACAGCACGCCAGCAGCAGCCAGCCTTGCAACGGACTCAATTGCAGCGCCTCCAGCGGATGCACCCATGGCGTCAGCAACAGCGCACAGAACAGGTAAATCACCATCATCACCTGCAACGAATTCCACACCGTGAGCAACTGCTTCTGGCCCAAGGCATAGAAGGTCCAGACCGTGGACGCCAAGAGCACCATCAGCACACCGGCGGTGTAATCGGTCAGGGAGGTGAGCAACTCACTCAAGCGCTGATTGAAGAACAGTGCAAAGCCGATCAGCAGCACCAACAGGCCAAACCCCTGCCCCACGCTAAACCGTTCCTTGAACACGAACAGACTGGCGATCAGCAACATGATCGGGCCCATCTGCACCACCAGTTGCGCGGTGCCGGGGCTGAGCAGGTTCAGGCCCATCAGGTACAACACGTAGTTGCCGACCAGTCCGAGTACCGCCATCAACACCAGCCAGCCACCGCGCGGGCCGAGGACTTTGCGACTCGGCAGGCGTTTGGTCGCCGCCAGATAAATGAACAGACAACCGCCGGACACCAGCAAGCGAAACCAGGTCACCGTCACCGGGTCCATCACCAGCAGCACTTGCTTGAGCTTGATTGGCAGGATTCCCCACAGCAACGCGGTCAGCAAGGCCAGGCACAGACCATAAACCCAGCGACCCGATGAAATATGCATGCTGACCCCGAAGCCGATTGGCGAAAACGGTCATTCTAGGCTCAGACGGGAACGCGACACAGGGACAGTTGCCGACGGGCCGCGAATGAAACTGTGCAGGTCGCACCATAAAGTTGACGATATGCCGTCGATCAGCTCGCCAGGCGTGACAAGTGGTTCATGCATAAGCTCATTGAAACCGTCACCCGCAGGAGATCGCCCATGTACGGCATGCGCGCCCAAGACAACGCCCCCGCCACCCACTTTCGTTGTGACCGCTTATGTCGTGTGAATGGAGAGTTGTACTTCACCACGCGGGAACACACGCTGGAGGGTCCGTTTGAAAACCGGGAAGCAGCGGTGCGTGAGATTCAAGCGTATATCGAGCGGATGCAGTTCTTGTGCATGAGCCGGTAAACTGCGGCGTCTGCATTCGCGAGCAAGCCCGCTCCCACATTTAACCGTATCCAACGTTAGAATTCGGTCAAATGTGGGAGCGGGCTTGCTCGCGAAAGCGGTTGATCAGGCAACAAATCTTGCAGATTTAACGCACCGCCTCAAACAACCCCGTAGCCCCCATCCCGCCCCCCACGCACATGGTGACGATGCCGTAGCGCAGGTTACGCCGCTGCAATTCACGCACGATGTGCCCGACCTGACGCGAGCCGGTCATGCCGAACGGATGGCCGATGGCAATCGAGCCGCCGTTGACGTTGTATTTGTCGTTGTCGATTTCCAGCCGATTACGGCTGTACAGGCATTGCGAGGCGAACGCTTCGTTGAGTTCCCACAGATCAATGTCGGCAACCTGCAATCCCTTGGCCTTGAGCAACTTCGGCACCGAAAACACCGGGCCGATGCCCATTTCGTCTGGCTGACACCCGGCCACGGCAAAACCGCGAAAGAAGGCTTTGGGCTTGAGCCCCAGCGCCAGGGCTTTTTCCAGGCTCATCACCAGGGTCATCGAAGCGCCGTCGGACAGCTGCGACGAGTTGCCCGCGGTCACCGAGCCGTCCTCGGCAAACACCGGTTTCAACCCGGCCAGGCTTTGCAGCGTGGTATCCGGGCGGTTGCAGTCGTCGTGATCGACGATGCCGTCGAGAATCTGCACTTGGCCGGTGGCCTTGTCTTCAACGCGATACTTCACCGCCATCGGCACGATTTCATCGTTGAACAACCCGGCGGCCTGCGCCAAGGCGGTACGTTGCTGGCTTTGCAGGGCGTACACATCCTGGTCCTGGCGACTGACGTCGTAACGACGCGCGACGATTTCGGCGGTCTGGCCCATGGGGAAATAGATGCCCGGTACCTGCTCTTTCAGCAACGGGTTGATCAGGTTGTCGGTGTTGACACTTTTCATGGTCAGGCTGATCGACTCGACGCCACCGGCGACGATAATGTCGCTGCAGCCCGAAGCGATCTGATTGGCGGCGATGGCGATGGCCTGCAAGCCCGATGAACAGAAGCGGTTAAGGGTCATGCCACCGGTGCCGATGCCCAGATGCGATAGCACCGCGACGTTGCGGCCGATGTTGAAGCCCTGGGCGCCTTCGTTGGAGCCGGCGCCGACGATGCAATCCTCGACACTGGCCGGGTCGACGTCATTGCGCGTGAGCAACGCATTGACACAGTGGGCCGCCATGTCGTCCGGACGGGTCATGTTGAACTTGCCGCGAAAGGATTTGGCCAGGCCGGTCCGTACGCTGTCGACGATCACCACTTCACGCATGGCATACACCTCATTGTTGTTGTCAGTCAGGAGTTGGACCGAGCATAAGTCCACCCTATGACTGACCGCGACAATCATTCACCTCGCGTATGCGTAGCCATCGGTTCAGCGCTTGCGTTTTCGCAGCTTCTTCTCGCGTTTGTCGGACTTTTCGAAGGCCTCTTCCAGCGCCTGGTTAAGGGTGCGCAGGACCTTGACCCGCGCCCAGCGCTTGTCATTGGCTTCCACCAGGGTCCACGGTGATATCTCGGTGCTGGTGCGATCGACCATGTCGCCGACAGCGGTGCGGTAATCGTCCCACTTGTCGCGATTGCGCCAGTCGTCTTCGGTGATCTTGAAACGCTTGAAGGGGATTTCTTCACGCTCCTGGAAGCGCTCCAGTTGGGTCTGTTTGTCGATGGCCAGCCAGAACTTGACCACGATCACCTCGGCGTCGGCGATCTGCTCTTCGAAGTCGTTGATCTCACCGTAGGCGCGCAACCAATCCGCCTTGCTGCAATAGCCTTCGATGCGCTCCACCAGCACCCGGCCATACCAGGAACGGTCGAACACAGTGAATTTGCCCCGCGCCGGAATATGCCGCCAGAACCGCCAGAGATACGGTTGGGCCCGTTCTTCCTCGGTAGGCGCGGCGATCGGCACGATGTCGTACTGGCGCGGGTCGAGTGCCGCTGCCACCCGACGAATTGCCCCGCCCTTGCCTGCCGCGTCATTGCCTTCGAACAATGCAATCAACGCGTGACGACGCATGCGCTTGTCGCGCATCAACCCGGAAAACCGTGCCTGCTCGGTAATCAGTTGTTCTTCGTAATCGTCCTTGTCCAGGCTCAGCGTCATGTCCAGGCTGTCGAGCAAATTCACCTGATCGACGCTGGGGAACAAGGGCGCGGCGCTGACTTTGTCCGGGTGAATCCTGGGTCTTTTCAATGCACTTTGCAGGCCATCGAGCAGAATCTTGCCGACCGCCAGGCTTCTATAGTTCGCGTCCACGCCTGCAATCACATGCCACGGCGCATAGTCGCGGCTGGTGCGGCGCAGCACCCGTTCGCCGTATTTGACGAATTTGTCGTAGGTCTGCGATTGCTGCCAGTCCAGCGGGCTGATGCGCCAACTGTGCAACGGATCATCGGCCAGTGCCTTGAGCCGCGCTTTCATTTGTTTTTTGGAGAGGTGAAACCAGAACTTGAAGATCAGCACGCCTTCGTCGCACAGCATCTTCTCCAGCCGCTCAGCCCCATTGATGCTTTGATCGAGTCGCGGATCCTTGAACAAGCCATGAACCCGTCCCTGCAGCATCTGGCTGTACCAGTTGCCGAAGAAAATCCCCATGCGGCCCTTGGCCGGGAGCATCCGCCAGTAGCGCCAGGCCGGCGGTCGCGCCAGTTCTTCGTCGGTCTGCTGGTCGAAGGTGCGAACCTCGATCGAGCGCGGGTCCATCCATTCATTGAGCAACTTGACGGTCTCGCCCTTGCCGGCCCCTTCAATGCCGTTGATCAAAATGATTACTGGAAAACGCTGTTGCTGCCGAAGTTCGAACTGCGCTTCGAGCAAAGCTTCACGCAGGGCCGGCACTTCGGCGTCATAGGTTTCTTTGTCGATGGTATGACCGATTTCGGCAGATTCGAACATGGAGCAGCTCCTTCCAGGATTGAGCAAGACTAGCGGAAGATGGAGGTGTGCGGTGATGTAAAAAAGATCAAAAGATCGCAGCCTTCGGCAGCTCCTACATGGGACCGGTGTAAACCTGTAGGAGCTGCCGAAGGCTGCGATCTTTTGTGGCAGCACACCCTTTTGAGCAGGCGGGCTAGAATGGCCACCTTGTCGTTGCCGAGCCTGCCATGAAACCTGTATTGCCCCACGCCCAGCTCGACTGGGACGACCAAGGTCGCCCGCGTTCGCGGGTGTTCGATGATGTGTATTTTTCCGACCTGTCGGGCCTTGAAGAAACCCGCTACGTGTTTCTGCAGCAAAACGATTTGCCCGATCGTTTCGCCGCCTTGCCGGCGGGTGGGCGACTGGTTATTGGCGAAACCGGGTTCGGCACCGGGCTGAATTTTCTCTGTGCCTGGCAGTTGTTCGAACAGCACGCGGTGGCCGGTGCGCGGCTGCATTTTGTCAGTGTCGAAAAGTACCCGCTGAGCGCTCCCGATCTGCAACGGGCCCTGGCGCTATGGCCGGAACTCAAGCCGTTTGCCGATCAATTGCTGGCGCAATACGTCGCGATCCATCAAGGCTTTCAGCGCCTGGTGCTGGGCAACGGCCGCGTCACCCTGACCTTGCTGATCGGCGATGCACTTGAGCAGTTGCCGCAACTGGATGCGCAAATCGACGCCTGGTTTCTCGACGGTTTCGCCCCGGCGAAAAACCCCGACATGTGGACCGCCGAATTGTTTGCCGAACTGGCTCGCCTGGCGGCACCCGGCTCGACCATCAGCACCTTTACCAGCACCGGCTGGGTACGCCGTTTGCTGAATGCGGCGGGTTTCAAGATGAAGCGCACGCCGGGCATCGGCCATAAATGGGAAATTCTGCGGGGCACGTTCCTCGGTTGGCCTGAAGAGGCCGCTAAACCGACCTCGCCAAAACCCTGGTTCGCTCGTCCACAGCCGCTGACCGGCGAACGCCACGCCCTGGTGATCGGTGCCGGGCTGGCCGGTTGCGCCAGTGCCGCCAGCCTGGCCGCGCGGGGTTGGCAAGTGAGCCTGCTGGACCGCCACGAAGCACTGGCGCAGGAAGCCTCAGGCAATCCTCAGGGCGTGCTGTATCTCAAGCTTTCGGCCCATGGCACGGCATTGTCGCAATTGATCGTCAGCGGTTTTGGTTACACCCGACGTCTGCTGGAACAACTGCAGCGTGGCGTCGACTGGGACGATTGCGGAGTCTTGCAACTGGCCTTCAATGCCAAGGAAGCCGAGCGTCAGGCGCAATTGGCAACGGCCTTTTCACCGAGCCTGGTGCACCTGCTCGATCAACCCCAGGCCCAGGCCCGGGCCGGCATCGAATTGGCCCATGGCGGCTTGTTCTACCCTGAAGGCGGTTGGGTTCATCCGCCTGCGTTGTGCCAGTGGCAGGCGTCCTCAACGAACATCCAGTGGCTGCCCCATCGCGACGTGCTGGAACTGCGCAAGGTCGATGATCAGTGGCAGGCCTGGGACGGCGATGTATTACTAGCCAGTGCGCCGGTGGTGATTCTGGCCGGCGCCGCCGAGATCAAGCGTTTTCCCCACAGCGCCGACCTGCCCCTCAAACGCATTCGTGGCCAGATCACCCGACTGGCACAAACCTCTGAAAGCCAGCGCCTGGCGACCGTCGTCTGCGCCGAAGGCTATGTGGCGCCCGCACGTCTGGGCGAACACACCCTCGGCGCCAGCTTCGATTTCAAAAGCGATGAGCTGACCCCGACCGTCGCCGAACACCTTGGCAACCTGGCGTTGCTCGAGGAAATCTCCACTGACCTGGTCGCCCGTCTGCATGTTCCAGACCTGGACCCGCAGCGACTGGAAGGACGCGCGGCATTCCGCTGCACCAGCCCCGACTATCTGCCGATCGTCGGACCGTTGGCCGACCAGGCAGCCTTCGCCGAAGCCTATGCCGCACTGAGCAAAGATGCCCGGCAAGTGCCGGACATTCCCTGCCCATGGCTCGAGGGGTTTTACGTCAACAGCGGTCACGGCTCTCGCGGTTTGATCACCGCGCCGTTGTCTGGCGAGCTGTTGGCGGCATGGCTTGAAAACGAGCCCCTGCCCTTGCCGAAAGCGGTGGCCGAGGCCTGCCATCCCAATCGTTTTGCCTTACGCAAATTGATCCGCGGAAAAGCCTGACCCACAGCCTTATAACTTATCGGTCTAAAACTCCAGGGATTCACGTGGGTCAGTTTCTGAGTACCCGCCGTTTTTGGCGGGTATCGATTGACCCTCCCCAACGGAAAAACCGGTAAGGACTTATGTGCGGATTAGCTGGAGAATTACGTTTCGACCATCAACCTGCGGACCTCGCAGCCATCGAACGAATCACCCATCACCTGGCCCCTCGCGGCCCTGATGCGTGGGGCTTCCACAGCCAGGGGCCGATTGCCCTGGGCCATCGGCGCCTGAAAATCATGGACCTGTCGGACGGCTCGGCACAGCCGATGATCGACAACCAACTGGGCCTGTCCCTGGCCTTCAACGGCGCGATCTACAACTTCCCGGAACTGCGCACTGAGCTTGAAAGCCTCGGTTACGCCTTCTATTCCGGCGGCGACACCGAAGTGCTGCTCAAGGGGTATCACGCCTGGGGCGAAGCCCTGTTGCCCAAACTCAATGGCATGTTCGCCTTCGCCATTTGGGAGCGCGACGCCAAGCGTCTGTTCATTGCCCGCGACCGTCTCGGCGTGAAGCCGTTGTACCTGTCGCGCACCGGCCAGCGCCTGCGCTTTGCCTCGGCCCTGCCGGCCTTGCTCAAGGGCGGCGACATCAACCCGATTCTCGACCCGGTGGCGCTCAATCATTATCTGAACTTTCATGCGGTGGTTCCGGCTCCGCGCACCTTGCTGGCGGGCATCGAGAAACTGCCCCCTGCGAGCTGGATGCGCATCGAAGCGGACGGCACCACCGAGCAGAAAACCTGGTGGACCCTGCCCTACGGCCCAAATGCCGACGAACTGAACCTGACCCTCGAAGACTGGCGCGATCGCGTGCTCGACAGCACCCGTGATGCAGTGGCGATCCGTCAACGGGCGGCGGTGGACGTTGGCGTGTTGCTTTCCGGCGGCGTCGATTCAAGTCTGTTGGTGGGCCTGTTGCGCGAAGTCGGGGTCGAAAATCTGTCGACCTTTTCCATCGGTTTCCAGGATGCCGGCGGCGAGCGTGGTGACGAGTTCCAGTATTCGGACCTGATCGCCAAGCACTACGGCACACACCATCACCAACTGCGCATCGACGAAAAAGAGATCATCGAGCAACTGCCCGCGGCGTTCCGCGCCATGAGCGAGCCGATGGTCAGCCATGACTGCATCGCGTTCTATTTGCTGTCTCGCGAAGTGGCCAAGCACTGCAAGGTGGTGCAAAGCGGCCAGGGCGCGGACGAGTTGTTCGCCGGGTATCACTGGTATCCGCAGGTGGACGGTGCGAGCGATCCGTACGCGGCGTATCGCGATGCGTTTTTTGACCGCAGCTACGCCGACTACGCCGCCACGGTGCAGCCGAAATGGCTGACGGCCAACGACGCGGCCGGCGACTTCGTGAAGGAACATTTCGCACAGCCCGGTGCCGACGCAGCCGTGGACAAAGCCCTACGCCTGGACAGCACCGTGATGCTGGTGGATGACCCGGTCAAGCGGGTCGACAACATGACCATGGCCTGGGGCCTGGAAGCGCGTACGCCCTTTCTCGACTATCGCCTGGTGGAATTGTCGGCGCGGGTGCCGGGCAAATTCAAACTGCCGGATGGCGGTAAGCAAGTCTTGAAAGAAGCGGCGCGGCTGGTCATTCCGAGTGAAGTGATCGACCGCAAAAAAGGTTACTTCCCGGTCCCCGGCCTCAAGCATTTGCAGGGCGAGACGCTGAACTGGGTGCGTGAACTGCTGCTCGATCCGAGTCAGGATCGTGGCCTGTTCAACCCCGCCATGCTCGACCGCCTGCTGACCGATCCACAAGGTCAACTGACCCCGTTGCGCGGCTCCAAGCTGTGGCAATTGGCAGCCCTGAACCTGTGGCTCAGTGAACAAGGAATCTGATCGATGAAACCTCACGCCACGGCTTATAGCCAACGCTTGTTGCGCGGTCAGACGCCCTCTTACGAACGCTTGCAGGCGCGCCTGGCCGAAGACGGCAGTGAATTGGGCGCCGCGCCAATTGCGGTGCATTGCGGTTGGGGCCGGTTGCTGATCGGCCATACCTTTCCCGATGCGGCGAGCCTTGCCCAAGAGTTGCTCAATGAGCAGCCCGGTGAGCGGGACATCGCCTTGTACGTTGCCGCGCCCCAGCAAGTGTTGGGGCTAGAGCCGGCGCAACTGTTTCTTGACCCCTCCGACACCTTGCGCCTGTGGTTCAGCGATTACCGTCAGGCTACCCGGGTGTTTCGCGGCTTTCGCATCCGCCGGGCGCAAAGCGAGACGGACTGGCAGGCTGTCAATCAGCTGTATCAGGCACGCGGCATGCTGCCCATTGATGCGAATTTGCTGACGCCTCATCCCCAGGGCGGCCCGGTTTACTGGTTGGCCGAAGATGAGGACAGCGGCACCATCATCGGCAGCGTCATGGGCCTGAATCATCACAAGGCGTTCAATGATCCGGAAAACGGCAGCAGCCTGTGGTGCCTGGCGGTCGATCCGCAATGTTCCCGTCCAGGCGTCGGTGAAGTGCTGGTGCGGCACTTGATCGAACACTTCATGAGCCGTGGTCTGAGTTACCTGGACCTGTCGGTGCTGCACAACAACCGTCAGGCGAAAAGTCTTTACGCCAAGCTCGGTTTTCGCAATTTGTCGACCTTCGCCATCAAGCGCAAAAACGGCATCAACCAGCCGTTGTTTCTCGGCCCAGGCCCCGAAGCCGAGTTCAATCCGTATGCACGGATCATCGTCGAGGAGGCTCATCGGCGCGGCATTGATGTGCAGGTGGATGATGCGCAAGCGGGTCTGTTTACCTTGATTCACGGCAGTCGTCGGGTGCGTTGCCGCGAATCCCTGAGCGATCTGACCAGCGCCATCAGCATGACGTTGTGTCAGGACAAAAGCCTGACCCACAAGGTGCTGAAAAACGCCGGTCTTAAACTGCCCGCCCAACAACTGGCGGGGAGCGCGGACGACAACCTGGCGTTTCTCGACGAGCATCAACGGGTGGTAGTCAAACCGCTGAACGGTGAGCAAGGCCAAGGGGTGGCGGTGGATTTACGCAGCATCGAAGAGGTCCAGCAAGCCATCGAAAACGCCCGCACCTTCGACAGTCGAGTGCTGCTGGAAAGCTTCCATGAAGGCCTCGACTTGCGGATTCTGGTGATCGGTTTCGAAGTGGTCGCCGCCGCCATTCGCCGGCCGGCGGAAGTGGTGGGCGATGGTCAGCATTCCATCGGTGCGCTGATCGAGGCCCAGAGCCGTCGTCGTCAGGCGGCAACCAGCGGTGAAAGCAAAATCCCGCTGGACCATGAGACCCAGCGCACCTTGCAGGGTGCAGGTTATGACTACAGCAGCATTCTGCCAGCCGGTGAGCATCTGTTCGTACGGCGCACGGCGAATCTTCATACCGGCGGCATTCTTGAGGACGTCACGGCGATTCTGCATCCGACCTTGGTGGATGCGGCAGTGCGGGCGGCGCGGGCGCTGGATATTCCAATGGTCGGGCTCGACCTGATGGTGCCGGCCGCCGACCAGCCGGAGTATGTGTTTATCGAAGCCAATGAACGCGCCGGGCTGGCCAACCATGAACCGCAGCCGACGGCCGAGCGGTTTGTGGATTTGTTGTTTCCGCATAGTCAGCCGGTGGTCCCTTAGTTATGGAGTGCCCGGACCGACGCCTTCGCGAGCAAGCCCGCTCCCACATTTGACCGCGTCCCCCTGTGGGAGCGGGCTTGCTCGCGAAGGCGGCCTCACAGGCGCTGAACATCTAACCAGACCTCCCCCTCATCGAAACCATCGATGCTCTCAACCCATCAGGAGTTTCCATGACCCGCAAAATTCCCGAACCGGATCTCAATTATCTGCAAAAAGTTCTGCTGGAAATGCTCGCCATTCCCAGCCCCACCGGGTTCACCGACACCATCGTGCGTTACGTTGCCGAACGGCTCGAAGAGTTGGGCATTCCCTTTGAGATGACCCGTCGCGGCACCATCCGCGCCACCCTCAAGGGCAAGCAGAACAGCCCGGACCGCGCCGTCTCCGCCCACCTGGACACCATTGGCGCAGCGGTTCGCGCGATCAAGGACAACGGTCGCCTGACCCTGGCGCCGGTCGGTTGCTGGTCCAGCCGTTTTGCCGAAGGCAGCCGCGTCAGTCTGTTCACCGACAACGGCGTGATTCGCGGCAGCGTGTTGCCGTTGATGGCTTCCGGACACGCGTTCAATACCGCCGTGGATGAAATGCCGATCAGCTGGGATCACATCGAATTGCGCCTGGACGCCTACTGCGCCACCCGCGCCGATTGCGATTCGCTGGGGATCAGCGTCGGCGATTTCGTCGCCTTCGACCCGTTGCCGGAGTTCACCGAAAGCGGCCACATCAGCGCCCGTCACCTCGACGACAAGGCCGGCGTTGCCGCACTGCTGGCGGCGCTGAAAGCCATTGTCGACAGTGGCGAAGAACTGATGATCGACTGCCATCCACTGTTCACCATCACCGAAGAAACCGGCAGTGGTGCAGCGGCGGCCCTGCCTTGGGACGTCAGCGAATTCGTCGGCATCGACATCGCGCCGGTCGCGCCCGGCCAGCACTCCAGCGAACACGCGGTGAGTGTGGCGATGCAGGATTCCGGCGGGCCTTATGACTATCACTTGTCGCGCCACCTGCTGCGCCTGGCCAGCGACAACGAACTGCCGGCGCGCCGCGATCTGTTCCGCTATTACTTCAGCGATGCTCACTCCGCCGTCACTGCCGGCCACGACATTCGCACCGCCCTGCTCGCCTTCGGCTGCGATGCCACCCACGGTTACGAGCGCACCCACATCGACAGCCTCGCCGCCCTCAGCCGCCTGCTCGGCGCCTACATCCTCAGCCCGCCGGTGTTCGCCAGCGATGCACAACCGGCCAAGGGCTCCCTGGACCGGTTCAGTCATCAGATCGAACACGAGACGCAGATGGAAAGTGACACGCGGGTGCCGTCGGTGGATAGCTTGATTGGGCAGCGTTCGGACGGTTGAGTTGTACCTGTAGATATTCGGTGTCTGAACGATCGTCTTCGCGAGCAAGCCCGCTCCCACAGGTGACCGAGTTCTTTCACAGGAATGCGATCGAATGTGGGAGCGGGCTTGCTCGCGAAGGCGGTGGTCAGGCAACAGATGAGCCCAGGCTAGCCGCAACCCTTCATTCGCCGTAGCATCGCGCCATTGTTTAGCCGAGGTGCCTTATGCTGATCCCCCACGACCAACTTGAAGTCGACACGCTGACCCGCCTGATCGAGGATTTCGTGACTCGCGACGGCACGGACAATGGCGATGACACACCGCTGGAAACCCGCGTGTTGCGTGTTCGTCAGGCATTGACCAAGGGCCAGGCGCTGATCGTCTTCGATCCGGAAAGCGAGCAATGCCAGTTGATGCTCAAGCACGACGTGCCCAAGCACCTGTTCGACTGAGGCCCTTAACGGGCTTTGGCTTTGGCCTGCTGGATCTGGATGCGCTCATAGACTTCGGCGCGATGTACGTTGACCTGCTGCGGCGCTTCAACACCGAAGCGCACGCTGCTTCCGTTGACGGCGAGAACCCGCACGGAAATGTTGTCACCAATGGAAATCAACTCGCCCACAACGCGACTGAGTACAAGCATGGCATTCATCCTTCAGGGTTACCGGCCCTTGAAGATGCCCGGCGCGTAGCGGGTCTTCAATGCAACGGCAGCAAAACAGTCTTGCCCTACAGCCCAGGAGGCTTCGCCCTGACGGACGTGTCCGACAAACCGGTTGAATGAAGGACCGATCCTTCAGGAAGCGGAAAAGCGCGGGCCAAACAGGATGACGCTGGCCCCGATCACACACAGCGCCACGCCAATCCAGTCCGAGCCCAGCGGACGAATCCGCTCGACCACCGCCAGCCAGCCGATCGACGCAATGATGTAGATGCCACCGTAGGCGGCATAGGCGCGGCCGGCGTAGCTCGCTTCGACCCGGGTCAGCAGTACCGCGAACAGGATCAGGCTGAGCAACGCCGGGATGATCCACCAAGCGCTTTTACCCTGGCGCAACCACATCCAGAAGGCGAAGCAGCCAGCGATTTCAAACAGCGCGGCGAGGAAAAACCACAGGTAATTGAGCATGCAGATGTCTCGTGAGGATGACCAGTTGCGGCCACCCTAACGACGGTCTTGCGCACGGGCAAGTTCAGCCTGCGGATTGTTTGGCCTTGGCGCGCATTTTGTCGGCCATCACGGTCATTTCGTTGTAGAGCAACTGCGGATCTTTTTGCTTGATCGCCCAGGCCACACGGCCCTGTTCGTGAGGCAGAATCAGGAATTCGCCGGCGGCGACCTGCTGATAGATGTAATCGGCAATGTCGGCAGCGGTGATCGGCGAGCTTTCCAGCAACTTGCCGACCTGGGCTTTCATGGCCGGAGTCGGGCCGCGGAAAGAGTCCAGCAAGTTGGTCTGGAAGAACGAGGGGCAGACCACATGCACGCTGACTTCCTCGTGGGCCAGTTCGATCAACAGACTTTCGGACAAAGCCACCACACCCGCCTTGGCCACGTTGTAGTTGCTCATGGCCGGACCTTGCATCAGTGCGGCCATCGAGGCGATGTTGATGATCTTGCCTTTGCTTTTCTCCAGCAGCGGCAGGAAGGCCTTGCAGCCCTTGACCACACCCATCAGGTTGATCGCGATCTGCCAGTCCCAGTCTTCCAGCGACAATTCACTGAAGAACCCGCCCGAGGCCACGCCGGCGTTGTTAACGATGACGTCAATGCCGCCGAACTTCTCTTCACAGGCTTGGGCGAACGCTGTCAGTTGGCTGTAGTCGCGCACATCACAACGCTGAATGAAACCATCACCGCCGGCTTCGCGAACCAGCTTCAGGGTTTCTTGCAGGCCGGGTTCACTGACATCCGACAAGGCCAGCTGCCAGCCTTCACGCGCCCAGCGCAGCGCGATTTCGCGACCCAGGCCTGAGCCCGCGCCAGTGATCATCATGCGATTTTGCATAGCAAACAGCCTTGTTGTTCCGGGGAAGATGCACCGAGTGTAGCGAAGGATAATGCGCGACCCACGCTCCATCAGATTGCTGAATGGCCAGCAATGAACCACGGCGCGGTCCGGTTGTTTCAACGTTGAAACGCAGTAAAAGAAATAAACGTACTTGCCAAATACATTAAAAAAACCTGGAATTTTTCTTCATATCCATGAGTCGGATTTTGTAAGCAGCTAGGATTAATACAAGTCCAGCTGATGGCTAAAAGCTAAAACGCTAGGTCAACCACAACACTTCCAACAAGGAAACAGACATGGGCACAATTCTTATCGTTATTCTTATCCTGTTGTTGATAGGTGGCTTGCCGGTCTTCCCGCACTCCAGAAGTTGGGGTTACGGCCCGTCAGGTATCATCGGCGTGGTGTTGGTGGTGCTATTGATCCTGCTGCTGCTTGGCAAGATATAAAGGTTTTGCCGGCAAAAAAAAGAGGCCCTGCGAAGGGCCTCTTTTCTATTGCGCCAAAAATTGGTCTGGTTTGCCGTCAACTACACCCGCGGTGTTATCGATGAGGCTTTTGGTGGCCGTCTGGATGAACGATTCGAGCTTTTGCTTGAGTGCCGCTTCGTCAGCCGATGCCGGGATCACCTCACCTTTGGGATTGGCGCCCAGTTCATAGTGATACAACTTCGGTGGCATCTCTTTGGGCAGTACCAGCACGCGATCCCCGGTGAGCAATGCAACCGTCTGATCGCTGCCCGACGGCTTGATCACGCCAAAACCCTTGTCGCCTTCCGGCAGGTTCAGCAAGTCGCGCCCCCAGCATTGTTGAATCACCTCTCCACCAATACGGCCCATGATGGTCGGCACGATGTCGATCTGGGTGCCGACGGTATGGTCGACCTGGCCGAATTTTTCCTGGACGCCCGGCCCGATCAGCAGCATCGGCACGTTGAAACGACCCAGGTCCATTTCAGTGATCTGCTGTTCGTTGCCAAAACCGTGGTCGCCGACCACCACAAACAGGGTTTCCTTGAAATACGGCTCTTTGCGGGCCTGTTCGAAGAATTGACCCAACGCCCAGTCGGAATAGCGCATGGCGGTCAAGTGTTCGTTGAGGCTGCCGCGATCGGTCACAGGCTTCACCGGCAATGGCGTCGGCAAAGCGTACGGCGTGTGGTTGGACAGCGTTTGCAGCAAGGCATAGAACGGCTTCTTGTCCTTGCCATCGCGGGCCTTCAATTCTTCCAGGCCACGGTTGAACATGTCCTGGTCGGACACGCCCCAGGTCGGATCGGAGAACACCGGGTTGACGAAGTCATTACGCCCGATGAAGTTGGTCATGCCCTGGTTGCTGAAGAAGCCCGACTGGTTGTCCCAGGCGAAGTCGCCGTTATAGACGTACACATCGTCGTAGTCACGGGCGCTGAGCAACTGCGGCAGGCCGGACAGTTTGTGGCTGCCTTCAGGCGTCTGCATCAGGTATTCGAAACCCGGCAAGTTCGGGAAGCAGGCCATGGTGGCGAACATGCCCTGGTGGGTATGGGTGCCGTTGGAGAAGAAACGATCGAACAACAGGCCTTCTTTCGACAGTTTGTCGAAGTACGGCGTGATTTCACCCGGACGCCCCAGAGCGCCCACCGAGTGACCGGCGAAGCTTTCCATCAGGATCACCACGACGTTCTTGATCGGCAGTGTCTTGTTGGTGTCGGGGCTGAAATTGCGACGCACCGCGGCGGTCTCGGGATCGACCAGCTTGTCACTCGGGGTCAACAACAAATCGCGCACGGTCTGCTGGGCCAGGGGCTGTGGCAGTGTGGCTTTCCAGACATTGTCGCGATGTTCGGACAGCCGGCTCTTGGCCGCTGCGATCAACGACAGCGTGCCGTTGAGGCCCAACTGATTGGCGAAGTTGGAGTCGGTGGTGTAAACGTCACCCCAACGCAGCGGCGGGCCTTGACGCAGAGTGCCACGAGCAGCGACCACGCAGACCAACAGGCAAACCACGAACACCACGCCACGCGCATACCACGGAGCGACCTGCCGCGTACTGATACTGCCACCGCTGAACGGCCCGCGCGGACGCGTGGCGCGGTCGGCGCCCTTGAACGCAAGCGTCAGAATCAACGTGCCCACGGCCCAGGCCAGCAGGTAGCGAACCACCGGAAAACCGTACCAGAGCATGCTCACCACGGTTTTCGGGTCTTCTTTCACGTACTGGAAGACCAGACCGTTAAGGCGCTGGTGGAACTCGCGGTAAAAGTCCATCTCCATCAGGCCGAGGAACAGCGCAATGCTCGAGACAACGGTCAGCCACAGCCGGAAAAACCCGCGGGCGGCCATCGCCCTGGCGCTGAACAATGCCAGCAGCAGCGGAATGCTGAGGTAAACCACCAGACGCAAGTCGAAACGCAGGCCGTTGGCGAACGCTTCCAGAAAGGTCGAAGCTGGTGTATCGAGGATCATCGAGCTGTTGTAGACCAGCAGCGCCACGCGCAGCAGGCTGAACATGACCATCATGACCAAGGCACACAATAGCGTGTAGGCCAGATGCGATTTGACGGTCGGTTGCAGCAGGCGACTAGAAGCTCGCTGCTGACTCAGGGCGTCCGGGTTTGCCATGTCGTTTTAGGACCCATTGGAAGTTGAAGTTTCAAAAAATACAGCAGCGCCTTGCCTAAGGCCGGTCGGTTAACCTGTGGGAGCGGGCTTGCGCGGTGCGCAAATGTTGCACGATCAACCGAGGCATTACCATTGATTACTGACCCACAGGCCCCGACTGTCGCTTGCAGCGTTCTGGGACAAGAGACGTGACGCAAAGTTGCGGAGGCGGACTGGTTGGGCCGCGAGTGAATTGTCTTGGACGCTTTGTGAAAATTTCGTTCAACGCATATCCAGAAACAAAATAAAGCCCCGCCCCTTGGCAAAAAACGCAAACGCCCCGATCAAAAATCGGGGCGCTGTTGAACGGGCATTATCAAAAGTATACGCGGTTACTTCTCTGCGCGTTCTTTCAGGGCTTTGAGGGTGTTGAACGGCGCATCGACCACAAACTTGTTGGCCAACCACGACGGCACGCTGCCCCCGGGTTCGGTATGGGCCTGATAAGTCACTTCGACTTGATCGCCTTTAGGCACGAGCTTCCAGAATCCTTTGACCTGGGCGACCCGTACAAAACCTTTTTCTTCCGGAACGTACTTGGGCTGCCCTTCCAACTCGCGGGTCAGGCTGCCATCGGCGCCTTCAACAGTGGTGACATGCAATACGGAGTCGCGAGGAGTGACCGGCCAAGGGGTATTGAACTGGGTGTAGGTCCAGCTCTGGTTACCTTCATGTTTGAGCAACTTCTGAGTCTTGCACTCGTGAATCCATGCACAGGCACCCGGCACGTCTTCCTGCAATGCACGCAGTTTGGCCATGGTGGTCTTCATGACGGTCACGCCACGGTAAGCCTTGTATTGGGAACCGGCCACTTCACTCAAGGACACCTTGATGCCCTCTTCTTCCTTGGCGGTTTTCCATTCCTCGGCCTGGGCCGTGGAGGCCAGTAAAACCGTCAAACCACACAGCACAGCCATACGATGCAGCGAACCCATAGTCTTATTCCTTATTGTTGAAAGTTCCGTTCGTTGAACACATCACGCGGCCGTCATTTGCTCCCACCAGCCCAGCAACTTGATCGCTTCGTCGCTGCTGCTTCCGCAGACCTCGACATCGGCTTCAAACGCCGAACACACCGCAGGACGTTCCGGCTTGCCGAAAATGCTGCACAGGTTATCGGTAGACAGCTGTACGCAACGTTCTCCGGCGGCTTTGCCATTGGGCATGCCGGGAATCGGCGAACTGATGGAAGGGGCAATGCAACAGGCGCCACAGCCTTCACGGCATCTCATGACGACAAGCTCCTCGCGACGGGTAAAGGGACGTGGCACAGAGTAACGGCTAAAACGACTGTTTAAAATTACCTGAGCCCGGGTTTTTTCGCTCAAACGAACGTGACTGGCCAGTCTCCGACAAAGCGTCTGCTCCGCGGGTCACGAATGGGAGGGATTTACTGCTTGAACTCGAATTCCAGCGCCGCGCCTTCAACTTCCCGACGCTCTTCATTGCGCAGTTGCAACTGCATTTCGTTGCTGAGCAGACGACCGTTGAGCTGGAACGGGCTGCTTTTGTCACCGAACATTTGAGGCAACAGCGCATCGTGTCGGGGCAACTGTACCGTGCCGACCGGCTTCAGTTCTTCGACCATGTCCTTGGGCAGGCTCAAGTCGAGATTTGCGGAAGGGAGTTTGGTTTTCACGACTTCACTGGCCGGTTTCGACTTGGAAGCAATGGGGGAACGTTTTTTGACCGCTGCCGCTTTCTTTTTGGCCGGTGTGGCCTTTTTGACCGGAGCCACTTTTTTCACAGTGGTGCTGGCTGTCGGTTTTTCCTGAACGGAAGCCGCCATGACGCCTTCCGGATGACAGGTCATTAACAGGCAGATCAACAACCAGGCGACAGGAAAAATCGGCTTCATAGACCCAACGGCGTCAACGGCAGAAGGCTACATGCTCGCCTGTTGGAGACGACAAGACAAGCGGCCAGTTCAGAACTGCCCGGCTGCTCAAAAACCGCTCGCCGTCTCCTGACAAAGTTGCGTCGCCAGCAAACCCAACGTCATCAATGCACGCTCGGCCTCGCGGTTCCAGGGGATGCCACAGTTCAGGCGAATGCAGTGATTGAACTGCTCGGTATTACTGAAAATCAACCCCGGCGCAATGCTGATGCCCTGCTGCAACGCACGCACATGCAGTTCCTGCGTATTCACCCGCCCCGGCAGGCTGACCCACAGAATGAATCCGCCGGTGGGCCGGGTCATTTGCGTCCCTTCAGGGAAGTACTGCTGCACCGCCAGCTGAAAAGCGCTGAGGTTCTTGCGGTACTCCTGACGGATGTAGCGCAAATGCCGGTCGTAACCGCCGTTCTCCAGATAGGCCGCTATGCCCATTTGCGTGACGCTACAGGCTGAATGGGTGCTGAAGGTTTGCAAGCGCTGGATTTCCTGCTGGTACTTGCCGGCAATCATCCAGCCGATGCGCACACCAGGCGACAGGGTTTTGGAGAAGCTGGAGCAATAGATCACCCGATCCAGTCGGTCGTAGGCCTTGAGCGATTTGGTGCGACCCTGCTCGAACATCAGTTCGCCGTAAATATCGTCTTCGACGACCTGGATATCGAAATCCGAGGCCAGGCGCAGCAATTGTTTCTGCCGCTCTTCGGGCATGGTGCCCCCCAAGGGATTGCTCAGGCGCGTGGTCAGCACCAGCGCCTTGATCGACCACTGGTTGGCCGCCAATTGCAGGGCTTCGAGGCTCATGCCGGTGGCTGGATCGCTGGGGATCTCGATGACTTTCAGCCCCAGCAGGTCGGCCAGTTGCAGCAAACCGTAATAGGTCGGCGACTCGGCCGCGATCAGATCGCCCGGCTGGGTCAATACGCGCAGAGACATCTGCAACGCATCGACGCAGCCGTGGGTGATCACCACTTCCGACGGGTCGACCACCACGCCGGCGTCGCGCATGCGGATCGCCACTTGCCGACGCAACGGCTCGAAACCGGGGCTGAACATGTAGCTGAACGCCCGCGGGCTATGGAAACGGGTGACTTTTGCCAGTTGCTGATGCAGCGCCCGCACCGGCAGATAGTCAACGCTCGGTACCGCGGCGCCCAACGGGAAGACGCCTTCGCGGCGGGATTCGACCAGGACTTGCTGAATGATGCTGCTGCGCGTGACAAGGCCAGGTCGCTCGACCCGTGCAATGTCCGGGGTTGGCGCCGTGAGCGCCGGCGTCTGGTGCACGTAGTAACCGGATTGCGGCCGGGCACGAATCAGCCCCTGATCTTCGAGGTTGGCGTAGGCCTGCAACACCGTTGCATGGCTGACGTTGAGCTGCGAGCTCATCTTGCGCACCGAAGGCACGCGCTCCCCCGGTTGATAAACACCGCGGCGGATGTCTTCGGCCAGTTGCTGAGCAATACGTTGGTAAAGCAAGAGATTGGTCATGACGCAGCACTCGATTTCACGGGCATTTTATTCTTGTGTGAAACAATACCGGAACAGTTTGGAAGTGTACTGGGACAGTTGTCACAATAGTCGACCGTACAGTGCATTGTCAGCAAAAACTGTACTGTTTTATGGAGAGTATTGCGCTGATTGGCAGGCACAAAAAAACCCGGCACTGCTGACAGGCCGGGTTGTAGGACCTGGTAGGAGCTGTCGAGTGAAACGAGGCTGCGATCTTTCCAGGCCCACTTGAGTCCCAAGCGAAAGATCAAAAGATCGCAGCCTCGCTTCGCTCGACAGCTCCTACAGGATTTCGGGCGTCATTCGCTTTCGCAAACCTGCCTTTTCCAATAACGCTTATCGAGCGGCGCCGAGCTGGCCTTTTTCGTCGGAGAACACAATTTCCACCCGACGGTTCTGTGCACGACCACGTTCTGAGGCGTTCACGTCCACCGGGTATTCATCGCCGTAGCCTTCGACTTTGATACGTTTGTCGTCGATGCCCAGGTCCATCAGCACATCCGCCACCGATTGCGCACGGTCGCGGGACAGCTTGAGGTTTTCCTGTTTACCGCCGGTGCTGTCGGTATAGCCTTCGATCCGCACCACCCGTTTGGGGTTGAGCTGCAGGAACTGGACGATCTTCAGCACCACGCGGTTCGCCGAGCTTTTCAGCTCTGCTTCACCGGTATCGAACAGCACATCGCCCAGAGTCATCACCAGACCACGGTCGGTTTGGGTAGTCGCCAACGCCACAATCTGCTCTTCGAGCCACTTGCCCTGTTGCTGCACGCTGAGCAACTTGGACTCACGCAGGGCCAGTTGCAGGCGCTGACGCTCGAGTTCGAGCTTCGCCGCGCGTTCCTCGTTGAGCACTTGATTGGTGTGTTCCCGGGCGATTTCGCTGTAGCGCCGGCTCAGGTAGGCGTAATGCACAACGTCCGAACCGCTGCCCCAGTAGCTGGACAGACGATCGGCTCGAGCCAGCGACTCACCGGCACGGATCACGTCTTTGGGCGCAATGCGCAGCACATTGGAGTCTTCCTTGACCTTCTGAAAGTCAGTGCCGGCCTGCTGGATTGCGGCTTCGCTGTGTTGACCAGCGCAACCATAAAGGCTTGCGCAACCGGCCAGGATCAAGCCGCCGAGTGCTTTGGTTTTCAGGCTCATTGGGCATCTCCCAGTTGCTTGCGCAGACGAGTGATGCGGGTATTGAGCACGTTCAACTGCTCCTCACTCTTGAGGGTCAGAACCCGGGCTTCGGCCAGACGCGCGTCCAGCTCGGCCTGCTCGGCCCGCATGCGCGCATTCTTGAAGGACTGGTCGGCCATGTTGCCCTTGGCGCGCTTGAACTTGTCTTCAGCCAGTTTCAGCTCCGGCACTTCGTCGGCGGTAGCACCCACGGCCTTGGCTTGTTCGAGGGCCTGTTCGGTCAGGCGTATTTGTTCATTCGGCGCCGGATCGGCTGCACAACCCGCCAGAGCCAGAACGGCCAGGGCAGCGAAAAGAGGTCGAATACTCACTAAAAATCCCTACTGTTTTGGGGTACTGACAGGTTGTGGCTGCGGTTGTGAGCGTTGCGCTTTCCAACGCTCGATATTGCGCAGCAGCGCAGCTTCCGTCAGTCCGGACGCGGGCAATTCTGTCATCTTTTTAGCCAGCTGTCCGCGCAACCAGGGATCGTTGCAGGCAGAGTTATGGGAAACCGCAAGATACAGGCCCGGTTTGTCGATGGGGTGTGGGTGGGCCATCAAGTCATCGGCCATCCCCAGCGTTTGCACCAGGGCCATGCCCGAGTAGCGTCCGGCGAGGACAAATTCCACCTCGTTCAGCAGCAACTTCTGAAAGGCCTGGGTGAGATTGGGCGTGCGCACCAGAGTCAATTGCTGCTCGGCGAAAGTGCTAAATGACGTTGTTACTCGAGCCTTTTCCGACAAGGCGCCAGGATGACCGTGAAGATCTTGGGCTTCGTTGTAGACCAGTAACGAATCGTTGCGAGTCCAGACCAGGTAATCGTTCTCCAGCAGCGGTGGATGGATGTAATCCAGATTTTCCAGCTCACTGACCGTCAACGGCGCATCGGCCAGCATGTCCATGCGCCCGCTGCGCACTTCGTCCAGGGCCTGGGAGCGTTTGCCGGCGTAAAGCAGTTCGACCTTGATGCCCAACTCCCCCGCCACTTGCTGCAACAGGTCGGCGCTGGCGCCTATCAGGTACTTGGGGTTTTGCGGGTCTTGCCACAGGTACGGCGGCGCGTCCGGGCTGCCGGTCACCACCAGGCGCTCACATTTGCCCGCGGCTATGGATAGCCCCGGCAACAGCGTCAGCCCCAGCAGTAATGACCAGCCACACACGCGGCGTAAATCCATGGCGAAACACCCCTCAAAGAACAAAAAAAAGCCCGACCAAAAGGCCGGGCTCTTTATAAGTCAAGCCGCCGGATTAGACCAGCTTCTCGAACTCGGGGATGGCTTCGAACAAGTCTGCCACCAGGCCGTAATCGGCCACCTGAAAGATCGGCGCTTCTTCGTCCTTGTTGATCGCAACGATCACTTTGGAGTCTTTCATGCCGGCCAGGTGCTGGATCGCGCCGGAAATACCGACCGCAATGTACAGCTGTGGCGCAACGATCTTGCCGGTCTGACCGACCTGCATATCGTTGGGTACAAAACCTGCGTCGACCGCGGCTCGGGAAGCGCCGACTGCCGCGCCCAGCTTGTCGGCCAGGGCATACAGGTGCTTGAAGTTGTCGCCGTTCTGCATGCCGCGACCGCCGGAAACGACGATTTTGGCAGCGGTCAGTTCCGGACGATCGGACTTGGCCAGTTCTTCGCCAACGAAGCTCGAAGTGCCCGCGTCGTGAGCAGCGGCAACGGCTTCAACAGCCGCCGAACCACCTTCAGCGGCAACCGGGTCGAAACCGGTGGCACGCACGGTGATCACTTTGACCGCAGCGTTCGATTGAACGGTTGCGATCGCGTTACCGGCATAGATCGGGCGCTTGAAAGTGTCAGCGCTTTCGACCGAGATGATCTCGGAGATCTGGTCAACGTCCAGCTGAGCGGCAACGCGCGGCAGAATGTTTTTGCCGTTGGAAGTCGCAGCAGCCAGGATGTGGCTGTAGCCCTTGCCCAACTCGGCTACCAGCGGCGCAACGTTTTCCGGCAACTGGTGAGCGTAAGCGGCGTTGTCGGCCACCAGCACTTTGGCCACGCCAGCGATTTTCGCAGCGGCCTCAGCCACGGGGCCAGCGCCCTGACCTGCAACCAGAACGTGGATATCGCCACCGATCTTGGCGGCAGCAGCCACAGTGTTCAGCGTGGCCGGGGCCAGTACTTTGTTGTCGTGTTCAGCAATAACCAAGATAGTCATTTAGATTACCTTCGCTTCGTTCTTGAGTTTTTCAACCAGTTCAGCCACCGACTTGACCTTGATACCCGCGCTGCGTGCAGCCGGCGCTTCGACTTTCAGGGTCTTGTTGGTGGAGGCGGTGGAAACGCCCAAAGCGTCCGGAGTCAGCACTTCGAGAGGCTTCTTCTTGGCTTTCATGATGTTTGGCAGAGACGCGTAGCGCGGCTCGTTCAAACGCAGGTCGGTGGTGACGATGGCCGGCAGTTTCAGGGAAACCGTCTGCGCGCCGCCGTCGATTTCGCGGGTCACGGCAACGCTGTCGCCGGACACTTCGACTTTCGAAGCGAACGTGCCCTGACCGTAGCCGCTCAATGCAGCGAGCATCTGGCCAGTCTGGTTGTTGTCGCTGTCGATGGCTTGTTTGCCAAGGATCACCAGCTGAGGCTGTTCCTTGTCGACAACAGCTTTCAACAACTTGGCAACCGCCAGGGAAGTCAGATCTTCAGCGGATTCGACGAGGATGGCGCGGTCGGCACCCAGAGCCAGCGCGGTGCGCAGTTGCTCTTGAGCGGTGGACGGGCCGATGGAGACGACGACGATTTCAGTCGCAACGCCTTTCTCTTTCAGACGTACGGCTTCTTCCACTGCGATTTCGCAGAATGGGTTCATCGACATCTTGACGTTAGCGAGGTCGACGCCGGAATTGTCCGCCTTGACACGAACCTTGACGTTGTAATCCACAACGCGTTTGACAGCTACAAGAACCTTCATGGATTCCTCGTTACTCTCCGGTGAAAAGAAAGTCGCCTAGGCGAACCTGGCGGTTGATGCTCATCGGCGCAAGGGCACCTCTAAAAACGCTGGCAGGTGTATCGGGTGAACGTTGCTCACGAGGCGTGATAACCGTTCGTCAGTGGTGACTGACGGGTCATTCATTATCGTGGCGTGTAAACTGCGCGAAAAACCTGCGCCGCGCATCACCTTGTACTGCCATCGCCCTGTCTTTAGAGGTGCTCTTGAAACCAACAGTCAGCCTACGGCGAGCGCAAAACCGACCGTATCTTGACCGGAACGCCTATTCCGGTCAATACGGCAAAATGGCCACTCATAAGCCGCGGTGACTTTGATTTATCTGGCTTTGAGCCAATTCAAACAAACGTTTGTATTGGACGCTAGGAGTGGTGTAGATATAATGCGCCACCTAGAGAGAAAGGTGGGTCATCCATTGTCCCTTTCGGCCGTTGCCGGAGGAAATAATGGATGCAACGCCAAACCTCCAATTAGAAAAAACTGTTGAGCCTTGAGTAGGAGATAGCCTGTGGAACGCGAATACATGGAATTCGACGTGGTCATCGTCGGTGCCGGCCCCGCTGGCCTGTCCGCCGCCTGCCGTTTGAAGCAGAAGGCCGCCGAAGCCGGTAAGGAAATCAGCGTCTGCGTGGTCGAAAAAGGCTCCGAAGTCGGTGCTCACATCCTGTCCGGTGCCGTGTTCGAACCACGCGCCCTGAACGAACTGTTCCCGGACTGGAAAGAACTCGGCGCGCCGCTGAATACGCCAGTCACACGCGATGACATCTTCGTTCTGAAAAACGCCGACAGCGCGCAGAAGATTCCTGACCTCTTTGTGCCCAAGACCATGCACAACGAAGGCAACTACATCATCTCCCTGGGCAATCTGTGCCGCTGGCTGGCTCAGCAGGCCGAGAACCTGGGTGTGGAAATCTACCCGGGCTTCGCCGCCCAGGAAGCGCTGTTCGACGAGAACGGCGTGGTTCGCGGGATCATCACCGGCGATCTGGGCGTTGACCGCGAAGGCAATCCGAAAGAAGGCCTGTACACCCCGGGCATGGAACTGCGTGCCAAGTACACGCTGTTCGCCGAAGGTTGCCGCGGCCACATCGGCAAGCAACTGATCAAGCGCTTCAACCTCGACAGCGAAGCCGACGCCCAGCACTACGGCATCGGCCTGAAAGAAATCTGGGAAATCGACCCGGCCAAGCACCAGCCAGGCCTGGTGGTCCATACCGCCGGTTGGCCGCTGGACATCATGGGCACCGAGAACACCGGCGGCTCGTTCCTCTATCACCTGGAAAACAACCAGGTCGTGGTCGGTCTGATCGTCGATCTTTCCTACAGCAACACCTTCCTGTCGCCGTTCGACGAGTTCCAGCGCCTCAAGCATCACCCGGTGCTCAAGCAATACCTGGAAGGCGGCAAGCGCATCAGCTACGGCGCGCGTGCTATCTCCAAAGGCGGCTTGAACTCGCTGCCGAAAATGGTCTTCAAGGGCGGCGCGCTGATCGGTTGCGACCTCGGCACCCTGAACTTCGCCAAAATCAAAGGCAGCCACACCGCGATGAAGTCCGGCATGCTCGCCGCTGAATCGGTAGCTGACGCACTGTTCGCGGACAAAGACGGCACCGAAGAGCTGACCACTTACGTCGACGCCTTCAAGAAGAGCTGGCTCTACGACGAACTGTTCGCCAGCCGCAACTTCGGCCCGGCGATTCACAAGTTCGGCGCCATCGTCGGCGGCGGTTTCAACTGGATCGACCAAAACATCTTCGGCGGCAAACTGCCGTTCACCCTGCACGACACCAAGCCGGATTACGCTTGCCTGAAACTGGCGGCCGACTGCAAGAAGATCGACTACCCGAAACCGGACGGCAAGATCAGCTTCGACAAACTCAGCTCGGTGTTCATCTCGGGTACCAACCACGAAGAAGAGCAGCCTTGCCACTTGAAGCTGACCGATCCGAGCATTCCGATCGCCAAAAACCTGCCGATGTACGATGAACCTGCCCAGCGTTACTGCCCGGCCGGCGTATATGAAGTGGTGACCCAGGAAGACGGCGAGAAGCGCTTCCAGATCAACGCCCAGAACTGCGTTCATTGCAAGACCTGCGACATCAAGGACCCTGCACAGAACATCACCTGGGTGGCGCCGGAAGGCTCTGGCGGCCCGACTTACCCGAACATGTAAGTCGAATCGCTGAACATCAAGGCTCCCGACATGGGGGCCTTTTTGTTGCCCGAAATCCAGGCATCAACACCAAACCAATGTGGGAGCGGGCTTGCTCGCGAAAGCGGTTTATCATCCAACATTGATGTCGACTGATACATGGCTTTCGCGAGCAAGCCCGCTCCCACAGGGATTTGTGGTGTATCAAGCAGCCCGCTCATCCCCGGGATTACGTTCGAAGTAACGCTTGTACTCGCGGCTGAACTGCGACGTGCTCTGATACCCCACCCGATGCGCCACCTGGGCCACGCCCAAGCCTTCGCCCAGCAATAACTGCTGGGCCCTGAGCAAGCGCAAACGCTTCAAATACTGCACCGGCGACAACAAGGTGCAGCGCTTGAAATGCTCATGGAACGTTGACGCGCTCATGTTCGCGCAACTGGCCAGGGTCTCGACATTCAGCGGCTCGGTGTAATGCGCATGCAAATGACTCAGGGACGCCGCGATCCGGGCGAACTGCCCCTGTTGTTCCACCAGCGCGCGCAACACATCGGCTTGCGGCCCCCGCAACGCCACGAACAACAACTCACGCAAACGCGCCGGGCCCATGATCTGGCATTCCAGCGGATCGTGCAGGCAGCGCAACAACCGCTCCACACAACCGCGCATGGCATCGTCGAGCACCGCCGAGGTCATGGACTCGGGTGTCTGTGCGGGAACCGTGCGCCCCGGCGACAGCCCCATGGCCAATACCAACTCACCGAGCATTACCCGGTCAATGGCGATGGAAACGCCCAGCATCGGGCCATCCGGCGCCGAAAACGTTTCGCACTCGAAGGGCACCGGCAACGCCTGAATCAGGTAATGCCCGGCACCATATTCCAGCGTACGCGGGCCCAGATACGCCAACTTGCTGCCTTGGGCGATGATGACCAGGCTTGGCTCGTAGATTTGCGGGCCACGAGCCACATCACAACTGGCGCGCAAAACCTGCACACCCGGCAATGCGGTGGGCGCGAAACCATCGCGAATGGTCAGCGGCTGGATCAGCGAAACCAGGGTGGCATTGGCATCGAGATGACGGGTCAACAACATGAGGGAGCTCTTCACAAAAGAAGTCACAAAAAAGTAGCGAAAAAAGGGATGAAAACATCATCGCAGGTCTGAACGCCAATGCGGCCAATCGAAGGTGCATGCCGGAGGATTAGGCATGACACCCGGAGGAATCGCCATGGCCGGTCACCCGTGCTGCGCCCAGAATTGCTCGCCTCACCTGTCACCGCTTTTGCGAGGTTCACCATGTACACCGCCATCGGATACGCCGCTCAGTCAGCCACCACTCCCCTCGCCCCGATGAAATTCGAACGCCGCAGCCCACGGGCCGACGACGTTGCGATCGACATTCTCTACTGCGGCGTCTGCCATTCCGACATTCATCAGGCACGCAACGAGTGGGGCATTGCTGTTTACCCACTGATGCCCGGCCACGAAATCGTAGGCAAAGTTACCGCCATCGGTGCGAACGTTACTAAACACAAGGTCGGCGATCTGGTCGGCGTCGGTTGCATGGTCGACTCGTGCCGTCACTGCGAAGCCTGCCAGGCCGATCTGGAGCAATACTGCCTCGAAGGTCCGACCATGACGTATGCCACCCCGGACCGGGTCGATGGCAACAACACCATGGGCGGTTACTCCGACAGCATCGTGGTCAGCGAGCACTTTGTCGTGCGTATTCCGGAGAAACTCGACCCGGCCAGCGCCGCGCCGATTCTGTGCGCCGGCATCACCACCTACTCGCCGCTCAAGCACTACGGCGTCAAGGCCGGTGACAAGGTCGGGATTCTCGGCATGGGTGGCCTCGGCCACATGGGCATCAAGTTCGCCAAGGCTATGGGCGCTGAAGTGACGTTGTTCACCCGCTCGGCGAGCAAGGCCGAAGAAGGTCGTCGCCAAGGCGCGGACCACGTGATCGTGTCCACCGACGCAGAACAGATGAAAGCCGCCGCAGGACATTTCGACTTCCTGCTGGACACCATTCCGGTGCAGCACGACCTCAATCCCTACCTCGATACCCTGCGTTTCGACGGCGTACACATTCTGGTGGGCTTGATCGAACCGATCGATCCGCCGGTGCATGGGGGCAAACTGGTAATGAGCCGTCGCGTATTGGCCGGCTCCCTGATCGGCGGCATCGCCGAAACCCAGGAAGTGCTGGATTTCTGCGCCGAGCACGGCATCACCTGCGACATCGAAATGCTCGACATCCGCCAGATCAACGAGGCTTACACCCGCATGATTGCCGGTGACGTGAAGTACCGCTTCGTGATCGACATGGCGACACTGAAGGTTTAAACCTTCAAGCCAAGCTCCGCCGACAGCCGGGCTGTGACCCCTTTGATCAGGGGAATCAGCTCGGCCATTTTTTCCAGCGGCATGTACGGCACAGTGCTGGCGATGCTGATACCGGCGACGATGCGCTTGCTGGCATCGCGGATCGGCGCCGCCACGCAGCGAATCGACGGTTCGTTGTCTTCCAGGTCGAAGGCGTACCCGCCAGCCACATACTCAATCATGCGCTGCTGAAACTGCTCCCAGGATTGCTCCGGGTGCTGCGGCCAGAACTGATTTTTCCCACCCACCGGCAAGCTGATTTCGTACAGCCGTTGCCATTCTTCCTGCGTGTCATCGAGCATCAGCGCCTTACCGATCCCGGTACGCGCCAATGGCATGCGATGCCCCACCCGCGAACGCATTTCCGGACCGTTGCGCCCCGGATTCTTGTGCAGGTACAGCACCTCGTCGCCCTCACGAATCGCCAAGTGAATGGTGTCGCCGGTCAACGCCGACAACTCATCCAGGTACGGCCCGGCCAGCGTCACCAGTGGCAGCTCTTCACGTGCCTGGAAACCCAGCTCGATCAGTTTCGGCCCCAGAAGATAACCGACTTGCGGCACTACGCGCAGATAACGCTCGTCCACCAGGCAACTAGCCAGACGATGGGTGGTGCTGCGCGTCGTGCCGATCAGCCGGGCGATTTCCTTGAGATCGCGGGCGCCACTGGCCACGGCCTGAACTACACCCAAACCACGAAGCAGTGTCTGGGTGCCAGTCGGCGCGGCGTCCTTGGCGATTTTTGGGGCGTCTTCCTGCATATCCAGCCTTTACCGTTGAGCGAGTGAACGGGCGGCATTATGGTCGCCCGAAGGCCGCGACTACAACTTGATACGCTCGACCTTGCCCACCAACAACACGTAGGAAAGCGCACCCAACAACGCCAGAACCGAGATATAGGTAATCGCCGGGGCAAACGAATCACCCGAGGCGAGGAAGCCGATGACGATGGGCGTGGTAATCGCCGCCAGGTTGCCGATGAAATTGAACACCCCACCGGTCAATCCAAGCAAGCGCGCCGGGGCCAGGGTCGACACCAGCGACCAGGTGATCGACGCCAGGCCGTTGCCGAAAAAGGCGAGCGCGAGGAAGGCAATCACCAGCGGCGTCGACTCGACGAAGTTGGCACCGATGATCGAGGTGGAAATCAGCAGGCCGCCAATGATCGGCAACTTGCGGGCGAAACCCACCGTGTAGCCGCGACGGATCAAAAAGTCCGAGAAGAACCCCGAACACAGCACACCGACGAAGGCCGCCAGAAACGGCAACGACGCCAGCAAGCCAGACTTGATGAAGTCCATGCCGCGATATTTCACCAGATAGGTCGGGAACCACGTCAGAAAAAACCACAGCGTCGAATTGAGGCAGAACTGACCGAGGTAAATGCCCCACAACTTGCGTTTGCTCAGGACAATCCCGAGGTCGACCCAGCTGAATTTAGCCTTGGTCTTGGCGGCTTCAGCCTGGATATCCACCAACCCGCCGCCCTCGCGGATCAACTCGATTTCAGCGTCGTTGGCGCCCTTGAAATCCCGTGGTTCGCGATATACCGCGTACCAAATCACCGCCCAAATGATACCCACCGCACCGGTGCTGACAAACACCATGTGCCAGCCATATTGGTGCTGCAACCACGCGAGTACCGGCGTGAGAAACGCCAGCCCGACGAACTGCCCGGAGGTGTAGAAACCGATGGCGGTGGCGCGTTCGCACTCGGGGAACCAGGTCGTCACCACACGGCTGTTGATCGGATACGCCGG
Organism: Pseudomonas sp. PDM09; assembly: GCF_014852305.1. Classification (NCBI taxonomy): domain Bacteria; kingdom Pseudomonadati; phylum Pseudomonadota; class Gammaproteobacteria; order Pseudomonadales; family Pseudomonadaceae; genus Pseudomonas; species Pseudomonas sp. PDM09. Next base: position 344,276 of record NZ_JACVBI010000003.1, on the reverse strand, counting down.
TGCTTCCAGCGCACCGACGGCCATGCGCAGCACGAACAGCGCGATGAAGCTGGCAGCGAAGCCAAGCATCACCGTGGCCAGCGACCACAGCAGCAATGCGACGCTATACAGGATGCGCGGCGGCACCCGGTCCACCAGCCATCCGCCGGGGATCTGCATGGCGGCGTAGGTCCAGCCGAACGCGGAAAAGATCAGCCCGACATGGATCGGATCGATGCCCAGATCGCTGGTCAGCGCCGGGGCGGCAATGGACAGGTTGCTGCGATCCAGGTAGTTGATCACCACCGTGATAAACAACAGGACCATGATGAAAAAGCGCTTGCGACTGGGCGTCACCAACGACGCCTGCCCGGTGAGGGTTTGCGGTTGCATGGGGGGGGTGCCTCTTCTTATGTTTATTGAGGTCGATGAAAAGCTCGCGCCTGAACGCGGATCCTCCTGTCCATGGAGATCAATTGTGGGAGCGGGCTTGCTCGCGAAAGCGGTGCGTCGGTCGACATCTCTGTTGAATGTGATACCGCCTTCGCGAGCAAGCCCGCTCCCACATTAGATTTGTGTTGAGTCAGGAGGGACTCACCACTCGGCAAAGCTGCCATCGGCATGACGCCAGATCGGGTTGCGCCAGCGGTGGCCAACGGCGGCGCGTTCGATCACGTATTCCTCGTTGATCTCGATGCCCAGGCCCGGGCCGTTGGGGATCTTCACGAAGCCTTTGTCGTAATCGAACACCCGTGGATCTTTCACATAATCGAGCAGGTCATTGCTCTCGTTGTAATGGATGCCCAGGCTCTGTTCCTGGATGAACGCGTTGTAGCAAACCGCGTCCAGTTGCAGGCACGCCGCCAGGGCAATCGGGCCCAACGGGCAATGCAGCGCCAGTGCCACGTCGTAGGCTTCGGCCATGTTGGCGATCTTGCGGGTTTCGGTGATGCCGCCTGCATGGGAAGCATCCGGCTGGATGATGTCGACGTAGCCTTCGCTGAGCACTCGCTTGAAGTCCCAACGCGAGAACAACCGCTCGCCGAGGGCAATCGGCGTGCTGGTCAGCGGAGCCAATTCTTTCAGCGCTTCGTAGTTTTCGCTCAGCACCGGTTCTTCGATGAACATCAGTTTGTACGGGTCGAGTTCCTTCATCAGCACCTTGGCCATGGGCTTATGCACCCGACCATGGAAGTCCACGCCGATGCCGACATTCGGGCCGACGGCATCGCGTACGGCGGCGACGTTGGCCAAGGCCAGGTCGACCTTCTCGAAGGAATCGAGAAATTGCAGTTCTTCGGTGCCGTTCATTTTCACCGCCGTGAAACCACGGCTGACCGCTTCTTTCGCAGCGCGAGCGGTGTCCGCCGGGCGATCACCACCGATCCACGAATAAACGCGAATCTTGTCCCGCACCTGACCACCCAACAGATCGCTGACCGACACACCCAGCGCCTTGCCCTTGATGTCCCACAATGCCTGGTCGATACCGGCCAGAGCGCTCATGTGGATCGCGCCGCCACGGTAGAAGCCGCCACGGTAGAGCACGGTCCAGATGTCTTCGATGTTGCGTGGGTCTTTGCCGATCAGGTAGTCGGACAATTCCTCAACCGCAGCAGCGACGGTGTGCGCGCGGCCTTCGACCACGGGCTCACCCCAACCGGTCACGCCCTCGTCGGTTTCGACCTTGAGGAAGCACCAGCGCGGCGGAACGATGAAGGTAGTGAGTTTGGTGATTTTCATCTATTGCCTCTCTTATTAGATGCAGCGCTCGCAGCGCCAAAAAGTCTTAACGCAAAGCATTCCAGGCAGCGACGTACGCCTTGGCGTTTACTGCCACTTGCTCAGGTGTCATGCCCGGTTTGAACAACCCGGAACCAAGGCCGAAACCTTTGACGCCGGCCTCGATGAACACCTGCATGTTGTCCGGCGTAATCCCGCCCACCGGCACCAGCACCGTCCCTGCCGGCAACACCGCCAGCCAGGCTTTCACAACGGCGGGGCCCATTTGTTCGGCCGGGAACATCTTCAGCACATCCGCCCCTTCGGCCAATGCGGCAAAGGCTTCGGTCGGCGTCGCCACGCCCGGCGACAGGAACAGCCCCGCCGCTTTCGCCGCGCGCAACACCTTGGCATCGCTGTGGGGCATGACGATCACTTGGCCGCCCGCCGCTTTCACTTGCTCGACCTGCTCCGGCGTCAGCACCGTGCCCGCACCGATCAGGCAATCGGCGGGCAAGGTACTGCGCAAGATGCGGATGCTTTCGTACGGTTCGGGGGAATTAAGCGGCACTTCGATGACGCGAAATCCGGCCGCGTACAGGACTTCGCCGACGGCTGCCGCTTCTTGCGGGCGCAGGCCACGCAGGATCGCGATCAGACCGTTTTGTGCCAGTGCTTGCTTGAGCATGTCAGACCTCCAGTCAGGTTTAACGGGATGGGGGTGTCGCGATCAGTCCGGCGGCGAGCGCCAACTGCCACAACCCGCGTTCGGTGGCCTGCTCGGCCAGGGTCACCCGGGCAAAACCGCAGGCGTCGAGCGCACGGCTGTAGCGGGCGCAGAGTTGGGCGTTGCCGATGAGGATGATCGACGGCAGATGGACACTGTTGCGCCGACGCCGCTGAACGTTGGCCAGCGCCGCCAGTTCATGACCAATCAGCAAGCCCGACAGAAAGTCCGGTTGAGCCGTGGCGCTCAGTTCACCGGTCAGCCCCAGACTGCGGGCACTGAACAATGTCGACAGCGGTCCGATCTCGCCGTCCACCGACAGAGCCACTCGCACGCCACGATCAAACGCTTCGCTATCGAAAGACCCGCCGCGCTGCTGAGTGCGCCCCAGAATGCTGTGTTCACTGAGGACGGCGAAGATTTCGCCGGTCATGAAGGTATCGAAATGCACGATGCAGCCGTCGGCCACTTCCACCCATTTCGAATGACTGCCCGGCAGACCGATCAACAGATCGTTGCCCGCCCCGCTCGGCAGATTCTGCAACACGCCGAGGACCTGGGTTTCCTCGCCGCGCATCACGTTCGGCAAGCGCGAACGCTGAATCACGCCCGGCACGATATGCACATCGACACCGCGAAGACTGCGAACGATTTGTAGGGTAGTTCCGAGATTGGCGACGTTCGCCGGCGTGTCGCAGTAGGCCGCTTCGCGCCAGCCCTGAGCACTGCCGACCATGCCGCAAGCAATCACCGGCAAATCGGGCTGCGCGTCGAGCCAGTCACCGCATGCCTCATCGAAGGCCAATTCAAAACCGTCGGCACATTCCTGACCGGCGATGATTCGCGGCGTCTTGGGCAGCTGCATGATCCCGGACGACAGCGAGCGCTGTTCCAGCACCTGACCACCGAAGCCGAGTTTGTAAGCACGTAATGAGGTTGTCCCCCAATCGAGCGCGATCAATTGCGCCAGCATCGCTTCACCTGTTTTGGTTTTTGGCAGTGAGTGAGCTGGACTATAAACCTGGACGAAGGCAAATCTCAATATATAAATATCAATCCCATATATTGGTAGGAGCACAAAAAAAGATCGCAGCCTTCGGCAGTCCCTACAGATCGATGTGCAACGCAATAACGCGGTCGAACACAATCCCGTGTAGGAGCTGCCGAAGGCTGCGATCTTTTAGGGGATCAATTGCCCTCGGCAAAATCCCTTAACACCGCCCCATCCATCCGATACCGCACCCACTCTTCCTGCGGTTGTGCGCCGAGGGATTTATAGAAGTCGATCGCCGGTTTGTTCCAGTCCAGCACGCTCCATTCGAAACGGCCGCAGTCGTTGGCGCAGGCGATTTTCGCCAGGTGGCGCAGCAAGGTTTTACCGGCGCCGCCGCCTCGTTGTTCAGGGGTGATGTAGAGGTCTTCGAGGTACAGGCAATTGCTGCCCAACCAGGTGGAATAACTGAAGAAGAACACCGCAAAGCCGATCGGCAGGCCATCGCGCAGGCAAATCAGGCCATGGGCGGTGGCGCCTTCGCTGAACAGGCTGCGCTCGATGTCGGCGACGCTGGCGATGACTTCGTGGCGGGCACGTTCGAAGTCGGCCAGTTCAGTGATGAACGCGAGGATTTGCGGAGCATCGCTGGGGGTTGCCGGGCGGATTTCGATCGTCATGGACGTGCCTTGTGAAAAGTTGAAAACGCCATACTAAGTCCGCGCGCGGCGCTCGTCACATGAGAAATGGTGGAGCGGGGTTTTGTGGCTAATGTCGATACGTTAAGAAATCACAGTCGCAACATACTCTATGTAGCAGCTGCCGAGCCTGCGAGGCTGCGTTCGGCTGCGAAGCAGTCGTGAATCCGGCTGGCGCGGTTTGTCTGAAGCACCGCAATGCCTGGTTTTACGACTGCTTCGCAGCCGAACGCAGCCTCGCAGGCTCGGCAGCTGCTACGGATCGCATTTACGGCTTAACTTACTGGCATTGGGGCAAGCCCCCAAGTCACAAAAGCGTTTCCACACTAAAGGACTTTTATGACCGCTATCGCTTTTGCGCCTCTGCATAATCTGGCCTCAAGCCTGCTGCCCCACGCGCTGGAACCTGGCGAGGATGGCGCCCATGATCTGTCGCACTTGCAGCGGGTGTGGCACAACGTGCGCACGCTTCATGCGCAAGAAGGCGGTGATCTTGAGGTACTGCTGGCCGCCGTGCTGTTGCACGATTGCGTGGCGGTGGAGAAGAACTCGCCGCTGCGCTCACAGGCATCACGACTGGCGGCGCAGAAAGCTTCGACCGTACTGATAGCCCTGGATTGGCCTGGCGCAAAAATTACAGCGGTCGCTCATGCCATCGAAGCCCACAGCTTCAGCGCCAACATCACGCCCACCACCCTCGAAGCGAAAATCATCCAGGACGCCGACCGCCTCGACTCCCTTGGCATGCTCGGCGTGGCGCGTACTTTCTACATCGCCGGGCGCATGGGCAGTGCGTTGTACGACCCGTTGGACCCAGAGGCAAAAGTGCGGGACTACGACGACAAGCGCTTTTGCCTCGATCATTTCCAGACCAAGTTGCTGCACCTGGCGGACGGTTTCCAAACGACCACCGGTCAACGTCTGGCACAGATTCGCCACGAACGCCTGAAGGGTTTCATGGAGCTGTTCAAGGAAGAAATCGGCGTCTGCCCAGAGCATTACTCCGGTCTGCGCTAACCCTGAAATCGGTAACCACAGACCTATCATCGGTACCTTACGTGATAGATAGATGACAATCACTTCTATCAAGTCAAGGAACGACTCATGTCTACCGCCGCCCCACCCGTCTCAAGCAGGTTGTTCAGCCTGTTCTGCCTCGCCAGCTATTTGTTGTCGTTGTCCTATGGCTCGACTTTTCTACTGTCGTTGCTCATTGGCTCTCGCGGTGGCAACGAACTCGATGCCGGCAGCGTGATTTCGGCGGCGATGCTCAGCACCTTTGCTGCGGTAATTGTTTCCGGTCACTTGTCCGACCTGCTCGGCGCGGCGCGCTCCATTGCACTGTTCAGCCTCTTGCTGGTGGCCGCCAGCCTGGGATTTGCCTTGACGCCTGGCTTTGGCAATCTGCTGCTGTTTTTTGGACTGATGCTAGGGTTGGGCTGGGGCGTTTTCTACACGCTCGGACCGATCATCGTCGCGAGTATGGTGACGCCTGCGCAACGGGCTAAATACTTTGCGCTGCTGTCGGGCAGCATGATGACCGGGATCGGCAGCGGTCCATTGTTGGGCCGCGCAGCCAGCGCTCTCGGGTATCCGGTGACGGCAGCGTTTTACCTCGCGGCGCTGGCCAGCCTGATCGGTGCTTTGCTGTTCTGGCGGCTGGATGCCCAGCTCAAGAAAACGCCCTCGGCATCAGCGTCAGTCGCACGAATATCCTGGCGCGCAACGGCCCGGATATTGTCCTCCAGAGCCGTGTTCCCGATCATCATGGTCGGCCTCGGCGGCTGTGTATTCGGTGGTCTGTCGAGTTTTCAAACCAGTTACGCGGCGTCCCGTTCACTTGATTATTCACTGTTCTTTTTCGGCTTCATGGGCGCGGCGATCAGCAGCCGAATGTTGATTGCCGGGTTCGTGGTCAAACGCGATCCATTGCGTGCATCCTGCCTGTTGTCGGGCCTGATGATGGTTTCGATCCTGATGTTCGGTTTTGTCGTCGATGACGGGTTCAGCTACGTGCTGGCGGCGATGATGCTTGGAGTGGGTTATGGGCTGACGTATTCGGTGATCAATGGCCTGGCGGCGAACGAAGCGCCGTCCGGCACCACCTCGCAGTCCTTGCTGTTGTTCAGCCTGTCCTACTTCGTCGGCGTGTTCGGATTTCCGTTGCTGGCTGGGAGAATCATCGTCGAACACGGGATGGTGACACTGTTGCTCACGGTACTGGCGGTGGCCCTGTTGAACTGGCTGATCACCGCAGGTCGGTTGATCTGGCGTCACGTGAGCAGGATCAAATCGTTGCAGCAGGCCTAGGGGGCGTTCTCAATGAGTTTCCCCGTCGCGCCGGGAAATCATTGAGAACGCCCCCTAGACCATTCGTCGTTCATCAGGCACCAATCCAGGTCAGAAAGGACCAACATCAGGTAAGGACTCTAATCAACGGAGACGACACCATGACCACGTCCCGACTGACCGCCCTCGCTCTCACCACGCTGCTCTCCTCTGTCGCGCTCGCCGCGACCAGCTCTTCCGGGACCGACCCGACCGATCCACTCCAAAGGCCCGAATCTGCGACCACCCAGGGCATCGACAGCGGCCGATCGCCTTCTCCGACGGCCACAGACCCACGGATTTATCACGACGACGCGGGCGCTCAGGGCGGGATGAATACACCCGGTCCCCAGACTCCCGACAACGCCGGAACCGGCGTCGGCTCGAAAACCACCACCGGTGGCTCGGGCTCCGAAGGCCGTAGCGTCAATCAATAAAATCGCCGACGCGAGCGACCTGCAATACCTATCCGTCCTAACGAAGAGGTAACCATGAACGTCGATAAAAACCTGGAAAAAGAAGTCCTGACCCGCCTGCTGCACGCCCACCCGAATGGCTTGGGCAAGGAGGTTCTGGACAATTACCGGGGGGAGAAAGTCGTGGCCAGCACCCTCGCCACTCTGCAGGATCGCGGGCTGATCCAGCACGGTCATGTGATCTGCAACGAAGCCGGCGAGCACTCGCTGAACCTGCCAATCAAACTCAGCGCCGCTGGGGTTGAAGCGGCGCGCAAGCTGGATGTCTAACCGAGTTGGCGCTGCAACAGGCTGCAATCTTTTGCCTGTGAATGTTTGAAGAGCAAAGATCGTCCGAACGCGGCCCGAGCCTTCGCCAGCGCCTACAGCCAGGAGAAATCCCATGCCTCGTGGAAGCAAAGACAAATACACCGCCGAGCAGAAACGCAAGGCCGAACACATCGAAGAAAGCTACGAGCACAAAGGCGTGTCGAAAGATGAAGCCGAAGCTCGCGCCTGGGCCACGGTGAACAAGCAGTCAGGCGGAGGTGAACGCGCCGGCGGCTCGGGGCGCAAGAAGCCGGCCAGCGCCAAGTCTGCAGATCGCAAGGAATCAGCCCGGCGTGCGGTGGCCACCCGTGAAGGCAAGCCGCGCAACAGCAAGGCTTCGCGCGAGACGCAAACGGTGGACAGCCTGATGAAAGAAGCCCGGGCGAAGAAGATTCCGGGGCGCTCGAGCATGCGCAAGCAGGCGTTGATCGAGGCGTTGCGCAGGGCCGGGTAAGGATTCGGATTTGATGGTGAGTTTGAGGACCTCTTCGCGAGCAAGCCCGCTCCCACATTGGATCTATGCTGGTCGTTAAATGTGTGAACGACACAGATCAAATGTGGGAGCGGCGGTGCGACGATTCGACTTGCTCGCGAAAGCGGTGGATCAAGCGCCTAAAGTCTCGCGGATCAACGCATCCACCTCAACCGCCCCCGGCGAAGTCGCCGGCCCCCAACGAGTGACGGCCAAAGCAGCTGCCGCGTTGGCCCGCCGCGCCGCGTCTATCGCTGACAAACCTTGCGCCAACCCCGCAACCAACACCCCGGCATGGGCATCCCCCGCACCGTTGCTGTCGACGGCCGTGACCTTGAATCCCGGCACATGCTGACGGTCACCACGCTGGCTGATCCAGCACCCCTGCGGCCCATCGCGTACCACCATCAAGGCGTCCGCCGGCAAATGATCCGCCAGCCCATTCAACGCCTCGGCAATGTCTGCCCCCCCGGTAAACCGCAGCGCCTCGACACGGTTGCTGGTCCACAGATCGATGCGCTGCAACAAGGCCTTCATCAGCGGCGCGCCCGGCAAATCCACCAACGGCCCCGGATCGAACACCACCTTGATCCCGTCCGGCAGATCCAGCACCCAATTCACCAGTGCCTGAGCCTTGCCGCCATGCAGCAGGCTATAGCCGCTTACATAGACAAAATCGCCCGCCTCGATCGGCACACTCGCCAGGTCTTCGGCGGTCAATTCGCCTTCGGCACCGATGCTGGAAATGAACGTGCGCTCGGCCGAGGCTTCGGTCAGCGCGACACACAGCCCGGTGTCGCGCTCAGTGCTCTGATCGATGCCGATCCGAATGCCTTCAGCCGTCATCGCCTCTCGGGCCATGTCGCCGAAATGGCCCTTGCCATGGCCACCGAGGTAGACCACCGGCAAGCCATTTCGCCGGGCGGCGGCCATCACATTGAAGCCACCGCCGGCCTCGAAACGGGCGGATCGCGCCAGCACGTCGCCACCTGAATGAGGCAATTTATCCACGGCCATGACCAGGTCGATCATGACCTGGCCGGTGTGTAGCAGATTAGGCATGAGCCGGCTCGATCAACGCAGTGCGGCGATCCTTCGCACCGCCGAGTACCCAGTAAATGCCACCGGCGACCACGAACGTGACGATCCAGCCCAGGCCGTTGTGGCCCAGCCAGGAGTCGGACAAAAAGCCCCGGAACCAGACATCGTGTTCAGTGGTGCCAATGGTGGTGAAACTGAAACCCAACACAATCGCCACCGCCCATGCACCGAAGGCGCGCCACTCGACGCCACCGCGATACCAGTAGGCGCTGCTCGGGCTGACGTCCAGCAGGTCCTTGGGGCTGTAGTAATGCCGGTGAATCAGGTCGACCACAAAGATCCCGACCCATGCTGTGATCGGCACCGCCAGCAAGGAAATGAAGGTGATGAACGGGCCGTAAAAACTCTCGGCGATCAGCATGAAGTAGATCGAACCGGCGAAGATCGCAATGATATCGAGCACCACCGCATACACGCGCTTGACCTTCAGGCCGAGGGTCAGCGTGGTCAAACCGGCGGAGTACACCGACAGGTTGTTCGACAGCAGCAGCCCGCCGAATGCGGTGATCAGGTACGGCACGGCCATCCAGGTCGGCAGCATGTCGCGGATCGCGACGATCGGGTCAGTGGCCGAGGCCAGATCGTTATTGCCCACTGACAGCAGACCACCGAGGGTGATCAGCAGGACCAGCGGAATCCCCGCACCGAAGGCCGCAGACGCCACCAGACGCACGGCTTTGACGCTGCGGTGCTGGTAGCGCGACATGTCGGCACCGGCGTTGGCCCAACCGATCCCGGTGCCGGCGGCCATGGTGCCGATGCCGATGATCATTGCGCTCAGGGGCGCTGGCGTGGCGTTGAATACGGCGCTCCAGTCGATGGTTGCGCAAAGGAAACCGCCGACCAGAATGTTCAACCCACCGAACACATAGGTCGCCCACCTCTGGATCACCAGCAACGTGGCGTGACCGAGGCCAGACACCGACAACGTCAGCAGCACAAAAATCGCGATGAACACCAGGGTCAGCAGCGGCGCGCTTTTGGCTTCAACCGGCGAGCCGAACAGAATCGAGCACAGCGACAGCAAGACGAATGCGGCGGTGGTGGTGTTGACGGTTTCCCAACCCAGTCGCGACATCAGCGAGACCAGCGTCGGGCCGATATTACCGCGCACACCAAAAATTGCTCGTGACAGCGTCAGGCTCGGTGCGCGACCACGGCGACCGGCAATGGAGATGATGCCGACCACCGCGAACGAACCGGCGGCACCGAGGATGGCGACGATGATCGCCTGCCAGATCGCCAGGCCGCGGAAGGCCACCAGCGTGGCGCCCAACGGTAAGCCGAGGATGGAAATGTTGGCGGCAAACCAGACCCAAAACAGTTGCTGTGGGTGACCGTTGCACTCCCCTTCCGGCACCGGCTCGATGCCACGGGTTTCCAATTGCCCGGCACTTTGCCCGGTGTTCGATGAACTCATAAAAACTGCTCCTGTTGCCATTGTTGTGGTTATGGGCAATTTCGGAAGTCGAGATAACATTCCGGCGATCCTTGCCATATCAGTGCGTTCCATTGCGGGTGAAATTCTAAATAGGCGGTGCCCCCATCGCGAGCAGGCTCGCTCCCACAGGTACCGCGTGTGCCTTGAGATCGCACCATACCCTGTGGGAGCGAGCCTGCTCGCGATGGCGTCAGTGCGAATAGCGCAAAGCCAGAAGTCCCTGCACCAACGGTTCCAGCTGCAAATCATTTACTGCTTTAACCTGCTCGATCATCGCGACAGGCCAACTCTCAAGCCCCAGGCAGGCCCCAAGCATGGCGCCGAGAATCGCCGCGATGGTATCGGTATCTCCGCCCAAACCGGCAGCCATGCACAACGCTTCGAAGGCCGTCATCTGCCCGATAGCCACTTGCCGAGCCAGCGCAAACGACACCACCACCGATTCCTGCGAGGCCACCGACGTGCCGATCACCTCGTACAGCAAATCCGCCAGCAATGCCTTGTCGCTGTCGACGCTGATGCTCCACGCCCAACCGATGCGCGCGGCGATACGTCCGCCAGCGACCCAGTGGCCATGGCTTTCGGCTTGCCGAGCGATCTGCTGGCCAAGGTTCAATGCTTCGCCCAGGTCCATGCCGTTGATCCCGGCAGAAACCACCGCCGCCACCGCCGCCGCACTGGCAATTCCCAGCGTGGTGTTGTGGGTCACCTGACAGGCCTGCACCACGGCGCGGATGAAACGCTCGGGATCGGCAATATCGGCCGCAATCCCCACCGGCGTGATACGCATGGCCGCGCCATTGGTGGTGCCGTGGCGGCCTGCCTCTTCCAGCGAGTGGCCGGCGAGGATCATCTCGATCGCGCGTTTGGTCGAGGGGCCGAGCAAATCCTGCGAGCCCTTGGCCTGCATCCCGGCTTCCCATTTGATCAAGCGTTGGGCCAGCACCTGCGGTTCGATCCAGCCCTCGCCTTCAATCAACAACTGACCGACCAGGATCGCCTGCTCCGTATCGTCAGTGATCGAGCCTTTGGGCATGTTGGCGGCGATTGGTTGATCCGGGCCAGCGTCTTGCAGATCGGTGATCTCGCCGAAGCGCGCCTTGATCTCGGCGCGGCTCAGGGATTGTGTCGGCATGCCCAACGCATCGCCCAGGGCCAGCCCATAGAAGGCGCCCAGCGCACGGTCGAGCGCGGTCATTTTGGAGTTCCAATTTGCAGGTGCAGACGAAAATGCACCGGATCGAGCAGGCTTTCGACCTGTTCCATGAAGCGATTCTGACGGTCGTAAGTGGTGCGCAGGGCCTTGAGGAACACCGTGCCCTCCGGGCGCCCGAGCAATTCGGCGTCTTCGGCATTCAAGGGTTCGGCGCCGATCCACTGATCGCCGTGATCGCCAATGTAGCCATAGGCGGCCAACGTGATGGTCAGGGAGTCATCGATCAGACCGACTCGCGGCAGGCCTTCCAGGCCTCCGGTGGCGGGCATCAATGAGCGCTCAAGGGATACCAGCGTGCCATCGGTGCCGCGCCGCCGCCGGTCGAGCGTTATGAACTGATCGGTGCCGAAACGGGGTAGCAGGTCCGGACGAGTAACCGCCTCCAGCCGCAGCACTTCGGCATTGATCAGCGCCCCGTTGTCGGCCAGCGCCTGGGCCCAGCCGTTGCGCTGATCGAGCACCACACCGTCGAACGTGACGATGGATCCCACTGCGCCTTGCGTAGCGATGTCGTGGCGCCGCTTCAGTTCGACCAGGGCTTCACGCAGCGTGCCACGGCTGACCTTGAATTCTTGAGCCAACTGATGTTCGCCCGGCAATAGAACGCCGTCCTCCATGAGGCCGTTTTCGATGCGCCGGACGAGCTCGTCGACCACCTGTTGTTTCTTGTCAATTCGTAGCGGTCTAATCATGTACACCTCGGGTGTACCGTCATAGCTGAAACGGGTTGGGGCGAGCAAGGGATATTTTGTGAAAGTGGGTGAAGAATCCCGGTTCAAAATCGACCGCTGCGCGATCAATCGTCGGATCGCCACACTGGATTTGCCGTGCACACAACTTGAGGACGCCCCAAATCAACTGTGGGAGCGGGCTTGCTCGCGAAGGCGTCGGCACATCCAGCATCAATGCGACAGACAAACCGCTTTCGCGAGCAAGCCCGCTCCCACAAGTGGAGGTCAGCGCTGTTTCAATCGGTCAATCACCACCGCCAGCAACAAGATCGAACCGCGAATCACGTACTGATAAAACGTATCGATATTCTTCAGGTTCATCGCATTCTCGATGATCGCCAAAATCAAGACCCCGGCAATCACATGCCGAATCATCCCGATCCCGCCACTCAACGACACCCCGCCGAGCACGCAGGCCGAGATCACAGTCAGCTCGAAACCCTGGCCAATCATCGGCTGGCCGGACGTCATGCGCGACGCCAGGATCACCCCGGCCAACGCACCGATCACACCGTGTACGGCGAAGATGATGATCTTGGTCCGGTCAACGTTCACCCCGGCCAGCAACGCCGCTTCCTGGTTGCCGCCGATGGCCATGGTGTTGCGCCCGTAGGTGGTGTAGTTCAGCAACCAGCCGAAAAACAGGAAGCAGACGATGGTGATCAGAATCGGCACCGGCACGCCGAACAACTGACCATTACCGAAGACGAAGAACTGTTCCTGCGAAACGCCCACCGCTTTGCCGTTGGCAAAAATGTAAGCCAGGCCACGCACAATCTGCATCGTCGCCAGCGTGGTGATCAACGCATTGACCCGCAGCTTGGCGATCACGATGCCATTGATCAGCCCGACAATCAGCCCCATCACCAGCGCTGCACTCACGCCGAGGAACACGCTGTCGGTGTCGCGCATCACCACTGCCGCGACTACGCCGGCACAGGCAATCACCGAGCCCACCGACAAGTCGAAATGCCCGGACGCCAAGCAATACAACATGGTGCATGCGGCAATCCCGGTCGTAGAAATCGCCAGGCCCAAGCCGCGCATGTTCAGCGGCGACAGGAAGTTGTCGATCAGCAAGGTGCAAAGCACAAAGATCCCGACGGCCGCCAGCAGCATCACCCAGTCATCGAGAAAGCGCCGCAGGTCCAGCGGTTTGCGCGGGGTTGGCAAAGCGTTGTTTTGGATAGTCATAGTCACCTCTCAGTTCGCCACGTCGGCAGCGCGTTGGCGTGGCAACGCCAGTTGCAGCAGGTTGGATTCATTGGCGTGTTCGCGGGTCAGTTCGCCGCGCATCGCGCCTTCGCAGAGCACCAGGATGCGGTCGGAAATGCCCATGACTTCCATCAGGTCGCTGGACACCACAATCACCGCGATGCCGCTGGCCGCCAGGTTATGGATGATCTGGTAAATCTCGGCTTTTGCACCGATGTCGATGCCCCGGGTGGGCTCGTCGAGCAGCAGGACTTTCATCGGCATCGACAGCCAGCGACCGAGAATCGCCTTCTGCTGATTGCCGCCAGACAGGTACATGATTTTCTGCGCCGCGTTGGGCGTCTTCACCTTCAGCGCCTTGATCTGCTTGTCGGCATTGTCCTTTTCCCACAGGCCGCGCAACAGGCAGCCGAAGGTGGAATGGGCGCCGCGAGCGCTGATATTGATGTTCTCGGCGACGCTGGCGAGCGGCAGGATGCCCTCCTTCTTGCGGTCCTCGGGGCACAGCAGAATCCCCGCGGCGATGGCATCGCGCGGCGAACGCAGTTTCAGTTCATGACCGCGTAATTCCAGGCGCCCGGCGGTGTTGCGCGTGAGCCCGCAGAGCATCCGGAACAGCTCGGTGCGCCCGGCCCCGACCAGGCCGAAAAGCCCGAGGACTTCACCCTTGTGCACCTCGAAACTCACCGGCTCACGCAAGCCCGGCCCCAGTAACCTGTCGACCTTGAGCGCCACCGCGCCACGCGGGCGGCTGCGGTAATCGTAGATATCCTGAATGTCGCGACCGACCATGCACGTCACTAACTGATCATGGGTCAGCGCACTCATGTCCTCGAAGGTGCGCACGAAGCGGCCGTCCTTGAACACCGTCACCGCGTTGCAGATGCGGAACACTTCTTCCATGCGATGGGAGACGTAAAGCACCACTTTGCCTTCGTCGCGCAGGCGCCCGATGATCGCCATCAAGCGATCGATTTCCCGCGCCGACAGGCTACTGGTGGGTTCGTCGAACGCAATCACATGCGCGCCACGGGACAACGCCTTGGCGATTTCCACCAGTTGCCGCTGGCCGAGGGACAAGCGCCCGACTTTCTCTTGCGGATCGATTTCATCGGCCAGGCCTTTAAGGCAGGCCAATGCCTGTTGCCGCAAAACGCCGCGATTGATCAGACCGAAACTCGCCGGCAGATGCCCGAGAAACAGGTTCTCGGCGACGGTCATTTCCGGCACCAGATGCAGCTCCTGATGGATCACCGCGACCCCGCTGCCAATGCTGTCGGCGGTGGACTTGAAGACCCTCGTCCGCTCGCCGATCTGCAGATCGCCGCTGCTCGGCGTGTAAGCACCGCCAAGGATTTTCAGCAGCGTGGATTTACCGGCGCCGTTCTCGCCCATCAAGGCGTGAACCTGCCCCGGATGGGCGACGAAACTGATGCCGTCCAGCGCCTTCACCCCGGGAAAGGTTTTGCCGATCCCGTTGAAGCGCAAGCTGCCGCCAATACTCTGTTCATTTGTTTGTACGTGCGCGTGCATAAACCCACCTCATCACACCGGTCAGGCAGCCCCATCGCCAGGGCCGCCGATGAAATCAACCGCGCCTCAGTTCCACAGGCCGATTTTTTCCAGTTCCTGCTTGAAGTTGTCGCGCGTGATCAGCGTAACGTCGTCCATCGCGGTGTATTTGGGCGGTTCTTTGCCGGTGGTGACCCACTCGTACATCATGCTCGCGGTGTTGTAGCCCTCAATGTGCGGGCTCGGCAGCATCGAGCCGAAGAAGCCGCTGTTGGGTTTCTTCAGTTCACCGATGGCATCGGTGCCGTTGATACCAATGCCGATCACGTTGGCCGCGGCAAAACCAGCACTTTCGGTGGCGCGCACGCCGCCCAGCACGGTGTTGTCGTTCATGCCGCCGATGATCAGGTTTTTCGCCGCCCCCGGAAGCTTCACCAAGGCTGAGTTGGTGGCGTCCATGCTGCCCGGTACGTCGAGGGTTTTCAGCGCCGAAAAGAGGATGTGGTCTTTCGGCATACCGGCGTCTTCCAGCGCTTTGACAGAACCGTCGGTGCGTTTCTTACCGGTATCAAGTTCGTTGTAGGTGTTGATCACCGCGTAGGTGTCTTTCCAGTCCCAGCCGCGTTTTTTCGCTTCGGCGGCCATGGCGGCGCCCTGCTTCTGGCCGACTTCGAATGCAGCCATGCCCAGGTACGGCACGTTCTCCATGAACTTGCCGCCGGCATCGACGAAACGGTCATCGACGGCGATCACTTTCAAACCGTTGAGTTTGGCCTTGGCCATGATCGCCGGGCCCAGGGACACGTCCGGCGGGCAGATCACGAAGCCCTTGGCGCCGTTGGCCGCCAGACTGTCGATGGCCGAGAGGGTTTTCTCGCCGTCAGGCACGGCGATTTTGATGACGGTGAAGCCCTTGTCCTTGCCGGCCTTTTCGGCGAAGGCCCATTCGGTCTGGAACCAGGGCTCTTCCGCTTGCTTGACCAGAAAACCAATCTTCACTTCCTCGGCCGCCAGCAACGTACTGCTCAGGCTGACCGCGGTGACCGCCAAAGCGGCACAGCACAGGGAACGGATCCCACGACGACGTTTCATAAGCTGACTCCTTGTTATTTTTTTTGAGCGTTATTTGAAAGCCAATACAGCGGTCGAAGCACGCAGCCAATAGTCATATCGTATGATGATTGGATTTCAGACGTAGTTTCGCGTTTGAAACCCGGGGCATTCAGTCGTGGTACATGACCGAGCGCCCACCATCGATGGTGATGCATGAAGCGTTAATGAATGGCGCTTCATCACTGGCCAGGAACACAGCGGTCATCGCCACTTCAATCGGCTGGCCGATGCGCCGCGGTGGATGCAGGTCGAAAGCTCGCTGACGTTCGGCATGGGGGTCGGCAAAACCGTTCCAGTAATCGACGTTCAGCTGGGTTTCGATGTAACCCGGGGCGATGGCGTTGACCCGAATGCCCTTCGGTGCGTATTCGATGCCCAAGGCGCGGGTCAGCCCGAGCAAGCCATGCTTGGCCACCGGGTACGGGAAGCAGCCGGGAATAATGTGAGTGGAATGGGTGGAGGCGATGTTGATGATGCTGCCGATACCCTGCTCGATCATTTGCGGCAATACGGCTTTGCAGCCATACCAGGCGCCGTCCAGGTCGATGGCGAAGCAGCGATGCCAGTCTTCTTCGGTCATTTGCAGCGGGTCGCGGAACACGTTGACCCCGGCGCAGTTGACCAGCACGTCGATCCGGCCGTGAAGTTCGATGGCCAATTCAGCCATGGCGTGCAGGTCGTGCTGGCGCGACACGTCGGCCTTGATCGCTACGACATCCGCGCCTTGTTCACGCCAGTGCGCCGCGACTTTTTCAACTTTCTCGACCTGGATATCACTGATGACCAGCTTGGCCTGCTGGGAGGCGAAGGTGGCGACAATCGCCTCGCCAATACCCTGAGCGGCACCGGTCAACAGCACCACCTTGTTTTTCAGGCGCTCACCCTTGGGCGGTTCGGGCACCGGTGGCAAGGAAAGAGGTTCAGCCATGGATCAACACTCCTGTTTGAAGGCACGACGAAAACCGGACATCTGTCGATGTCCGGTCAAAAAGCTGTTGGGACCAGGCAGGCGCGAAAACGCCCGGGCGCCGAGGCGGCCTGAAGCACTGACTCCGTACGGGAGTGCGGTGGAATATCGCTGCATCACTTCACCTGTTTTGTTTTTTTAAGTGTGAGTGCGTGTAACTGATGGGGCCGACTATAAACCCGACCACCAAATAATCTCAATATATAATTTTACATCCCATATTTTGGGATTTATCCAGCAAATCGCTGACAGGGTTTTCCGGGCACATCCACTCGAATGGATAACAGCGCGCCGTCCAGCGGATGATTGAGCGGGCTTGCGGCGCTGGTGATGTACAGGGTTTTGAAGTCTTCGCCACCGAACACACAACTGGTGGGACGGCTGACCGGCAGTTCGATCACCCGATCCACATAACCGTCCGGGTTCAGCCTCAGCAGACAACTGCCATCCCATCGGGCATTCCAGATATAGCCCTCGGCATCTATCGCCGAGCCGTCGGGGCCTCCGCGTTCGTGGGGGCCAAGCCAGACATAGGCGGTGTCCAGGTTGCCGTCGGTATGGATGAAATGCCGGTAAAGCGTGCTGTCGAGGCTGTCGGCGAAATACAGGGTTGTGCCGTCGTCGCTCCACAGCAATGTATTAGGGATGCCTAATCCTCGAAGCAGCGGCGTGACCCGAGCATCGCGGTCGATGCGAAACAGGCCACCGGAGCGGCGCACGACGGGCAAATCTTCGCCCTGCTCACCGATGTTGTTTTGCATGGTGCCCAGCCAGAGCCGGCCCTGGGCATCGCAGCGGGCTTCGTTGGGGCGATTGCCGGGTTGCGGATCGGCGACGCAGAACAAGCTCAGCCGAGGTTCAAGGCCCGGGGAATCCAGATCCAGCCGATAAACCCCACTGCTCAATGTCACCAGGGCATCGCCGCTTTCGCAGGGGATGAATGCGGACACGTGCTCCGGCATCTGCCAGATTTCCACATTAGCGCCGATCAGCCTCAACGCTTGCTTACCGGCGATATCTACCCAATACAGCGCCTGGGTCGGAGCATCCCAGAACGGGCCTTCGCCGAGTTGCGCACGGTGTCCGGTAACCGCAGTCCACGTCATGAAACCTCCTTTTTTAATGCTTTTATGTGGGAGCGGGCTTGCTCGCGAAGAGGCCGTGACATTCACCATCTCTGTCGCCTGACACATCGCCTTCGCGAGCAAGCCCGCTCCCACAAGGGTTCTTTATTGTTAGCTGGCCTTCTTGTCGGCCATGACTTGCGGGTAGAAGCGTTTGATCGCCAGGTCCGCGTTATCGATCAGCGTCATGCAAGCCCACACACCCCGTGCGGCATCCCGGGCGGCGATGGCGTCGGCCATGTCTTTGTGGATTGGCAAGGTTCGGCGCAGTTCGTCCGGATCAGCGGCAGACACTTCGAAAGACACGGCCAGCAACGCGCCGAGGGCCGGGACCATTTGTTCGATGAATTGATTGTGGCTGGCGGCGAGGATGCACTCGTGGAAGAACTGGTCGGCGCGGTTGTAATCGATGCCGCTGTCCACCGCCCGTTCCAGCGCGTTATAGGCCTGGAGTACGGCTTGCACTTGTTCCACCGTCGCCCGCTCGCAGGCCCAGCGCACCGCCATGGGTTCGATGGTGCGGCGCAGGTCGAGCAAATCGTCGACGAAGTTTTCCGGTAAGCCGCTGCGCGACAGCCAGCCGACGACTTGCGGATCGAAGAGATTCCAGCGCCGCACCGGCAATACGCGTGTGCCGACCTTCGGCCCGACTTCAAGCATGCCTTTGGCCACCAGGGTTTTGATGGCTTCGCGGATGACCGTACGACTGACACCGAGCTGCTCGCCCAGGTCGGCTTCGACTTTGATGGTTTCGCCGGGTTTTACCTGGCCGGCAGCAATCCAGCACCCCAGCCAGTCGACCGTCGACGCATGAAAACTGCTGGACATGGGCACCTCGTCGACCGGTGATAAAAAGAAACGACACAAAGCCGTTCGCGATGGGTGTCCACGCTAATCATCATATGATTGGGTGTCAATTGGATTTTCAGATGCCTCGTCATGAGGACACGGCTGTTCGTCCGAATCCTGCTCGAAGCGCTTTGATCCCATCCACTTTGTAAACTACGGTTAGCCGCAGCAGATCGGGCAGTCAGCGGTCTGTTCTCCTTCAAATCCGCTATCGATAGGTATGAACATGGACATGGATGCGTCTACGAAGTACCCCATTGTGTTGGTTCACGGCCTTTTCGGCTTCGATAAAATCGCCGGTTATCCCTACTTCTTCGAAATCGAGGAAGCCCTGGAACGCGCCGGCGCCCAGGTGTTTGCCGTCAATATTCCAACCGTCAACGGCAATGAGGAACGCGGTGAAAAACTGCTCGAGCACGTCAACCGCATTTTGCTGGAAACGGGAGCTGCCAAGGTCAATCTGATCGGCCACAGCCAAGGCCCTCTGGCCGCACGCTACGTAGCAGCTCTGCACCCGGAAAAGGTCGCGTCGGTCACGTCTGTCAGTTGCCCCAATCATGGCTCCGAGATTGCCGACCAATTGCATAAGGCGCTGACGCCCGGAGAGTTGCCCGAAGCGTTCGTACTGGCCCTGTTTGGCGCGGTCGGCACCTTCATTTCGTTGATCAGCGGCCATCCGGAAAACCCGATTGATGCTGAAGCAGCATTCGAATCGCTGACCAGCGCGGGATTGGCTGCCTTCAATCGCAAGTACCCGCAAGGGGTGCCAAAGGTTTGGGGCGGCGAAGGCAACGAAATCGAAAACGGCGTGTATTACTACTCCTGGAGCGGGATCGTGCAGAACTTCCAAAGTCTGCAACCACTCGACCCGAGTCATTTGAATACTGTCGTGCTATCGAAGTTATTTTATAAAGAGAAGCGCGCCAATGATGGGCTGGTCGGCCGCTACAGCTCGCATCTGGGCAAAGTGATTCGCTCGGATTACCCGATGGACCACTTTGACGCCGTCAACCAAATGGCTGGGATCACCAGTTGGAACGTGAGCCCGGTGAGGCTCTATCTGGAACATGCTGAGCGACTCAAGAGCAAAGGTTTGTAAGCCCAAAAAAAAACGGCCCGTTGCAATAACGGGCCGTTTCGTTGCCAACGCTCAATCGACTATGGCTCAAGCCCGATAGGGAAAAATTCGCCACTGCTCCACACGCCCAGCCAACGCTGCCCGTCGATTTCACGACTCACCGCCAGCTCCACCAGTTGGTAGAACACATTGCGATGGATCAGCGCTTCAAGGTTGGTGCGCACATGCACGTACGGCGCGGGTTCCTGAGTCACCGGATCGATCACCACGCGCATAGGGTGCTCGGCGCCGGCATCGGCCGTTTCATCGACGTTGGTGGTAAAGCGCAAGACCTGGGCTTCACCCTCGCCGTCGACCTCCACGGCAATCGCCACGAACGGCGCGTCGTCGACCTTGATGCCAACCTTTTCGACCGGGGTAATCAGAAAATAATCATCACCGTCGCGGCGAATGATGGTGGAGAACAGCTTGACCATCGGCTTGCGCCCGATCGGCGTACCCAGGTAATACCAGGTGCCATCGCGTGCGATGCGCATGTCGATGTCGCCGCAGAAGTCGGGGTTCCACAAGTGGACCGGCGGCAAGCCTTTGGTTTTGGGGATTTGCCCCAACAGATCGTTGGCTTTTTGCGGGCCACTCATGGCGTTCTCCTTTGAATTACTGGTCGCTAAGCCCCAGCAGGCTGCGAGCGTATTGCTCCAGCGGCGGGCCCAGCAAGTCTTCTGGCTTGTTGTCATGGAACGTCAGTAAACCGCCACGACTCTTGATACGTGCAGTATCAATCAAATACTGGGTGCTGGTCTCGATCAACATGATTTGAATCACGCCGTTGTCGATTCCGAGGCGATCCACGTGTTCCTGGTCGAGCCATTCGTCCGAGTTGCCGATGCGGTCGTCAGCCTTGGCGAAACGGGTGTACAGCAAGTAATGGGCGCCGGCGGCACGGGCTTCGCCCATGGCAGCGTCGAGGCCTTCCGGCGCGCGGGCGCGGCGGACCATCGGGAAATATTCGATAAAGCCGTTGAAGGCCTCTTCGGCCACCACGTTAGGTCGTGGGTAGGCATTGCCCGGGGGCGCGAAGGCACCCTGGGCGATGTAGATGAACGAGTCCGGCTGAATGCGGAAGTTATTCACGCGACGGCTGTCGCTGTGGTCCAGCAGGCCGGCGTCGCTCATGTGGTAGCGAGTCCCTTCGGCCATATCGCTGACATTCATGCAGCCACCAAGCGCCAAAACGGCCAGCAGCAAAACCAGGCTACGCATCCTACCCTCCAGAGGCCGGTGACGGAAAACCGGCGAATGGCCATGGGATGCAGCTTCCGCGCCAGCTCAATGTACAGGGAATGTGTCAGGTGTTTTTGGGGGGACTGGAAGATGGCTATCGCGGGCAAGCCACGCTCCCACAGGACATCTGTCGGATGCAGAAACCGCGACCGACACATGACCTGTAGGAGCGAGGCTTGCCCGCGAAGAGGCCCGATCAGCCGCCGATGATTTTCATGATGGTCGCGCCACCGGAGAACGCCACTTCCTGCTTATCCCCCAACGCTTTAACCAGCAGTCGCTGCAAGGCCGGCAGCGCCTGGTGACGAGGTTTGTCCAACAAATCGCCGACATAGTGACGATTGCTCGACGACAGGCAGCCATGCAGCCAACCAGTGGACGACAAGCGTAGACGCGAACAGGTGCGGCAAAACGGAACGCTTTCGTTGGCAATCACGCCGAAGTGGCCCAGCCCCGGAATCTGGTAACGCACCGCCGTGGCATCGACTGGCGCATCGGCCTGAAGGTACTCGTAGCGTTCGCCAATCAGGCTCAGCAACTGCTGAAGGCTGACGAACTGTTGCAGGAAGGCATTGGAGTCGCTGGCCAGGTGGCCCATGCGCATCAACTCGATGAAGCGCAACTCGTAGCCGCGCTCCAGGCAATAATCGAGCAGCGGCATTACCTGATCAAGGTTCTGCCCACGCAGCGGCACCATATTGACCTTGATTTTCATGCCGGCCACTGCGGCCTGGTCCATGCCGTCGAGAACGGTCGCCAGATCACCGCCGCGCGCAATACTGCGAAAAGCGCTGGCATCCAGGGTATCGAGGGAAACGTTGATGCGCCGAATGCCGGCATCCACCAGCAGTGGCAGCTTCTTCGCCAGCAACTGACCATTGGTGGTCAGGCTGATGTCCGCCAGGCCCATCTGACCGACGGCGGTCATGAAGGCTTCGAGTTTGGGGCTGACCAGTGGCTCGCCACCGGTAATGCGCAAACGCTCGATGCCCGCGGCCTCGATCAGGTAGGCCACGCCGCGTGCCATGGCCTCGGCCGACAACTCATCCTGTGCAGCCACCAGCCGCTTGCCGTTGGGCACGCAGTAGGTACAAGCGTAGTTGCAGGCTGAAGTCAGACTGATCCGCAAATTGCGAAAACGCCTGCCTTGACGGTCAACGATCATGGATCACTCCGGCGAAAGAAGATTCGAACACGCAAAACTTGACTCACAAATCAAGTTTTAGCAAGCCCTATGCCTGAGTATATTCCTGCGGTACTGCGCCATGTAGCTAAATCATGGCGCAACAAGGCAACTGACGGGTTCAGTTGCTCGGCGTGTCGGTATCGCGTTTGCGCTTGTTGCCCATGCGCACGCCGATGTCCATCAGGAACTGGAAGAAACCTTCCTGATCTTCCAGCACATTGCTCCAGAACGGCGAGTGATACAGCGCCACCGCGCCATGTACCAGAGCCCAGGCCGCGCAGTAATGGAAGTAAGGCGGCACGTCTTCGAGCTTGCCTTCGCTGATCCGGCCCTTGATCAGCAGGGTCAGGCGCTCGAAGTTCGAGGCACGGATCTTGTGCAATTCCTCGACCATCTCCGGCACCTGGTTGCCCTTGACCACCTTTTCTTCCAGGCGATCGAACAACCGATAGCGTTGCGGGTCGCGCATGCGGAATTCGAAGTAGGCCCGGGACAGGGCTTCCTTGTCCTTATCGACATCGGCCGAATGCAACAGCTCGTTCAAATCGCGCTCGTAATCGAGCATCAGGCGCAGATAGATCTCCGCCTTGGATTTGAAGTGCTTGTAGATCGTGCCTTTGCCGATACCGACGGCATCAGCAATCATCTCGACGGTGACACTGTCTTCACCTTGGTCGAGGAACAGCTTGAGCGCGGTATCGAGAATTTCTTGCTCGCGGCGACGAAACTCACGGACCTTACGAGGTTCTTTATGCATAAGAAAAGGTCTGTAGGGGTCAAAATTCGAAGCCGCGTATTATGCCTAACTTACGCCAAAATGCACGGATCATCCGACCATATATGTGTTTCTTGATGAATTCGCGCCACCTCGAGGGTTGATGAGAACTCAACCGAAGCGCGCGTATTCCAAATTTGTTTAAAAACCCGACCAGCTAAACTGGACTCGGCGCAATACTGATCAATACTTCAACTGTCGGCGAGGCATCTCCCCCAAGTGTCGCGCCGATGAAGGTACCAACGGATTGCGTGCCTTTGTTTTACTCCTAATGGTCTTAACCCGGATTCCCCCCCCAGAACCCGGGTTTTTTTTGCCTGTGATTCAGCGGCCAAAGCCCGTAGGTGCTGCGATCTTTTCTAACGTTACACCGGTGCCCTGACGTGCGCCAACGGGAACAAACGCTTGAAATTCTCGGTGGTTTGCTCGGCAAATCGTTCGTAGGACTCACCTCGCAACATGGCCAGAAACTCCGCTACCTCACGTACGTATTGCGGCAGGTTCGGTTTGCCGCGATAAGGGATCGGCGCCAGGTACGGCGAATCGGTCTCCACCAGCAGCCGGTCAGCCGGCACCTTGCTGGCCACATCCCGCAGGGCATCGGCATTGCGAAAAGTGACAATACCGGACAAGGAAATGTAATACCCCATGTCCAGCGCAGCCTTGGCCATTTCCCAGTCTTCGGTGAAGCAATGCAGCACACCCGCCTGAGGCAGTGCCGCTTCGCGCAGCAGTTCAAGGGTATCGGCCCGCGCGCCACGGGTATGGATGATCACCGGTTTGCCGGTCTGCCCCGCTGCTTGCAGGTGCAGACGGAACGACTCCTGCTGCAACGCTGCCGCTTCCGGCTCGTAGTGATAGTCCAGGCCGGTTTCACCGATCGCCACCACCCGCGGATGATTGAGTTCGTGCAACAGCCAGTCCAGCGCCGGTGCGGCACCCGGCTGCACATCGAGTGGATGCACTCCGACCGAACAGTCGACATCGTCGTAACGTTCGGCCAGCGCTTTGACGTCGGCGGCGTTATCGGCGCTGACGCCAATGCACAGGAAGTGCCCTACCCCGCGCGCACGGGCTGCATCGAGCGCGGCATCCAGGGAGCCGTCGTGGGCGGTGAGGTCGAGGCGATCAAGGTGACAATGGGAATCTACGAGCATAAAAGGGCTGCAACTTACATCGTATGAGTGGGGCGGTCGGACTTCAGGGCTCCGGCCAGATGGGTTTCGATTCGACTGCGCGCGGTGTTGTCGCCTTCGTTGAATTGCACGCCAACCCCGGCGGCGCGATTGCCCTGGGCACCTTTGGGGGTGATCCAGGTAACCTTGCCAGCGACCGGAATCTTTTCCGGTTCATCCATCAGGTGCAGCAACATGAAGACCTCATCGCCCAACTTGTAGCTTTTGTTGGTCGGGATAAACAGGCCACCGTTCTTGATGAACGGCATGTAGGCCGCGTAGAGCACGGCCCTGTCCTTGATGGTCAAGGACAAAATGCCATTTCGCGGCCCCGGACTGATGGGTTCGTTCATGTTGACCTCCACTGTCTGATGATCAGAGTCTAGTGTCAGACGGTCACTTCTGGGTAGGCAAAGATACCCATTGCACTAACAGCGCCTCCAGCAACAATGCCGGATTGAGGTTGGCTTTGCTCATCACTTTCTGGCGCTGGGCGAGGATCCAGTCCTGGATATTCAGGACTTTGTCCTGAGCGGATTTCTGCGCCAGGTATTGAATCACTTTGCGCATGTCCGCCAACCCCAGCCCAGCTTCATCCTGAGTCAATTGATAACGCAGGATCAGGCTCGACCAGTCGCAGAACCAGTCGAACAGCAGCAACATGGGAATGGTTTTCCACTCCTCGGCCAGTTGCGTCGGCGATTGCTGGTGCTTGAGCAACTTCTTCACGCCCTCGACCACAAGAGCCCGCTGCTCGCGCACGCCTTGTGCCTGCAATTTGACCGCGGCCAATGGCGAACCGGCGGCGAGGGTAAGCAGCTCGATGCGCTCTTCTTGCGCACAATCCGGCAAAGCGCTGGCCAACCAGGCCAGACTCATGGCTTCGCTTGGCAATGGACAGGCTTGCTGCACGCAACGGCTCTTGATGGTTGGCAGCAGACGGCTGGTCTGGTGGCTGACCAACAGCAAAACAGTATCGCCGGACGGCTCTTCAAGGCTTTTCAGCAAGGCGTTGGCGGCGTTGATGTTCATCGATTCGACTGGCTCGATCAGCACCACTTTGCGCCCGCCCATCTGCGCGGTCTGAACCACGAAGCTAACGAGATCACGCACCTGATCAACCTTGATCGCCTTGTCTGCTTCTTCCGGCTCCAAAATGTAGTTGTCGGGGTGACTGCCAGCCTTCAGCAGCAGACAGGATTTGCACTCCCCGCAGGCGTCTTGGGCGGTCGGGCGCTGACACAACAAATGGGCCATCAGACGCTCGGCCAGCGCGCGCTTGCCGATCCCGGCCGGGCCATGCAGCAAATAGGCATGGGCGTGCTGGGCACGGCCGGCCAATTGCTGCCAGAGACTGTCCTGCCACGGATAGGCTTCAGCCACGGGTCAGCTCCAGCAGACGTGGCAACAAGGCATCCAGAGACTGCTGAACCTGTGCCAACGGCTGAGCGGCATCTACCAGGACATAACGCGCAGGATCCGCTTTGGCACGCTCAAGGAAGGCAGTGCGCACCGCATCGAAAAACGCTCGACCTTCGAGCTCGAAGCGGTCCAGCCGACCGCGGGCGCTGGCGCGGGCCAGGCCCACTTCTACCGGCAGATCGAAAATCAGCGTCAAGTCCGGGCGCAAATCGCCCTGGACGAATGTTTCGAGGGTCGCAATGCGCTCCAGCGACAAACCGCGACCACCGCCCTGATAGGCATAAGTCGAATCGGTAAAGCGATCGCACAGGACTACCGCGCCACGGGCCAGCGCCGGACGGATCACCTCGGCCAGATGCTGGGCTCGCGCGGCGAACACCAACAGCAGCTCGGTGTCGGGGTTCATGACCTCATCGACCGGCGCCAACAGCACGTCGCGAATCCGCTCAGCCAGGGGCGTGCCGCCGGGCTCCCGGGTCAACACCACCTCGATTCCGGCAGCGCGCAGACGCTCGGCCAGGTATTCGCGATTGGTGCTCTTGCCGGCACCTTCCGGGCCTTCCAGGGTAATAAACAAGCCAGTCACAGGCAGTCCTTAGTCAGAGTCATTGCGGGCTTTGCGGCGCAGGTGCATCCGCTTCGGGTACTGGCGCAGATTCTTGTGCAGGCTCTTGTGCAGGCTCTTGTGCAGAGCCTTGCTCAGAGTCTTGCGGCGCTACTGGCGGCATTTCTTCGGGCGCAGTATTGGGCGAAGCCGCCGGGATTGGCGCCTGGGTATCCTCTGTCGGCGGCATAACAGTCGGCGCAGGGCTGGAGCGGTAATCGGCACGTCGATTGATCTGGAACTCCCGCACCGCATTGTTGTGAGCGTCCAGATCATCGGAGAACACGTGGCTGCCATCACCGCGCGCGACAAAATACAGGCTGTTGCCGTCCGCCGGATTCAGCGCCGCATGGATCGCTTCGCGGCCCACCATCGCAATCGGCGTCGGCGGCAGGCCAGCAATCATGTAAGTGTTATAAGGCGTCGGCTCCTTGAGATGAGCACGGGTCAACTTGCCATTGTAACGATCACCCAGACCGTAAATCACGGTCGGATCGGTCTGCAACAGCATGCCCATCTCCATGCGCCGCACGAACACGCCGGCGATCTGCCGACGCTCCTGCGGCACACCGGTTTCCTTTTCCACCAGCGAGGCCATGATCAGCGCCTGATAGGGCTCGGTGTAAGGGACGTCGGCAGCGCGCTGGTTCCATTCCTTGAGGAGGACCTCATCGAGGCGGTCGTAAGCTTTCTTGAGCAGATCGGCGTCGGTCATGCCGCGCACGAAACGATAGGTGTCGGGGAAGAATCGTCCTTCGGGGAAAATCCCGCTGTGCCCGAGTTTGTCCATCACTTGGCTATCGCTCAGACCGTTCAGGGTCTGTTCGAGTTTTTCATCCTTGGCCAGCGCTGCGCGAACCTGATGGAAATTCCAGCCTTCGACCAACGTCAGACTGTATTGCACCATTTCTCCGCGCTTCCACAGGTCGATCAGCCCATTGACTGTCATACCCGGCACCATACGGTATTCACCGCTGTGCAATGGTTGCCCTGCCAGATTAAAGCGCCAATACACGCGCAGCCAGAAAGCGTCTTTGATGACGCCATCGGCTTCGAGTCGAAGGAAGGTGCGGTTTGGCGTAGTGCCTTTGGGCACTTCCAGCAGCTCTTCCTGGGCGATGTTCAGCGGCTGTTCCAGCGCCGAATCGATTTTCCAGGCGCAAGCGCCGGCCAACAGCCCCGCCAGAACCAATCCGGTTTCCAGCAGCAGCAAGAATTTACGTCTCACGAATCAAGCATCCAGTAGCGCACGGGCAATGGTTTGGAGTTTACGGGTGAGCGGCCCAACCGGCCAGCTCAGTGCGGCATAGGCGCGCACCGGCCAAACGCCATACACGCTGTTGCAGACAAAGACCTCGTCAGCCCATTGCAGCTGCTCGAGGGTGATATCGGTGATTTGCGTGGGAATCCCCAATGACTTGGCTTGAAACAATAATTCGGCACGCATCACGCCCGCCACGCCACAGCGTTTGAGATTGGCGGTCACCAGCACGCCATCGCGTACCAGGAACAGATTACTGAACACGCCTTCGATCACCCGCCCGACCTGATCCAGCATCAAGCCTTCGGCATGCTCGGTGTCCTGCCATTCGGAACGGGCAATGACCTGCTCCAGACGATTCAAATGCTTGAGGCCGGCGAGCAATGGTTGTTTGGAAAGCCGTGTCGCACACGGAAACAGGCGAACACCCTGCTCCGCATGAATAGCCGGATAAGTTGCAGGAGGATTACCTTGCAGAATACGTCGAGCCTGAGCCGAGGGATCGGCGGCATAACCGCGCAGGCTGTCGCCGCGGGTGAGGATGAGTTTGAGCACGCCCTCACTCAGCGCGGCGGCATAGGCCAGCAGCTCCGCGCGGATCAGTTGATGATCGGCGGCAATCGCCAGGCGCGAACACCCCTCCGCCAGACGCGACAGATGTCGATCCAGCAGCAGCGGCTGCCCGCCCTTGACCGCAATGGTCTCGAACAGACCATCACCATAAGCCAGGCCGCGATCCTTCAGCGACAAAGCGTCAGCCGGTTGACCGTCGACCCAGCTGTCCATCAGTCAGCGAACCGGCGGAACACCAGCGAGCCATTGGTACCACCAAATCCGAAGGAATTGGACAGCACCACGTCGATATCCATGCCACGCGCGGTGTGGGGTACGAAGTCGAGGTCGCAGCCTTCGTCCGGCTCATCGAGGTTGATGGTCGGCGGTGCTACCTGGCTGTTGATCGCCAGTACGCTGAAAATCGCCTCGACCGCGCCCGCCGCACCCAACAGGTGACCGGTCATGGACTTGGTCGAACTGACCGCCAGCTTGTAGGCGTGATCACCGAACACGGATTTGATCGCACAGGCTTCGGCGAGGTCGCCCGCCGAGGTCGAAGTGCCGTGGGCGTTGATGTACTGAACCTGATCGCTATTGATCTTCGCATCGCGCAAGGCATTGGTGATGCAACGCGCAGCACCCGCGCCATCGGCCGGTGGCGAAGTCATGTGGTAAGCATCGCCACTGGTGCCGAAGCCGATCAGCTCGGCGTAGATGGTCGCGCCACGGGCCTTTGCGTGCTCCAGTTCTTCGAGCACCAGTGCGCCGGCACCGTCGGACAGCACGAAGCCATCACGGCCCTTGTCCCATGGACGGCTGGCGCGGGTCGGCTCGTCGTTGCGGGTCGACAGTGCGCGGGAGGCACCGAAGCCGCCCATGCCCAGACCACACGCGGCCATCTCGGCACCACCGGCGATCATCACGTCGGCTTCGTCGTACATGATGTTGCGTGCCGCCATGCCGATGCAGTGCGTACCGGTGGTACACGCCGTTGCGATGGCGTAGTTAGGTCCCTGTGCCCCAAGATGGATGGACAGGAAACCGGAAATCATATTGATGATCGAGCCAGGCACGAAAAACGGAGAAATCCGTCGTGGCCCGGAATCATGCAGTGTGCGGCTGGTCTCTTCGATATTGGTCAGACCGCCAATACCCGAGCCCATGGCCACGCCGATCCGCTCGCGATTGGCGTCGGTGACCTCAAGGCCTGCGTTACGCACGGCTTGAAAACCTGCAGCCAGACCGTATTGAATGAACAGGTCGAGTTTGCGAGCTTCCTTGACCGACAGGTATTCCTCGACATTGAAGCCCTTTACCGAGCCGCCAAAACGGGTGGAATAGGCAGAAAGGTCGGTGTGTTCGATCAGACCAATGCCACTGCGGCCAGCCAGAATGCCCTGCCAGCTGCTCGGCACATCCGTGCCCAGTGGCGACAACATACCCATACCGGTGACTACGACGCGTCTACGCGACACAGCACTCTCCTTTTTCAAATGACGACTTTGCATCAGGCCTAAAGAAAAAACCGCACGCCAGGATGGCAGTGCGGTTTTTCCATGACAGCGAGCGACGACTAAAAACTATTACGCCTGATGGCTGGTAACGTAGTCGATTGCTGCTTGTACAGTAGTGATTTTCTCAGCTTCTTCGTCAGGGATTTCGGTCTCGAATTCCTCTTCCAGAGCCATCACCAGCTCAACAGTGTCAAGGGAGTCGGCACCCAGGTCTTCAACGAAGGAAGCAGTGTTGACCACTTCTTCTTCTTTAACGCCCAGTTGCTCAGCAACGATTTTCTTGACGCGCTCTTCGATGGTGCTCATACCTTGTTTTCACTCCTAATGGACAAATTCAGGCAGCTGGCCGGTGGGTAAGTGTATAGAAAGACTTTTCAGTTTTTCAACTGAAAGCTTCACTCCTCAAACCCGGCGACCCTCTGTCTATAAATAGATTGCAGCTTTATAACGGATTTTAGACAGCTCGTATGACATTTTTTTGAAGCAATCCGTCACATTTAACTCATGTACATCCCGCCGTTCACCGGGATTGTAGCCCCAGTAACGTAAGCCGCACCGTCAGATGCAAGAAAAGCGACCACAGACGCGATCTCTTGAGCTTGCCCCAGACGACCCAGCGGAATCTGCGTCTGCAAGGCTTCACGCTGCGCCTCGGGCAGTTCACGGGTCATATCGGTGTCGATGAACCCTGGGGCCACCGAGTTTACCGTAATCGAACGCGAACCGACTTCACGCGCCAGTGCACGGCTGAAACCTTCCAGACCGGCCTTGGCGGCAGCGTAGTTTACTTGGCCTGCGTTGCCCATGGCACCCACAACCGAACCAATACTGATAATTCGTCCCCAACGGGCTTTGGTCATGCCGCGCAGAACGCCCTTGGACAGACGGAACAAGCTGTTCAGGTTGGTATCGACGACGTCATGCCATTCGTCGTCTTTCATGCGCATCATCAGGTTATCGCGGGTGATACCGGCATTATTGACCAGGATCAACGGCGCACCGAATTGCTCCTGAATGCTCGCCAGCACGGCCGCTACGGACTCGTCGCTGGTGACATTGAGTTCCAGGCCAGTGCCCTGAATACCATTTTCTTTCAGGGTCGCAGCGATACGCTCGGCCCCCGAAGCGGAAGTCGCGGTGCCGATGACAATAGCACCCTGACGACCCAATTCCAGAGCGATAGCCTGGCCGATACCACGGCTGGCACCGGTGACCAGTGCAACTTTACCTTGCAGACTCATGCAAGCCTCTCCTTGTTCAGGCCAGCGCTGCGCGGGCGGCAGCGAAAGCATCTGGGGTATTGAGATTAGAGGTCGACACGCCTTCGGCGCAACGTTTGTTCAAACCGGCCAGCACTTTGCCAGGCCCGCACTCAACCAGTTCGGTCGCACCCTTGGCCGCCAGCGCCTGGACCGACTCGACCCAGCGTACAGGCTTGTAGAGCTGTTCAAGCAGATCGCGCTTGAGGGTTTCCAGATCCGCCGGCACGTTAGCGCTGACGTTCTGTACCACAGGGATCTGCGGCGCCTGCCAGTCGATCGCTGCGATCGATTCGGCGAACCGCTCGGCGGCCGGACGCATCAATTCGCAGTGGGACGGCACGCTGACCGGCAATGGCATGGCGCGCTTGGCGCCACGTGCCTTGCAGCCTTCGATGGCGCGCTCGACCGCCGCCTTGGCGCCAGCGATGACTACCTGGCCCGGGGAGTTGAAGTTGACCGCGCTCACCACTTCGCCTTGCGCCGCTTCGGCACAGGCGGCCAACACATCGGCGTCTTCCAGACCCAGGATTGCAGCCATGCCGCCCTGCCCGGCCGGAACGGCCTCTTGCATCAACTGACCGCGACGCTCTACCAGTTTCACTGCATCGCCCAGACTCAGACTGCCTGCAGCCACCAGGGCGCTGTATTCGCCCAGGCTGTGACCGGCAACGTAAGCCGGACGCGCGCCGCCTTCAGCCAGCCACAGGCGCCACAAGGCGATCGAGGCGGTCAGAATGGCCGGCTGGGTTTTATCGGTTTGATTGAGTTGTTCTTCCGGCCCTTGCTGGGTCAGTGCCCACAGGTCGTAACCCAGAGCATCGGAAGCTTCTTTGAATGTTTCGAGGACCACCGGATGTTGCGCGCCCAACTCGGCCAACATGCCGAGGGACTGCGAACCCTGTCCTGGAAAGACGAATGCGAGGGAAGCAGACATGTAACAAGCCCCTAATGATCTTGTCGTCGGAGAATGACGTCCCGTTTCTGGAACGCAAGAAACTCACAGTTGGATGGCCCATTGAACTGAGCGGTCACATTTAAGCATTGTCCGACGAAAACGCCTAAGGCAACAAATCTTCCAGGCGCCCATGAAGCCGCTCAGGCAGGTTTTCCTGGATCTCGATCAGCGCTCGCTGTATCGCACTTTGAAAACCCTGCACCCCCGCCGAACCGTGGCTTTTCACGACAATTCCCTGCAAACCGAGGAAACTTGCGCCGTTATGTCGCGCCGGCGCCAGCTCGGCCTGCAAGCGTTTCATCAGCGGCAGCGCCAGCGCACCCACCACTTTGGACGCGAAATTTTTCTTGAATAACGCCTCGATGCGCCCGGCAATCATGGTCGCCAGGCCTTCGCTGGACTTGAGCAGGATATTGCCGACAAAGCCGTCACACACCACCACATCCGCTTCGCCACGGTACAAGCCGTCACCTTCGACAAACCCGATGTAGTTGATGCCACGAGCACCCTGCAACAAGGTGGCCGCCAGTTTGACCTGCTGATTGCCCTTGATATCTTCGGTGCCGATGTTCAGCAATGCGACCCTCGGGCGAACGATGCCCAGGGTTTCTGCCGCGACCGAGCCCATCACTGCAAACTGCAACAAGTGCTCGGCACTGCAATCGACGTTGGCACCCAGATCGAGCAACTGGCAGTAGCCCTTCTGTGTCGGAATGGCCGCAATCATTGCCGGTCGATCAATGCCCGGCAAGGTCTTGAGCACAAACCGCGACAACGCCATCAGGGCACCGGTATTGCCGGCACTGACGCAGGCCTGGGCCTTGCCGTCTCGCAGCAACTCCAGCGCCACGCGCATCGACGAATCGGGTTTGCCGCGCAAGGCCTGGGCAGGCTTTTCGTCCATGGTGATGACTTCGGACGCCGGCGTAATCGACAGGCGCGCGCGATCCACAGCCGATTGGCTGGCGAGCAGTTCTTCAAGAAGGGAGGGTTGACCGACGAGGGTCAGGTGCAGCGAGGGTGTAGCAGACAGACAAGCAAGGCTGGCCTGAACAATGCTGCGGGGACCGAAGTCCCCGCCCATTGCGTCAATCGCGATGACTTGAGCGGACAAGTGATTACTCGTCAGCGCCCTTGTCGATCACTTTACGGCCACGGTATACGCCTTCTGGCGATACGTGGTGACGCAGGTGAACTTCACCGGTGGTTTTTTCTACAGACAGGGTGCTAGCCTCGAGAGCGTCGTGCGAACGACGCATGTCACGGGCAGAGCGGGATTTTTTGTTCTGCTGAACAGCCATAATTGATTAACTCCTAAACGTTTGGGTCACGCTTTAACTGCGCCAATACACTGAACGGGTTGGACCGCGTTACCTCGTCCTCGCTCGGTTCGGGCTCATCGAGACCCGCCGGCTGCTGGCATTCTTCCGGATGATGAGCAGGCACAATGGGCAAGGCGAGCAGAAGCTCCTCCTCGATCAGTGACTGCAGATCCAAAGGATCTTCGCCCAGTTCCAGCACGTCATAACCTTTCGGCAACGACTGGGTATTCGCACCCTCCTTCACCACAGCATAACTGCATTCGCTATGGATCGGCAGGGTGACCAGCTCAAGACAACGCTGGCAAACCATTTTGACTTCGGTGTCGATAAAGCTGTGAATTACCACAGATTTACGTTCATCTCGTTCAAAAACGAATTTAGCCTGCACCGTACCGACAGTATCGGAAAGCGGGTCGCAGAGTCTCTCCAAATCGGCCAGCAGCAGTTCACCTTGAAGGGTGGTGCCACGGTCAGCCAATTTGCGCGGGTCAACGTGAGGTGGAATCGGGTCATTCAACATAGGCGCAGCATTATAGGGATGCCCCCAGCCATGTCAAAGGAAATTCAGCCCTGCCCGTCACTTGAGCCTGCGCTAGAATTCGCCCCTGCCCTTTGGAGATGCGCATGCTGCCTTTATTACTCGCTTCAAGCTCGGCCTATCGCCGGCAATTGCTGGCCCGTTTGCAGTTGCCGTTCACGTGCAGCTCGCCGGATATCGACGAAAGTCATCGCCCGGGCGAATCAGCCATCGAACTGGTAAAGCGCCTCGCCGAAGAAAAAGCCCGTGCACTGGCAGGCAGTCATCCGGCCCACCTGATCATCGGCTCGGATCAGGTCGCGGTACTCGGCGAGCGGATCATCGGCAAGCCCCATACCTTCGAAAAGGCCCGCGAACAACTCTTCGCATCCAGCGGCGCCAGCGTGACCTTCCTGACCGGCCTGGCACTGCTCAACAGCCAGACCGGCCACTGCCAGGTCGACTGCGTGCCTTTTACCGTACACATGCGCACGCTCGACGCAGCGCGCATCGAACGCTACCTGCGCGCTGAACAGCCCTATGACTGCGCTGGCAGCTTCAAGGCCGAAGGTTTGGGGGTAAGCCTGTTTCAAAGCACCGAAGGCCCTGACGCCACCAGCCTGATCGGCCTGCCGTTGATTCGCCTGGTGGACATGTTGCTGGCCGAAGGCATGCAGATACCTTAAAGGTCAAAAGATCGCAGCCTCGTTTCACTCGACAGCTCCTACATTGAAATGCGTATTCCCTTGCAGGAGCTGTCGAGTGAAACGAGGCTGCGATCTTTTGACTGTAAAAAAACCGGCAAAAAGCCGGTTTTTTTTATGCAGCAAGAAGATCAGCGCAACGACGGCCCCTGAAAGCCCATCCACATCGCCAAATGCTCAGCCACGCTGGCGCCAAGCTTTTTCGAGAAGCGATCGAATGGCGATTCCTCAACAGTGAAATCCACCAGTTCTTTCTCGCCGATCACATCGCGCGCAACCGAACTGGCATTACCCAGACCATCGATCAAGCCCAGCGACAGCGCTTGCTCGCCGGACCAGACCAGCCCGGAAAACAGCTCTGGATGCTCTTTATCCTTAAGGCGATCACCCCGACCCTTCTTGACGCTACTGATAAACTGCTGATGAGTGGTATCGAGCACGCTCTGCCAGAATTGGGTTTCCGCAGGCTTCTGCGGCTGGAACGGATCGAGGAACGATTTGTGCTCCCCAGAGGTGTAGGTACGACGCTCCACACCCAACTTTTCCATGGTCCCGACAAAACCGTAACCGGCCGCCGTCACACCGATGGAACCCACCAGGCTCGCCTTGTCGGCGTAGATCTGATCCGCGGCGCTAGCAATGTAATAGGCACCGGAAGCGCCCAGATCCGAGATCACCGCATAAACCTTGGTATCTGGATTCAGGCCGCGCAAACGACGGATCTCGTCGTAGACATAACCCGACTGCACCGGACTGCCGCCAGGGCTGTTGATCCGCAGAATCACACCCTTGACCTTCTTGTCCTCGAAGGCTGCACGCAGACTGCCGACGATATTATCGGCACTGGCCGGCTCTTTGTCGGCAATCATGCCCGTCACATCGATCAGCGCCGTGTAGCCAGAGCCGAGGCTTGCGCCTTTCTCCATGCCTATCAACGGCGATAACAGAATCAACGCGCCGAGCAGGTACAAAAAAGTCAGCGACTTGAAGAATATCCCCCAGCGACGAGACCGGCGCTGTTCCTGCACACCAGCCAGCAAGGTTTTTTCCAGCAGCTTCCAGCTTTTCTCGTCACCCGTTTCCGCACTCGCCTTGGCGGGCGCTTTCCATTCGTCGGTCATGCCATGCACCCCAGCAAAAAAACCAATTAAACCCGCTGACTCAGCCAGGCGTGCAACTCTGAAAAACGATCAATGGCCAGTTTCGGTTCAAATAGCTTCAAGGCGTCGATCGATTGAGCGCCATAGCTGACCGCCACCGAATCCATGCCCGCGTTGCGCGCCATCTGCAGGTCGAACGACGAATCGCCGACCATCAGCGCCTGCTCCGGACGAACCTCACAATGGGCGAGAATCTGCTCAAGCATCAGCGGATGGGGCTTGCTGGCGGTTTCATCAGCGGCACGGGTGATATCGAAATAATCTTCCCAACCGTGAGACTTCAGCACCCGATCCAGCCCGCGACGAGCCTTGCCGGTCGCTACTGCCAGATGATACCCCTCGACACGAAACGCTTCGAGAGACTCGACAACGCCCTCAAACAGCGGGGAAGGCTCGGCCTCCGCCGCAATGTAGTGATCCGCATAGTGCTGACGGAATGCTATCAGCTCGGTGTCGCCAATCTCGGGGTACAGGGTGCGAATCGCTTCCGGCAAGCCCAGACCGATAATGCCTTTGACGGCAAAATCATCACGCAGCTGAAAACCGGACCGCTCGGACGCGACATGCATTGCCTCGACAATCCGACCAATGGAGTCAGCCAGCGTGCCGTCCCAATCGAAAATCAGCAGCTTGTAATCAGTAGGGTGCACTCAAGCGCTCCACGGTTTTGGCCCACATCTCGTCGACCGGCGCCTGCAACTTGAGCTCACCACCATCAGGCAGTGGCACCGTCAGCATGTAGGCGTGCAGAAACAGACGCTTGCCGCCGAGATCACGAATCTCTTTGCTGAAACCTTCATCGCCGTACTTGGTATCACCCGCGATGCAATGTCCGGCATGCAGAGTATGGACGCGAATCTGGTGAGTGCGACCTGTGATCGGCTTGGCTTCGATCAGGGTAGCGAAGTCGCCAAAACGACGCAGGACCTTGAACACGGTCACAGACTCCTTGCCCTCCTCCTCGTCCACCTCGACCATGCGCTCGCCGGAGCGCAGATTACTCTTGCCCAGCGACGCCCGGACTTGCTTGATCGAGGCCGCCCAGTTGCCGCGCACCAGCGCCATATAGCGCTTATCGACGCCATCGCCGCGCAATGCCGTGTGCAAGTGGCGCAACATACTGCGCTTTTTGGCAATCATCAGCAGGCCGGAGGTATCACGATCGAGACGATGAACCAGTTCGAGCTCCTTGCAATCGGGACGCAACTGACGAAAGGCTTCGATCACTCCGTAAGTCAGGCCGCTGCCGCCATGAACCGCAATGCCGCAAGGCTTGTTGACCACGATCAGCGCCTTGTCTTCGTAGACAATCGAGGCTTCAAGCCGCTGCAGCAGCCCTTGGGCCAAGGGTACGGGTTCGTCGCGCTCAGGCACGCGAACCGGCGGCACGCGCACGATATCGCCCGCCTGCAGCTTGTATTCGGGCTTGATCCGACCTTTGTTCACCCGCACTTCGCCCTTGCGCAAAATGCGGTAAATCAAGGTCTTGGGCACGCCTTTGAGCCGAGCGAGAAGGAAGTTATCAATACGTTGGCCGGCATATTCCGGCGAGACCTCCAGCAGTTGTACGGCTGGGGTCGAAGGGGCAGTAGTCGTCATGGCGCGGATGATAACAATTTTTTATGGAATTGAAGCACTTAATCATTGCTGCTATAGTCGCGAACGCCGCCAAAAGTGGCCTGGACAGCGGACTAACGGTCAAAAACCGGCCCTGACCAACGCAATTCACGAGGACGAGAGGCCGTCCTACGGGGCTTTCGCTACGTAACGGCAGAGTTTGCAGTTGTAACGAGCGCAGGTGACATAAGGCCTGAATCATGCCGCAAAGCAGAGTTTTCACTCGCCTTCCGAGCAAATATTCACGGCCAGTTCACAAAGTGCAGTCAGCTGCGAACGACCCCGAGCGAACGCTTCGGAAACACCGCCTAAATTAGCCATGATGCGTGACCTCCCCTTTCGGAGCTCACGGTAAATGCCAACCCGCTGCGGATTCTGCGCGCGGCAGCACCCGAATTATCAGGGATACGTGTAGGGTGGAGATGCACAACCGCTGGACTGTGTAGCAATAGGCTTTATCAAGACGCTTCATCTCGTCCACAGCCGCCGGTTGATTCCTCCTCCTGACTGAGTGCTTAAGTAGCCACAGCAAGCAGGACGCGTACGTCGCGACACCGGCCCAATTGGCCGGGGTTCGCTAGACACTGGAGTGGCCAACCACTCCTGACGCACCTGACACCGACCGTGAGAAGTCGTGTGTGCCGAACGCCGTTTCCGGCAGCCCGGAAACCGACGGTACTACATGAAAAGAATGCTGATTAACGCAACTCAACCCGAAGAGTTGCGTGTTGCACTGGTAGATGGCCAGCGCCTCTACGACCTGGACATCGAATCCGGTGCACGCGAGCAGAAGAAGGCCAACATCTATAAAGGCCGGATTACTCGCATCGAACCAAGCCTTGAGGCTGCCTTTGTCGATTTCGGCTCTGAGCGCCACGGCTTCCTGCCCCTCAAAGAAATCTCCCGCGAATACTTCAAGAAAGCCCCCGAAGGCCGCGTCAACATCAAGGACGTCCTGAGCGAAGGCCAGGAAGTCATCGTTCAGGTCGAAAAAGAAGAACGTGGCAACAAGGGCGCCGCCCTGACCACTTTCATCAGCCTGGCCGGTCGTTACCTGGTGCTGATGCCGAACAACCCGCGTGCCGGCGGTATCTCCCGTCGCATCGAAGGTGAAGAGCGCAACGAACTGCGTGAAGCCCTGAACGGTCTGGTTGCCCCGGCCGACATGGGTCTGATCGTTCGTACTGCCGGCCTTGGCCGCAGCAGCGAAGAAATGCAGTGGGACCTCGATTACCTGCTGCAACTCTGGACCGCCATCAAAGAAGCTTCGCTGGACCGTTCCGCGCCATTCCTGATCTACCAGGAAAGCAACGTGATCATCCGCGCCATCCGCGATTACCTGCGCCAGGACATCGGCGAAGTACTGATCGACAGCGTTGAAGCCCAGGACGAAGCCCTGACCTTCATTCGTCAGGTGATGCCGCAGTACGCCAGCAAAATCAAACTGTACGAAGACAGCGTTCCGCTGTTCAACCGTTTCCAGATCGAAAGCCAGATCGAAACCGCCTTCCAGCGCGTCGTCGAACTGCCTTCCGGCGGCTCCATCGTTATCGATCCGACCGAAGCCCTGGTGTCCATCGACATCAACTCGGCGCGCGCCACCAAAGGCAGCGACATCGAAGAAACCGCACTGCAGACCAACCTTGAAGCCGCCGAAGAAATCGCCCGTCAGTTGCGCTTGCGCGACATCGGCGGCCTGATCGTCATCGACTTCATCGACATGACCCCTGCCAAGAACCAGCGCGCCGTGGAAGAGAAAGTCCGCGAATGCCTGGAAGCCGACCGCGCTCGCGTGCAAGTCGGTCGCATCTCGCGCTTCGGCCTGCTGGAAATGTCCCGTCAGCGCCTGCGTCCATCGCTGGGCGAAAGCAGCGGCATCGTCTGCCCGCGTTGCAACGGCACCGGCATCATCCGTGACGTTGAATCGCTGTCGCTGGCGATCCTGCGCCTGATCGAAGAAGAAGCCCTGAAAGACCGCACCGCCGAAGTTCGCGCACAAGTGCCGATTCCGGTCGCAGCTTTCCTGCTCAACGAAAAACGCAACTCGATCACCAAGATCGAACTGCGCACCCGTGCCCGCATCGTCATTCTGCCGAACGATCACCTCGAAACGCCGCACTTCGAAGTTCAGCGCCTGCGCGATGACAGCCCGGAAGCCGCGGTCGGCCAGTCCAGCTACGAAATCGCCGCTGCCGCTGCCGAGGTCGAAGAAGTCCAGCCAGCCGCCGCGACCCGCACCCTGGTTCGCCAGGAAGCCGCGGTCAAGACCGCTCCGGCCCGCGCCAACGCTCCGGTTCCGACCGAAGTCGTCGCGACGCCGGTGGCTGCACCGGCCGTTGCCCCAGAGCCAAGCCTGTTCAAAGGCCTGGTGAAGTCGCTGGTCAGCCTGTTCGCCACCAAGGAAGAGCCTGCTGCGCCGGTTGTGGTTGAAAAGCCAGCCACCGAACGCCCTGCTCGCAACGAAGAGCGCCGTAACGGCCGTCAGCAGAGCCGCAACCGTAACGGTCGCCGCGATGAAGAGCGCAAGCCTCGTGAGGAACGTGCACCGCGTGAAGAACGCGCACCACGTGAGCCACGTGAAGCCCGCGAAGAAGCTCCAGCAGTTGCCCAGGAACGCGCTCCGCGCGAAGAGCGCGCACCACGCGCCCCTCGTGAAGAACGTGCACCGCGCGCCCCGCGTGAAGATCGCAAGCCACGTGGCGAGCGTGAAGAACGTCCGGTTCGTGAACTGCGCGAGCCTCTGGATGCCGCTCCGGCCGCCGCTGCCAACGCTGAAGAGCGTCCAGCCCGTCAGCCACGTGAAGAACGCGCTCCACGCCCACCGCGTGAAGAACGTCAGCCACGTACCGAGCAAGCTGCTGCTGCCGTTGCTGAAGAAGAGTTGCCCACCAACGAAGAGCAACTGCAGGAAGACGGTCAGGAAGGCGCCGAAGGCGATCGTCCGCGCCGCCGCTCCCGTGGCCAGCGTCGTCGCAGCAACCGTCGTGAGCGTCAACGCGATGCCAACGGCAATGTGATCGAAGGTTCGGAAGAGTCCGAATCAGCTGAAAACGCCGAAACGCCAAGCGCTGCCGATCTGGCCGCCGGCCTGGCTGTTACCGCAGCCGTTGCCAGCTCCGTGATCAGCGCGCCTGCTGAAGCACAAGCCAACGAGCAAGCTGAACGCGCCACTGCCGCCACGCTGGAAACTGCTCCGGTTGAAGCGCCAGTCGTTGAAGCAACCACACCAGTAGAAGTCACCGCTGCTCCGGAAATCGAAGTGGCACCGGTTCGTGAAGCCCAGCCTGAAGTTGAAGCTGCCGCTGAGCCGGCCGTCGTCGCTGAACCAGTGGCTGCTACCGAGCCTGTGGTTGAAGCGCCGGCTGAACCGGCACGTGAAGTTCGCGAAGAGCAAACCACGTTCAACTGGGTTGCCGAGCCACCTGTAGCGGTCGAAGCGCCAGCGCCAGTCGCTGAAGCTCCGGTTGCCGAAGCCATGGTCTCCGAGCCAGTGGTTGCTGCTGCCGAGCCTGCTCCAGCGGTTGTTGAAGCGCCCGTTGTTGCCGAAGAGGCTGCACCGGTG
The DNA here is from genome assembly GCF_014852305.1 of Pseudomonas sp. PDM09. Taxonomy (NCBI): domain Bacteria; kingdom Pseudomonadati; phylum Pseudomonadota; class Gammaproteobacteria; order Pseudomonadales; family Pseudomonadaceae; genus Pseudomonas; species Pseudomonas sp. PDM09. The sequence continues at coordinate 303,352 of NZ_JACVBI010000003.1, read as the reverse complement.
GCTGAAGCCGCCCCTGTCAGCGCTCTGACCCCAAGTGGCCGTGCGCCGAACGACCCGCGTGAAGTACGTCGTCGCAAGCGTGAAGCCGAGCGTCTGCAGAAGGAAGCCGAACTGGCTGCCACTGCTGCTCCGGCCGCTGCCGAGCCAGCCCCGGTTGTTGCTGAAGTTGTCGAGGCAGCCCCTGCCCCGGCCGCTGAAGTCCCTGCCGAACCGGTTGAATCCGCGTTCGACGAAGCACCGCGCTCCGTTCAGGAAGCGGTGGAGCAACACGAGCAAGCCCAGGAAAAAGAGCACGAGCCTAAACCCCTCGCCTGATTCCATCGGCCATTAAAAAGCCCCGCCTGGTGATCCCAGGCGGGGCTTTTTTATGTTTGCAGGGAAGTAGCGGGACCGCGTTGTGGATCGTTCCCACGCTCTGCGTGGGAATGCAGCCCGGGACGCTCCGCGTCCCAAGCGGACGCAGAGCGTCCATTGAGGCATTCCCACGCAGAGCGTGGGAACGATCATCCATCAGACGAAGATCAACGCCTCAGGCACATCCACATCCCACAACACCCCGGGGTCCTCCACCGCCACCTCGACCACCCTCGCCTGTGCGAACAGCGACTTGGCACCGTGATCACCGGTCAACGCCATCAACCCTGGACCAAAGCTTCGCCCGAACCCCACCGGATGCCCATATTGCCCCTCATGCACCGGCACGCTGATGGCATCATCGGCAATATTCGCGACAACCCGCTCAATGCTGGACGGCAGGATAAACGGCATATCCCCCAGCACGATCAGCCAGCCACCGAGTTGTGAGCACGCCGCCACACCCGCCGCAATGCTGTCGCCCAGACCGGTCGACTCGATCCGCACAATTTCACAACCATAAGCCTGAGCCATGCGAATCACTTGCGGGCGATCCGCCGTGGTCACTAGCACGCGCTTCTCAAGCGTGGCCGGCAGATTTACCAGCACCTGCTCGATCATCGAATGCACGGTGACGCCGTCACGAGCGGTGCAATCCACCAGCAGCTTGTCCTTCTCGTCGCCCGCCACCTGTCGAAACCGACTGCCCTGCCCTGCGGCCAGAACGATAACGCCAATGGAGTCGCTCATACGCCCTCCTGCAACGGCCTCTTCTGTTTCAGCTCGACGCCGTTCTTGATCGCCACAATTTCGGCCAGCAGCGACAAGGCGATTTCCGCCGGTGTATGGCTGCCGATGTGCAAACCGATCGGGCCGTGCAAGCGCTCGATGGCCTGTTGTGACAAGCCTAGCTGAGCCAGATTGTCCCGGCGCTTCTGACTGTTGACCCGTGAACCCAGCGCACCAACATAAAATGCCTTGGAATCCAGCGCCGTGAGCAGCGCCATGTCATCCAGGCGTGGATCGTGGGTCAGCGCGATAATCGCTGTGCGCTCGTCGGTCTGGATGGTCAGCACCGCTTCGTCGGGCATGCCCGGGACGAAGCGACCGTGTTGCTCTTCCCAGCCATAGACGAACTCGGTGCGCGGATCGCAGATCAGCACTTCGAAATCCAGCAGCCGCGCCATCTCGGCAACGTAGCGCGACAGTTGGCCGGCGCCGATCAGCAACAGCCGCCAGCGCGGACCATAAATGGCGCGCAAGGTCTGTCCGTCAAACACCAGCGCATCGGTCTTGCTCGCTGGCTGCAGGATTACTTCACCGGTCGCCAGATTCAGCTCACGCGCAACGATTTCATGGGCCTCGCAGCGGGTCAGCAATTCGGCAACCCACGCCGGATCACCGACGCGCTCCTCGGTCAGGCGTAACGTGCCGCCACATGGCAAACCAAACCGCGCGGCCTCCTCCCGAGTGACGCCATAGGTAATCAACTGCACCGGCGGCCCCTCGGCCGGGATACGGCCATCGTGCAGCCGGGCAATCAGGTCATCCTCGACACAGCCACCGGACACCGAGCCAATCACCACGCCGTCTTCACGCAAGGCGAGCATGGCGCCAGGTGCCCGGGGTGCGGTGCCCCAGGTCTGGACCACGCTGTACAACATCACCCGCTGACCGGCGCGGCGCCATTCCAGCACGCTGCGCAGGACGTTCAGATCGACGCTGTCCATCAGGCTTGCGCCTTCTGCCAACCTTGCAACTGATAGCGTACCGGCAGATTACGGATGCGCTTGCCGGTGGCGGCGAAGATCGCGTTGCACAGCGCTGGCGCAATCGGCGGCACGCCCGGCTCACCAACTCCGCCCAACGGCACATTGCCCGGTGGCGTGACCAGATGCACGGCGACTTCCTTCGGCGCCAGGGACATGCGCGCCACTTCGTACATGTGGAAGTTGTCCTGCTGAACCTTGCCGTCCTTGAAGCTGATTTCCCCCAGTACAGCGTTGCCCAGCCCCATGACGCAGGCACCTTCGAACTGCGAGCGAATCCGCTCGGGGTTGATCTGCGGGCCGCAATCCACGGCGATGTCGGCCTTGTGCACGATCAGCGTGCCATCGTCTTTGACTTCCACCTCGATCACCGCCGCCACATAAGTGACAAAACTATAGTGCACCGCCAAGCCCAAGCCTCGACCCTTGGGCATCTCACGCCCCCAACCGGCCGCTTTGGCGGCGGTTTCGAGCACGATACGCATCCGTGCAGTGTCGATTGGATAACGCTCGGGAGATTCGCCGTAGTTCCACTCTTCACTCAAGGTGCGCGGATCGATCTGACGGTCCGGCCCAAGCAACTTGATCTGGTACTTGAGTGGATCCTGGCCAGCCTTGTGGGCCAGTTCATCGACAAAACTCTGAATCGCAAAACCGTGGGGAATGTTCGACACCGAGCGATACCAGCCAACCCGGGTATGGACCGTCGCTTCAGGGTTTTCCAAGCGCACGTTGGGGATCGCGTAAGCCATGTTGGTAAAGCCCATGCCCAGCTCGAAAGCCGCCTCATGGTTCATGCCCGGCGCGAACAGTGCGGTGATACTCGGCGCCACCGTGCGGTGCAGCCAGCCGGACGGCAGGCCGTCCTTGTTCAGGCTGGCCTTCAGGTATTCGGCCGACACGGTGTGGAAATAGGAATTGTGGATGTCGTCTTCACGGGTCCATTGCACCCGCACCGCCTTGCCCGGGAACTCCTTGGCCAGGATCGCCGCTTCAACGACGAAGTCCGGCTTGGACTTGCGACCGAAACCGCCGCCGAGCAAGGTGACGTTGAACGTGACGTTATCGAATGGAATGCCGAGGCGTTCGCCGATCCGTTCGCGGGTGACTTGCGGCGCCTGGCTTGGAGCCCAGGCTTCGCACACGCCGTCCTTGAAACGGGCGATGGCGACCATCGGTTCCATTGGCGATTGCGCCAGGTGCGGCAGGTAGTAAGAGGCTTCGAGGGTGCTGTCGGCACTGCTCATGGCCTGGTCGATGCTGCCGGTATTGCGCACCACTTTGCCGGGTTTGAGGGACGCTGCTTCGAGTTCCTTGCGGTAGGCGATCGAGTCATAACTGGCGTTGGGGCCGTCATCCCATTCGATTTTCAGCGCTTCGCGGCCCTTGATCGCCGCCCAGGTATTGCTGGCCACCACGGCCACACCACCCAAAGGCTGAAACTCAGACGGCAATGGACGGCTTTCGACTTGCAGGACCTTGATCACACCCGGGACTTTCATCGCGGCGCTGGCATCGAAGGATTTGACCTTGCCGCCATAGACCGCTGGACGCGCGATGGTGGCGAAAAGCATTCCGTCGAAATGCACATCGGCGCCGTAGACCGCCCGGCCGTTGACGATGTCCGCACCGTCGATGGCCTTGGAGCCTTCCTTGCCGATGTAACGGAATTCCGATGGTTGCTTGAGCCGCAGGCTGTCGCGGGCCGGTACCGCCAGTGCCCCGGCAGCAGCGGCCAATGCGCCGTAGCCCAGTTCACGACCGGTCGGTTGGTGAATGACTTTATGCAGTTGCGCATGGCACTCGCTGACCGGCACTTTCCACTGCGCGGCGGCGGCTTGCTCAAGCATGGTCCGCGCGGCAGCCCCGCAACGGCGCATCGGCTCGTACCAATGACGCATGCTGCGCGAACCGTCGGTGTCCTGGTTGCCGAAACGCACTTCGTCGCCCGGCGCCTGTTGCACTTTGACCAGCGCCCAGTCGGCGTCCAGTTCATCAGCTACTACCATGGTCAGGCTGGTGCGTACGCCCTGACCCATTTCCGAGCGGTTGCAGACCACGGTCACGCTGCCATCGGCGGCGATGCTGACGTAAACCTTTGGATCATCGATCCAGCCGTTGGGCATGCCGTCGGCGCCGAACTTCTTGTCTTTTTCGGCGGCAAGCGCGTCCTGCCAACCCCAACTGGCAGCCAGCACCAGGGCACTGGTGGCGCCCACGCCTTTGAGGAAGCCACGGCGGCTGAGGTTACTCAGCGCAAAATCATTGGGAAGCTGACTCATGCCTTGGCCTCCTTCAGGTGAGTGGATGCCTGGCGGACGGCGGTCTTGATCCGGTTGTAGGTGCCGCAACGGCAAATGTTACCGACCATCGCCTCTTCAATCTGCTCGTCGCTGGGGTTCGGATTGGTTTTCAGCAACGCCGTGGCCGACATGATCTGCCCGCCCTGGCAGTAACCGCACTGGGCCACGGCGCTGTCGAGCCAGGCTTGCTGGACGACTTTGCCAACCGGGTCGGCGTGCAGGTTATCGATGGTGGTGACGTTCTGGCCGACTACCGAGCCGATCGGCGTGATGCAACTGCGCGCAGGCGCGCCGTCGATATGAATGGTGCAGGCGCCACACAGGCCCATGCCGCAGCCAAATTTGGTGCCGTTGTAACCGGCCACGTCACGGATCGCCCAGAGCAGCGGCATGTCCTCGGTGACATCGAGTTGATGATCTTGACCATTGAGTTTCAGGGTAATCATGGGCACGCCCGCATAGTTATAGAGGTTATGGGGTCGAGCAATCTGCCGCGTGGGTTCCTTCACGCAGATCGACTCAGGCTAATGGGCTCTCTTATGCGGACGGCAACGTCTGCACCGGGCCTTTGGTGGAGCAAATGCTTGCATCGTTAGGTAGCTAAGTTAACCCAGCATTAACAAAAAAGCCCTGCACATTTGAAGATGTACAGGGCTTTGAAATCAGCCGTGAAAGCGTAGCCTCAATACCGATTGGGCTCCATTTCCAGGTCGACGTGAAAACGTTCTGAAATGTCTTTTTGAATACGCTGCGCCAGACTCAACAATTGCAGGCCCGTTGCGGTGCCGTAGTTGACCAGCACCAGCGCCTGGAATTTATGCACCCCGGCATCACCGTCGCGAAAGCCTTTCCAGCCGGCCCGTTCGATCAGCCATCCCGCCGCCAGTTTCATTTGCCCGTCGGGTTGCGCGTAGGCCACCAGCTCCGGGTATTGCTCCTTGAGTTGCGCGACCAATGTCGCCGGCACCAAGGGGTTCTTGAAGAAGCTGCCGGCATTGCCGAGCACCGCCGGATCCGGGAGCTTTTCGTTGCGAATGCTGCAAATGGCCTGGCTGACATCGGTAGGCGTCGGGTGATCGATGCCCAGCGATGTGAGACGCTGGCGAACCGGACCGTATTCCAGGTGCAGGTGCGCGGTGCGCGTGAGGGTGAAACGCACCCGCAGGATCAACCAACGCCCCGGCTCCTGTTTGAACAGGCTGTCGCGGTAGGCGAAGTTGCACTCGGCCAGCGTGAAGTCCCGTAGCTCGCCGGTCTGGCGATCGAGGGCCGTCAGGCCGGCAAAAACGTCTTTGATCTCGACACCGTAAGCGCCGATGTTCTGCATCGGTGCCGCGCCCACGGTGCCGGGAATCAGACTGAGGTTTTCCAGTCCCGCCAACCCTTGCGCCAGGGTATGTTGCACAAACGGATGCCACGGCTCGCCCGCCTCGGCTTCGATCACCACTTGGTTACCGTCATCGCTCAGCAGGCGAATCCCTCGTGTGGCCATGCGCAGCACCAGCGCCTGCACATCGGCGGTCAGCAACAAGTTGCTGCCGCCACCGATCACCAGCACCGGCACATCATGTTCCAACCCATAGGCCAGCGCTTCGCGCACGTCGGCATCGCTATGGGCTTCGGCGAACAGCCGGGCCTGAACATCCACGCCAAAGCTGTTGAACGGCTTGAGCGATACCTGAGCTTGTATCTGCAAACTCATAACCGGCCCTTCAATTCGATGACCAGCAGATCGCTGGCGCGCTCGATCAGGTCCAGTACCTGTTCGAAACCCTGGTCGCTGTCGTGATAAGGATCCGGCACTTCATCGATTTCCGACTGGTAGCGACGCAGGAACAGGTCCAGCTCGGCCTTGCCCTTGGCCGGTTGCAAGGCCTTGAGGTGGCGCAGGTTGCTGTTGTCCATCGCCAGAATCAGGTCGTAGGTGGCGAAATCGGCACGGCTGACTTGCCGCGCGCGTTGGGCGGACAGGTCGTAGCCACGCAGTTTCGCCGCGGCCTGGCTACGCTTGTCCGGGGCCTTGCCGACGTGCCAGTCACCGGTGCCGGCGGAAGCCACTTCGACTTGATCGGCCAGCCCCGCCTCACGCAGTTTGTGCCGCAACACGCCTTCGGCCGTAGGGGAACGGCAGATATTGCCCAGGCAGACGAACAGAACCCGCATCAGGCCTCCAGCAAGCGACGAACGCGCTCGAGGTCTTCAATGGTATCGACGCCGGTAGGCGGGGCGATCAGCGCATCGGCGACGTGAATCCGCACGCCGTGCCAAAGCGCCCGCAGTTGCTCCAGCGCTTCGGTGTTTTCCAGCCAGCATGGGCCCCAGGTGACGAAGTCATGCAGAAAACCGGCGCGATAGGCATAAATGCCGATGTGGCGGCGATACGGCACACCTTCCGGCAATTGCTCGCGGCTCTTGGCGAATGCATCGCGAGCCCACGGCAAGGTGGCACGACTGAACGTCAGCGCCAGGCCATTGAGGTCGCTGACCACCTTGACCACGTTGGGATTGAACAGGGTTTCCACGTCTTCGATCGGCTCGGCCAGGGTGGCCATGCGCGCTTCGGTGTGGGCGGCCAGGTTGGCGGCAACCTGATCGATCACGCTCGGCGGAATCAACGGCTCGTCGCCCTGAACGTTGACCACGATGGCGTCCGGGGCCAGGCCCAGTTTCGCTGCGACTTCGGCCAGACGGTCGGTGCCGGAATTATGGTCTTCGCGCGTCAGCACCACTTCGGCACCAAAGCTTTTGCAGGCCTCGACAATGCGCGCATCGTCAGTGGCAACGACCACGCGCTGGGCACTGCTTTTGCTCGCTTGTTCCCAGACATGCTGGATCATCGGCTTGCCGGCGATCAGCAGCAGGGGTTTGCCCGGCAGACGGGTGGAGGCATAGCGCGATGGAATGACAACGGTAAAGGCTGTGGTCATTTATCCAGACGCTCGTCGGTGGTCAGGGTGCGCGCTTCGCTTTCGAGCATCACCGGGATGCCGTCGCGAATCGGGTATGCGAGGCCAGCGCCCTTGCTGATCAGCTCGGTTTTGTCGGCACTGAGCTTGAGCGGGCCTTTGCAGACCGGGCAAGCGAGGATATCGAGCAATTTGGTGTCCATGAACATTCCCTGGATAGAAACGGATTTAAGGCAAAAGACGAGCCGGCAACAGGCGCATCAGCTGCGTATCGAACCAGGCCACGAAGGCCGGCGATGGCGCAGCATCGACCGCCAGGTACCACCAATCGGCGGCGGCGAAGGCACGGCACTTCACCGCGTCTTTTTCCGTCATCACCACTGGCAATGACGGTGTGAAATTCAAGGCCTGCACGCTGTACTCCGCGTGGTCGGCAAATGCATGCGGCACTGGCCGCCAGTGTAGCGTTTCGAGGGTCGTGAAGAAACGCTGGGGATTGCCGATCCCGGCCACGGCGTGAATGGCCTGGCTTGGGGGGAAGTGGTCAAGGGGCCGGCGTTCGCCGCTTTGCAGATTGACCAATGCCGTGGGTTGCAGCTGGAAGGCAAAACCGTCGATGCGGTCGGCCGTGGCACCGTTATAAAGCACCGCATCGACGCTTTGCAGACGCTCGATCGGTTCACGCAACGGCCCGGCAGGCAGGCAGCGCTGGTTGCCCAGCCCCCGGGCGGCATCGATCAGCACCAGTTCCAGGTGCCGGGCCAGCCGGTAATGCTGCATGCCGTCGTCGGAAAGGATCAGGTCCAGCGGCTCGCTCGCCAGCAAGGCTTTTACCGCACGACTGCGGTCCGGGTCGATCATCAGCGGCACGCCGGTGCGCTGGACGATCAACAATGGCTCATCGCCCGCCACGTCCGCACCTTGATCCGCCTCGACCCGCCACGGCAATTGCGCAGGTTTGGCGCCGTAACCACGGCTGACAACGCCAACTCGCAAACCGCTGCGCTGGCAATGCTCAATCATCCATAGAATCAGCGGCGTCTTGCCGGTGCCGCCCACCGTGATGTTGCCGACCACGATCAGCGGCACCGGCGGCTGATAGATCTCGCCCTCACCCGCCAGAAAGCGCTCGCGCTTGCCGATGACCACACGCCGATACAGCCATTCCAGAGGCTGCAACAGCTTCAGCGCCGGATGGCCTTCGTACCACGCAGCGAGCAATCGATCGGACATGGCCATCAGGATGCCGGCGCCGCCTCGACAGTGGTCATGCGCAAATGACTGAAACCGAGTTTGCCGGCAGCGTCCATTGCAGTGATGACGGACTGATGGGGGGTCTTGCCATCGGCGCTGATGGACAGCGGCAGGTTGGTGTCGCCGTTGGATTCCTTCTGCAGCGCTTCCATCAGGCTGGTCAGGTCATTCTTGGGCAACAATTGGTTGTTGACCGAGAACACTCCTTCGGCGCTGATGGCGATGTCCAGTTGCTTGGCCTGTTGGTCTTCGGCCGGGGAACCGCTGACCGCTTCCGGCAGGTCGACGCGCAACTGGGTTTCACGAGTAAATGTGGTGGTCACAACGAAAAACAGCAGCAGGATAAACACCACGTCGATCAGCGACGCGAGGTTGATGTCTATCGTCTCCCGTGGTTTACGACGGAATTTCACGCTTTGCCCTCAGCCAGGTCCACGTCGCGGTCGCCCTGTATAACCTCAACCAGCTTGATCGCTTCCTGCTCCATGCCCACCACCAGTTCATCGATCCGGCGTTGCAGAAAGCGGTGGAAGAACACGGCCGGGATGCCGACCATCAGGCCCGCAGCGGTGGTGATCAGCGCTTTGGAAATACCACCGGCCAGCACCGAGGCGTTGGTGCCCATGCCCGTGCCCATGAACGCACTGAAAATATCGATCATGCCCAGCACCGTACCCAGCAGCCCCAGCAACGGGGCCATGGCGGCAATGGTGCCGAGGGCATTGATGTAGCGTTCGAGCTCGTGAATCACCCGCGCAGCGGCTTCTTCGATGCACTCTTTCATGATCTCGCGGCCATGCCTGGAATTCGCCAGACCGGCGGCCAGGATCTCGCCCAACGGAGAGTTGGCACGCAGTTCCTTGAGTTTTTCTTTATTGAGTTGTTTGTCCTTGATCCAGACCCAGACCTGCCCGAGCAAGTGCTCCGGGGTCACGCGGCTGGCACGCAGGGTCCACAGACGCTCGGCAACGATCGCCATGGCCGCGATGGAACTCAGAATGATCGGCAGCATCATCCAGCCGCCGGATTTGACCAATTCCCACACAGTGACAGTCCCCTCGAAAAAGTGCGCCACTCTAACATAGGGGGTGGACGCACCGAAGACCGCGATGTCGTATCCGGTCGGGCTTCGACAGTTCGGGTTACTGGCTGGATGGTGGCAGATCACGCCAGAAGCGCCGTTCTTGAAGCATCGTCCACGGCGGCTTGAAGCGCCCCAGTTGCAGACGAATGGCACCTTGCTCGGCGCTGTCGTAAATCGTCACCCCGCGCTTTTGATACCGCGCCACGACCGTGGGATGGGGATGACCGAAAGAATTGCCGTTACCACGGGAGATCAGCACCGCTTTGGGTTGCAATACGCTGAGCAACGCCATCGAAGACGAACTGCGACTGCCATGGTGCGGAGCCTGCAACCAATCCGTCGGCACCGCCAATGGACCGTCGAGCAGCGCCCGCTCGGCCGCGCTATCGATATCACCGGTCAGCAGCAACCGCTCGCCGTTGGCCTCGATCTGCAGCACGCAGGATTTCTGATTGCTGTCGCTGGCCGATGACCACTGCCAGAGTTGAAACTTCACCCCGTCCCAGGCCCATTGCTGACCGCTCTCGCAGCCCTCGGCGTGCAGTTCGTCTGGCAGGGCCGGGTGATCGCCACTCAGGACTTGCTTCACGGGTATTGCGTTGGCAATGGCTCGCGCACCGCCGGCGTGATCGGCATCGGCGTGGCTGATCAGCATCAGATCGAGGCCGTTCACGCCTAGTTTGCGCAATGACGGCAGTACCACCCGCTCACCCAGGTCGATATCGCCGAACCTCGGCCCGGCGTCATACAGCAAGGTGTGATGGCGGGTACGCACCAGGATTGCCAAACCCTGACCGACATCCAGCTGCCAGACCTCGGCCATGCCTTCAGGCAACGTGTGCCGGGGCGAAAAAACCAGTAACAGCAACATTGGCCAGCCCAACGGGCGCAACGGTACGCCTCGCGGCAATAACAGCAGAAAAGCCCCCAGTGTGCCGAGCGCCCATACCCACAACGGGACCGCCACCGGCACCCACGCGGGCAATTGCCCGGCGATCAACGCCAACCCCTTGAACAAAAGATCGATCAGACCGCCGGCCAACCACAGCAATCCTTCGCCCACATAAGGAACGGGCAACAACATCGTCCCAAGCAGAGTCGGCGGCAGGACCACCAGGCTGACCCAGGGCACCGCCAGCAAATTGGCCAGCGGCCCGCTGAGACTGATCGGCAACCCCAGCACCAACAGCAGCGGGCATAGGCCGATCGCAATCAGCCATTGAGCGCGGGTCCAGGTTTGCCACCAGCGCCACGCCCCCAATCGCCCGCCAAAGGTGAAAATAAGCACCGCGACCGCCGCAAAGGACAACCAGAAACCCGGTTTCAGACTCGCCAGCGGGTCCAGCAGCAAAACACCGTCAAGCGCCAACAGCAGCGGCCACCATGCGCCAAGGTGACGAAACCGTAGTCGCCACAACAGCACCAGACCGATCATCAGGCAGGCTCGCCGCACCGGCACTTCGAAACCGGCCAGCAGCCCATAACCGAGCGCCGCCGCGAACGCCAGTCCGCATGCCCATGGCAGCCACGGCAAGCGCTTGGGCCATAAGCCAAAACGCGCTAACCCGGCAATCAGCAGATACATCACTCCCGCCAGCAAACCGATGTGCTGCCCGGAAATCACCAACAAATGCACGGTGCCGGTGTCTTGCAGCACCTGCCAGTCCTCACGACTCAACCCGGCGCCATCCCCGAGCACCAACGCCGTCAGCGCCCCCGTTCGTCCCTGGGCATCCACGGCCTGCAAACGCTGACGGATGCCGTCACGCCAGGCCCATTGCGCGTCCATCAGTCGCTGGCCATCCTTGACGGTCCCGGTGGCGCCGATGTGCCGGGCCAGTAACCAGGCGTCGTAATCGAACGCATGCGGGTTGAGCAACCCGGCAGGACGCTTCAATTTGACCGCCAGCCGCCAATGCTCGCCGCTGTTGACGGGCGGCCCGCCATACCAGGCCAGCCGCAGGTGCCGAGGCAGTCTGGTGCGACGCGACTGACTGTCCGTCAGTTCGAAACGCACTACGCCCTCGGCCTGCTGCGGCAACCCGGTCACACGACCTTCGAGCCAGCGAGTCTCGCCATCAAGCGTCGCTGCCAGGCGATCATTCAGCGCCCACTGTGCATTCGCGCCCGCCCAACTGAAGCCGAACAGCAAAAATGCCAGGGGGAAGGTGCGAAACGGCAACAACATCAAACCCACTACCGGCAACAACAGCCACAACCCCGCCGGCGCTAATACCGGTAAAAAACGCAGGGCCAACAGACCCAACGCCAGCGCCATCATCCCTGTGCGCATAAGCCCGTCCTTGAGAGTCCCCTCCCTAGGCTTAGCCGGTGCGCCGCACGTCCGTCGTTATCAATTGTCACAAAGTCTGAATGGGCGACTCGTAGAATCAAGACATACTTGCCGCCTTAACCGACCGAGAAGCCTTATGCCCCGGCGCTTGTTCAAACGTTACATGCCAGACCCGACCAGCATCAGGGAACACAAATCCTTACGCTTTCTCGGCACCCTGCTGCATGACCCGAACCTCTGGCACCTCAATCGCCACTCCGTCGCGCGGGCCATGGCGGTCGGTCTGTTCGCGGCGTTCCTGCCCATTCCGTTGCAGATGCTGTTGGCGGCCATCCTTGCCATTGTGGTACGCGGCAACATGCCGATTGCTGTCAGCCTGGTCTGGCTGACCAACCCGATCACCATGCCGGCGGTGTTCTTTTGCACTTACCAGACCGGCGCCTGGCTGATGGACGTCCCCGCCCGCAGCCTGCCGGATGAGCTGACCTGGGAATGGATCAGCGGCGAACTCTCGAGCCTGTGGCAACCGTTCTTGCTTGGCTCGGTGGTGACGGGGTTGGTGCTGGGTGCCCTCGCTTATTGCCTGGTGATGATGTATTGGCGCTGGTGGGTGAGTCGGCAGTGGAAGCGGCGTAAGCGTAGCCGGATGTAAGAATGCAAAACGGCCTCCAATGTGGAGGCCGTTTTTTTGCGGTGTTTGTGCTGACGCCTTCGCGAGCAAGCCCGCTCCCACATGGGTTCGGTTGATCACAAAATATGTGGGCAACACCAATCCTGTGGGAGCGGGCTTGCTCGCGAAGCAGGCGACGCGGTGTTCCTTAGGTACGCATCCCACGCCCACTCACCAGCAACCGCGCACAACCGATATACAGCACAACGGTCGCTATCAGCATGAAGGTGATCGCCACGCTGATCTTGATATCCGATACACCGAGGATGCCGTAACGGAACGCATTGACCATGTGCAGCACCGGGTTGGCCAGCGACACGGTCTGCCAGAACGGTGGCAGCAAACTGATCGAGTAGAACACCCCGCCCAGGTACGTCAACGGCGTCAGCACGAACGTCGGGATGATCGAAATATCATCGAAGTTGCGCGCAAATACCGCGTTGATGAAACCCAGCAGCGAGAAAATCGTCGCCGTCAGCACCACCACCAGAACGGTCACGCCCAAGTGATGCACCTGCAATTGAGTGAAGAACAACGACAGCAGGGTCACGATGATCCCGACCATCAACCCGCGCAGCACGCCGCCCAGGGTGTAGCCGATCAGAATCGTATGGGGCGACACCGGCGACACCATCAATTCTTCGATGGAACGCTGGAACTTGCTGCCAAAGAAACTCGACACCACGTTGCCGTAGGAGTTGGTGATCACCGACATCATGATCAGCCCCGGCACGATGTACTCCATGTAGGTGAAACCACCCATGTCGCCGATCTGCCGACCGATCAGATTGCCGAAGATCACGAAGTACAGAACCATGGTGATGGCCGGCGGCAGCAGGGTCTGTGGCCAAATCCGGGTGAAGCGTTTGACCTCACGGTAGACGATGGTATTGAGGGCAACGAGGTTGGGTTGCAGCTCGGAACTCATACCGCCACCTTCGACAGATTCTTCTCCACCAGGGACACGAACAACTCCTCGAGGCGATTGGTTTTGTTACGCAGGCTCAACACTTCGATGTTCTGCTGCGCCAATTGGGTGAACAGCGCGGTAATGCCCATGGCCTTGTCGACCTGGACTTCCAGGGTATGACTGTCGATCAGTTTGGCCGGGTAGCCGAGCAACTGCGGGGCCACTTGCAACGTATTCTTCATATCCAGCAGGAAGGTTTCGACATGCAGCTGGCTGAGCAACTGCTTCATGCTGGTGTTCTCGACAATGGTGCCGTGGTCGATGATGCCGATGTTGCGGCACAACTGCTCAGCCTCTTCCAGATAGTGGGTGGTGAGGATGATGGTGATGCCTTTCTTGTTCAGTTCGGTGAGGAAGGTCCACATCGAGCGACGCAATTCGATGTCCACCCCCGCCGTCGGTTCGTCGAGGATCAGCAGGCGCGGTTCGTGAACCAGCGCACGGGCGATCATCAGTCGGCGCTTCATGCCGCCGGACAGGGAACGCGACGGCACATCGCGCTTGTCCCACAGGCCCAGTTGGGTCAGGTACTGCTCGGCGCGCTCCTTGGCGATTTTCGCCGGGATGCCGTAGTAACCGGCCTGGGTCACGACAATGTCGAACGTCTTTTCGAACTGGTTGAAGTTGAATTCCTGGGGCACCACACCAATGCAGCGCTTGAGCGCCGCCGGTTCCTTGTCCAGGTCGTGACCGAAGATATTCACCGTTCCGCTGGTCTTGTTCACCAGGGTCGAGAGAATGCCGATGGTCGTGGATTTGCCGGCACCGTTCGGGCCGAGCAAGGCAAAAAAGTCACCTTCGGCGACGTCCAGATCGATACCACTCAAGGCCTGGAAACCGTTGCCGTAGGTTTTGGTTAGCTGCCGGATGGACAGAGCGGAACTCATATCGGATTACGCACCAAGAAGGGAAGAAAGGAATAAATAAGGGCGAGCGGCGAGCAATGCAACCGCGGCGCATGAGCGCAATGGTGCTTGTCGCTGCCGCACAAGTACAGTCAAGCGTGTCGATAGTGAGTATTAAGTCAACGCGGTCATGACCGCCTTCTGATAGGCCGGACGCTGTTTCAATCGCGCATACCAGGCTTGGAGATGAGGCTGCGGCGCGCGCTCGATCGGCATCTCGAACCAGGCATAAATGAAACTGCCCAGGGGAATGTCGCCCATGCCGATCTCATCGCCCGACAGATACGGTTTGGCCGCCAGCGCTTGATCGGCCATCGACAGCAGACCGTCGCACTCCTTGATTGCAGCCTTGATGGCCGGCCAGTCCTGCTGGTCTTCCGGGGTGCGCAACACGCCCCAGAACACCGTGCGGAACGGGGCGGCAAAACTTGAGGTGGTCCAGTCCATCCACTTTTCGGCAGAGGCTCGGGCTTGCAGGTCTGTCGGATACCAGGCAGTACCGCTGGCATGACGGGCCATCAGGTAACGGACGATGGTGTTGGATTCCCACAGCACAAAACCGTCGTCTTCGATCACCGGCACGCGGCCGTTGGGATTCATCGCGCGGTACTCAGGCGTGTCGACTACACCAAAGGCGCCGCCGGCATCGATGGCTTCATAGGCCAGGCCCAGTTCTTCGGCCGCCCACAACGGCTTCCTGACATTCGACGAATTTTTCCGACCCCAGATCTTCAGCATGACCGCCCCTTTTTGGATGAATGCGCAGGCAGCATACGCCGGATCAGGCGCGACTCAAATCGCTCTGCATGTCCCCCAGCAGCACCGGCAGCTGCTCGCCAAACAGATGCGGATAGCACTTTTCCAGGTGTTCGAAAAAGAACGCTTCAGGCACATCGGTGAACTGGCCGTGATCGATCAGGTACTCCATCAGCTGCGCGCCGTCACGATTGAAGGGGTGGAACACACTGTCATTGATCCCGTCGAACTCCAGCGGCGCGACATTGAACAGTTCGCAGAGTTGTTGATTGAAAGCCGGCGTGGCTTTGACCCAACGATCGTTCAGATACAACTCGGTGTAGCCGTGCATGGCGAATACATCGCTTTTGAGCAGTTCGAGCAGACGCGGCGTCGACAGATGATTACGCACATCTGCCAGACCGATACGCGCCGGGATCCCGCAATGCCGGGCTGCACCGGCGAGCAGCGTGGCTTTGGGCACGCAATAACTCTCCCCCGCCGCCAGCGCATAGCTGCCGCGCAAGGTTTCTGGATCGCGGCTGAAGGTGTAAGGGTTGTAGCGTACGGCCTCGCGCACCGCGTAATAGAGATTGATCGCCTGCTCGAGCGGATCGCGCCCGGTGCCACGGTGTTTTTCGGCGAACGCCACCACCGAGGGGTGGTCACTGTCGATGAAGCGGCCGGGGCTCAGATACGCATGCATGGCAACAATCTCCAGGGGGAAGCCACGAGTCTAGCGACACCTTCAGCACAGAGATAACGACGTTTCGGCCAAATATCAGCGTTTGCCGCGCTGTCGATAACAGCGCTTAACCGTCCGCCCTCGAAATAACTGACGAATTTCAGCCGTTGCTTCCTACACGCTCAGACTCATGCGCTGGCCCCCCACTTTTATGGATGCCGTCTAAGCTCTGAAAGTGGTTTTGCCCCTGGCTTCATGGAGAATTGAATATGTTGCTGTTGTGGATACTGGTTCTGGTGGTCGGGATTGCCTACCTGGCACATCGCCGCACCGCGCCTCTGCCCGCCTTGGGCATCATTGCGGCCTATCTGCTGGCGATGGGCATCTTCAGCCATGCCCCCGTCTGGCTCATGCTGATTTTCTGGGTAATGCTCGCGGTCGTGACCGCTTTCCTGTTGCTGCCGGACCTGCGCCGAAAACTCTTCACGACGCCGATATTCGGCTGGTTTCAAAAAAACCTGCCGCCGATGTCGCAAACCGAACGTGAAGCCATTGAAGCGGGCACGGTCTGGTGGGACGGCGAGCTGTTCAGCGGGCGCCCGGACTGGAACAAGCTGCTGGCTTATCCAAAAGCGCAACTGAGCGAAGAGGAACAAGCGTTCATCGATGGCCCGACCGAAGAGCTCTGCGCCATGGTCAGCGATTGGCAGATCGGCCAGTTGCTGGATCTGCCGCCCAAGGCTTGGGATCACATTAAACAACATGGCTTTTTTGCCCTGATCATCCCCAAAGAGTACGGTGGCAAAGGCTTCTCGGCCTATGCCCACTCCCAAGTGGCGATGAAACTGGCCACCCGCAGCGGCGACCTGGCGTCGACCGTCATGGTGCCCAACTCCCTGGGACCTGCGGAGCTGCTGCTGCATTACGGCACCGACGAACAACGCAATCATTACCTGCCACGGCTGGCCCGTGGCGAAGATATCCCCTGCTTTGCCCTGACCGGCCCGATGGCGGGCTCCAACGTCGGCGGGATGACCGACACCGGGGTCATCTGCAAAGGTGAATGGGAGGGCAAGGAAACCCTCGGCCTGCGTCTGAACTGGGAAAAACGCTACATCACCCTCGGCCCGGTTGCGACCTTGATCGGCCTGGCCTTCAAGGCCTATGACCCGGACCATCTGCTGGGCGACAAAGTCGACCTGGGGATCAGCCTCGCCTTGA
Source organism: Pseudomonas sp. PDM09 (assembly GCF_014852305.1). Lineage (NCBI taxonomy): Bacteria > Pseudomonadati > Pseudomonadota > Gammaproteobacteria > Pseudomonadales > Pseudomonadaceae > Pseudomonas > Pseudomonas sp. PDM09. Next base: position 286,203 of record NZ_JACVBI010000003.1, on the reverse strand, counting down.
TTCCAACCCAGACCCCCGGTGTAGAAATCGGTCGCCGTCACCTGCCGCTGGGCGCCTCGTTCATGAACGGCCCGAACTCCGGCAAGGACGTGTTCGTACCGCTGGAATTCATCATCGGCGGTCAGGAGATGCTCGGCGAAGGCTGGATGATGCTGATGAACTGCCTGTCGGTCGGGCGTTCCATTTCGCTGCCTGCCATCGGTACTGCTGCGGGCAAGTTCACCAGTCTGGTGACAGGCCAATACGCGCAGGTTCGCGAACAATTCAACGCACCGCTGTCAGCCTTCGAAGGGATTCAGGAAGCACTGGCGCGGATCGGCGGCAGTACCTGGCTGATGGACAGCGCACGGATGCTCACCGCCAACGCGGTCGACCTCGGCGAAAAACCGTCGGTACCTTCGGCCATTATCAAATACCACCTCTCTGAACGCGGCCGCGAATGCATCAGCCACGCCATGGATGTTCACGGCGGCAGGGCCATCATCATGGGCCCGAACAACTACCTGGCGCGTGGCTGGCAAGGTGCGCCCATTTCCGTCACGGTTGAAGGTGCGAACATCCTGACACGCAGTTTGATGATCTTCGGCCAGGGCGCTATTCGCTGCCATCCGTTCGTGCTCAAGGAAATGGCCCTCGCCCATCGCGAAGACAAACAACAGGCACTGATCGAGTTCGATGCACTGCTGCTCGACCACATTGGTTTTGCCGTGTGCAACGCCGCCAGCACGCTGGTGCTGAACCTCGGCCTCGGGCATTTCGAACACATGCCCGGGGACAGGCTCAGCCAAGGCTATTTCCGCGCCCTCAACCGTCAGGCCGCGGCCTTTGCCTTGCTTGCAGACCTGAGCATGATGCTGCTGGGCGGTGATTTGAAACGTCGCGAACGGCTGTCCGCACGTCTGGGCGATGTACTCAGCTACCTGTATCTGGCCTCCGGCGCACTCAAGCGTTATCACGATCTCGATTCGCCGGAGCATATGCATCCGCTGTTCGCCTGGGCCATGGAAGAGAGCCTCGGTCAGTCCGAACGTGCGCTGGACGAACTGCTGACCAACTTCCCGAACAAGGTACTCGGATGCCTGCTGCGGGTGATGGTGTTCCCGTTCGGTCGTCGTCACAGAGGCCCGTCGGACAGACTGGCGGCCAATGTCGCAGCCGTCATCGGCCGTCCCAAGGGCGATCCAACGCTTGAGGAGTTGCTGGGCGGCTGCTATCGCCCGCAATCACCAGAAGATTCGGTCGGCGCCCTGCAGCACGCCTGCGACTTGTTGAACGCCGCCAAGCCGCTACAGAAAAAACTCAATACGGCACTGAAAAGTCGCCAGGTCAAACCCACTGTCGGAGAGTCTCCCATTGATGCCGCCCTGGAGGCTGGCGTCTTGCAACCGCTTGAAGCCCAGACCTTGCGCGAGGCAGAAGTGGCGCGACGCAAGGTGATCGATGTCGATGATTTCGACCCAAAGGAGCTGGTATTGGCCAAAGGCAAGGTCCGCTGATCCGGCGGACCCTGTGTCTTGCATGGGGTTCTTTAATATGTGAAAAGGGGCGCAGGAGCTTTATACTCCCGCGCCCGTTTTGCTCTTGAGGACTTATCTCGTGTCCAACGTCGTTGCCGATCATCTCGTCTTGCTCGACCACCTGCGCAGCATCCTGGTCGCCGTAGGTGAGGCCGAACAGGTTCCCGAAGAAAGCCATGCCTTGTTCCTGGAGCGCTTCGACGAACTGCGTGCATTGCTGCCGGTCGACCCGATCGAAAGCCAATACCTGGGCCAGGACATTCTGTGTCAGGTGATCACTCGTTATCCGCAAATCGCCCACCTGGTCCCGCGCGACCTGCTGTGGTATTTCGCCGGCGACTGCCTGCATTACATGCCCGATGATGAAATCGACCTGTACCAGGCCCTTGAAGAACGTCGCTTCGAAGCCGAACAGAACGACGAACCGTTCGACTGGAATCAGGAAAAACAGCTGCTGGCGATGTCGAACCAGGACAGCAAGCACTGATTCCACTGTCAGCAAATGCAAAGGCCCGCATGGTTATTCATGCGGGCCTTTTTTTTTGGCATTGCCGAGTGATGTGGTGTTTGGGCTGCCGTCTTCGCGAGCAAGCCCGCTCCCACATTTGATCTTCAGTGGACACAGATTCTGTGTACGACAGAAGTCCACTGTGGGAGCGGGCTTGCTCGCGAAGAGGCCCGTCAAAGCAGCCCATCACTTTCGGGCAACTCATACTCTGCCGCGACCTTGCCCAATGCACCCGGTTTGCCCGGCCGGCTCAAGGTCGGCTCCTTCTCCAGGCACTCCACCAGATAATCGATAAGCACCCGTAACTTGGGCGGTAGATAGCGGGTGGGCGAATGCAGCAGCCAGGCGCCTCCGTGGTAGGACGCCAGAAAAGTCCAGTCTGGCAGAACCTGAACGATCAGCCCTTGTTCCAGCGCATAACGGGCGGTGAAGTACGGCAGGCTGCCGATTCCGATGTGTTGCAATACCGCGCCCAGCCGCACCCCCGTGTGATTGGCGGCATAACGGCCGCGCACGCCGACGGTCACGGCTTTGCTGCCTTTCTTGAATTTCCAGCGCGCATCGCTCGGGGTTTCGCCCAGATAGATACAGCTGTGGTTGAGCAAATCATGGGGATGAGTCGGGGTGCCGTGTTCGGCCAGGTACTGTGGCGTTGCACAGAGTAAATGATCGATGGTCAACAACTGCCGCCCCACCAGCCCCGCGGGCGGGCGGTCGGTAATACGGATCGCCAGATCGACGTTGTCGTCGATCAAATCCATCTGACGGTCCTCGAGCAACAACTCCACATTCACTTTGGGATAGCGCCGCAGGAATTCGGGCATGTGCGGATGAATCACGAATCGCCCGACAGCCTTGGGCACGCTGACACGCACCAGCCCTTCCGCTTCATGGGTGAACTGACCGCTGATTTCCATCACCGACTTCGCCGCGCTGACCATCTCCTGGCAACGCTTGAACACCTCTTCGCCACCGTCACTCAGGCGCAGCTTGCGCGTGGTTCGCTGCAGCAGCCGCGTGGCGAGTGCCTTCTCCAGCCGCGAAATGCTGCGACTTACCGCCGAGGGTGAAGAACCTAGTTGGCGTGCCGCTTCGGAGAAACTGCCAGTCTCGACAACCTTGACGAAAATCGCCATTTCACCGAGCAACGTCAGGGGAAGATTTATGCTCACAGCGCAACAGTCCTTTGATGATTGAACGGATTATCACGCAATTCCACGGTTCATATAATAAAAATAGAAACTTTAATAAGAGCATGGAATATGACGCTTCGCCTCTTCTTCCATAGTGATGAGCTCAAGGCCAACGTGGAAGTCCTGGAATGCACACCCCAGGAGAACGAATTCGCTGTGGTGTTGCGGGCCACACTGTTTCATCCTCAAGGCGGCGGGCAACCCTGGGATACCGGCTGGATCGGCGAAAGCCAGGTGCTGCGCGTGGTTCAGGATCCGGACCGGATCATCCATTTTGTCGACCACCCGGTAAAACTCGGCATGACCCAGATTCGGGTTGACGAGCAACGACGCCGGTTCAACACGCGCATGCATTCGGCGGGTCACCTGATCGGTCACTTCGTCCAGGCAATGGGCTGGATGCCGATCAAGGCTCATCACTGGCCCGATGAAGGACGCGTTCAGTTCAAACCGGGTGATAGCGCGCAGGAAGTCGATGCCCAGACGATTCAACACGGCGTCACGCAATGGATCGCCCATGACCTGCCGCGCTTGACGTCGTTGCGCGAAGGCGCCCGGGAAATCGGTTTCGGTGAACTGCCCGCCTACGGTTGCGGCGGCACCCATGTACGGAGCCTGAAGGATTTGGGCACGGTCACGATCGCTTCCCTTTCACAGAAAAAGGGAACGCTGTCAGTCCACTACAGCGTGGACTGAACATTTGGGCGATGTCGGCCCCGTCATCGCCTGACGCCGGGGGAGCCTGCATTCGCGGGCTCTGTTGACTATCGATAGATGGACCTAAAGACATGATGCTTGACGTCGAGCGTCTCGATGAGACGTGCATACAAAAACTGGCCAACGAAGAAGTCCTCGCCATCCGCGTCAAGGGCTTGTTGCCTGGGCCGCTGGCGATCCAGATCGGCGACAAGATCCTCGCCCCCGGCTTCGAAGGCTACATCAACGCGCCGAGTATCGGCCGCATTGGCATGGCGTTTTATGAAGCGGAAAACCAGCCGCTGCTGATCGAGGACTATTTCGAGCGCGCCACCAGCAATATCGCCGAATTGCGCAGCCGTTGTGCGCCCTACTCCTCTCCTGTCGACACGTTGCGCTGCATGCTCGACGAGTCTTGGCCGGCGGGGGCGCATCTGGAAAATCTCTATGGCCGCAAGATGTATGTGGGCCTGTCCCGGGTCGTTAAGCCCGGGGTGTGCTTCCTCGCCCATCACGACATTTTCGCCAAGGACGCCCCGGACAGCTTCCAGGCCAGAAGCCTGGAAGCGCAGTTCGCCTGCAACGTCTACCTGAACATGCCGACCGAGGGCGGCGCGTTGCAGATGTGGGACCACGACATTTCTCCGGACCAGTTCGATGAAATGCGTGGCGACAGTTACGGCATCGACCCGGCTTTGCTCGGCCCTCCGACCCTGGAGATTCGTCCTGAGCCGGGTGATTTCATCATGTTCAATTCGCGCTGCATGCACTCGGTGACCCCGGGGGTGGACGATCCGCGATTGAGCCTTTCCTTCTTTGTCGGCTATCGCGGCAATGCTTCACCCCTGACTTTCTGGAGCTGAGATGTTTTCGAATTACCTGGGCGAGTTTCTGGCGCTGGCAACCATCCACTTTCTGGCCGTGGTCGCCCCCGGACCGGATTTTGCCGTGACCATCCGCCAAAGTGTGCGTTTCGGCCGTTTAGTGGGGATTTGCACGGCGCTGGGCATCGGCGCGGGCATTTCCGTGCATGTGCTTTACACCTTGCTCGGCGTCGGCGCGCTGATGCATACCACGCCCTGGTTGTTGACGGTGGCCAAGGTTGTGGGGGGGGCCTACATTTTGTACCTCGGCGTGAGCCTGATACGCAGCAAACCCAAATCAGCGATTGAAGGCGACAAGGATGCAGACGCGTCAACTGAACGGCAGACCTTGTTCAAGGCCTTCAGCACGGGGTTTCTGACCAACGCCACTAATCCCAAGGCCACGCTGTTTTTCCTGGCGATCTTCACCACGATCATCAGCGCCACGACACCGCTGCAGATTCAGGCGCTGTACGGGCTATGGATGTGTTTCGTGAATGCCTTGTGGTTCGTGATCGTGGCGCTGTTTTTTTCCAGCGCCCGGGTGCGACTGCTGTTCATGCGCATGGGGCACTGGTTCGAACGAACCATGGGGGTGATCCTGATTCTGTTCGCTGGCCGGTTGATTCTGTCGATGTAACAAAACCGCCCGCCAGTCTGACTGGCGGGCCGTCGATATCATTTCCTCGATAACCCAGACACTTACCAAAGCGCCAGGGTATAGCTGACGATCAAGCGATTCTCATCCAGATCATTGCCAAAGTTCGAACGCACCGACGCGTTGCGCCATTTAAAGCCCAAGCCTTTCAACGTACCGTCCTGCACCACGTAAGCGATATCGGTGTCGCGCTCCCATTCCTTGCCTTCACCCGCAGCACTGCGCTGCACGTTATCCCCCGAGATATAGCGGGTCATAAAGCTCAACCCCGGCACACCCAATGCGGCGAAGTTATAGTCGTAGCGCGTTTGCCAGGAGTGTTCGTCAACGTTGGCGAAGTCATTGATCTGCACGAAGTTGACCAGGTACGGATCGCTGCGGCCGATGTACGGAAACGGATCATCGCCGCTCATGCGCTGGTAGCCGAAGCCCAGCGCGTGACCGCCGCGACTGTAAGTAAACATCGCACCGAGAGCCTGGTTGTCGAGGTCACGAAAGTTGCCATCTTCAATACTGCGCGCATAGCGCACGTCGCTCTTGAGCGACTGACCGGCCCCCAGATCCAGCAGGTGCACCAATCCGAGGTAGTTTTGCTGGTAGATATTTTCCAGCTTGCCGTAGCGGTACTGCGCTGTCAGGTTCGGCAGGAATTGATAGTCAGCCCCGGCGAACTGGAACTTGTCGCTTTGCCCGCCGATGCGATTGGCAGTCATGTCCTGGTAGTCAGTGGAATCGACAAAATTTATCTGCGTGAGTTGACCGGCGGTGAGCTTCAAACGGTCTATTTCCTGCACATTGACCAGGCCGCCTTTGAAAGTTGACGGCAACAGGCGAGTGTCGTTGGAGTTCACCACCGGATCCTTGATCTGCAACGTCCCCAGCTTCAGGGTGCTCTTGGACAAACGCACTTTGGCGGTCAGGCCCAACTCGCCATAGCGATCCTGCGAGCCGCCCGACAAATCCGGCGGCAACAGATTGGTGCCCGCCGTGCCGCCGCCGGAGTCCAGTTTAAAACCGGCCATGCCCAGTGCATCCAGACCAAACCCCAGCGTGCCAGCGGTATACCCGGACTCCATCCGCAACAGAAAACCCTGTGCCCATTCCTCGGCTTTGTCTCGCGAGCCGTCCTGGCGGAAATCGCGATTGAAGTAAAAGTTGCGTGCTTCCAGGCTGCCTTTACTGTCGGTAATGAAATCCGCCTGAGCGGCCGGTGCGCCGAGCAAGCTCAACCCGAGCAATGTGCCGACCGGGAGGTACAACCGTTGGGTGGAAAGCAAATAGTTCATGCCTGCTCCTGTTACGGACGCGAGCGAGCCCTCTCGGGGGCGTTGCGATCGCGGCCGATGTTTGTCGATTAGCAATGGATCAGCGACGTCTGGGCACAATGGCCCAGACGTGTCGGGGTTCAGGATTCGAGTTGGCGACCGCGGGTTTCCGGCAGGCTTAACGCGGCCAGAATCACCACGCCATAGGCACCGGCAGCGAAGATTCCGATCCCCGTACCAATCGGCAACGTTTCGCTCAGCGCACCGATGAACAATGGAAACAGCGCCGCAATGGAACGCCCGGCGTTATAGCAAAAGCCCTGGCCCGAACCGCGCATGCGGGTCGGAAACAACTCGGTCAGAAAAGCGCCCATGCCGGCAAAAATGCCCGAGGCAAAAAAACCCAATGGAAAGCCCAGCCAGAGCATCCAGGTGTTGTCGATGGGCAGTTGGGTGTAAGCCAGAACGATCGCCATGGAGCCGACGGCAAACAGGATGAAGTTCTTCTTTCGGCCGATGGCATCGGTCAGCAACGCACTGGTCACATAGCCAATGTAGGAACCGACGATCACCATCGCCAGATAGCCGCCAGTGCCGAGCACGCTCAGGCCGCGCTCGGTTTTCAGGTAGGTCGGCAACCAGGTGGTGATCGCGTAATAACCGCCCAGCGCACCAGTGGTCAACAACGAAGCGCGCAAGGTGGTACTGAGCATCCGAGGCGCGAAAATTTCGAAGAAGGCCCAACGCGAATCCTTTTCAGGCTTGGCCTTGCGCTCAATGCAGGCCTGCTCGAAGGTGTCCGACTCCTTGACCAGTCGGCGGATCACCAATACGAATAGCGCTGGCACCAACCCGATCATGAACAGCGCCCGCCAGGCCTCTTCTGGTGGCAGAAAGCTGAATAATCCGGCATAGAGCAATGCCGTCAGCCCCCACCCCAGCGCCCATCCGGCCTGCACCATGCCCACTGCCTTGCCGCGATCCTTGGAACGAATCACCTCGCCAATCAGCACCGCACCCGCTGTCCATTCACCACCGAAGCCAAAGCCCATCAAAGTCCGGGCCACCAGCAGTTGCTCGTAGTTCTGTGCCAGTCCGCAGAGGAAAGTGAAGAAGGCGAACCACAGCACCGTCAGTTGCAAGGTGCGCACCCGACCGATGCGGTCGGACAGTATTCCGGCGATCCAGCCACCCGCTGCCGAGGCCAGCAGCGTACAAGTGCCAATCATCCCGGCATCGCCCTTGGAGATGCCCCAAGTGGCGATCAGGGTCGGAATGACGAAACTGAGCATCTGTGTGTCCATGCCATCCAGGGCATAGCCGATCTTGCAACTCCAGAAGGTACGCTTTTCATTTTTCGACAGGGGGCCGTACCAACTGAACGGGCCGGTGCGGCCCGAACCTGAAAGCACGTGGTCAGTCATGGTCTTTTCCATGGGAGTTCCTGCGGCAGCAAGCGAAGATGACGGACACGCCTCATTATTTTTTTGTGAAGGCGTTGTCGTGGGGGGGCAGACGCAGTGGCTGCGTCGTGGAGCGGATTCTTCGCGCCAAGGCCAAACTGCGTCAAACGGGAAAAAAACGAGGTTATGCATAAGAAAATTTGATACCCCCGGCGACGAACTCTGGAGTAACAATTACTGCACCCCCACCACGGTTCTCTGTGGAAAAACAGTGAACGCCCCACCACGAGAACTGCCATGAACCTCAAATTTCTCGAAACCTTCGTCTGGGTCGCACGCCTGCAAAGCTTCAGCCTTACCGCAGAGAAAATGTTCAGCACTCAGGCGGCTATCTCCAGCCGGATTGCCTCGCTGGAAGAAGAGTTGGGCCTGCGTTTGTTCGTGCGCGATTCGCGCGGGGTATCGCTAACGCTGGAAGGCCTCAAGGTGCTCGACTACGCCGAGCAGATGCTCGAGGTTCAGCGAGCATTGAAACACTCACTGGATAACACCAACCCGCAACAGGGCCTGGTGCGCATCGGTGTGATGGATACGGTGATCCACACTTGGCTCAGCCCGTTGATGTCGACCTTGATGCAGACCTTCCCCGCCGTGGAGATCGAGATCACGGCCGACGCCGCGCGTAATCTGTGCGATCAGCTGCAAAAGGGCTATCTGGACATCGTGTTCCAGACGGACCTGATCCGCCACGAAAGTGTGCGCAACCTCGAACTGGCGCACTATCCCATGCACTGGATCGCCGCCAGTAACTCAATCTATGCCCGCCCCTATGCCTCACTGGCCGAAATGGCCAGTGAGCGCATCATCACCTTCGTTAAAAACTCCCGGCCGCATCAGGATGTACTCAACCTGCTGCACGCCCACGGCATCAGCACGCCACGCGTCAGTTGCGTCAACTCGGTGTCGGCCATGACCCGGCTGATTCGTGACGGATTCGGTATTGGCGCCTTGCCGGCCGCGCTGGTGGCCAAGCCCTTGGCCAGCGGCGAGCTGATTCAGCTGGAACCGGGCACTCGCTTGCCGCAACTGGATGTCGTGGCTTCGTGGCGCGCCGGCGTCGGCCTGGAGTTGATCGAGAGCATCGTCGACATGAGCCGCCAGGTGGTCTCCCAATACGCTGCGGATGTCGGCCCGCTTCGAATGGTTCCGGCACCCGGTCTCAACAGCCGACGGACTCTTGAATAACTTTTAGTTGTCGGGGGGTAACAACATTCCTGGTTGGACGGCATCGTCATGGTTTTCTAAAAAGGGTCATCGAACCTGAAGAGATGCCGTGATGAGCCAACCCACTCTGTCTTTCGAACAACTGAGGCACAGCGTTCCACTGGCCCTGCGCCAATGCATCGCTGCCGGACAATATCAGGGCCACACCAGCGGCTTGGCCCAAGGTCGGGTGCAAGCCAATCTCGTGATTCTACCCAATGATTGGGCTAACGAGTTTCTCCGGTATTGCACGCTCAATCGGCAGGCTTGCCCGGTGCTCGACGTTACCGAACCGGGTGATCCGTATTTTCGCAATCTCGGCACAGCCATTGATATCCGCCACGAGGTGTCCCGATACAGGGTCTATCGGCATGGCGAACTGAGCGAAGAACCGTCGGATATCGAGCATTTGTGGCAGGACGATCTGGTGGCCTTCGCCATCGGTTGCTCGTTCTCCTTCGAACAACCGCTGCTGGATGCCGGCATCGCCCTCAGGCACATCGATCTGGGGCGCAATGTCGCCATGTACCGGACGAACATAGACACCCGCCCTACCGCGCGCCTGAGCGGCAAGCTGGTGGTGAGCATGCGCCCGATGCAGGCCGCCGCGGCGATCCAGGCGATCCAGATCACCGCACGCATGCCCAACGTCCACGGCGCGCCCGTACACATCGGTGATCCGGCGCTGATCGGCATCGATTCACTAAGCAGCCCGGACTACGGCGATGCCGTGCCAGTCGAAGCCGACGAAATCCCGGTATTCTGGGCCTGCGGTGTGACCCCGCAATCGGTGGTGCAAACTTCGCGTCCGCCGCTGTGCATCACCCACGCCCCCGGCTGCATGCTGGTAACGGATGTTTTGAATAGCGCTTTGTAAATGAGTGCGGGCTCGCGTGGAATAGTAACGTGAGCCTTGGATTGGCCTGTTTTCAACCTGATATGGATGCCACGGACAAACAATGAACACTGCTCAACAATCGATTCAACAGTACATAAAAGCCAAGGACGGTAACCGCCCACATTTGTTACCCCAGGCTTTTGCGCCAGACGCGATCCTGGACATGGTCGTGCACACCGGATCTATCTCGTTTCCACCCCACGTTGAAGGCCTCGGATCTATCGGCGATGTGCTCGTCAGGCGATTCGGCCAGACTTTCGAAAACGTCTATACCTTTTGCCTGGGACGTCCACCTGAACCGCAGGCCAAAACATTCCAGTGCAAATGGCTGGTCGGCATGTCCGACAAGAGCGGCGGCGAAGTTCGAGTCGGTTGCGGTCTGTATGAGTGGCAGTTCAGCCCCGAGTCGGGGCTTGTCGAGAGGCTCACTATCACCATTGAGCACATGAAAACCCTGCCAGCGACTGATCTGCACTGCATCATGGAGTGGGTATCGCATCTGGATTACCCATGGTGCAGTTCGCAAGCGTTAGTGAGTGATGCTCCTGATATAGACATGCTTGAAGAGGTGATCCAGTACCTTACGGCCAATACGCCAACCTGAACTTCGCAGGTGTAGAACTACACAATCTGTCATATTCAGCTTCCTTGTCATATCCCGCCAGATGCCATTGTTACGATTGGTCAGCATCCGAAAAGTACAAACCGGCACGTCTGAAAACGCCACTCAATGAGTGGCGTTTTTGTGAAATATGCAGCGCAAAACCCAAAGAAAAACTCGCAGGACCGTAAAGCACCCCTTATTCCATCAGCATCCGGCGCAATACCAATGATTGCGTGGCCTGACCGTGCTTTTCAGAAAAAAAACCAACATCTGTATCGAAAGTTTTCGTTCGAAGCATGGCGCTTTGCCTTGGTTGAACTACCTTTCAAACAAGAAGAAAACATAACGGTTCGAAATGCCACGTTAGGTTCAGCGATCAGATAGCGGATTGGCAAAAGGAGTTACCTCACTATGATCCTGACAAGCGTTTTCCGGCTCAGTGCGTTAATTGCCGGTTGCTTTTTAGGGGAGTCAGGTCGGCGCAAAGTGCCGTCTTTAGCTGCTGTCGAGCCTGCGCATATCGTTCGGGTTGACAGCCCAGGCATCTGGATCACTAAAAACCGTTATAGCGAAGGTCGCTCGCCGTTCAGTCAGAACAGCGTATTGCAGCTGCTTGCATGTAGCACCAAAGAATGTTGCCGGGGCCATTAGTCAGGGGTCTGGCGGGGTAGAGGGCCGACCAAGGCCCCTTGTAGTGATCCGAGGCAACCTGGTTTTGCCTCAAAGATGGCTATTCAGCGAGGATGCACTTAATGAGCTATCGTACCGTGCCCGCTTTCAAGCGAATTATCCATGGTCTGTTCTGGACGGGCCTCAGCGTGAATGCGGCTCAGGCCGCGCCGGCCAATTGTTCGCAACTGGATAATATGCCGACAACGTTTGAGGTCGGTCAGGGGCTTCAGAATGAACTGCGCGTCCCCGTCCCGGTGACACAGCTGGCAGTCGGCGATCCTAAAATCGCCGACGTGCAACCCAGCGGCAACAACCCCAATGCTTTCTTGCTCACCGGTATGGCGCCGGGGACCACCAGCCTGATGGTCTGGACTGCCTGTTCGGCAACGCCGCGCCAAAGCATGGTGTTCGTCAAGGGCAAGGCCACCGCGGCGCTCACCAGCGTCTCGACAGTGCCTTCCGAAGACCCGCTGTTGCCGATCCAGGTGCAAACTGACATCCGCTTCGTTGAAGTCAGCCGGACCAAACTCAAGGAAGCCAATGCCTCGATTTTTGGCCGCCAAGGCAACTTCCTGTTCGGCTCACCGAGAACCTTGCCCACCATCGGCGGCATTGTCACGCCGTCGGTGCCGGTGAACAACGGCATGTTCAACTTCGCTTTTGCGTCCAGCGATACTCTAGTGTCAATCAACGCACTGGAAGGCAGCGGTTTCGCCTACACCCTGGCACGGCCAAGCCTGGTAGCGCTCAGCGGGCAGAGTGCGAGCTTCCTGGCCGGTGGTGAAGTGCCGATTCCGGTACCCAGTTCAGGCAGCGATAACGTGTCTATCGAGTACAAGGAATTCGGTATTCGCCTGACCCTGACCCCGACCATCATCGGGAAAAACCGTATCGCGCTGAAGGTGGCGCCGGAAGTCAGCGAACTGGACTTCACCAACGCCGTAAGCATCGCCGGCACCATCGTTCCGGCACTGACCATTCGACGTACCGACACCAGCATCTCCCTGGCGGACGGCGAAAGCTTCGTCATCAGCGGCCTGATCAGCACCCGCAACAGTTCCCAGGTGAACAAGTTTCCAGGGTTGGGCGATATCCCGATTCTGGGCGCGTTCTTCCGCGACAACAGCATCAACCGTGAAGAGCGTGAACTGCTGATGATCGTGACTCCGCATCTGGTCCAGCCACTGGCTGCCAATGCACAACTACCGTCATTGCCTGGCGAACAACTGCGCAATTACGACCCGAACTTCTATCGTATGTTCTTCCTCGAAAATGGCGATTTCGACAGTCGCTCCGGGCTCTCGCAATGAGCCTGAATCAGACTTGCCTCGCCCTCACTCGTAACGGTGATCTTGAACGCTTGCCAAGCCAGCTTTATTGCCATTGGCCAGGCGTTCAACGTGTTGTAGCCAGAGGACACTCGATGAAAGCAGTCATTGCAATAGCGGCGACAATAATGCTCACAGGTTGTGCCAGCAATGGCCTGTCTTCGCGACCGTCTGAATGTGCCAAGCCCGCTTCGGATCAAGAGTTGGCCCTGAGCCTGGCCGACAACATGGTCAGCGAAGGCCGTTTGTATGCCAGCCTGGCAAATCTTGAAGGTTTGCCCGACAACCTGGTTCAGGTTCGCCTGCGCAAGGCTCGGGTGCTGCGCTTGATGGGGCGTAACGAGGCGGGGCCGTTGTATCAAAGCTTGCTCGGCACCTGTCTGGCCGCCGACGGGGAACATGGCTTGGGCCAGTTGGCCGCGGCCAAAAATGATTACGCCAACGCTACCACTCACCTTGAGCGTGCGGTGAAGATGGCCCCCACCGACGAAAGGATGCGCAATGACCTGGGGGTGGTCTACCTCAATCAGCGACGGATCCCTGAAGCACGCTTTGAGTTCATGACCGCCATGGAGCTCAAACAGTCCAATTCACTGGCGGCAATCAATATGGTGACGCTGCTGATCTATCAGGATAACTGGAAGGCAGCTTCCGAACTCGTGACCCGCGCCAGCTTAAGCCCTCAGCAAGTCGCAGAGGCTCAAACCCGCGCGGAAAAACTCAAGGCTTCTGCTAAAAAAGCGGTGGCTTCCGAGGGGAATCGCAGAACTGAGGTAGCCGATGCCTCATCCAGTGCGACCAAGTAAAACGTACGAGGAGTCGAGATGAATACCAAGAGGCTGTTGATCGTGTGCATGGCTTGCCTGTCCACCAGTGCCTGGGCTTTTGAACCAGGCCCCTCTTCGAAGGAGCAAAAAGGCACCGAGCAGTGGATGCAGCTACAGATTCGCGGGATAGTTGCTTCACCCAAACTGCAAACCGCTTCGGCCACCGAACGCGACCTGGCCATGCAGCGTTGGCTGAACAGCTTCAACTACCCGATTCCGGAGTTTTTTGACCAGGATGTAGGCGGCGACGCCGCCAGCAGCAGCAACTGAAATACGTCAATGGGTGATCAGCCTCTGGCATCGTCCAGAGTAAGCCTGGCTGCAAGCCGGGCTTAATGACGTATGCAGAAAAGTATTGATATCCACATTTTCCAATCCTGCCCGGATTCTCCCGTAGGAGCTGCCGAAGGCTGCGATCGTTGCTCTTCAGCAATCCCTCGGCCATCAAAATCAAAAGATTGCAGGCTTCGCCAGCTCCTGCCCGCTCGGTGTTCCAGGAGGATGTGTCTGGTAACCCATTACTTGCGCCTTGATCAGCCTGTCACCGAGCGTATCGCGACAATCAGCGCCCAGTCGTGATGAACAGATATGCGCAAATCCCTGTAGGAGCTGTCGCAGGCTGCGATCTTTTGATTCAGAGGCCTGGACAACGAATTGCCTGCCAGAAAAATCAAAAGATCGAAGCCTGCGACAGCTCCTACAGGGATGTGGACCTATGGAAGGAAATTGCAGATCAGGCTTGAGTGGCAAGGCCATCGTACTCGACAGCCTCCGTCCGTTATTTCAACCAAATGCTTTCATTACTCCGATCAAGGCCGGGCCGATGGCGACCAGGAAGAAGCTCGGCCACAGGCAGAAGATCAGCGGAAATATCAGCTTGGTGCCGATTTTCGCCCCTGCCTCTTCGGCAGCCTGCGTACGCCGGTCACGGAACTCATCGGCATAGATGCGCAGGGTATCGGCCACGCTGGTACCGAAGCGAATACTCTGCGCCAACAGACTGACCAACCCTTGTACGTCATCAAGACCGGTGCGCACGGCCAGTTGCTTGAGCGCCTCGGTACTGGAAATGCCCGCGCGGATTTGCGCATTGACCAGGGCCAGCTCTTCAGCCAGCTCAACCTGACTGACCGACATTTCTTCAGCCACCCGCTCGATGGTCGTGGGCAGGGCCAGGCCCGACTCCACGCACACCACCATCAGGTCCAGTGCATCCGGAAACGCGGCGCGCAGCCGGTTTTGACGCGCCTGCTTGCGCTTGCCGACATACAGGGCCGGCAGCAGCCATCCGATACCCGCCGCCATGACCACCAACAGCAGGCCAATGGTCAGCGAAACCTTGGGAATCAAAGGTAATAGCAGCAATGCAACGCCGACCAGCAACAGCGGTAACATCAAACGCACCGCCCAGTACATCTGCACCGCCGAAGCAGAACGGTACCCCGCGTGCGTCAACAGGGTCTGGGTGGCAGATGCCTGAGCCGATTCGCTCGAGGCAAAGCGCTGACCGACCCGCTCCAGCAACAGTTGCAGATTGCCTGGAGCGTCCTGCCCGGTCGTATTGCCTAAATGACCACGCTTGATCAACGCCAGGCGACGCTGCACCGGGTCTTGAAGGCCCAACATCAGCAACATCACAGCAGAAGCCGCAAGCACCGCACTAAAACCGACCACGCTAATAAACAATATGCGCGCCAGCTCTTCGTTCCCCGTGACCCGACTGAACAAACCGAGTAAAAAGTCCATGATCCTATACCTCCCGGTAGCGACTACCGCTTAAACCTGAATCCGGATGATTTTTTTTATCCAGAAGATCCCGATCAACATGGCGCAGAAAGCCCCGATGATCAGCTTGTGGCCTAAGGGATCGTTGAGCAGCACAGGCAAGTAAGTGGGGCTTGTAACGATGATCGCAATCGCCAGCACGAAGGGAATGGCCACCAGTATCCAGGCCGACATCCGCCCTTCGGCCGACAGGGTCTTGATCTTGCGCTGAAAGCGGTAACGCCCGCGGATCAGCCGGCTCAAACGTTCCAGCACTTCTGTCAGATTGCCGCCGGTCTCGCGATGGATGAGGATCGAGGTCACCAGCATCATCACTGTCATGCTTGGCATGCGCTCCAGCAGGCCGAGCATGGCCCGGCGTACATCGTTGCCATAGTTGATATCGGCGAAGGTCAGGCCGAACTCATGTGCAACCGGCCCTTTGTGCTCTTCGGCGACCAGGCGCAGGGTTTCGTTGAACGGGTGCCCGGCGCGCAGAGCACGGCACATGGCATCCAGTGCATCCGGCAGACCTTCCTCAAACTCAGCGAAACGTTTGCCCCGGTCACGAGAGATTTTCAGCAGGGGTACCCAGAACGCCCCGAACGCCGCCAGCGGCGCCATCCACCAGACCGACGAGATCATCCAGATCGAGATACCCGCACAGACGCCCAGGAACAGCCCGAGGACTATCACCCGATAAGCGCGATATTCATGGCCGGCCTGCTCGATCATCTGGGTCAGGCTCGCCATAAAAGGCAACTGCTCGAGCATGGCCTCCAGTGGTGACAAACGCGTCAGGTATTTCTGCCGCAATACCGTCTGCATGTTGGGCAGATTGTTGGCCTTCTCCATCACATGCAAGCGGCCGCGGATGCGCTTGCGCATCTTGCCGGCCTCGCCGAACACCGGCACCACCACGCCCTGGGAAAGAAGAAACACGGCGATAAACACCATGGCGAGGAACATCAGAATGAATTCACCAGGAATATTGTTCATGACTGTCGTGCCTCCATCCATTCAGGCCTGAACATCGTCAGCGGCAATTCGATGCCGCGCTTGGCCAGCACATCGCGGAAGGCCGGGATCATGCCGCTGGGGCGATAATCGCCAAGCACTTCGCCGTTCTCGCCCATGCCTTGACGCGCAAAGGAGAAAATTTCGGTCATGGTGATGATCTCGCCTTCCATGCCGTTGATCTCCTGCACGCTGACCAGTCGGCGCTTGCCGTCTTCCTGACGCTCCAGCTGAATCACCACATCGATGGCCGAAGCGATCTGCTGACGCATGGCTTTGATCGGGAAGGTCGCACCGGTCATCGACACCATGTTCTCGATTCGTCCCAACGCATCACGTGCAGTGTTGGCGTGGATGGTGGTCAGCGAGCCGTCGTGACCGGTGTTCATCGCGGTGAGCATGTCCAGCGCTTCAGCGCCGCGCACTTCGCCGATCACAATGCGGTCCGGGCGCATCCGCAAACTGTTGCGCACCAACTCCCGCTGACTCACCTCGCCTCGTCCCTCAATGTTGCAAGGGCGGGTTTCCAGGCGCACCACATGGGGCTGCTGCAGTTGCAGTTCGGCCGAGTCTTCAATGGTGACGATCCGCTCGTTTTGCGGGATAAAACTGGACAGCACATTGAGCATGGTGGTCTTGCCGCTGCCGGTACCGCCGGAAATCAGCACGTTCAAGCGTCCGCGCACAATCGCCTTGAGTAGCAGGGCAATGGCCGGGGTCAACGTCCCCACCGAGATCAGGCTGTCGGTATTGAGCAGGTCCACCGCAAAGCGGCGAATCGACATGCTCGGGCCGTCGATGGCCAGCGGCGGAATAATCGCGTTAACCCGCGAACCGTCCTTGAGCCGGGCGTCCACCAACGGTGAGGACTCGTCGATACGACGACCCAGGCTGGAGACGATGCGGTCGATGATGTTCAGCAAATGCTGATCATCGCGAAAGCGCACATCGGTCCGTTGCAGTTTGCCGAAGCGTTCGACATAGACCGAGGCATGGCCGTTGACCAGAATGTCGGACACGCTGTGATCGGCCAGCAACGGTTCCAGGGGACCCAAGCCAAGCACTTCGTCAGTGATTTGCTTGATGATCAATTGGCGGCTGACAGAACTCACCGGCGCCGAATGCTCATCGAGCAAGCGCTGGCAAATGTCGCGAATCTGCCGCGTGGCCTCGGCCTGTTCAAGGGAGTCCAGCAAGGACAGGTCCATGACCTTGAGCAACTGCTGGTAGATCTTTTCCCGCCACTCGGCTTCCACCGGGGTAACCTGGCTTCTGGTTTCGTAAAGAACGTCCGGCGCCGCACGTTCCCACGCCATTAATTCCTCTGCCGGGTCCAGCAGGTCGTCGCCCAGCTGAGTAGCCGACGAAGCGGCGGGTTTACCGGACTGTTTGCGCAAGCGGTTACGAAAGTCGCTGATCATGGGTCATCCCCCGAAAAAACGGTTGAAGGCGCGTTTGAGTAAGCCTTTGTTCCCGGCCACCTGTTGACCGACCAGGTCCTCGGTCATGTCGCGCAGAGCGGTAGTAATCGCTGCTCTCGGCGCATGCAGCCCCAACGGCACGCCAGTGTTCTGACTCTGGCTGACCAGGTTGAAGTCGTTGGGTAATTTCGACAGATTGGTGCAGCGCAGCGCCTCACCGATGTCTTTGAGGCTAATCGCTGCCGACTTGTCAAAGCGGTTGACCACGATCTGCAATTGATCGCCGCGCACACCCAGGTCATCGCGAAGAATTCGCACCAGGGAGCTGGCATCCCGTAGATGACTGACGCTCTGCTGCACCACCACGTACACCCGGTCCACCTGTTCCAACACGGAGCCGGTGAGGTGGTCGATTTGCCGCGGCAGGTCGATCACCACCCAGTCGTAGCTGGCGCGGGCCAGTTTCAACAGGGCATCAAGCTGCTCGGGTTGGGCATCTTGCGGCAGACACAACTCACCGGCCCGACCACCCAGTACATGCAATGTTGGGCTGAAGTGACTGCAAAAACCGCGTAGCGCGACGCTGTCCATGCCGTCGATCTGATGCAGCACCTCCAGATGGCTGTGTGTCTGCGCCACATCCAGATAATGCGTGACGCTGCCAAATTGAAGGTCCATGTCCAGCAACAGCGTGCTGCCGCCCTTGGCACTGAGCTGCTGAGCCAGGTTGCAGGCCACCAGGGTTCCACCGGAACCGCCCTTGGCGCTCATCACGGCGATCAGCTTCCCTTCTGCACCACTGCCGGTCCGGACCTCCGTGACCAGACGATTCAAGGCGGCGACCAGTTCTGTTTCGGCGATGGGCTCTGGCAACACATCCCGGGCGCCAGCCTGCATCGCCAGGCGCATGGCTTCCTGTTCGCTCAGCAGGCCGCACACCAACATCGGCGGACGCTCATGGGCTGGATGTTGCAATAACGCCGCCAGTTCCTCGCGCCACAGGTGGCTGACGCGCAACAGCAACAGATCGGGCATCCGGTCCAGACCGTAGAGCGGGTCGACATGGCCATTGCTCACCAGGCGAGTGCTCACCTCAAGGCAAGGCATGCGCTGGCAGACACTCTGCAGGTCGCGCAAAGAGGTGGCATCGCGGCTGCTGATCAGCAACCGCAGCCCGGCTTTGCCGGTCGAGCTGGAGACTGGAGTTTCCTTGGTATTCAGCATGGTGTGATCTCCCCGGAATCGGAATGACGCCCAAGGCTTTCGCGTGGCAAGGTTGCCCTGAATGTGGGCAAGGTAATGGGCACGCCGAACCCGGGAATGAACAGATTGAAAACGAAGTTTTGCAGGCTCAGCTGGACATAGCGGATGGCACGAAAACCGTTGGTCCCACTCGTGTCGGCGGGGTTGGTCACCAAGGCGCCGTTTTCGTCCAGGTAGGTCAGCGTCAGGTTGCTGGTGGTCAAGTCGGTGATCAGCTGGCTGGTACCGGCGTCGGTCGCGGCATTGAAGATCGCCCGTCGCAAAACGACTGGATCGCTGATGTTGCACACTGCCGCCAGGCGTGCACCACGGCGAGCGGCTTCATCCAGTGCATTGACGGTGAAGTACAGTCGGCCCATTTCCAGCACGGCGAACAACAGCGTGAATACGAGCATACCGATGATGGCGAATTCCACGACATAGGTGCCGTGCATGCGTTTGCGATTCATCACAAAGCCCTCATGACAGTGGTGGCGACCAGCGGAATACTCAGCGCAATCGGATTACCGAAGAACCCCGGAATCGCTCCATTACAATTGCCACTGCCAATCACCGGGCAGAAGTTATAGGTGATGGTGACTCGAACATGGTTGGCGCC
Organism: Pseudomonas sp. PDM09; assembly: GCF_014852305.1. Taxonomy (NCBI): domain Bacteria; kingdom Pseudomonadati; phylum Pseudomonadota; class Gammaproteobacteria; order Pseudomonadales; family Pseudomonadaceae; genus Pseudomonas; species Pseudomonas sp. PDM09. The sequence goes on along the minus strand of NZ_JACVBI010000003.1, from coordinate 266,445 downwards.
CTCTGCAGCGACCACTACGTTCGCGGTCGTCAGCCCAGACACCACAGGGGTGCCGGTCTGGCTGGGTACGCCATACACCGCTACATTTTTTGTCTGGGTCTGGAGCGCGCTGCTCAACGTGATAATGCCCAGTGTCGAGTTCCAGGCCTGGCTGGCGACGAAACGGTCGGCATCACGGCTGGCCTGTAGCAGTACGTTGTACTGGTAAAGCATGCGGCCGAACTCGCCCAGGCTCAGCAACAACAGGAGCAACAGCGGCAACACCAGGGTGAACTCCACCAAGGCCACGCCTTGCTGTGCCTGCGGTCGTTTAAAAGTGTGATGTCTCATGACGCCTCCTACGAGTCAGTGCTCGGAGTGCCGTTGCCGAGATAGGTTTTGTAGAGCTGGATGATCTGCGGGCCGGAATCGTTGTAAGGCGAGGGGCCTGCCACGTTATCGCCTTCGCACTCCTTCACAAACTGGCCGAAGATCTGCGCTTGCGTGCCGCCGCTACTCATTGGCTGCACCACGAAATAGCAGCCAAAGCCCAGGACGGGAATCGTGGTTGAACCGCCCTGTTTGCCGGTGCAGTCGCCAACGACGACTTTGAGCATCCGGCGCTCGAATACCCCGTTGCTCTCACAGCCGCTGCCGGATCCCGCCACACAGGCGGCAACGCTTGCCTTCCAGTCGTTATAGTCCATTATCGTATTGCTGCCTGCAGTGAGATCGCCGCCGCTTGAAGTGACAGGTTGCCCCTTGTACAGCGTCTGCGCCGGGGTGACTGAGTCGTTGTAGGTGATCGCTGGGTTGCTCGACGACGTCACCAGGTCTGGTGGATAGTCCGAGGCACTGACCGGGCCGTTGTAGATACCGAAGCGCGTATTCAAGCCTTGAGATGCAGGGCCGACCATGTTGCCGGGTGAGGTCTGGACCGTTTCCCCCACGTTGCGGCAGACCGAGCCGCCTCCGGCCAGATCTTCTCTGACCGAACTGCCACCCGAACCAAAATCGAGCAACTGAAAGTTGCCTGGGCCAATGGCGGACGAATTGCCAGCCGCCGATTTCAACACCTGCAAATCACCAAACTGGAACCCCCAGAACATGCCAGTGGCCGGGTTGTATTGGCTCGCGTCGCCACAGATCATCAACGGTGCGAGGTCACACGGGCTAGTGGGGCTGGGTCCAGCGGTGGCGATCGCCGCCACGGCCTTGTTCCCCACCACGCCAAATGACTGAACGAAACTCCAGAAAAATCCTGTCAGGCTATAGTTCGGTACCGAGACCCGCACGTATTTGGCATCCACCGGTCCAGGATAGGAGAACGGCCCATAGACGCTGCTTGCCAGCTCAACTACCGCAAATGCGCCTGGGTTGCCGGCGACAGCCGTAGCCAATTCGTTGTTCCCCGCGGCATTGGCATTCTGGTTGAGCGTATTGAGCGCCGCAGCCCGCGTCGTGCTGGCACTGTTGGCACCACCTTCCACCTGACTCAGGGTTTTGGCGCCACTCAGGGCGGCGGCATCCACCGCATTCTGAAGCCTGGTCTTGTTCAGCATGATGTGCCCACCGTCCAGAGCCAACGCTGCCATCATCGCCATCACCGCCAACGCGATCACCATCAATACGCTCACCGAACCTTCCTGGCGCCTTGGCGTCGCAGTGAACGGCTGCTGAATTCGAAGATTCATCATCAAGCCCTCATTTACCGATACTGATCCGGATCGGCTCCGCCAATACCTGGGTGTCCAGGCGCCTGTTGCGTTCTGTCAGCGAATGTTGACTACTTTGGTTTCGATCCCGCGGATAATGGTGATGGCACCGCCACCCTCGCCGCTGCTGCGGTGCACCACGCGTTTTGGCACCGTGGCGGTGGCCACTGCCATGACCGGCGGAGCGGCAGGTGCGATGACTGCGGTCTTTTTCTCGAGGTTCAGCGGGTTGCGCAAAGCCAGTTGCAACTTGCCTTCCGTCTGCGCCGTGACCAGGGTTTCTGCCTCGGCAGCCGACATCTCCAGCGTCACTGCACGCACCACCACTGGTTGGGTCTTGTCGGTACCTGCCGTCTGGTCCACCGCCAGCACACGCAGGTTTTCAAGGATGGTCCTGGACACGGCGCTGTTGCTGCCGGCACTAGTAGTTTTGGTCGCCAGTACATCGACCCGGTTGCCCGGCAACAGGAACCCGCCCACACCGACCACATCGTCCACACGTACCGAGATGGCGCGTTTATCCGGAGCAATCAGAGAGGCCAGGGTGCTGCCACCCAAGTGCTCACTCAGACGCGCGCCGCGCATGATGTCGCCCTTCAGGATGTCGAACGTTGCGATCTTGCCCACTGCTTTGTCGCTGGAGTCGAAGGCATCGTCCGGGATCGTGTCCATGGGCATGCGCATGGTCGTGACCTGCTGGGCCTCGACCATCTGGCCGAAGGGAATTTCTACCGTGGCGACCACCACGCTTCGAAGATGATCATCCGGGCTGGCATTGAGCCGGGCGCTCAGCCAGGAGTCAGCCATCCATGCAGCACCAAGGCCCATGACCAGGGAAACGCCTACCAGGGTAAGAGTACGAGAGCTCATGTCAGTATCTCCGTATCAAAGAAAGTCGAGCTGGACGAAGTAGTTGTGCCAGGCCCATTCCAACTCTTGCGGTGACAATGGTCCGGAACCACCCATGTAACGCTGGCGATCGAGCGCCATGTTCAGGAGATCGCGGGGATGGCAAGGCACCAGGGGCATGCCTTCACTTGCATAAAGCCTTTGCAGGACATAACGCAGCAGCAGCGGGTCAAAAGGAATGCCCAGGCGCTCGCTTTCCTGACGCCAGATCTTTTCGTACTCCTCAGGCTTCAGGTAACCGAATTGCAGCTTGTAGCCAATCCGACGGAGAAAGGCTTCATCAGCCAGCTCCAGAGGATTGAGGTTGGTGGAGAACACCAGAATCAGATCAAACGGCAGCTCGCAATGCCGACCACCGCCCAGGTTGAGGAAGTCGCGCTTCTCTTCCATCGGGACGATCCAGCGGTTCAACAGTTCGGCGGGGGCCATGCGCTGGCGTCCCATGTCGTCGATGATGAACAGGCCGTTACTGGCCTTGAGTTGCAAGGCAGCCTGGTACTGACGGGTGAAAGGGTCATAGCGAACATCCAGCTGCTCCATGCTCAGCTCGCCGCCCGTAATGACGATCGGGCGTTTGCAGCACAGCAGACGACGGTCGATCCCTTCGTTGAGCATCAGATTTTTTTGTTGGCTGTTGTCATCCAGGCGCTGATGCACCTGCGGGTCATAGATCTCGATCACAGACTCGTTGATCACGATGGCATGAGGCACCCAGATGGCCTCGGCGAACAGACGAATCAGCCGACTGCTGACATACGTCTTGCCGGTACCCGCGGGGCCATAAATCATGATCGCGCGCCCGGAGTTCAGCGCCACGCCCAACTGATCGAGCATACCTTCGGTAAGCACCACGCCAGCAAGGGCGTTGTGCATATCGTTGGAGTTGATGCGGCCATGGTGAATGGTCTGGATTTTGATCAGGGAGCGGTAGGAACTCACCGGGAAAGGTGCCGCGCCGATGTAGCCACTGCGCGACAAGGCATCACGGGCGGCACTGCGACCGCGCTCGGTCAGACCATAACGCAACATCTGCCCACTCGTCGTTTGCGGCCCCATCTGGCCCAGCACTTCGACACGACCATCCTTGCGCAAGAACGCCAGGACTTCTTCAAGTACAGCGCCGGTCAGCGCCAGGCGCTCTACCAGCCGCGGCATGTCCAGCACGCCGGCGTCATGCAAATGCTTGCAAACCAATTCTCCAAGAAAACTGTCGGTCAGACCGGTTTCGCGGATTGTGCACGGCTGAGGCGCCAGTCGTTGCACCGCTTCCCGATCGCTGGGGTAGGCATCACTATCGACGATGACGTGCATGACTAAGCTCCCAATCCACCGGCAACGAGTTGCCAGTAGACGCTGTTCAAAGTGCCTATCAAGATTGCAATCGAATAAGGGAAAGGCTTACCGGCTACTTCATCTGAAGTCGGCGCAAAATAGGCCTGCGCTCTTAGAATCAACCAATAACGTCCGAAGGTCTGACGCAATTGACCGCGAACCAGAATTATCAGAAAACCACATACGCCACCGGCTATCAGACTGAATAAGGCAGCCCACAATGCGTAATGAACCGGTAAAAAACTGCCGACCATGGTCATTAACTTGACGTCGCCGGCGGCCATTCCACCCGAGGCATACATGGGCAAAAACAGCCCAAAACAGATCAGGATGCCCAACAGGCTGTCACCCAATCCGCTGACACCAGCTGAATAAATCTGACCGGCCAATCCTAGGGCAAGGCCTAACAGGACCAGCGCGTTGGGGATACGGTGGCGAAGTAGATCGCTCGCCACCGCCACGCCCAATAGTCCTAGCAGTAAAACAGTGGATACCAGCAATTCCATGGACATGGCGCGTCTCTCCCCTACCGGAATTATCGTTAGCAGCCAGCACCTTTAACCGCAGCGCACAGCGCTGTGATTCTGGTGTTCACCTCGGTGCCCAAATTACCGAACATTACGGCAACAGCTACCGTAATCAGCCCACCAGCCACCGCGTATTCCACAATGGTCAAGCCATCTTCATCTTTGGCGAACTTGCTTATCGAAGTTCTGATTGTTCGCAGAGTCATTTTGTGTGCCTCACTTCGGCGGTCATACGGATCAGAAGTACATTGGCGGGGACAGCGCGAAATCCATTGAGTTGCCCAGTTGCTCTATCAGCGAAACAGTAACAACTGGTTGCTCCATGGAGGTCGCCGCCCCCCCCTACCGTGAGTTGCCGTTATCAGCAGGCAGCGCCTTTGACCGCAGCGCACAGCGATGTGATCCTGGCGGTCACCTCGGTGCCCAATTTGCCGAACATTGCGGCAACAGCCACCGTAATCAGCCCACCGGCCACGGCGTATTCCACAATGGTCAGGCCATCTTCATCTTTGGCGAACTTCACTACCGAAGCCTTGATTGTTTGCAGATTCATTTTGCCCACCTCACTCGAATGTTGTTTTTCCGGAGGCAGTACGTTCTGTGCTGCCTGGATGCAACACTAGTCAGGGGCAAGGCATGGGCGTTAGGAAGATTTTGCACATCACTAGGACTTTTTTGCGGCTGAGCCAAATACGGGTCATTGGCCCTTGAAGAAGTAATAAGAGGGGGCAAAACGAGAAGTGGCAGGCAAAGGCGATTGCCATTGATTCACAAGCGACGAGCGGTTGACGCCGTGTGTGCCAAGCCACGTCAACAAACAGTTGCCCTAGACAGACTTCAGGCAACACATAGAGCAAATAGAACTAACATTCGACTTTCTTATCAGCATTTAGTCTGCAAAGTGATAGCACCTTAGCAATACTACTCTGCGAAGAGGGGCACGAAGAACCGCAGAGTAGAGACATGACGTCCAATTTGACCAGAAGGCCATCGCTACTGTGGTTCGATCTGACCCACGATCGTTCCACCAAGGAACTCATCGCGCAGTTCGAGAGCGCCTGCGACTGCAAATTGGCGAAAAACTCCGTATTGCCCCACGGCCAACAGGCAGACATGATCTGCATCCATTTTGATCGCCCCGACACACCAGGCTTGAGGCTGTTGCTGGAGATCAAACGCACCACCCCCACCATCCCCATCACCATGTTCACCGTGCAGCACTCGGAAGAACTGGCTGTCTGGGCCATGCGTTCCAGTGTCTGGGAATACATGGTGCTCCCCCTTTCGGCCACCGAGAGGAAGCGCTATCTGACAGCAGTGGTGCAGCTGTGCGAGTTGCGCAGAAATGCCAACGGCCAGGGCCAGACATCGCTGATCGATCACTCCCCGACCTTGCCGGACAGCATCCGATTGACCTCGGGACACCAAAAACACCAGGCGTTGAGCCACGTCATGCTGTACATCGACCAGCACTTTCGCGACAGCATCGATCAGAGGGAGCTGGCGAAGCGCTGCGGCATGACGACCTTTCGCTTCAGCCGCCTGTTCAAGGAAGCCAATGGCGTCGGTTTTACCGATTACATCCTGAACAAGCGCATGAGCTTCGCCAAACAACTGCTCGACAATAGCCAGATGCCTATTACCAGCATCGGCTATGAAGCCGGCTTCAAGGATCCGTCCTACTTCGCTCGCGCCTTCAAGCAGTTCGTCAACTGCACGCCCAGCGAATACCGTTTGACCTGCCAACTCAGAGCAGTAGCAGCGCAACCGGCGCTGGAGGATACAACCGCTGAAGTGCTCGAAAGCCTGGTACAGAGCCTCGGAAGTTGAGGCGGTTTTTACCCTCACACAATTTCAGCCACGACGCATTCCTTGTAGCAGCTGCCGAGCCTGCGAGGCTGCGTTCGGCTGCGCAGCAGTCGTGATTCCGGCCGACGCAGACTGTCTGACACACCGCGAATTCTGACTTTACGACTGCTGCGCAGCCGAACGCAGCCTCGCAGGCTCGGCAGCTGCTACGGATTACCCGAAGGTTTTTATTCCAATCAATGAAAATGACAAATAACGCGCATAAAAAAACGCCGCTCAATGAGCGGCGTTTTTTTTGAATTTGGAGCGGGAAACGAGACTCGAACTCGCGACCCCGACCTTGGCAAGGTCGTGCTCTACCAACTGAGCTATTCCCGCAAATGGCGTCCCCTAGGGGACTCGAACCCCTGTTACCGCCGTGAAAGGGCGGTGTCCTAGGCCACTAGACGAAGGGGACACGCTGCCCGGAACACATGGTGTGTGTTTCGGTGCCCAGATCCGCATCCGAAGATTTGGTTCTGGTTTCACTCAGCCCTGCCCGAAAGCAAAGCCGTTTAAAACTGGAGCGGGAAACGAGACTCGAACTCGCGACCCCGACCTTGGCAAGGTCGTGCTCTACCAACTGAGCTATTCCCGCATTGGCGTCCCCTAGGGGACTCGAACCCCTGTTACCGCCGTGAAAGGGCGGTGTCCTAGGCCACTAGACGAAGGGGACACACGTACAACATTCACTCCCTACCGCGTTTCGCTGTGTGCTTTACGCTGTAAGTGGCGCGCATTCTATGGATGGATTGAGGGGTCGTCAACCCCCAGATATAAATTTATTTAAATCAATGACTTCGCCCTGCTTTCAGCAGCGATTGAGGCTTTTCCGTCGACTGACCTTTGGCGCCTATATTCTGGCATCCAGCAAGGCGCTATAGTCCCGGCCCGGATGATGGCAATGTGCACCTCGCACGCTATTTACTTATCTATGCGGCGTTACGGCCGATATAAGCAGAGCCATTGCCGATTCAACTCGTCGAGCGACCCTAGGCGCCCAAATGCCAAGCTACTACACTCGACTCGCACGCGAACCCTAATAAAAGAGGTCTTACCGGTGACACCACTCATGATCACCCTGCTAGTCGTAGCCGGGATCGCACTATTGATCGCCATTGGCTACATGAACCATGTGGTGGAGAACAATAAGCTGGAAAAGGCCCGCACCAAGGTTGAACTCAATGACCGTCTGCGTCGCTGCGGTGAAATCACCGAGACCTTCCCCGGTCAGTTGATGACACCGACCCTCAAGCTGCTGTTGACCCGTCTTGAATTGAACGTCTGCCAGCGCTTGCTGAACCTGGAAAAATCCAACAGCACCTTAAAGGCACGGATTGCCGAGTTGAGTGCCCTCGTCGCCCAAGGCGAATCGATCCCGGTCAACAACCCGCCGGCACCGATCCAGACCGAAGCCAAAGCCAAAGACGTGCGCTTTTTGCTCGAAGCCCTGCATGGCCAGATCACCCGCGCGGCACAGGACGGTTTCCTGCCGCCCAACGAAGCCAAGCGCTGGATCCGTGAAGTGCGCCACATCCTGGTCCTGCTGCACATCGAATTCTTCAACAACTTGGGCCAGCACTCGCTGCAGCAGAACCAGCCCGGCCAGGCTCGTCTGGCCTTCGAACGCGGCGTGCAATACCTGCGCAAACAACAGGAACCGCAGATTTACGCAGAACAGCTGGAATACCTGGAGAAACTCCTGGCCCGCGCCAACGCCCAGGTCATGGACAAGATCGCTCCGGTGGAAGGCGAGATGAACCAACTGACTGAAGGCCTCAAAGACGTCGAGGCTGACGCCGACTGGAAGAAAAAAGCGATCTACGACTGATCAGAACAAACAACGAAGCCACCGAAAGGTGGCTTTTTTTGCGCGCCGTTTGCCGACGATGGGCAATAGGGCCTTGAGCCCTAATGCCGGTCAGTTAAGGTGCAGCACCTGTGGGAGCGGGATTGCTCGCGAAGGCGGCGGCACAGTCAACATTGAGGTTGACTGACACTCCCTCTTCGCGAGCAAGCCCGCTCCCACATGAATTGCGGCGCTTAACTAACTGGCATTAGCCTTGAGTCCTGCATTGCTCAGAGCCTGAAGTGCCCCACCATCCCCTTCAGTTCAACCCCCAGCTGCGCCAACTCAATACTCGACGCGGCATTGCCCTGCATCGCCAGCGACGACTGATCCGCACTGGCGCGGATACTGGTGACACTGCGATTGATCTCCTCGGCCACTGAACTCTGCTCTTCCGCAGCCGCTGCGATCTGCTGGTTCATCTGCTGAATCAACGACACCGCTACCGCAATGCTTCCCAACGCGCTCTCGGTTTGCAATGCATCGCTCACCGCCAGCTTCACCAACTCGCCACTGTTCTGAATCTGCTGCACCGACGACTGCGCCGCCGAGCGCAGGGCACTGACCAGCCGTTCGATTTCCTCGGTTGATTGCTGGGTTCGCTTGGCCAACGCCCGAACTTCATCGGCTACCACCGCAAACCCCCTGCCCTGCTCGCCAGCCCGCGCGGCCTCGATGGCCGCATTGAGCGCCAACAGGTTGGTTTGCTCGGCAACGCTTTTGATCACGCTGAGTACCGTGCCAATGTTCTGGATTTCCGCACTGAGGCTTTCGATGCTGGAACTGGCCGAGGTGGCCGAGTCCGCCAATTGTTCGATCCGCACCATGCTCTGACGCACCACCTGCTGACCGCTCTCAACCTTGCCATCGGCAGTCTGCGCCGCCTGAGCAGCCTCTTCCGCGTTACGTGCGACGTCGTGCACCGTGGCGGTCATCTGATTCATCGCGGTGGCGACCTGCTCGGTTTCTTCCTTCTGGCTGCTGACTTCAAGGTTGGTCTGTTCGGTTACCGCCGACAGCGATTGAGCAGAGCTTGCCAACTGTTCGATACCGGCCTGCAACCCACTGACGATACTGCTCAGCCCTGCGCCCATTTGCTGCATGGCTTGCATCAACTGGCCGATCTCGTCACGGCGGGTCACTTCAATCGTTGCACTCAAATCGCCCGCGGCGATCCGTTGAGCAACACCAATTACGCTGCGCAGCGGCGCGACGATCAACCGGGTGATCACCCACGCAGCAATCAGCCCCACCAGCAAGGCCAGTGCCGAAGAACCGATGATCAACAGCGAGTTCTTTTTCAGCTCTGCCTGCATCGACAGGTCTTCGGCAACGTAGGCCTGATCCACCCGTTCCACCACTTGAGCGGCGCGCTGGTGGAGTTGCTCGTAGACGGTTTTTTCCTCTGCCAACAGTCCGGTGTACTCGGCGAGTTTTTCACTGAAACCGGCGATGTGACCGGACACTTCATTGAGGACAGTCTGGTAACCCTCATCCTTGATCGTGGTTTTCAGTTGCTCGGCCTGGGTCAGCGCCTGATCGGCCTGCTCGATCTTGCCCTGCCCGCCGCTGTCGTCGCCCTTGCGGCTCTGGTCCAGGCGTACGCGTGCTTCGTTCATGGCCTGCAACATCAGCCGTGCAACCTGGCTGACCTGATTGGCTTGTTCGATGAATTGCGCGCCGTCCTTGCCCTCGGATTCCTTCAAGTTATAGGCACCATCATCGGCGAGCCCCGCCTGCAGCACGTCCAGGTTATTGGCCACGCTGGACACCGACCAACTGGCCATTTCCAGTGCCAGGTCCTTGGCCTGACTCAGCGAGACAAACTCGTCAAAAGCCTTGCGATAGGCCCCCAGAGATTGTTCGACATCATTCATGACCGGCACGTTGGCCGCTGACTGGGCCTTGAGCTGGGTCGCCAGAGCGATCAGAGCGTCCACCCCGGCGTGCAAGGCGTCCACGGTTTTCGGATTACCGTGCAAGGCGTATTCCTGCTCGAGCAGGCGAACCTTGAGCAAACCGCTGTTGAGCGACGACATCTGCTTGAGCCCGTCGAAGCGCTGACTGATGGTTTGCAGGGACCATACGCCGATGGCCGCTACCAGTGCGGTCAACAGCAGCACCAGTACAAACCCGACACCCAGTTTTTTCGCCATACCGAGGTTGGCAAAACGTCCTTGCACGGCCGAAATCATTGCGCTTAGTCCCCTGCCATTATCTGTTGATGCAGATTCGCAACGGGCTTGTGCCAACACAAGTCTCTGGCTGCGGAATAATGGCAAAAAGCTACGCCCGCGTCGCTTTCAGAACGCTCGAGGTCGATCCTCAGGGTCTGTTGACGTTTGGCAGCGCAACGCGGTTCGTCACCAAACGTCAACAGACCCTGGCGGTGGCTTGAAAAAATGCCCGGGCGCGAGGATCACAGGCATAAGCTATGTTGATCCGCTGCCAGTCATGAGCCTGGCCGGTCGGACTGAACGCCGTCGGGCAAGACAGCAGGACACCGAAGCGCCGAGCCTGAGTGCGCACCTGGGCATAGTCAGCGTTGCGCGATCGCGCCCAGATGAACAGGCCGCCAACCGGTTTGCCGAAAACCTCCCACTCCGCGTCTTCGAGGACCTGCAAGGCTGCTTCCCTGCCAATACTTAAACGCTGGCGCTGACGCTGCACCAATTTGCGGTAGGCACCGCTGGCCAACAGACTTGCCAGCACCGACTCGCTGAACCGTGAAGCGCCCATGCTGCTGATCATCTTGACCTGCGCCAGTCGCGAAATCACATCGGCACTGGCCACTACAAAGCCAACCCGCAACGAACTGCTGAGGGTTTTGGAGTAGCTGCCGACGTAGATCACGTTGTCATCGATGCCCAGTGCCGCAAGGCGTGTGCCGGGACCGCTGTGAAAATCCGCATAGACGTCGTCTTCGATCACCCGCACGCCATGGTTTTTGGCCAGTTGCAGGACCTGCTGAGCCACCCCCGGGGTCAAACTGCTGCCAGTGGGGTTGTGATAAAAGCTGTTGATGAACAAGCCACGGGGTTTGTACTTCATCAGCACTGCCTCGAGTGCTTCGGTGTCTGGCCCGCGCGGGGTTCGTGGCACCTCGATCATGCTGACCCCGTGCAGCCTGAGCAGATCGAACAGCATCGAATAACCGGGACTCTCCACCACCACGCAATCGCCCGGTTTGAACAGCGTGCGCACAATCAGATCGAGCCCATGACTGGCCCCTGCCGTGGTCAATATTCGGCTTTCATCCACCTCGATACTCAGTTGTTTCAACCGCTTGAGGATCTGCTGGCGCAAAGCAGGCAGGCCCAGCGGCGTGCTGTAGTTGAACAACCCGGCCATGTCGGTGCGGCTGACCTGGCGTATGGCGTAGCTCAGGTCGTCAGTCTCGCGCCAGCTTTCGGGTAGTCCGCCGCAACCCAGTTTCAGTTCGCCGACGAGACCACTTTGCGACTCAACCCCTTCGGACCAGGGAAGATCGCGTTGCTCCTGAGCGGCCAGCACCGTTGCCGCGACAAAGAAACCCGCCCCGTTTCGCGTCTCCAGTACCCCTTGAGCCACCAGCCGTTCACAGGCCTCGACGACACTGGATTGACTGAGCAGATTGATCCGCGCGATTTGTCGCACGGAAGGCAAACGTCCCCCCGGCGTCACCTCGCCGCGACGGAGCCAGTCGGCCAATGCGTCGACGATTTGCTGCACGACAGGCACCAATGCCTCCCGATCGATTCTCAACTCCATGAGCAAGCAAACTCCTGTCCGTTTTGCGGGGAACAGTTAATCACAGGAGCGCTTCAGGGGATGTGCGACAACGCCGTCAAAACCCTCGGTTCTAACCATTTGAAACACAATGATTGGCGTCTTCGCGGAACCGGCGTCAATCGTATTACCTGTCAGATAAGCCTCAATGCGATCTGTAGCAGCTGCCGAAGGCTGCGTTCGGCTGCTCAGCAGTCGTAAAACCAGAGATTGCGGTACGTCAGGCAGACCGCGTCAGCCGTACTCACGACTGCTGCGCAGCCGAACGCAGCCTCGCAGGCTCGGCAGCTGCTACAAGGAGTGCATTGCGGCCTGCAGCATTAAAACGCCGTAACCCCACCATCCACCGCCAGCGAATGACCGGTGGTGAATGCCGCTCCATCGCTGCACAGGTACAGCACCGCGCTGGCAATTTCTTCGACCTTGCCGATACGCCCGACCGGGTGCATGGTATTGGCGAACTCGCCCTTTTTCGGGTCCGCTTCATAGGCTCGACGGAACATGTCGGTGTCGATCACCGCCGGGCACACCGCATTCACGCGAATTTTTTTCTTGGCGTATTCGATGGCCGCCGATTTGGTCAGGCCGATCACCGCGTGCTTGGAGGCTGCGTAGATGCTCATCTTCGGCGCAGCGCCCAGGCCAGCGACCGAAGCGGTGTTGACGATCGCGCCACCGCCCTGGGCCAGCAGCAACGGCAACTGATACTTCATGCACAACCAGACGCCTTTGACGTTGACGCCCATGATCGCGTCGAACTCATCGACTGTGCCGTCGGCCAGTTTGCCTTTTTCGATTTCGATACCAGCGTTGTTGAAGGCATAGTCGAGACGGCCGTAGGTATTCACCACCTCGTCCATCAGATTTTTTACATCGCTTTCCACCGTGACGTTGCAGCGCACGAAGGTCGCTTCACCGCCGGCGGTGCGAATCAGCGCCACAGTGCCTTCACCACCGGTTGCGTCCAGATCGGCGACCACCACTTTCAAACCTTCGGCGGCGAACGCCAAAGCGGTCGCGCGGCCAATACCATTGGCCGCGCCTGTCACAACGGCAACCTGGCCAGAAAACGTCATGCTCATTGTTATGTCCTCAGAAGGAAGATGCAGGGGATCGCGTGTGGCCAGTCTAGTCACAGGGGCGTGTGGCGCGGCAGCACTATCAGAAGGCCGGTTGGGTGCCCATGAGTTGCAGTGATAGAACGGGCGCCATGACTATCACCGCACTGGATCGATGTGCATTCGCAGCGTCAGCCAACCTTGCGACATCGCCCATGAAGGTCTATCAACAAGACTTCATTCATCTTGAGTGCCTGTCATGACTACCCAGACCAATCGCCAGTTTCTGCTCGCCAAACGTCCCGTGGGGCCGGCCACCCGTGAAACATTCACCTATCAAGAAGTACCGGTTGGCGAACCGGCGGCGGGTCAGATTCTGGTCAAAAACGAATACCTGTCCCTGGACCCGGCCATGCGTGGCTGGATGAACGAGGGCAAGTCCTACATCCCTCCGGTCGGCATTGGCGAAGTGATGCGTGCATTGGGCGTAGGAAAAGTCATCGCTTCGAACAACCCGGGTTTCGCCGTGGGGGACTACGTCAACGGCGCCCTCGGTGTGCAGGATTACTTCCTCGGCGAGCCACGAGGTTTCTACAAAGTCGATCCGAAACTGGCACCGCTGCCGCGTTATTTATCCGCGCTGGGCATGACCGGGATGACCGCCTACTTCGCCCTGCTCGATGTCGGCGCGCCGAAAGCCGGTGACACCGTGGTGCTGTCGGGCGCGGCAGGCGCGGTGGGCAGCATTGCCGGGCAGATTGCCAAGATCAAAGGCTGCCGGGTGATCGGCATTGCCGGCGGCTCGGACAAGTGCAAATTCCTGATTGACGAGCTGGGTTTTGACGGTGCCATCGACTACAAAAACGAAGATGTACACGCTGGCCTCAAACGCGAGTGCCCGAAAGGCGTCGATGTGTATTTCGATAATGTCGGCGGCGATATTCTCGATGCCGTGCTGAATCGTCTGAACATGAAGGCGCGGGTGGTGATTTGCGGTGCCATCAGCCAGTACAACAACAAAGAAGCGGTCAAAGGCCCGGCCAACTATCTGTCGCTGCTGGTCAACCGCGCCCGGATGGAAGGCTTTGTGGTGATGGATTACGCCGCGCAGTTCGCTGCTGCCGGGCAGGAAATGGCCGGCTGGATGGCCAAGGGGCAGCTCAAGAGCAAGGAAGATATCGTTGAAGGACTGGAAACGTTCCCGGAGACGCTGATGAAGTTGTTCAGCGGCGAGAATTTCGGGAAGTTGGTGTTGAAGGTTTAACCCATACCCTGAAATGACCACAAAACCAATGTGGGAGCGAGCCTGCTCGCGATGGCGGCGGATCAGCCAACATTCATGTCGACTGACACTCCCTCATCGCGAGCAGGCTCGCTCCCACATTTGGATCTTCAGTGTTTGGTTAAGCGAGCTCTGCCACTACATCGGCCAACGCCTTCGCCGGATCCGCCGCCTGGCTGATCGGACGGCCGATCACCAGGTAGTCGGAACCAGCCTCCAGCGCCTGACGCGGGGTCAGGATGCGGCGCTGATCGTCCTGGGCGCTGCCCGCCGGACGAATCCCCGGGGTCACCAGTTGCAGCGACGGGTGCGCGGTTTTCAAGGCCCGGGCTTCCAGGGCCGAGCAGACCAGACCGTCCATCCCGGCTTTTTCCGCCAGCGCGGCCAGACGCAGCACCTGCTCCTGCGGCTCGATGTCCAGACCGATACCCGCCAGGTCCTCACGCTCCATGCTGGTCAGCACGGTCACGCCGATCAACAGCGGTTTCGGGCCGCTGCGCTGATCGAGCACTTCACGGCAGGCAGCCATCATGCGCAGACCACCGGAGCAGTGCACGTTGACCATCCACACGCCCATTTCCGCAGCGGCCTTGACGGCCATGGCGGTGGTGTTCGGAATGTCATGGAACTTGAGGTCCAGGAACACTTCGAAGCCTTTGTCGCGCAAAGTGCCGACGATTTCCGAGGCGCAACTGGTGAACAGTTCTTTACCGACTTTGACCCGGCACAGCTTCGGGTCCAGCTGATCGGCCAGCTTCAGTGCGGCGTCACGGGTAGGGAAATCCAGGGCGACGATGATAGGCGTCTGGCAGGCGGACATGAGTGGGCTCTCAGGCAAGTCGAAATCGGCGCGCATTGTAGCGGAACCAGCGCCGCTGCGGGACCCGGTGATCGGTAATTCGTCATCGCGGCTTAGACAAGACTAGCTCCTGCGGCAATTGTGTCGAGTTCGGTACACACACGACACGCCTACAACACCCTTCGGCGCTACCCTCGGCAGCCGCAACAGGTCCTACAGCACTTCCCGCCTCACGGCCGGACGCCTATGCTGAAGCCACAACCTCGCAGCCTATCTTTGTGGTTGGCAGCCTATCTGGCAGATGAACGCACGCATGCACAACTCCCCAGCACCTCTGAACGACGATCAAAAAGCGCCGGCCGACGATAAACGCTGGAGCATTCGCGCCCTGATCGTCGACGATGACATCCCGATCCGTGAACTGATGATCGACTACCTGGCCCGGTTCAATATCCAGGCCAGCGGCGTCACCGATGGCGCTGCCATGCGTCAGGCGCTGCAAGCCGAGCATTTCGACGTGGTGGTGCTCGACCTGATGCTGCCCGGCGAAGACGGTTTGTCGCTGTGCCGCTGGTTGCGCGCCGAATCAGACATCCCGATCCTGATGCTCACCGCCCGCTGCGAACCCACTGACCGGATCATCGGCCTGGAACTGGGCGCCGACGACTACATGGCCAAGCCATTCGAGCCGCGGGAACTGGTCGCACGGATTCAGACCATTCTGCGTCGGGTGCGCGACGACCGCACCGAACAGCGTGCGAATGTTCGCTTCGACACCTGGCGCCTGAACAGTGTGCTGCGCCAGTTGATCGCCGCCGATGGCTTGGTGGTGCCGTTGTCCAATGCTGAATTCCGTTTGCTCTGGGTATTCATCGAACGTCCGCGCCGGGTACTCAGCCGCGAACAACTGCTGGACGCCGCCCGTGGCCGCTCGATCGAAGCGTTTGATCGCAGCATCGACTTGCTCGTCTCGCGCCTGCGCCAGAAACTGGGTGATGACCCGAAAGCCCCACAGCTGATCAAGACCGTTCGAGGCGAGGGTTATCTGTTCGACGCACGAGATATCGGCTGATGCGTACGCGCTTCGATACGCTGTTCGGCCGCCTGTTTGGTGTGCTGCTGCTGGCGATCGTACTGGCGCACCTGTTGGCGTTCTTCTGGTTCAGGCATTACGGTCCACCGCCTCCCCCGCCTGCGCCGTCGGAATTTTCCGAGCACGTCGACGGACAACGCCCACCACCGGACCCGCGCTTCGGCAATCGGCCGCCACGGCCGTGGTTCGGCGGGCCGCTGGTGCCGCTGACCTTTCAGTTTGTCTCGCTGATCATCGCCGCCTGGTACGGCGCCAAGCTGCTGACCCGCCCGATTCAACGCCTGAGCGACGCCGCCGAGCGCCTGAGTGAAAACCTCGATAGCCCACCGCTGGATGAGTCGGGCCCACGGGAAGCGCGGCAAGCGGCGCACACCTTCAACCTGATGCAGAAGCGCATTCTTGAACAGGTGCAGCAGCGCTCGCGGATGCTTGGCGCGGTGTCCCATGACCTGCGCACGCCGCTGTCGCGGCTCAAGCTGCGGCTGGAACAGATCGACGACGACAAACTGCAAGGCCAGATGCGTCAGGACCTGAACGACATGATCAGCATGCTCGATTCCACCCTCACCTACCTGCACGAACAGCGCACCAGTGAGGCGCCACAATGGATGGACGTGCAGGCGCTGGTGGAATCCCTGAGCGAAAACGCCCAGGACCAGGGTTCCAATGTCCAGGCCAGCGGCCATTGCGCCCCGTTGCAGGTTCAGCCGATGGCCTTGCGCTCGTGCATCAATAACCTGCTGGACAACGCCCTGCGTTACGCCGGGGACGCGCTGATCACGCTTGAGGACAGTCGCGAGGAACTGGTGATCCGGGTCATCGACCATGGCCCGGGTATCGCGGCGGATAAACGTGAAGCGGTGTTTGAGCCATTCTTTCGCCTGGAAGGTTCACGTAATCGCAACTCCGGCGGCGTCGGCCTGGGCATGACCATCGCAAGGGAAGCAGCGGAGCGGTTGGGTGGGCAGTTGAGTCTGGAAGAGACCTCCGGTGGCGGCCTGACGGCGGTCATCCGCCTGCCGCGCGTCTAAATCACACACAAATCCAATGTGGGAGCGGGCTTGCTCGCGAAAGCGGTGTGTCAGGTGACATCAATGTTGACTGTGCCGCCGTCTTCGCGAGCAAGCCCGCTCCCACAAGATCGTAGGCGGGCCTGATATCTGTTTGTGTACCCATCGGTACAAACCCCACATACCCACGACAACTCACCCCTTGAGGCTGCATAAGCCGGTGCACTCACCGGTTTCCCATTCCAAGGAGTGAGCACAATGATCGGCAGTGTCAGCAGCAACTACACGAGCTATACCAGCACCAGCAGCACCTCCACCAACAGCGCCCGCAGCCAGCAATTCCAGAAAGAACTGCTCGCCAAGCTCGACAGCAACAGCGACGGCGCGGTGGATCAGGACGAGCTCACGAGCGCCCTGTCGCAGAAAACCGATGACGGTTTGCTGGTCAGCCTGAGCAAGAACTTCAGCGACCTGGACAGCGACGAAAGCGGCAGCCTGAGCAGTGAGGAAATGGCCGCGATGGCCCCTCCACCGCCACCGCATGATCAGGCACCGAGCACCGAACTGGCCGATGCGCTGATCAGCGCTCTGGACACTGACGGCGACGGCGCTATCAGCAGCGATGAACTGAGCAGCGGCCTGAGCAATGCCGGCAGCACGGCCGACAGCACGGCCGACAGCACGGAAATCTTCTCGGCCCTGGACAAGAACGAAGACGGCACCGTCAGTCAGGACGAACTTGTCGCCAGCCTGACCCCACCGCCTCCACCACCTCAGCAGGTGTCCAGCGAAGAGCTGTTCAGCCAGCTTGATACCGACAGCGACGGCAGTGTCACAGCCACCGAACTGAGCAGCGCCCTGGCCAGCGACAGCACCTCGTCGACCAGCACCGACACCAGCGCCGCACTGCTCAAGATCCTGGACAGCGACAGCAGCGGTGGCGTGAGCAGCGATGAACTGAAAACCGCCCTGCAAGCCGGCCGCGAGCAGAACACTGACAGCTCCACCAATCAGTTCAACGTGACCGAAGCCCTGAACAAAATGATCGCCAACCTGAGCAAGCAGTATTCACTCGACAACGTGGCGACCGTGGGCAAATACCTGAACGAGGCGACCTGAGTCAAAAGCTTCGCGAGAGTTTGTGGCGAGGGGGCTTGTCGGAACGCCGCATCGCCCCGTTCGGCTGCGCAGCAGTCGTAAAACCGGCGAGTGCGGTTTGCCTGAAAACCGCGATTGCAGGTTTTGGGGTCGCTTCGCAACCCAACGGGGGCAAGCCCCCTCGCCACAGAAAGCCCCCCTCGCCACGGGTTTTATGTCGATCATGAGTAATGCGGTGTTGATAGGGGCGTCATCGCGAGCAGGCTCGCTCCCACAGAGGGAATGCAGTCAACTGTGGGAGCGAGCCTGCTCGCGATGGCTGTTCTGCAGGCAACACATCCTCTGATGCTCAAAACACCCACCATGAAAAACCCGCCCTCCCGTGCAACCGGAATGGCGGGTTTTGTCGTTTCAACTCACACGGTATCCACCTTCAACGAATGATCATTGAGCATGCCGTTGATGATCGTCGCCGTATCCGCGCCGCCGGCAATCACCCCACCCGCCCCGGGGGTGACGCCGTAGTGGCTGGCCAGGTTCACACCGGCAAGGTCGATGGTCTGGTTCGGCGTAGCGCCGGCCATGGCGCTGACGTCGATGCTGGTGATGACCGATGCGCCGCTGCCGCTGACAGTGAAGTGCAGGTAGTCATCCAGCGATGCCGCGGTGCCGTTTTCCCCTTGCAGCAGTTGCGACAGGTCGAGTTTGTCGGTGCCTGGGGTGAAGTCGGTGATGACGTCGTGGCCGCTGTTGCCTTTGAGCCACTGGAAGGTGTCGGCGCCGCTGCCGCCGGTGAGGGTGTTGTTGCCCAGGCCGCCGATGAGGAAGTCGTCGCCGCCCCCGCCGTTGAGCACATCGTTGCCCAAACCGCCGTTGATGATGTTGCTGTTGTTATCCCCCATGAGGCTGTCGTTGAAGTTCGAGCCGGTGAGGTTTTCGATGCCGGTCAGGGTGTCGGTGCCCGCGCCAAGGGTGTTTTGCGCGGTAATCAGACTCAGGTCGGCGATGACCCCGGCGGTGGCATGGGCGTAGCTCGCGGTGTCGTTGCCGGTGCCGCCATCGAGCAGGTCATTGCCCGCTCCGCTGAACAGCAAGTCATTACCGGCGCCACCGTGCATTTCGTTGTTGCCTCCACCTGCGGTGAGTACGTCGTTGCCGTCGCCGGCATTGATGACGTTGTTGCCAGCGCCGGCCACCAGTACGTCGTCACCTGACGTGCCGGTCAGCGTATGGCCGTCCTGATAGCTGATGGTCACATTGGCCGAGTCGCTGCCGCCGTGGTTGTCGTTGACGGTGTAGGTGCCGTGGAAATCCGGGGTGCTGTCATGAGCCCCGGCGTAGTTGACAGTCATGGTCAACTGGTAGCTTTCCGACCCCTTGCCGCTGTTGCCCGGACCACCGTCGTCGATGTTGGTGATGTGGATCTGGTACGTGCCGTCCGCAGAAGCGGTGATGGTCTGGCCGTCAGCGATGGCAATGAAAGCGCCGCCGTTGACCGAGTACTCCATGGTGACGTGACCGGCCGCCAGGTTGTGGTCCAGGTTGAGGGTTTCGCCCTGTTTGAGGTTGACGGTGATCTGGTCCTCGTCGTTGGTATTGTTGTTGCTGACCGCCCCCAATGCCCCGCTGACTACCAGTACCGCGGTCATGGCTGCCGTGTTGGCGACGAATGCGCTGCGAGCGATGGTCACGGCCTGGTTGTTTCCGGTGAAACTGAAGTTCGGGTTGGTGCCGGTAAAGTCCGCGCCCTTGAGCACCCACCCGGTATTGAAGGTGGCCGGCGTTGCCGTGAGCGCATCGCCATTGACGTCGCTGTCGTTGGCCAGCAGCAGTTCGCCCGGCAGCACAATGCTGCCCGACAGCACGTTGGTGATGACATGGTCATCGACCGCCAACGGTGGCGTGTTCGGAATCACGTTGATCACCAGCGTAGAGTTGGCCAGATCGCCGTCGTTGTCGCTGGCAGTGAAGCCAATGTGTTCGGTGATCGTCACGGCCGTGGTTTTCTGCGAGAGGTAGATGTACTCGCCGGTGTCGAGGTTCACCAGCAGCGTGCCGCTGTTGTCGGTGGCGATGCTCAAGGTGTTGTTGGCGGTGTTGAAGGTGCCGTGGTTGACGCCGCCGCTGAAGATCAGCGAACCCTGATTGCTGTTGCCTTTGGGGTCATAGGTATAAGTGGTGCCATCGACGGTGACGGTTTTGATGAAGCCGCCATCGGCGCCGAACGTACCGCCCTCGCCCTCGCCCAGCAGCAAGCCGGTGACCGGCGCACCTTGCACGGTGCCCGAGAGTACCGAGTTGAGTTGATTGAGGTCGGTCACTGCCACGGCATTGGTGTCGGTGTGCGTGCTGCCGTCATAGGCCACTGGATCGAGGCTGTCATTACTGACGCCGCTGCCCAGGCCGATGGCGTAGTTCTTGATGCCATTGGCGTCGAGGAAGGCTTTGAGCGCGGCCTCATCCGCGGTGCCGATGTCGCCTTCGTTGGGTTTGCCATCGGAGAAGAAGTAGCCGACGTTCTGCGCCCCGGTGAGTTTGCCCGAGGTATCGAACGCGGTTTGCATGGTCGCCACGGCCACGTCGTAGTTGGTCCCGCCACCCGCCGTCAACGTCGCGATGATCGACTTGGCCGTCGCCACATCGACCCACACCGAGGTCTGGTCCGTGGCGCTGCTGCTGAAGGTGACGATCTGCACCTTCACGTCGCCCAGATTGTCGTACTTGTCGAGCAGTGCGCTGATCGCCTGCTTGGCCAGGTCCAACCGCGACAAGCCCGATACGCCGGAGGGATCGTCCATGCTCCCGGACACGTCGATCACCAGCAGCAGGTTGGAGTCGATCTGCACCGCGGGCACCGAACGGTCCGAGGCGACGGTGTTAGACGGCACGTCATCGACAATGCTGACCACAAGGGTGCCGGTGGTGCTGTTGCCCACGGCATCAGTGGCTGTGTAGGTAAAGCTTTCGTTCAGGGTGTTCGCGCCGTCATTGGCGTTGGGCGAAGTTTTTGGCGCAGAGGTCAGGGTGTAGGTGTAGCTGCCGTCGGGGTTGAGCAGGATCTGCCCGTAGGTGCCGGTGGCGCTGCCAACCAGGGTGTAAGTGATGGCTCCGCTGGCGCCGGTGACCGCACCGACCAGCGTACCGGAGCCGGTTTCACCGGTGTGGCCAGGCTCGCTGCCGGTGACCGTGCCCGCTGCCAGGTCTTGGCCGTCCTTGGTCAAATCCAGGGCTTTTTCGTAGACGGTCACGTCGGTATCGGGGACCGTTACGAGGCAGCTGTTATGGACGTCGATGGTCAGGGAGGTAGTGCTTTCATCACCATCGGCATCACGCACGGTGTAAGTGAATACATCCGTGGCGCCCGGCTCGCCGACCGAGTTAGGGTTGCTGTGGTACACGGCGTTACCGCTGGCATCCAGCGTCAGGTAGCCATAGGTGCCGTTGATTTGCGTATTCAGGCCGCCAATGGCTGAAGTCGAAGTGTCACTGCCGGCGCGCACGCCGACCACTGCACCTCCCACTGACGGGCCGTCAGCACCGAGCACATCGTTGGCCAGCACATTACCGCTGACGGTCCCGCCCTCTACCACCGCGACTGAATCGCAGTAAGCAGTCGGCACGTCATCGACGATGGTGATCACGATGGTACTGGTGACGCTGTTGCCTAGAGAATCGGTGGCCTGATAGGTGAAGCTTTCGCTCAGGGTATTCGGTCCGTCGTTGGCATGGGGCGTGGTCGCGGGTGCGGAGGTCAGCGTGTAGGTGTAACTGCCATCCGGGTTGAGCAGGATTTGCCCGTAGGTGCCAGTGGGGTTACCGACCAACGTATAAGTGATTGCGCCAGTGGCACCGGTGATGGAACCGGCCAGCGTGCCGGAAGCGGTTTCGCCGGTATTGCCAGGGTCGCTGCCGGTGACCGTGCCTGCTGCCAGGTCCTGGCCATCCTTGGTCAAATCCAGCGCTTTCTCCTGAACCGTCACGTCGGTATCGGGGGGCACAACGAGGGAGCAGTTGGCCACGTCGACGGTGATGGTCGTGGTGCTTTCATCGCCATCGGCATCACGCACGGTGTAGGTGAACACGTCCGTGGCACCCGGTGCGCTGACCGAGTTCGGATTGCTGTGGTACACGGCGTTGCCGTTGGCATCCAGTGTGAGGTAGCCGTAGGTGCCGTTGATTTGCGTGTTCAAACCGCCGATGGCCGAGGTCGAGGTGTCGCTGCCGGCGCGCACGCCGACCACTGCACCACCCGACGCAGGGCCGTCGGCACCGAGCACATCATTGCCCAACACATTGCCGCTGACCGTCCCGCCCTCCGCCACCGAGACTGCATCGGCATGAGCGGTGGGTACGTCATCGATGATGTTGATCACGATGGTACTGGTGACGCTGTTGCCCAAGGGATCAGTCGCTTGATAGGTGAAACTTTCACTCAGGGTATTCGGCCCGTCGTTGGCGTGGGGCGTGGTCGTTGGTGGGGAGGTCAGGGTGTAGGTGTAGTTGCCGTCGGGGTTGAGCAGGATTTGCCCATAAGTCCCGGTGGCGCTGCCGACCAAGGTGTAAGTGATCGTGCCAGTGGCGCCGGTAACCGAGCCCACCAATGTACCGGAGCCGGTTTCACCGGCATTGCCCGGCTCGCTGCCGGTGACGGTGCCTGCTGCCAGGTCCTGGCCATCCTGGGTCAGATCCAGGGCTTTTTCGTTAACCGTCACGTCGCTGTCGCTGGCCGCTACGAGGGTGCAATCGGCCACGTTAATGGTGATGGTCGTGGTGCTTTCATCGCCATCGGCATCACGCACGGTGTAGGTGAACACGTCCGTGGCGCCCGGTGCGCTGACCGAATTCGGGTTGCTGTGGTACACGGCGTTACCGTTGGCATCCAGAGTCAGGTAGCCGTAGGTGCCGTTGATTTGCGTGTTCAAGCCACCAATAGCCGAAGTCGAGGTGTCGCTGCCGGCGCGCACGCCAACCACCGCACCACTGATTGCCGGGCCGTCGGCGCCACCGACGTCATTGTTCAGCACGTTGCCCGAGGCCGTTGCGCCTTCGGCTATCGTGGCGAGATCAGGGTTGGCGGTGGGCAAGTCATCGACAATGTTGACGTTGATCTGACCCAATGCCGTGCTGCCATCGACGTCGGTGGCAACGACGTTGAGGTTCTCGGTGATGCTGTTGGTGCCGTCCGCGTTCGGGTGGGTTTCGTTATCCGTCAGGGTGTAGCTGTAACTGACTACGCCTGTGGTGCTGTTGAAACCGGTGATGGTCAGCGTATTGCCGAGTGCAGTGACAATCGATTGCGGGAAACCGCCGGCCACGCCACCGGTGACCACGGCGATGCCGCCCACGGTCAGGGTTTGCAAACCGTCGAGGGCGGTGACGGTGAAGGTGCCGCTCTGGGTCAAGGCGGGTGTGTTGGGGCTGGTGCCGTCGCTGAGGTTTTTCTCATAAACGTTGAGTTCGCCGCCGTTGACGTTCAGGCCATCGAGGGTCACCGGGTCATCGTTGTTGTGAATCTCCAGCACCAGCGTCGCGGTGCTGGTATCGCCATCGGAATCGGTGAGGGTGTAAACGAAACTCTCGGTAGCGCTTCCCCCACCGTTCAAGGCTTTGAAGTCGGCATCGCTGGTGTTCAGGGTGTAGGTATAGGTGCCGTTGGCGTTGAGTAGCAGGGTGCCGTAAGTCCCGTTGAACGTGCCGCCGATGACCGGTCCGCTGTCGGGGCCGGTGGCAATGCGATCGGCGCCCTGGATGTCGTTGGGCAGCACGCTGCCGGTCAGGGTCAGCAAGGTTTCCGAGGCAGTATTGGCGTTGGTGTCATCAATGGCTTTGGGCACATCATCGGTGATGTTGACGTCCAGCGAACCGGTGGCGGTATCGCCATTGCTGTCACTCGCGACCACGGTGAACTGTTCACTGAGGTTGTTGGCGCCATCGCCAGCCGAGTGGGTTTCGTTGTCGACCAGGGTGTAGCTGTAACTCACTACGCCGGTGGCCGGGTTGTAGCCGGTAATCGTCAGGGTGTTGCCCAATTGAGTGGTGATCGACTGCGGAAAACCGGCGGGCACACCGCCACTGATCACGTTGATCCCGCCGATGTTCAGGCTGGTCAGCCCATCAGCGGCAATGACTGTGAAGGTACCGTTTTGAGTCAGCGCTCCGGGGTTGCTGGCCGAACCTTCCGCCAGGTGGGCTTCATTGAGGGTCAGTTCGCCCCCCGCCGCCGACAGGCCAATGAGGGTAACCGGGTTATTCGGCGCGCCTGCTCCCCCCGCACCACCTGCGCCGTTGTCGCCGTTGTCGCCGTTGTCCGGGTCCCGGCGCGCCAGGGGGAATTCGGGAATACCGTTGAAGCCCGCGGTGGGGAAACCAATCGTGGGATCGACCCGGCCCGCCACTTCCTCCAGCAACACAAAACTGTGACCGCCGCCCAATCCACCCGGTGCGCCCGAGCCCGGTCCGGCGGCAGTGGCTTCACCCGTCTGAGTCGGGTCGGCACCGGCGGCAATGGCTTTTTGCAGCTGCTCGACATCGGTCAATTGCGCCTGGCTCGGCGTTATCGCCTCAGAGGTCTCCACGTGCGGGACCTGATGCGCCAGTAATTGGGCCGTCATCTGCAGGCTGCTGTCACGCCCCAGGGTCAGCTCCTGGCCATTTTTCAACTGCACCGCCACCGCGCCTTCGGCCCCGGTGACCAGTTGCTCGCCGGCAAACAGCCGATCGCCCTCGACCAGGGTGCGTCGGGTGCCATCACCCGCCACTGCGTACACCTGACCGATGACCTTACTGACGATACCGATGAGCGTTGCCATGTGCATTTCCTCCGCTGCCAACTGCTGTCGGCATCCTGTTTGCGCGAAGAACGTGCCCATGGTTCAAGCAGGTTGGCCTGACGGATCGTTTGCCGAGAAAGCGTTTACCTGAGGTAAACCACTGCCTCCCGACACTTTCGCCAGGCGTGTCGCTCGCAAGGGGAACTTCTGGATCGGGATAAAACCCTGTGCAATCAACGGCATCGGGATCCACTTCCAAAATAACCGCCCTGCTAACGATGCGTAACGGTTTTGAATCACTCGAGTGACAAAAAATTGTCGCCTCTAAACCGTCTCGCTTCCCTCCCCTCCAGCACTTCTTCGCTCTGTGTCGAAAAGTGAATTGAACTTTCCTCAAGCCCTTCGATGCTCCTGAGAGCTCATAAACAAAGGCTTTCGCATTGAACAATGTGCTGGATTTTTCAGAGCGCATAAGTTTTTTTCGGCATAAGCGTTATGAGAAATCCTTCTTAGCTTCGCGTCAGGATGTTCTTAGCTCTGTTGTAACAAGGGTGAGACGGTTTCACTTAAAAATAACGTCAAATATTTGGCGACTCACTAAGTACCATCAGGAATCAGGGAGAGGCATCCATGCGCGTTTTAACCCCCCTCTGCAGCGCGATTTTGCTGGCCATGGCCTGCACTTCTCAGGCTCAGGCGATGTCATTGACCGAGGCGATCCAGAGCACCATTGCGACCCACCCGGAACTGGCGTCGCGGGTCGATGCCCGGCTCTCGGCCGACGAGCAGATTAAAGTCGCCAAAGGGGGCTTTTATCCATCGGTGGACTTGAACGCCGGCTACGGGCGCGGGTACAGCGATAACACCACCACTCGGGCGCAGGGCAATCACCACACCGAAATCCTCAACTACACCCAATCGGAACTGCGCCTGCGGCAGATGCTGTTCGACGGTTTCAACACCTCCAACGAAGTCGCGCGCACCAAAGGCGTGGCCAACTCGCGGGCCTATTACGCTCAGGGCACCGCCCAGGATCTGGCCCTGCGCACTGTCGAGGTGTACCTCGAAGTGCTCAAGCGTCGCGAACTGGTGACCCTGGCCAAGAACAACCTGCAAGCGCACATGCGGGTCAATGATCAGATCGGCCTGCGCACTCAGCGAGGGGTCGGCAGCAACGCCGACTCCGACCAGTCCACCGCCCGCCGGGCGCTGGCGCAAAACAACCTCGATACCGCCGAAGTCGATCTGGCCGATGCCGAGACAAATTTCTACAGCGTCGTGGGGCGCATGCCCGATGAACTCGAAGCACCGCCATCGACCCGCGGCGAATTGCCCGCCACCCTGCCGGAAGCCCAACAGAGCATGGTGGAAAACAACCCGTACCTGAAATCCGCCCAGGCCGATGTGCAATCGGCTGAAAGCCAGTACGAAGTCGCCAAGTCGCCGTTCTACCCGCGTTTTGACGCTGAAGCAGCGGTGGGCGCGAATAACAATATTCAGGGCGACGAAGGCCACGACAACGAATGGCGAGTGGGTGTGGTGATGAACTACAACCTGTTCCGCGGTGGCAGCGACAAGGCCCGGCTGGCCTCCGACGCGCACCAGATCAACCAGGCGCTGGACATCCGCAACAACGCCCTGCGCCAACTCAACGAGAACATCCACCTGGCCTGGAACGCCATGCTCAACGCCAAGAAACAAACCCCGACCGCCCGTGAATACGCCGAAACCACCACCCGTGTGCGGGCCGCGTATCAGGATCAGTTCGGCCTGGGTCAACGGACCTTGCTCGACTTGCTCGACAGTGAAAACGAGCTCTACAACGCCAATCGCCGCTACACCGAAGTGCGCTACACCGAGGAGTTTTCGATGTACCGCGTGCTGGCGAACATGGGTCAGTTGCTGAGCAAACAACGGGTGGTGCTGCCCGCCGATGCGATCGCCGCCACCGAAGTGAAAAACGAAGCTCGT
This sequence comes from Pseudomonas sp. PDM09, assembly GCF_014852305.1. Classification (NCBI taxonomy): domain Bacteria; kingdom Pseudomonadati; phylum Pseudomonadota; class Gammaproteobacteria; order Pseudomonadales; family Pseudomonadaceae; genus Pseudomonas; species Pseudomonas sp. PDM09. The sequence continues at coordinate 239,437 of NZ_JACVBI010000003.1, read as the reverse complement.
TTGCCTGAACTGAAATGAAATAACCCCGTGCAGGAGCTGCCGAAGGCTGCGATCTTTTGATCTTGATCTTTAAAAGCAAAATCAAAAGATCGCAGCCTTCGGCAGCTCCTACACGGGGGAGATGTGTCGATATTTATGCCAATTGCCGCAGCGCAACGGGAGCGATCAAGTGACCAGCATGGAACCCGGCAACACTGGCGTCGATCCGCGTCTGAGCTTCGACGACCCGCTTCTGGACGGTCTGTTGATTCTCTGCAAACTTCATGGCGCGACGGTCAGTCGCGCCAGCCTGAGTGCCGGGCTGCCAATGGCACACCAACGTTTGAGCCTGGACCTGCTGCCGCGCGCAGCGGCCCGGGCCAGTTTGCAGGCGCGCGTGCTGCGCCGTGAACTGGGGGAGATTTCCGCGCTCAACCTGCCTGTGATGCTGATCCTCAACCATGGCCGCTGCGCAATCTTGCGTCGCTTCGGCGATGACGGTCAGGCGCTGATTCTGCCGAGCGAAGCCGACGGTGGAGAACAATGGGTCAGCACGGACGAGCTGGCCGCCAACTACAGCGGCCAGGCCTTGTTCGCCCGGCCGCGGCATGAACTCGAAGATTTGCGCGCGCCGCTGGTGCCACGAGTCGAGGCATGGTTTCGCGACACGTTGAAGTTGTCGAAGTGGCTGTACAGCGATGCGATTCTGGCGAGCTTTCTGATCAACCTGCTGGGCTTGATGGTGCCGCTGTTCGTGATGCAGACCTACGACCGAGTGGTGCCGAACCAAGCCACTTCAACGTTGTGGGTGCTGTCGATCGGCTTGCTGATCGGCACTGGCTTCGAACTGGTGCTGCGGGTGGTTCGCGCGCACTTGCTGGACACCGCCGGGAAGAAAACCGACGTGATTCTTTCGGCGACCTTGTTCGAACGCATCACCGGCATGGCGATGAAAGCGCGGCCAGCAACCATCGGTGGTTTCGCCCAGAGCATTCATGACTTTCAGGGCCTGCGGGAATTTCTCACCGCCGTCACGCTGACCAGCCTGATCGACCTGCCCTTCGCGGTACTGATGCTGGTGGTAATCGGCCTGCTCGGTGGCTGGCTGGTGGTGATTCCGCTGTTGGCCTTCCCCATCACGATCATCTTTGCCATGGTGATTCAGGCACGTCTGCGCGACACCGTACAGAAGAGTCTGAGCCTCGGCGCCGAACGTCAGGCCTTGCTGATCGAAACCCTCGGCGGCCTGGAAACCCTCAAGGCCTGCAGCGCCGAAAGCGAACGCCAGCACAAATGGGAAAGCACCCACGGCGCCCTCACCCGCCTCGACAGCCACGCGCGCAACCTCTCGGCGCTGGCCACCAACGGCACGTTGTTCATTCAGCAGTTCTCCGGTATGGCGACCATCGTCGCCGGGGTCTACAGCATCATTGCCGGTAACCTCAGCGTTGGTGCGCTGGTGGCGACCTACATGCTCGGCAGCCGCGTGCTCGCGCCGCTGGGACAGATCGCCGGGCTGATCACCCGTTATCAGCAAGCACAACTGACCATGAAAAGCACCGATGCGCTGATGTCGTTGCCGCAAGAACGTGACGCTAAACAGCGGCCGTTGGAGCGCACGCAACTGCAAGGCGCACTCGACGTCAGCGGCGTGACGTTCCACTACAACGGCCAGAATGCTCCGGCCCTGGCTAACGTCAGCTTCAGCATGAAGCCGGGCGAACGGATCGGCATCATCGGCCGCAGTGGTTCAGGCAAAAGCACGTTGGCGCGGCTGGTGATGGGTTTCTATGCACCGGAAGAAGGCCAGTTGCTGCTCGATGGCCTGGACCTGCGGCAACTGGACGTCGCCGACCTGCGCCAACAGATCGGTTACGTCGCCCACGACCTGCCATTGCTGGCCGGCAGCCTGCGCGACAACCTGACCCTCGGCGCGCGCTACATCAGCGATGCCCGGATGCTTGAAGTCGCCGAACTGACCGGCGTCACCGAACTGGCTCGCCAACATCCCCAGGGCTTCGACCGGCCGGTGGGTGAACGCGGTCAGTTGCTGTCGGGCGGTCAACGCCAAGCAGTGTTGCTGGCGCGGGCCTTGTTGCTCGACCCACCGATCATGCTGCTCGACGAACCCACCAGCGCCATGGACAACAGCAGCGAAGACGTCCTGCGGCAAAAACTCCACGGCTGGATTCAGGGCAAAACTCTGCTGCTGGTCACTCACCGCACCTCAATGCTCAGCCTGGTGGACCGGTTGGTGGTGCTGGACAACGGGCGGATCGTCGCCGACGGCCCGAAAGAAGCGGTCATCGATGCACTGCGCAAGGGCCGTGTCGGCTCTGCGACGGTTTAGGGGCACTTTACGACGGCTTCGCCGCCGAGCGGGAGCAAGCTCCTTCGCCACAGGTTTGTGTTCGGCTTTATTTCTCTAACTGACGGGTATCGCCCATGTCTGCTCAAACACCGGATTCAGCGGCCCGAAGCTACCTCGGCAGTTTCAGCAAAAGTGCCGAAAGCGAATTCATGCCGGAAACCGCCGGCGCCTCGTTGCAGGATTCGCCGCGCTGGTCGCGGATCACCGTGTGGCTGGCGGCGGCGCTGCTGATCACCTCGCTGGTCTGGGCCAAGCTCGCCGTGTTGCAGGAAGTCACCACGGGCGAAGGCAAGGCGATTCCCTCGAGCAAGATTCAGGTGATCCAGAACCTGGAGGGCGGCATCGTCACGGAAATCTTCGTGCGCGAAGGGCAAATGGTGAACAAGGGCGACACCTTGCTGCGCCTGGATGACACGCGATTTCTGTCGAACAAAGGTGAAAGCGAAGCGGATCGTTATGCACTGACTGCACAGGTCGAACGGTTATCGGCCGAAGCGGAAGGTCGGCCGTTCAAGCTGTCTGCGGAAGTCATCGCCAAGGCGCCACAAGTGGCCGAGGACGAACGCTCGCTGTACGAACAACGCCAGCGCCGACTGGCCAGCGAACAGCGCACGCTGACCGAACAACTTCGGCAGAAAACCCAGGAACTGGCGGAATTCCGTTCCAAACAGGGGCAGTTCAGTTCCAGCCTGGCGCTGCTGCAACAAGAAATGAACATGTCGGCGCCACTGGTGGGCACCGGAGCGGTTTCGCCGGTGGAAATCCTGCGGCTCAAACGCAGCGCGGTGGAAATCCGCGGCTCGCTGAATGCCACGACCCTGGCGATTCCCCGTGCCGAATCGGCGATCAATGAGATCAAAAGCAAGATCGACGAGTCGGAACAATCCTTCCGTTCGGACGCGGCAAAAGAGCTGAATGAGAAACGCACCGACCTGTCGAAAATCACTGCGACAAGCATTGCCATCGACGACCGGGTGACGCGCACCACCGTGGTGTCGCCGGTTCACGGCATTATCAAAATGCTGAAGGTCAACACCATCGGCGGCGTGGTCCAGCCGGGCAACGACATGGTGGAAATCGTGCCGCTGGAAGACAACCTGCTGATCGAAGCCAAAGTCCGCCCTCAAGACGTGGCGTTCCTGCACCCGGGCCAGAAAGCCATGGTCAAGTTCAGCGCTTACGACTACACGATTTACGGCGGGCTGAGTGCCAAGCTGGAGTTAATTGGCGCGGACACCATCACCGATGACAAGGGCAACAGCTTTTATCTGATTCAGGTGCGCACCGATAAGAATCATTTGGGCGGGGATGCGAAACCGCTGCTGATCATCCCGGGGATGGTGGCGACGGTGGACATTATTACCGGGGAGAAAAGCGTGCTGGATTATCTGCTTAAACCGGTGTTGAAAGCTCGGACCGAGGCGATGCGCGAGCGGTAGTCAGTGATCGTTCCCACGCTCCGCGTGGGAATGCCGCCCGGGACGCTCCGCGTCCCTTCCCGGATGTGACGCAGAGCGTCACTGGATGCATTCCCACGCAGAGCATGGGAACGATCATCGCCCGTGATTTTTCTGGTAGGTCTCCTCCCCCATCGCCGCAATCTGCCCCTCGATCAACGCCTCGAACGGTTTCAACAACGGCTCGAAAGTGGTCGGTGCTTCGAGAATCTGCAACGCCTGCACAATCGCCTCCACCGTCGACAACGCCCCAGGCCCCGGAGCCTTGCGCAAGCGATAACGCGACACCCCGCCCTCGGCCAATGTCACCCTGGGCAACGCCGACAACAATGGATTGAGGTGCAGCATTTTGCGCGCCTTGCGCCAGGTGCCGTCCGGGACCACCAGCAATAGCGGTTCATCATGGGTGGTGTAAGCCTGCAACGGTTGCGCATCCTCGGCGGGAAACAGCAGCCGCGCCTGATAGCCCGGCTGATTCAACAGCACCGGCAAATCCTCGAACACCTCGCCAACGATCAACTCGGCATTCTTCAACCCCAACGCGGCCAATCGCGCGGTGTTCAGCGCATGGTTCACTTCGCTTGGATGCTGAAGCAGCAACACCCGGGTGCGGCTGTCGAGGCTCGGGATCAGCGGGCACAGGCAATGGGTTTGCGGGCGTAGACAGCGTGGGCACTGGATTCTGGACATCGTCTTAAGCCTGATTCAGTTGTGCTTTAAGCAGATCACGGAAGGTCTGGATCAGCGGTTCGCGGCTGCGGCCACGGCGCACGATCATCGAGAACGGCGCCTGATAACCGAACGTCGCCGGCAGCAGCACGCGTAAATCACCTTTGTCGGCCCACGCCTGGGCGTAGTGCTCCGGCAAGTAACCGATGTAGGCGCCGGACAGCACCAGAATCAACTGGGCCTCCATACTTTCCACAGTCGCCGCGCTGTGTTTGAAGCCGTGGCGGGCCAGTTCCGCCTGGCTCCAATAGCCGCGACCGACCATGCGCTGTTGGGTGATGACTTGCTCGGGAATACGCCGCTCGGTGAACAGCGGATGGCGACTGCTGCAATACAGCCAGTGTTGCTCGCGGTACAGCGGCATGTAGACCAGACCGCTCATGCGCGTGGAAAAGGCACCGATGGCCAGGTCGAGGCGGTTGTCCTGCACGCCGAGTTGCAGCTCGTAGGGGCTCATGACCGACAGATGCAAATGCACCGCCGGGTGCTCCTGACTGTAGGCGCCGATGGCTTCGGCGAAGGGCAAGGCCTTATCGCTGACGGTGGAGTCGATCACGCCCAGGTTCAAGGTGCCGCGCAGCTCGCCTTTGAGGGCGGCGGCGTATTGTTCGAAACCTTCGAGTTCGGCCAATAGCCGCAGGGTTTCCTGATGGAACAGCTCACCCTTGCTGGTCAGGCTGAAACCACCGCGACCGCGATGGCAAAGCACCAGGCCCAAGGCCGCTTCGAGCTGGCTCATGTAAGTGCTGATGGCCGAGGTCGAGAGGTTGAGCTCTTGCTGGGCGTTGGCGAACCCCTGATGGCGGACCACGCTGACGAAGATGCGCAATAGTTTCAGGTCGGGTAAAGCGTTGGCCATGGGGGACTCCAGCAGAAAACACGCAGACGATGACGCCTGTAGCAGCTGCGAGCCTGCGAGGCTGCGTTCGGCTGCGAAGCAGTCGTGAAATCAGGCGACGCGGTGTTTCGGGTAATCCTCGTGCTCAGGTTTTACGACTGCTTCGCAGCCGAACGCAGCCTCGCAGGCTCGGCAGCTGCTACATGAGCACTGCAAGTCTATCGCCGCTGCGCCCATTAGTTTAGAAAAATCTGAACTAAGTATTTGCCCATAGCGATTCTTCCCGGTCACTACATTTCGCAGAATCGGCCCACAGCGGTGCCCGTCTCTCCCCGAGCGTGCAACCGACATAAATAAAACAACGACGATGAGGCCTTACCCGTGGACAAGATTCTTCACCAACCACTGGGCGGCAACGAAATGCCGCGCTTCGGCGGCATCGCCACCATGCTGCGACTTCCCCATTTGCCATCCGCCGCCGGCCTGGACGCTGCCTTTATCGGCATCCCCCTGGACATCGGCACGTCCCTGCGCCCCGGCACCCGTTTCGGGCCGCGTGAAATCCGTGCGGAATCGGTGATGATTCGCCCGTACAACATGGCCACCGGCGCCGCGCCGTTCGACTCGCTGTCGGTTGCCGACATCGGTGACGTGGCGATCAACACGTTCAACCTGCTGGACGCCGTGCGGATCATCGAAGAGGCCTACGACAACATCCTCGAACACGATGTGATTCCCATGACCCTCGGCGGCGATCACACCATCACCCTGCCGATCCTGCGCGCCATCCATAAAAAGCACGGCAAGGTCGGTCTGGTGCACATCGACGCTCACGCCGATGTAAACGATCACATGTTCGGCGAGAAGATCGCCCACGGCACCACCTTCCGTCGCGCCGTAGAAGAAGGCCTTCTGGATTGCGACCGCGTGGTGCAAATTGGCCTGCGCGCTCAGGGTTACACCGCTGATGACTTCAACTGGAGCCGCAATCAAGGCTTCCGTGTGGTTCAGGCTGAAGAATGCTGGCACAAATCCCTGGCACCGCTGATGGCCGAAGTTCGCGAGAAAGTCGGCGGCGGTCCGGTGTACCTGAGTTTCGATATCGACGGTATCGACCCGGCCTGGGCACCAGGCACTGGCACCCCGGAAATCGGCGGTCTGACGACCATTCAGGCGATCGAAATCGTGCGCGGCTGCCAAGGCCTCGACCTGGTCGGCTGCGATCTGGTGGAAGTCTCGCCAGCGTACGACACCACCGGTAATACCTCGCTGTTGGGCGCCAATCTGCTGTACGAAATGCTCTGCGTACTGCCGGGCGTGGTCCATCGCTGAGGATCGGTCATGAGCGAACGTGATCAGGTTCTCAACGCCGCCGCCGAGCTGGTATCGGCCTTTGCCCGTAACGATCGCGAAGCTTACTTCGGCGCATTCAGCGTTGATGCCAGCTTCGTGTTCTACACCCTCGAGCAGCCCCTGCTGTCGCGCGATGCCTATCAGGCATTGTGGGACACCTGGCGCGTCGAGGATGGCTTCGAGGTGCTGTCGTGCACCTCGAGCAACGCCTTCGTCAGCCTGCAAGGTGACGTGGCGATTTTCATCCATGACGTAGCCACCGAGCTGCGCATGCAAGGGGAGCAACACTTCAGCCAGGAACGCGAGACGATTGTTTTCAAAAAACAGACGTCTGGCCAAGAACAACAAGGCCTATGGCTGGCCTGCCACGAACATTTGTCCGCAATGCCGGAAGGGCTGCCACCCCCTTAGCCAAACAGGTGACGCTCACACACGATGAGCGCGCCTTTATGATCGGAGCAGATCATGAATAACAACAACAAAGACCAAAGCCTTACGCAAATCGAAACCCACGGGGTCGAACAGATCCCGGACAACGAACGCACCGCAGGCCCGACGGACTTGTTCCGGATGATCTTCGGCGGTTCCAACACCTTTGCCACCGCCGTGCTCGGCAGTTTCCCGGTGCTGTTCGGCCTGTCTTTCCAGGCGGGCGTCTGGGCGATTGTGCTGGGCGTGTTGCTGGGTTCGCTGATCCTTGCGCCGATGGGTTTGTTCGGTCCGCTTAATGGCACCAACAACGCCGTGTCGTCCGGTGCACACTTTGGCGTGCATGGGCGGATCGTCGGTTCGTTTCTGTCGCTGCTGACCGCCATCGCCTTCTTCTCGCTTTCGGTGTGGAGCTCGGGCGATGCGTTGATCGGTGGCGCAAAACGCCTGATCGGCCTGCCGGAAACCGACTTGACCCTGGGCCTTGCCTACGGTCTGTTCGCGATCCTGGTGCTGACGGTGTGCATCTACGGTTTCCGCTTCCTGCTGTGGGTCAACAAGATCGCGGTGTGGAGCGCCAGCCTGTTGTTCCTGTTGGGCATCTTTGCTTTCGCCGGTCCCTTCGATGTGAATTACGCCGGCAACGTCAGTCTCGGTCAACCGGGTTTCTGGGCGGCCTTCATCGGCGCTGCGCTGGTAGCGATGAGCAACCCGATTTCCTTCGGGGCGTTCCTCGGCGACTGGTCGCGCTACATCCCGCGTGACACCTCCAAGCGCCGGATCATGGCCGCCGTGGTGATCTCGCAGATCGCCACCTTCATCCCGTTCCTGTTCGGCCTCGCCACTGCCACCATCGTGGCGATCAAGGCACCGGACTACATCGCGGCCAACAATTACGTCGGCGGTCTGCTGGCGGTTTCACCAAGCTGGTTCTTCCTGCCGGTGTGCCTGATTGCGGTGATCGGCGGCATGTCCACCGGCACCACGTCGCTGTATGGCACGGGGCTGGACATGTCCAGCGTGTTCCCGAGGGTGCTGTCGCGGGTCAAGGCAACGTTGCTGATCGGCGTGATGTCGATTGCCTTCATCTTCATCGGGCGCTTTGCGGCGAACCTGGTGCAGAGCGTGTCGACCTTCGCCGTGCTGATCATCACCTGCACCACCCCGTGGATGGTGATCATGATCATCGGCCTGCTGGTGCGTCGCGGCTTCTACTGCCCGGATGACCTGCAAGTGTTCACCCGTGGCGAGAAAGGCGGCCGTTACTGGTTCACCCACGGCTGGAACTGGCGCGGCCTGGGTGCCTGGATCCCAAGTGCATTGGTGGGTTTGTGCTTCGTGAACCTGCCGGGGCAGTTTGTTGGTGTGCTGGGTGATCTGGCCGGGGGCATCGACATATCCCTGCCGGTGACGCTGGGCCTGGCCTCCGTGGTGTACCTGACGCTGCTGAGTCTGTTCCCGGAACCGGCTGCGGTGTTCGGCCCCAACGATGCACGCAGCAAGGGCGCACACACCATCGCAAAACCTGAAATGCGTCAGCCAGCCTGACACCGACACCCCTGTGGGAGCGAGCCTGCTCGCGATGACTGCGGCACATCCGACATTGATGTGACTGATAAATCGCTATCGCGAGCAGGCTCGCTCCCACAGGGGCCGGTCCACAGAACCATCTTTGTTTCACCATAAAAAAGACAATCGGAGACACGCCATCATGGCTTTGGATTTATTCGTCGTACTCATCTACGCCGCCGCGATGCTGATACTCGGCTACTACGGCATGCGCAAGGCCAAGACCAACGAAGACTTTTTGGTCGCCGGTCGTAACCTCGGCCCGAGCCTGTACATGGGCACCATGGCCGCGACCGTTCTGGGCGGCGCATCTACCGTCGGCACCGTGCGCCTGGGTTACGTCCATGGCATCTCCGGTTTCTGGCTCTGCGCGGCCCTCGGTTGCGGGATCGTGGCGCTGAACCTGTTCCTCGCCAAACCGCTGCTGAAACTGAAAATCTACACCGTTACCCAGGTGCTGGAAAAACGCTACAACCCGATGGCCCGCTCCGCGAGCGCGGTGATCATGCTGGCGTATGCGCTGATGATCGGCGTGGTCTCGATCCTGGCCATTGGCACCGTGCTGCAAGTGCTGTTCGACCTGCCATTCTGGCTGTCGGTATTGGTCGGCGGTGGCGTGGTGGTGATTTATTCGGCGATCGGCGGCATGTGGTCCCTGACCCTGACCGACATCGTCCAGTTCGTCATCAAGACCGTGGGCCTGATGTTCATCCTGTTGCCAATCTGCCTGTACCGCGTCGGTGGTTGGGATGAGTTGGTGTTGAAACTGCCGGCAACCGCCTTCAGCTTCACCACGATTGGCTGGGACACCATCATCACCTACTTCATGATCTACTTCTTCGGGATCCTGATTGGCCAAGACATCTGGCAGCGTGTGTTCACCGTCAAGAGCGCCAAAGTGGCTCAGGTCGCCGGCACATTCGCAGGCTTCTATTGCATCCTTTACGGACTGGCCTGCGCCCTGATCGGCATGGCCGCTCATGTACTGATCCCGGACCTGGACAACGTCAACAACGCCTTTGCCGCCATCGTCAAACTGTCCCTGCCGGACGGAATCCGTGGCCTGGTGATTGCGGCTGCCCTGGCGGCCATGATGTCCACCGCCAGCGCCGGCCTGCTCGCCGCGGCCACCACCCTGACCGAAGACCTGCTGCCGAAACTGCGCGGCGGTAAACAGTCGAGCCTGGCGGTCAACCGCCTGTTCACCCTGCTGACCGGCATCGCCGTGCTGGGTATCGCGCTGGTCGTCAACGACGTGATCAGTGCCCTGACCCTGGCCTATAACCTGTTGGTGGGCGGCATGTTGATCCCGCTGATCGGTGCAATCTTCTGGAAACGCGCAACCACCGCCGGCGCTATCGCCAGCATGGGCATGGGCTTCGCCACCGCGCTGCTGTTCATGGTCAAGGACGGCATGGACGCCAACACCCCGATCTACTACAGCCTCGGCGTAGGCCTGGTGAGTTTCGTGGTGGTCAGCCTGCTGTCCCGTCGCCCGGCAGTGGTGGCCAGCCCTGCCTAAGCTGAACATAACGACTTGATGCTTTCTTCGACGGGTGTGGCGTCGGTTGCCACACCCGTTTTTTTTCGTCTGGAGAAAACCTTTAATGAAGATTGTTTCTCGCGATCAGTGGTTCGAGGTCAAACAGCTCAGCGACGGCATACGCCTGATTCACGAGCCTTACATTAGGCCCTTTTACCGCTGCAACCTCTGGCACATTCAGGGGCGTGACAAGGATTTGCTGCTGGACAGCGGTTCCGGGCTGGTCAGCCTGCGCGAGCAATTGCCGTGGATCACCGAACGACCGCTGGTGGCGGTGGCCAGCCATTGCCATTTCGACCACATCGCCGGCCATCACGAGTTTCCCGAACGGCTGGTGCACCCGGCCGAAGCACAGATCCTCGCCGAGCCCGATGGCGACAACACCCTGAGCAAGGCTTTCGTCGGTGACGACATGTTCGAGGCTCACCCCGACTGCCCGTTGTGCTACGCCGAATACCGGGTCAAAGCCGCACCGGCCACGGGTTTGATTGAAGAAGGTGACGTGCTCGATCTCGGTGATCGGGTCTTGCAAGTGCTGCACACACCGGGTCATTCACCGGGCGGCATCAGCCTGTTTGAAGCGGCGACCGAAACCCTGTTCAGCGGCGACATCATTTACGACGGGCCACTGATCGAAGACGCCTATCACTCCAACCTCGACGACTACGCCCGCAGCCTGCAACGCTTGCGTGCGCTGCCGATCCGCACCGTGCATGGCGGGCATTTCGGGAGTTTTTCCGGGGAGTATTTGCGCACGATGATTGACGAGTGGCAGCGCCGACACGCCTGAAGCCTGCTGTACTCAGCACCAGGGACAACAACAATAACGCCCTCGAAGAACAATCATGACAAGAGACGCCGTTCATACAGCCGTGCACCGCTTCATCAGCCGCCTGCTCGAGGGCCGGGATGACTTCGACGACAACACCCCTCTGGTGCAGTTGGGACTGGATAAAGAAGACATTGAAGATCTGATTTTCCATCTGGAAGATAAGCTGGGATTGACAGCGTTTACCGCCGAAGAAGACCGGATGCTCAAGACTGCGACGACCGTCGACGACTTGAGCCGGTTTTTGATTGAGATCGGGCGGTATTGAGACGGGTTGTCAGATACCACCGATATGACGAATGAACCTCTGTGGCGAGGGAGCTTGCTCCCGCTCGATTGCGCAGCAATCGCAAGCTGCATCCGTGCTCGACCTGATCCACCTCTGTGGCGATGAATGGGGCCGCTGCGCGCCCCAGCGGGAGCAAGCTCCCTCGCCACAGGTGATTTGCCAGAATTACCGGCGGCGCTGCTGCTGGCGGCGACGTTGTTCGTCGTCAGTGCGAATGGGTATGGGTTGCAGAGGCGGTTCGATCAAACCGAGTGCGACACCCAGGTCATGCAGCCAGTTTTGGATTTTCTCTTTCATGGTGCCCCCTTCAGGGTAGTGCCGAGCGGCTGAAGTTCTGTAGCCCCTTCGCACTGATAATAGTCCGAAGTCCTACGCAATGCTCGCCCAAGATCGCAATGATCTGTTACTAAATTGATCCAAATCCCAGACCGCCCGTTCAAGCAATTGCCTGGGTCTGAATCGCTGCCGACGGATACACCGCCTGCTGCTGCTCGATCCATGCATTCAGGTTGGCCCCGACCATGCCTTTGCGCCACATCAGCCACGTGGTCGCGCTGGCGAACGGCTCGGCCAACGGGTGCACCGCCACACTTTCGCGCCCCGGCAGACTAGCGAGCATCGACTCCGACATCAGCGCTACGCCGGAGCCGGCAATCACGCAGGCAAGCATTCCCGGATAAGACTCGATCTCCATCGCCCGGCCCATGGCTGCATGGTCATGGGCAAACCAGGCTTCCAGACGCATCCGATAGGAACAGCCCTGCCGAAACGTGAACACCGAACGTCCTTCGACATCCAGTGCACTGCGTACCGGCGGATGATCGGCCTCGCTGATCAATACCAGCCGTTCGTGGCATAACGGCACGCCGTCGAGCCCGGCCAGTTCCAGCGGACCGTCCACCAGCGCCGCATCGAGGCGCCCGGTGAGCAGACCTTCGAGCAATTCGCCGCTGGGGCCCGATTGCACTTGCAGGTTCACCGCCGGATAGCTGCGGTGATAACGCGCCAACAGCTCTGGCAGGTGAATTGCGGCGGTGCTGTACATGGTGCCCAGTACGAAGTCCCCGGCCGGTTGCCCGCCCTGCACTGCCGCGTGGGCTTCGTCGTGCAAGGCGAACAGCTTGGCGGTGTAGTCCAAGAGGACTTTTCCCGCAGGTGACAACTGCAAACGCTGACGCTCACGTACGAACAGTTCGACACCGAGTTGCTCTTCGAGCTGCTTGAGCCGGGTCGACAGGTTGGACGGCACGCGATGCAATCGTTCAGCAGCGCGGGTAATGGAGCCCTCCTGCGCCACCGCCTGGAAAATCCGCAATTGGCTGAATTCCACGCAATTCTCCAAATCAGAACAAGTTTCTCACTATTATTCATTTTTAAAGAAAGTCAATCAGTCCTAGCCTGACGGTCATTGATCCTCGAAACGGAACTCAGACCATGTCCCCTCTGATTCGCTTAACCGCCAGCTTCATCGCCCTGATGATGGCCATGGGCATCGGGCGTTTCGCCCTGACCCCGCAACTGCCGCACTTGCTCAGCGAAGGCCAGATCGACCTGACTGCCGCCGGTCTGATTGCCGCCGCCAACTACCTCGGCTACTTCGTCGGCGCGGTGGACGCGATGTTCGCTCGTCGCCCCGACCAGGTTCGTCGACGCCTGCTCGGCGGTTTGTGGCTCTGTGTGCTGCTGACTCTGGCCTCGTTCTGGGCCAACGGGTTCTGGTCGCATCTGGCATTGCGTTTCGGCACAGGCGTGGCCAGTGCGTGGGTGTTGGTGATGATTACTGCATTGAGTCAACCGTTGGCAGCGGCGGCCGGTCGTCCGCGGCTTGGCGCCCTGGTCTTTGCCGGGCCGGGTCTGGGGATTTTTCTGACAGGGTTGTTGGCCTTGGGCTCGAACCTGCTGGGGCAGACGTCCGCAGTCTTGTGGCTGGTGTATGCCGGAGTCGGGGTGGTGATGCTGTTGGGGATTCTGCCGTTCCTGCCGCAACCGGCCGCTCTTTCTACGGCGTCCCCATCTGCCGTCACATCGGGTGCCCAAGGTGTCGGACGTTTACCGGTGATCTATGGGTTATACGGTTTGGGCTACATCATCCCGGCCACTTTCCTCTCGCAAATGGCCAGCGCACAGTTCCATGGGCAATGGCAAGCCGATCTGTTCTGGCCATGCTTCGGTCTGGCGGCGGCAATCGGGGTGGTGTTGGTGAGCCTGCGTCGGCACAACCCGAATGCCACTCGCCATTGGCTGATGGCAACATTGTGGTTGCAAGCGGCCGGGGTCTTCGCCTGCCTGTTGGGTAGCGGTGCCGGCCTGGCGTTGGGGGTGATCTTGTGTGGCGGGCCGTTCCTGGCCTGCATGCAACTGGTGATGCAGCGCTCCCGGGAACTGGCGCCCCATGCCACCCAGCGCAACGCCGGGCTGCTGACCGCGTGCTTCGCCGTGGGTCAGCTCAGCGGGCCGTTGCTGGCCGCGCTGAGCAGTCATTTCAGCGGTGGATTGCAACCCGCGCTGGTGATCGCCGGCAGCGGTTTGCTCATCGCAGGAGGTTTGTTGCTGCGCCCGGTCAGGGTTGCCCAAGTGCTTTGCGCAAACGACGGCGGACCCACTGCTCTGCGCTCACAAAAGTGATCCCGAGCAGCACCAGCACCGCGCCGATCACAAAGTTCAGGCTCAGTTCTTCGCCCAGCAGCACCACGCCGAATGTGACGCCGAACAGCGGCGTCATGAACGAAAACACCGCCAGGTTCGCCGCCAGATAACGACGCAGCAGCCAGAACCAGGTCAGGTAACTGAAGAACGACACCACCAACCCCTGGAACAGCACGCTGGCCACGGCAACAGTGGTCAGCCTGACAGGAGTGACCTGCCCGCTGAGGATCGCGATCAACAGCAGGCCGACGAAGCCGACGATCAGTTGATAAAACAGCGTCAGCGTCACCGGCGCTTCCGACAGGCGCGAGGCGCGCACCACCACGGTGGTCGCGCCCCACGACGCGCCAGCCAGCACGCCCAACGCATCGCCCATCAGCATGCGGTGGTCGAGGTTGTCCCACGACACGCCACCGGCAAACGCAATGGCAATGCCGATGAAGGCGAGAACAATCCCCAGCCACTGCACCGGTCTTAAACGTTCACTGGGCAGCAGCCAATGCACGCCCAATGCGGTGAAGATCGGCGCGGTATAAAGGAACACCGACATGTGCGCCGCCGTGGTCAATTGCAGGCCTTCGGAAATGAAGAAGAACTCCAGGCCAAACAACGCACCCGCCAGCAAGCCGCCGCGCCAGGTATTACCGACCTGATCCCAACCGCCCTTCCAGCAGATCAACAATCCTACGAGCAATGCGGAAATACCCGACCGCCCCGCCGCTTGCATGACCGGCGCGATGTCGGGCGCGGCCCACTTGATCATCACCTGCTGCACGCCCCAGATCAGGCACAACCCGACCATCACTTGCAGGGCAAATCCATCGGCGCTACGCCGGGTGGCGCTCACCGGAACACCTCGATAACACAATCCATGGCAGTGACTCGACAGTAAACGCAAAGCCCCGACCTTCTGACTGAACAGAGTGCCGGGGCGAAAAATTATGCCGTCGATTATTAACCAGATGGACAGAAAAAGGTGTCTGCAAAAGACCTTTAAATCATCACGTGCGTCATCCGGCCGTGGCCGGCGTAGGGTCAGCTGAGTTCGATACGATCAGCGTGAATGACGATCTGGCCGTTCTTGTACAACGCACCAATGGCCTTTTTGAAGTTGCCCTTGCTGACGCCGAACATACTGCTGATCAGCGTCGGGTCGCTCTTGTCGCTGACTGGCAGAGTGCCGTTGTTGTCGCGCAACCTGGCAAGAATCTTCGAGTTCAGGCTAGTGGCAGCTTCCTCGCCCACCGGTTGCAGGCTCAGGCTGATCTTGCCGTCAGCGCGGACTTCTTTGATAAAGCCCTTCTCTTCTTTACCGGCGCGCATGAACTTGAAGATTTCGTTCTTGTGGATCAGGCCCCAGTGCTTGTTGTTGATGATTGCCTTGAAGCCCATATCGGTCGCTTCGGCCACCAGCAAATCAACTTCCTGACCCGGGGTGTAATTGGCCGGGGTCTTGTCCAGGTAGCGGTCCAGACGCGCCGTCGCGGTGATGCGTCGCGTGTGTTTGTCGAGGTAGACATGCACCACGACGTACTCGCCGGCGGTCATCTGGCGCTTTTCTTCGGAATACGGCAGCAGCAGGTCCTTCGGCAAACCCCAATCCAGAAACACGCCGATGCTGTTGACTTCAACAACTTTCAAACTGGCGAATTCACCGACTTGAACTTTCGGCTTTTCGGTCGTTGCGATAAGTTTGTCATCGCTGTCCAGATAAATAAAAACGTTTAGCCAGTCTTCATCTTCGCTGGGAATATCTTTGGGAATATAACGGTTAGGCAGAAGGATTTCGCCATCCGCGCCACCGTCCAGATATAAACCGAAGTTAGTGTGTTTAACCACTTGCAAACTGTTGTAGCGCCCGACTAAAGCCATGTCCAATACCCTCATTGCGTGGGCGGCATTCTACCCGGTTTTGCGGGCCGCGTTCGGCGGCCGGTCCGGTGGCACAAGAAAATCCGTCGAAGGCCTTAATTTTCCTGGGTTTTGCCGCGTGCGTTTGGCCGCTCGTCAGGCCGTTCGGCTGTTCCTCCCCCTCGCCAGCCCATCCGAAAAGCGCTTTTTCCTCACTTGGGTTCTTAGTTAAAACAGCAGCTTACGGGAACATTGCGAATAATAACTTGCGATAAATTGCGTTGCTCCAAGGTGTATTTCGGGAGGATATTTACCAAGCAATTGTCAAGTATTTCCTGTACGATGCCTGGCCAAGTTAATTTCTACAGGTTAATGGCCGCCATGCGTGTAAAAGCATCCAACAGCAAAGCAAAGCCAGCTCCAGCCGTTGAAACCAGCGAATCGATCAACAACCAGATCGCTGCGTTCCTCAAGTCCGGCGGAGAGATCCAGCAAATTGCCAAAGGCGTCAGCGGCCAGACGTTCGGCCCGTCCAAGCAGATCACGCTGGGCAAGAAGTAATTTCCCCCGCGTTAACTGGTCCCTAAGCGCTTTGAGCTTCGAAGCGCTTGGACTGGAACCCTCCCGCAATACCCCATAAAACAAATCAATATTTCAAAAATCGACGAACGGCCCTCGATGCCGAACATTCGCCGGTATGCTTGCACGTGTCTGGATCAAGCGTTTCAGCAGGTTTTCAGGACCTGCTCCTCGCTGTTCATGGAGTGACGCATGCTCAAGCCCTCTCTTTTTCTGCTCGGCAGCCTGCTGTGGTATTCGGTCGCCCAAGCACAAGTCTTCCAGCGCGAACTGGGCGATTTCGATCTCAAGCTCGCGACCACCCCCAGCCGCAGCATGGCCCAAGGGCTGGTCAAACCCTCGACGACCGGCTCGTTCCACGGTGGCCTCGACCTGAGCCACGACAGCGGCTTCTATGTAGGTCAATGGTCCCCCAGCATGGGACTCAGCCCGTCGAGCAACCTTGAAGTCGATTCCTACATGGGCTTTAAACAGCCTTTCGATCACTCCCTCGGCTACGAAGTGGGCATGATCCAATACAGCTACCCGAAAGTGGACACCCTCGACAGCCAGGAGCTGTTCGGCGGCCTGACCCTGCTGGGCAGCCGCTTCGGCGCGGCCTTTAGCAACGACCCGGACAAACAGAACAGCACCCTGTTCGCCGACCTCAGTGGCAATCAGCCGTTCGGCATCGGGATCAGCCTGAAATACACCACCCACCAACTCAACACACCGGTGTCCGTCGACGATGGGTATGTAGGCAGTTTTACCGACTGGTCAGTGAAATTGTCCCGGCCATTCATGGGCATCGATCTGGACTTGATCTACAGTGATTCAAGCCTGAGCGGCAGCGATTGTTCCGCTTATTCTGGCCACAATAGCCAGTGCGACGGCCTGGTGACGCTCAAGGCTGCGCACAGCTTCTATTAATTGGCTGAACTGCCGGGCTTATCCCGCGATCACACAAGAGAACCCTTAAGAAACCAGGTCTTCGCAAGGACTCGCCATGTCGCACTGGTGGAAACAGCTCGGCGTCATCATCACCCTCAGCCTCACTGTCGCCGCGTGCAGCCGCGTGGGCCTGGCTTACCGCAATCTCGACGTGATCATTCCCTGGACGCTCAGCGACTACCTGGAGATGAATCACGAGCAAAAAGACTGGTTCAACGAGCGCCTCAAAGAACACCTGAGCTGGCACTGCACCACGCAACTGCCCGGTTACCTCGACTGGCTGGATCGTTTGCAGGCCATGGTCGAGGCCAACCAGATCACCGACGCCGCATTGCAAACCCGCACCCAGGAAGCCAAACAGGCCATCGCCGATACCGCCCGGGAAATCACCCCGTCGGCCATCGAGCTGTTGCAGGGCCTTGATGACAAGCAAGTCGCGGAAATGAACGACGCCTTCACCAAGGACCAACGCAAACGCCAGGAGGCCTACCTCAAGCCGTCTCTGGAGCAACAGATCAAAGAGCGGAGCAAGCGCATGGAGAAACGCCTGAATGACTGGCTCGGCCCGCTCAACCCAAGCCAACAGCAACGGGTCGTGGCCTGGTCGAATGCCTTGGGTGATCAGAACAAGCAATGGATTGCCAACCGCGCCCATTGGCAACAGCAATTCAGCGCGGCAGTCGCGCAGCGGCAGAGCCCGGAATTCCCACAGCGAATCGAGACACTTCTGGTAAATCGCGAGAGTTTGTGGACGCCGGCTTACCGCCAGGCCTACGCCAACACCGAAGCCCAGGCTCGGGCGTTGCTGGTGGACGTGATGGCCGACAGCACACCGGTTCAACGTGAACGGTTGCTGCAAAAAATTGAAGGTGTGCGCAAGGATTTCGCTGATTTGAAATGCCTGAAAGCGGCGCGGCAAGACTAGAAGATCAAAAGATCGCAGCCTTCGGCAGCTCCTACAGAATTTGTGTCCGCCCGATGTTTAAGGGTGTACGCGACTCCATGTAGGAGCTGCCGAAGGCTGCGAGCTTTTGCTGTCGCTACAAAATCAGGCAATCTGCGCCTTCGACGCCACCTCATCAAACGTCAATTCCTCCAGCGCATCTTCCTGTTCATCCAGCACCTGCCGCGGATGCTCATTACCCGGAATGCTGCTATCGATCAGGCTCAACAAACTCGAGCCCCTGGGCGTCAAAATGTAATTCTCGCCATTACCACCCTGGTCCTCAGGCCGAGGCTCGATATAACCCCGCAGCAGCAGTAATTTTTCATACTCGCCAGCCACGGTTTTCAGGTGATCCAGGTTCTCAAACGGCTCACCCGCGGCAGCTTTCTCCGCCGCATACTGCTCGGCATAAGGCCGTGGGGTGAAACTGTGGCCAGCGCCGTTCTGCACTTCATGCAGCAAGCGTTCAATCAAATCCCAGTTATAAATCGTCATCCTGATTCAACCTCCAGTACCCACGAATGAGATGGCCTTCATAGGTTGTGACCGACGCTGTGGGCAGCCGTTCAGCCGAGGTATTTCGCCCTACCGACCAGCGGTATGTCGAATAGGGCACAGGCCAAACGACTAGGCTGTGTAAGACGGTTTACCCCTCTGCGCGGATCGACTTTCGCCAAAGCATGCAGGAGAAATCACCATGAACATTCAGAACCATCCGGTCGTGTCCCGGGAAGAATGGCTCGCTGCCCGCAAACAACACCTGGCCCACGAAAAAGCCTTCACCAAGGAACGAGACAAACTCAGCGCCGAACGCCGCGCTTTGCCCTGGGTGAAAATCGACAAACCCTACCGCTTTCAGGGCCCCAACGGCGAACTGAGCCTGGCCGACCTGTTCGGCGGGCGCAGCCAATTGATCATCTACCACTTCATGTTCGCCGCAGGCTGGGACGAAGGCTGCCCAGGCTGCTCGTTCCTGTCCGACCATATCGACGGCGCCAACCAACACCTGGCCCATCACGATGTAGCCGTGGTCGCGGTTTCCCACGCACCGTTCGCCGAATTCCAGCTTTTCAAACGGCGCATGGGCTGGAAATTCGACTGGGTCTCGTCCGAAGGCTGCGACTTCAACTATGACTTTGGCGTCTCAGCCCGGGCCGAAGACGTCGCCGCTGGAAAAGCTACCTACAACTACGAAAAATCCGACGGGGCTGAAGAAGAACTCCCAGGGCTCAGCGTGTTTTATCGCAATGAAGCGGGGGAGATTTTTCACACCTATTCAACGTATGCCCGAGGTTTGGATTTGCTGGTGGGTGCCTATAACTATCTGGACCTCACGCCCAAGGGGCGTAATGAAGAGGAGATTATGGACTGGGTGCGGCATCACGATCGGTATGAGGACAAGGCGCCGGCCAGTTGCTGTCATGGGGGGTAGACCGCAGCCATCGCGGGCATTGGCTCGGGTTGAACACAACATCCGTGAACACCACAAATCCCCTGTGGGAGCGAGCCTGCTCGCGATGACTGACTGACATTCAACATTGATGTCGACTGATACACCGATTTCGCGAGCAGGCTCGCTCCCACGAGCTTGCGTGATGATTGTGAATTGATGGATGTTATTGGCAGACCGCTGCGGGCGCAGGCTGCGGAGAGAATGAAAAACGGGCGACCTATGGGCCGCCCGATTTACATAGTGAATACCAATAAACTAACGTCTTTTACGCAGAAGGCATGCTCATCACGGGAATGCGTTCCTGAGGCTGAGTTATATCGTAAACATGCTGCTCACAACGGCTACCAACAAACTGGAACTCCACCAAATAGACCTTGCTTCTTTCCGGTGTGAATGTGGTTTTGAGCGGACCGCAGCTATAGGTATTCCCAACACCCACGCCGTTCGAATAACCCGACATCTGGAATGGCTGATCGGCATCGGCCTCAACCTCCAACTGCGGGAAGCGTTTAAGCGTAGCGCTGTTAGCCACTTCGTTAAGTTTGGCGATCCAGCCGAATACCTTCCCCTGACCTGAATCCACCACGGTTCCAAGCACCTCCATGCGCTGGTCGGGATCTGCTGCGCGCCTGATCGAAAACTTTACCGGGTGCGTATAACCGGAGGCTCTCATGATGACCTTGGCGTGCTGCGCATCCACCATCACCGTGTTCTGACGAAGCTGGACACCGTCTTTTAACCCTTAGCAAACAAATCCATCCCGTTTCGGTTCCCCGCCGTCAGTTAAACTCAATGGCATCCAGAATAACTTGCAACTTTACCGGATCAGCAGCACCGCCAAAATAGTATTCATTACCGCCAAAGTCTTTGAGATCCTCAGGGACTCCTTTCCAATAAAGCACATAATAAATCTCATCCAAAACTTCTTCCAGTGCGCCACCATCTTGAAATGTTGACACGCGAATATATGGACCATAAACCTCATCCAGCTGGACCAAAATTCGCTCACCAGTTTTTGAGTCAATCATCTCATCAGTCCCATTTAATACTATCAAACCATTCCGGCCAGATGATTCTCAGATTTATTTTCTGGCCTATTTTCTGGCCACCACTCTTAGAAAATAAACTGCCAGGGCGGTGCTCGCTGTATCGCTACCGCTTGATCCACATGGGTGTCAGGCACGACTCGGTCGTAGCCAATGAAGAGGAAACGGGTTCGACGGGTTCAACCGATCAGGTTGAGTTAAAGAGCAATCCCTGCAGTTAAAAACCGCAGGGTGCGGAGGCTTTTAACCTTGACTTGAGACCGGCTAATGGGCGTCCCCTTTACGGTCCCAGAATAAACGTGGTCTGAGAGTCATCTAGGAGTCGACCTGATCCCTGCCTCCCGCTTACTGGCGTCAATCCTGTACTGTTGGTTTGAAATCATCAATCGTCTTGTTTTTTTCTTTCAACAGAGACATGACAAACTCAGGATCAAAATCCATTAACAATTCGATAGCATCATAAATCTTCCAACGATGTATTTCTGGATGATCAATTATCGAAACAAGATGCTGTTCAATAGGAGGTATATACTCCAGATATCTTTCACGCTTCACGAAGGCAAAAACATCGGCTATTTCAAAAGGTTTGCTGCCCGCCAACGCTATGATTTTCGACAAGGGCGAGTAGACTTGGGTTCTCGCCACCTCTCTTCCCCCCCTGTCAGCCATATTGGCAAAATACATGGTCACTGCCATAAGTATCTGACGATAAGTGTCATCGTATCCATGCAGCCTATGAGAATAGATGCCTTCGATAATTCCAGGTCTTTCCATGCTCTTCTCCAAGGCAATCAGGCCTTCATGGACCCCCCAACTGGTCAATAACTTCGCAGCTAGGAAGCGCACCACATCATTATCTGCGTGAAGAAGCAACCCCTTCACAGCATCCATTCTTTCCTGCGGAATATCCTCGGGGTCCAGGTCTCCTGCATCAGCAGCATAATCTGCATGTTCCGGAATACTATTAAGCAGGTCGTTTGTTTTCCGATCCATGACAAATACCTATTTATCGATAAATTTAATATAGTCGGCCGGGACACAGCCCTTGATCAAGCACTCTCCATCACGTGTGGCGTTCCTCAAGTCTGCCTCTGCTCTCGTCAATGAAGTCTCATTTTTCGTGGACGGGTTGTTCGTGTATTTCTCCCGTGCCGCATCTACCCTTGATTGCAACTCGGCCGCGATTTCACGGCTGCTCAAGAACCTGGTATTTGGCAATACACCGGAATCAATATCCTGCTGCAATCGCGTCACGTCGATTTCGATTTTATGCGTGCCGTAGTCCTTAGGATTCGAGGCAGCGTTCGGGTCGGTTACGGAGATGTAGGGAGAGTTTTCAGAACCACCTCCACGCACATGTGTTTGAACGCTGCCGGTCCCTTCTGGGTTAGGAGGAACCAAATCGCCATTCTCATTGATATATGCCTTTGGTTTTCCATTTCCCCCGACCGGTGATGAAAAATCATTATCGCTGCGCACAACAGTATCACCTGGGGCTTTTGCATCAACCCATTTCCCACCAACCCACGCAACAGCTTTCCCACCAATATAAGCTGTGGCAAACCCAGTAGTCGTGTCAAAAACCATACCACCTAACTGCTGGGCAGAGGCGGTCGCCACTTTATCAAACTCCCGTTCTAGCGCATGCGACGGGATCGGACTGGTAATCCAGTCCTTAATCCCGAGCGCTATCCCGCCAATCGTATCGAAAGGGGATGAAATGGCATTCCAAGCCGATTTTGCTGTGTCAACCACCCCTCCTGGCCACGCAACAGCTCGGTCCTTGAACCCCGTCAACCCTTCTCTGGCCAGAAACCCAGGCTCCATCGACGGGGGGTAGACAGTTGTAAGTTCTTTTGTGTCAATGCCTGAAAAATATCTAGCCTTGGCCGCATTTATTTCATCGAGCGTCCACCCTTCTTGTAGTCCACGCAGCTGAATCTGACGCCCAAACTCCTCCATATCACGTTGTCTTTCGGCATCCAATGCTGCTATTGCCCGGGTGATGTTGTCCTGGCACACTTGAGCACCAGGCCCCGAACCACAAGCTGCTCGAGCTTTATCCGCCTCAGCAACTTCTTTGTGTAGCAGCCAGTTGTACTGCGTGGCGTTCTTCGCAATATCTGCTCCCTGCTGAAGATCCCCATCCACCGCCGCTGCGGCCACAAGCCCCGTCAACTGCGACATCATTACGTGCAACTGGTCGTTGCCATCCGCAATACTGACCAGTTGATTCATCAACGCTTCATTCAGCCCTGCCGCTGCAGCGCCAGTCGCGAAATCACCACCAGTCGCCTTCGACAGCAAGCCTCCCATCAACGCATGAGCGACAACTTTCTCGAGGCTCCCGTCCGGAAACTTGATGGTGTCGCCGATCCAGTTAAACCCGGTAGCCATGGCCACATTGCCAGCCTCACCCAGCAGCGCCGCACTGAAGTTGTCGCCAAAACTGCCACCCCCGATGGCGGTTGAGATGCCGCTGGAGATCACCGCACGGCCACCCACCCGTATCGCAATGTCGGTGAAGTTGGTGCTAGTAAGAATGCTCGCGGACTTTGCACCTTCCGCCGCACCGACGAACCAGTTGGCGTCCGCGTAATCGAGCATGCCCGCAGTGAAGTCGGCAATGGCGGCGCCCTTGAGGCTGTCAGCGCTGAAGGTTTCTTTGAACGCCGCGCCAAGATTGCCTTTGTTGCTGATGGTGCTGGTAACGGCAGTAGTCGCCAGGCTTGTGGCAAACGCGCCCGCGGCACCGCCGCCCACCAGGCCTAGCCCCGCCGGGCCCATGATGAAAGACATCAGGATGGCGATGGCGATCTTCGCCCCCGCCCCTAACCCTGAATTGTCGTACTTAAAGCTCTCGTGGATCTCCTTCACCTGACGCCAGTCGATGTCACCACGCGCTTCTGCTTGTTTCATCCATGCAAGGTTCGGGTCGGCTTGGACCATCGCATCGATGGTCTGGCTGACGCTTTGCTGGTCGACCTGTTTGACATCGATGCTGATCTGGCCAGCCGCTTTGATCACCAGTCGTCCTTGGGCGACTAGCTGGCTCTGACGGAGAGTTTCGTCTGTGGTGCCCGAACCTTTGGCTTCGAACCACCCCAGATCACCATCACTCTTGGTATGGCTCTCATCATGAAGGTCCTTCACCCCTTCAAAAACGATCGCCCCACCACTGTCGAGGATGATGTCCTTACCACTCTCCAACTTCGCCACCTGATACCGCTGATCCCCACCGCTGACCAAGCTCAGGTTGCCCCCGGTGGTGATTGCACTGCCGATGTTTTTTACATCGGTGACTTCATCGCGCTGGGTTTTCTCGGCGCCGAAGCCGCCCTTTTTCTTCATGTCATACAGCGTGTAGTCGCGGTCTTGCGCCGCCAGCAGTTCGAGCTTGTCACCGGCCACCAGATAGGCCTCATCCCCAGCGGTGACCTTGCTCGAGATCAGCGTCAAATCCTTGCCCGCCTTCAGGGCAACGCTACCCCCCGCGGTGATCTCCGTGGATACCTGACTGACATGGTCTTCCTGGCGGGTGACACTCTCGGTTTTTTCATACGAGTGCTGTTCATCCGCCGCCGAGGCCAGGGTCAGATTGTTTGCGGCAGCCATTCCGATGTCGCCTTGGGCATCGATCTGACTGGCAATGGCGCTCAGGTCGCGGCCGGCGTCAATGGTCAGGTCGCGACCCGCGGAGACCTGCGCGCCAAGCTGCGTCACCGACGCATCGTTATGATCCCGGCCATCGGTGATGCTGTTGCTCTTTTGCGCCGACACGATGTTCACGTCCCGGCCCGCTTTAATCGTCAGCTCACCCCGGCTGTTGACCACGCTGCCGATGGTGTTGAAGTCGCGCCCGGCATTGATGTTCAGGGTGTTGGCCGCTTCGATCCGCGCCGCGCTGTCGGCAAAGCCCTGGGACCAGGACCATTGGCCGTTCTGGTCGTCGTAGCTGCTGACGGTGCGTTCATTGATCACGTCGCCCCGGGTGGCGGTGAGCGTGACGTCACGGCCGGCGATGATGCCGCCCGCCTTGTTGACTAGGTTGTTGCTGGCTTTCAGGTCGAGGCGGTTGCCGGCTTCCACCAGGCCGCTGTTGACCAGGTCGTTGGCGGCGGTGGCCGACAGGTTGTTGGAGGCGCGCAAGGTGCCGGCGTTGTTCAGGTCCTTGCCGGCGATCAGGGTTATGTCGTTGCCGGCAATCAACGCCCCGTTGGGTGCTAAACGGTTGTTGGCCTGGGCCAGGTAGAGCACCGGCACCAGCACCTTCTCGCCGTTCACTTCGTGCTCCTCCATCCAGACAATGTCGTGGGTCAGCGCCGCGACTTGTTCGGAGGTCAGGCTGATGCCCAGAGACAGGTTGAGCTCCGTTTTGCTGGCGACGGCGTTGTTCATCAGGTATTTGAACAAGCCCTCGTCGGAGGTCTGACCACCGATGAAGCGTTGGCCGGTGCGGGCCACTACCGCTTGCTGGATCAGGCGTTGTTCGTAGAGGCCATCGCCCAGTCGTTTGGCACTGTTGTCCGGGTCGTAACCGAGGTTCGACAGCAGGTAGTCCGAGCTCATGAATTGCTTGAGGTCGGTGAGTACCGGGTTGGTTTCGATCAGGTATTTCTGCGGTTTGGACGGCGCGCTGCTGTCCGGCAAACCCTGGACACGATTGATCGTGACGGCGCTGGTGGCAGGTACCGTTTGCTGCCGCTGGGTCGGGGTGATGCTGGCACCGCCCATGGTCCAGCTTTGCGGGCCGGTGCCGGTCGGGTGGGTGCTGCCTTCCTGCTCAGACGGAACAGGCAGTTCTGGTTGCTGGGCAGGCTGAAGCCGGGAAGGCCAGCGGGTTGACTTGTTGCTGGGCCAGATCGGGGGCGAGTTGCTGGTTGATCTGAATCCGCGTCGAGTAGCCACTGCCCGCGCCGGTGTCGGTTTGGGTACGACCCGCCGCCACATAAGCATAGAACGGGCGGACCAAACTGTTGTTGATGTTCTGGGAGGCATCGAGGGTGACGTTTCCACCCGCCTGGATGATTGCATCCAGAGACTCGCCGCTGACGACGTGGGTGCTGGCCGGCAGTGTTTCGCCCATCCAGGCCAGAAAGAAATCGAAGGAGTACTACCCCACCCTCAGAAAAAACGTGATCTGTACTTGCTTACCTCAGCCAAAAACAAATAATTAAATCTGCCCCTTACGCTGAAGGTGTGCTCGTCACGGGAATGCGCTGCTCAGGCTGGGTAACATCGTAGACATGTTGCTCACAGCGGCTACCAACAAACTGGAACTCCACCAAATAGACCTTGCTTCTTTCCGGCGTGAAAGTGGTTTTGAGCGGACCGCAGCTGTAAGTATTCCCGACTCCCCCACCCTTTGAATAACCCGACACCTGGAACGGCTGATCGGTATCGGCCTGTACTTCCAGCTGTGGGAAGCGTTTAACAGTCGCGCTGTTGGCCACTTCGTTAAGTTTGGCGATCCAGCCGAACACCTTCCCCTGGCCTGAATCCACCACGGTTCCAAGCACCTCCATACGCTGGTCAGGATCCGCTGCGCGCCTGATTGCGAACTCTACCGGAGAAGTGTTACCTGAGGCTTTCATGATGACCTTGGCGTGCTGCGCATCGACTGTCACCTTGTTCTGGTGCAGCTGGACACCGTCTTTCAGTAGGCTAGGGGAAGAGTCTCTGACGTTGGAATGGCAGCCTGGTAATGCCAGAATCAGGGTTAGTAGCAATAGTGAGATTTTGTTCACGTATGAATGTCCTTTTACGGGATTTTTGGCTGATGGGAAAACTTGTCTCAAGACGCAATGCGCCAAGAAAGTCGAGATACAAAAAAAAATCCGTCCCTTGAGTCAAAAATACCCCAAGACATAGTCAATCCTTTATTTTCATTAGATGTTGAGTACGAGCATGCAAAATCAGTTGGGGTTCGCCTCTCAAATTACACCTCTCCGCCAGATTCGCGGCTTGTACGACGATAAGACAATTCGCGTCTACCAGGCTTATTCGGATGCTATCGCCGATGCAGCGCTGACCCTTGGTACCTTCGCGTCACCGCCGTTCAAGATGGAGCGGATGACATGGATAAAGCCATCATTTCTATGGATGATGTACCGAGCCGGCTGGGGTCTGAAGGAGGCGGGGCAGTCCCGAATATTGGCAATCGATATTTCACGAGAAGGCTTCGAGTGGGCATTAGCCCATAGCTGCCCCAGCCATCCCGACGAATTAATGAGCAAAGAGGAATGGCTCAATGTGAAGGAAAATACACCAGTCCGCATACAGTGGGATCCAGAACGAGACTTGTACCTACAACCGCAAACACACCGCGCGATTCAGATAGGCCTAAGCAGGCAAGCCGTAGAGCTTTACGTCAATGAATGGATACAGAACATAACTGATATAACATCATTGGCGCACAATATTCACGACTTGGTCCTTGACAACAAAATCGAAAAAGCACGAAAAATGCTTCCGCTCGAAAAAACATACCACCCAACAACAAACAACATAATATATTCCAAACCAAACTTTAACTAAAAATCCATTACATAGATGCTAGTAGTCGGCCTGCAAGCTCGGACAGAACAGGATTTTCTGCCTGTGCCAAAATTCGCAGTTTTTCCTTAGCGCTATCTGTACCCACATCATGTAGCGCGTGTATGCATTTAACACCTAAAGAATATTCAGAACCTATATACGGGTAATCAGCCAGGGCAGCCTCAAACAAATAATCAACAGCACCAGGATATTTAAGCGACTGAAGTGCACTGGCAATATCTTCATGGCAAACATGCCAATCTTCAACTAACAGCCGGCTCAAAACATCTGGACACTCCCTCGAAAAGCCAAATATAAAACCAACAATCAGCAAACATTCCACGCTATCAGCATCTTTAATTGCAAGCGCAGCCTTTAGCTCCTGGCATACGTAATCTTCCGGGATGTCCCTTCCCACGAAAAACAATTCAATAAACTTTTCCTTTGAAATTCTTTTAAACATAAGATCAAACACCAATTTTTGCTGCTCATGGTTCATCGCTTAATCTCCGAAAATGACTTTATATAATAATTAAAAACATCCAACCCCGACCCTTTACCTAGACCGATGTTAATTTGGTCCCTTTCCTTTTTGAAATATACATTGGTAAAAGACCAACCTTCAGGCAGTGAAGACATTGGCGGCATGTCTGGATATGCATTTTTAACCGCTTTAGAGGCATCACGGACTCCTAGTCCGGAAAGCGCATCAAGAGCACCTGGCCACAAATTAAATTGCACTAGAACACCTGTATATGTTGAAGAAAAACCCTGTGTAGGTGAAATAAATGTTTCCCCTGTTGCCGACACCTTCCCTGTCTCTAACAACGTATCATAATGTTCCGGACTCATAGCACGAAAGAAAATCTCCTCATCTACAAGCTTCCCACCCAACACAGAAGTTTTAGTTATTTTCCCGAATCCTGCAGCCTCTCCCGCCCCCGGTATTATAAGCGTAGCAAGATCAGCAACATTCTGTCCCGTCTGCAAGGCCTTCTGATAGCTGTTGTTTTGTAGCCCGAAGACAAAATTTTGGCCGCTGTAGGTGGCCAACCAATTGGAAACCATTGACGCATCTGGATCGACAAACGGATCTAGAAGACTATTTGCAGCATTTAACGCATGGCCGGACAGAAGCTCATTGCCCATAGATGCCATTGATCGCAAGCCAGTCCAGACACTTAAAGCGCCACCCGCCACCGTTCCCGTAACAGGATCAAAGACCCCGGCTTTTTTTCCACTAAAATCCAGATTCAGGTTGTAGAAGTCAACAAGGCTATTTGTATCGAACCCGTCGGGATCGCCGAGATAGCCGATGTTGATATCATAGTTTTTAAAGTCAGCTGAATGAACCACATTGTAGTTTTTTATCAAACTCAGCGTTTCATCGACGGTATAAGCCTTATTCCCATTCTCGAGTACTGACACAACGGTGTCATAACGACCCGCCAGCGGCGAGAGAGCAATGCCGAGGTGCTCTAGCGTGGCCGCATCGAACTGGCTGTCGGCGCCGCCAATCGTTTTTTGCCACTGAGCATCCGTATAAAAGGCGAATGCACGAGCCATGCGTTGCTCAGCTTCAGCCACAGAGATGCCAAGTTGGGTCGCAAGTTTTGGCGCTTCCTGTTCGATAAGCCTTGCTTCTGTTGGGTGGAATTGACGATTGTATTTTTCGATGTTGCCAGCAGTGGTAGCCCCACCCATCTGCGCAATCGAACTACCGCCACCCGCAGCAGCCCCTAGTCCTGCTGCAATCAAAGTGTCGAACGCATCTCGACTTTCCAGGCCAATTCCGAAGTTTTTCAGCACTTCATCCAATGCCGGCATAATCGCCGCCGACGCGCCTGCACTAATGGCACCATTTACCGCCATGCCACTGGACAAGCCTTGTAAGGCTCCTGCCAAACTGTGCAACAAGATGCGAGCAGAGCCTCCTTCAGCCCATGCCGCTTGCAGGGTTTTGTCTTTGCTTCGCGTTGCATCTGCTAGCTGTTGATCGGCGTAATCACCGATTTTTTTGTAGGTATCTGCCGCTGTGGTATTGGCAACCAGACCTACCGCTGTGGCACCTCCTACACTACCCAAGCCTGCGGCAATCACGCCTGCGGCGATATCTGCCATGAAGCGTTTATCACCACCCACACCCCAGCTGTTGTAGTCATCAATCGCTGCTTGGCGCTCTTTGTCACTGCTCGCTGACTTGGCTCTGTCGCTGGCGGCTTGCTGCTGGGCATTGGCTACTTTGCCGATGATGTCTTTCGACAGCGAAACCGTGCTTTGAATAAGATCGATCCGTTCCTGGATCGCTTTTTCATCAGGCTTATCCAGCGTCTGATTGGCGTTTGCGGTATCGCGATTCAGACCAACCAGATCATTCGCACCCTCGGCGTTGCGCACGATGATGGTGCCTTCGCTGACAGCACTGCGGGTGCTGCTGTGATCCGAATCGCTCAACGAGAGTGGAACGCTACCACCCACACTTGAGCCGGCACTGCCGCCATAAGAGGCCGAGACCCCCGCCGATTGGGCACTGATTTCGCTGATATTTTTGATGTCACTAACGATCAGGCGATCAGTGCTGAGCAGGTTCTTGTCGGCTGATGCCTCACTGGCAATGACCGCGCCTTGCAAGGTCGTGTTTTTACCGACGGTGATATCGTAACCATTCTTGCCAGCAAACAAACCACTCTGGTCTGTCACTGCCTTATAGTCGCTGTTCATGTTGCCAGCGGCCAAGCTTGCGGATGCGGTCACCGGTGCGCCGTAGCAGAACGGCGGAATACAGATGCTGCCACCGAAACCGGCACTGCCCTGTTTGTTCTTCTGGGTCTCGGTGTCCTGACGCGAGGTGATGTTGAGGTTACCCTCGATCAACGCCTTGATGCTGTCGGCCCGAACTTGCGCACCTGCTAGGGTCGTGTCATTCCCACTGTGCAAGGAGAGAGAGCCGGTATCCAGAGTAGTGTTTACCTGAGTAACCGAGCTACCGGTTCCCATGCTCTTGGCAATGGACGCTCCAAGGTCAAGGGTAAATCCGTTCTGCGCACCCAAGTTGAAGCTGGCGCCGATGGCAGTTTTGTTATTGCTGCTGTTGTTAGCCCAGTCGGCAGCGTTCTGCGCGCTTTCCAGTATGATGTTGTTTTTTGCCAGCAACACGGTGTCGGTGGCTTTCAAACTGCTGCCGATGACATGAATATCACCGACTGTTCCCGGGGCACTGCCATCCGCAAGAATCAATAAGCCTTTGCCAGCGTTGATCGTACTTTGCTTGGCACTCTGACTGGTGTATTCACTAGTGCTTTTGCTGTGGGTGTTCGCCAGTTCGGTGCCAATCTTGATCAGAGATCCATTGCTGGCAGTACCCTGCTTTTTCCCATAGTCCGCGCCTGCGCCTTCGGCGTCACCGCCCATTCCTCCCAGATCGTTGAATGCCATGGCTGCTTGAGCCAACTTGACCGCTTTAAGTCGTGGGTCATCTGCGTTTTTGGCCGCTTCAACTGAACTGCGAATCGTATTGACCGTATCAACGATCATGCCGCCAATGACCCGACCGACCGCCAAGCTGC
This sequence comes from Pseudomonas sp. PDM09, assembly GCF_014852305.1. NCBI lineage: Bacteria > Pseudomonadati > Pseudomonadota > Gammaproteobacteria > Pseudomonadales > Pseudomonadaceae > Pseudomonas > Pseudomonas sp. PDM09. The sequence continues at coordinate 208,497 of NZ_JACVBI010000003.1, read as the reverse complement.
TGGATTTATCAGTGCTGCTCTGGCTCGCGCTTTCCATGCCGGCAGCGATAGTCACCTTGGAACCGATCAGGCTCATATTCTTGGTACTGATCAAATCGCTGGCAGTCACACTCAGTTCACGACCGCTGGTGAGACTGACATTGCCCTCGCTGGAGCCGATGGTGCTACCGGTCAACGTAGTCTGAGACGATTGGCCGGTGTGATTCTGACTGCTGATCGACAGGTGCTGGTTACCGATGATGTCATCGACGCCCAGGTTGTTGGCTGTCAGTACGCCGGTCAGGTCGCGGTTCTTTTCCTTATGAAGTTCATTGCGGGTAAAGGTGTTTTCCGCTGCGTTGATGGTGACGTCACGACCCGCCTGCACAGTCAGATCCTGTGTGCTTACCAACGATGAGCCGGTGATTGTGACGTCGCGATTGGCCACCACATCCACGGTATTACCCGAGATCACACTACCGACAGCAGTGGTTTGCGTCTCGGAAACCTGATCCTTGACCTTGCTCGACTTCAAGCCACCCCAGCTGCTTTTACTGGAGCTGCTTTCATGGCGGGCGCTGTTCGAGTCTGTGGCAGCAACGATCTGGATGTCGTTGCCAGCTACCAGTTGCACTCCGCCTTTATCGGCTGCGATCTCGCTGCCTTTGATCAGCATGTCGTTACCGGCCAGCAGGGTGGTGTTACCGCCGGAGGTCACTGCGCTGGCGATATTGGTGGTACTGGCCACCTCGTCGAGTCGACTCTTCTTGCCCGAGGAGCTTTTCTTGGTTTTGCTGTAGAAGCTGTAATCGCTGTCTTCTGCGCTCTGCAGCGTCAGGTTATTGGCCGCAAACAAATAGGCCTCATCCCCCGCACTCACTCGGCTGGCAATCAGATCCAGATCCTTGCCCGCATTGAGGGCAACGCTGCCTCCCGCATTAACGGTCGTAGATACCTGCCTGACATGGTCTTCCTGCCTGGCGGCCTTCCTGGTTTTTTCGTACGAGTGCTGTTCATCCGCCGCCGAGGCCAGGGTCAGATTGTTTGCGGCAGCCATGGCGATGTCGCCTTGGGCATCGATCTGACTGGCAATGGCGCTCAGGTCGCGGCCGGCGTCAATGGTCAGGTCGCGACCCGCGGAGACCTGCGCGCCAAGCTGCGTCACCGACGCATCGTTATGATCCCGGCCATCGGTGATGCTGTTGCTCTTTTGCGCCGACACGATGTTCACGTCCCGGCCCGCTTTAATCGTCAGCTCACCCCGGCTGTTGACCACGCTGCCAATGGTGTTGAAGTCGCGCCCGGCATTGATGGTCAGGCTGTTGGCCGCTTCGATCCGTGCCGCGCTGTCGGCAAAGCCCTGGGACCAGGACCATTGGCCGTTCTGGTCGTCGTAGCTGCTGACGGTGCGTTCATTGATCACGTCGCCCCGGGTGGCGGTGAGCGTGACGTCACGGCCGGCGATGATGCCGCCCGCCTTGTTGACTAGGTTGTTGCTGGCTTTCAGGTCGAGGCGGTTGCCGGCTTCCACCAGGCCGCTGTTGACCAGGTCGTTGGCGGCGGTGGCCGACAGGTTGTTGGAGGCGCGCAAGGTGCCGGCGTTGTTCAGGTCCTTGCCGGCGATCAGGGTGATGTCGTTGCCGGCAATCAACGCCCCGTTGGGTGCTAAACGGTTGTTGGCCTGGGCCAGGTAGAGCACCGGCACCAGCACTTGCTCGCCGTTCACCTCGGCAGTTTCCATCCAGACAATGTCATGGGTCAGGGCTGCGACCTGTTCGGAGGTCAGGCTGACGCCGAGCGACAGGTTGAGTGCCTGTTTACTGGCGACGGCGTTGTTCATCAGGTATTTGAACAAGCCCTCGTCGGAGGTCTGGCCACCGATGAAGCGTTGGCCGGTGCGGGCCACTACCGCTTGCTGGATCAGGCGTTGTTCGTAGAGGCCATCGCCCAGTCGTTTGGCGCTGGTGTCCGGGTCGTAACCGAGGTTCGACAGCAGGTAGTCCGAGCTCATGAACTGCTTGAGGTCGGTGAGTACCGGGTTGGTTTCGATCAGGTATTTGTGCGGCTGGGATTTGCCGGCATTGTTCGGCAGGCCTTGCACACGGTTGATCGTGACGGCGCTGGTGGCGGGTACCGTTTGCTGCCGCTGGGTCGGGCTGATGCTGGCACCGCCCAGGGTCCAGCTTTGCGGACCGTTGTTGGCGGCGCCAGAAGCCGTGCCTTGCGTGCTGAGGCGGAACAGGCCGTTTGTACCTTGCGGCAACACGAAGCCCGGCAGTGTCAGGGGATCGACCCGTTGTTGGGCCAGGTCCGGTGGGAGTTGGCTGTTGAGGTGGACGATGAATGGAGTGGTCGCGCGTTGGGTGCCGGTGGCGTCCACCTTGCTGTCGCTGGTGACAATGGGCGCGTTGACCGTTTGCACGCTGTTGTTGAAAGAAGTCGAAGCGGTGATGGTCGTACTGCCACCGGACTGAATAACGGCGTTGATGCTTTTACCGGTGCTGGCGGTTTGCGTGGCCGAGAAAACCCCATATTTGGTGACCGCTTCAGGCACCGGCAGGTTTTTCGACGGATCGTAATCAGGGTTGAGTTCGGTGCTTAATCCGCTCTCCTGTTGGTAGAAGTAACCGCCATTGGCCCGCCGGTATAACGGCACGTATTTGGCGCTGTACTTGTTGTACTCGTTGACCGCACCGCCCGGATCGATCAACCCCAGGTAGATGCTTCCCGGCTCCTGGTCGGCCGGATTTCTGTAGTGACTGCGATAGGTAATGGTCTCCAGGTTCACCCCTTCATTCTTGAAGGTATCGACCGTGATGTTGATGTTGTTGGCAGCCGACACCGAGCTGTATTGATTGAGAAAGCTCGATCCCGTGACATCGAGATTGCCTCCGGAGGTCAGGAAGGCCGACGGCGAGTCTTTATCGACCGTGCGCTCATACACTTCAGTGACGTAGTACCAGACGTTCCACTCGTCCGAGCAATGGCTACAGCTGTGGGTGATAGTGCCATTCACCCGTTGCTCCGCGAAGGTCAGCACGTCCCTGCGGTTGCTGATTGAAGTTGCCAGCAAGCGCATGTCACCGGCGCTTTCCAGGCTGCCGGAGATGTTTTCGATAGCGTCGGCCCGCTCGCCCGCCGCGTTCCGGGAGACGGTCAAATCACCCAGACTGTAAATGTCGCCATAGTTGTTCGTCAGCGTATTGCTACGCAGCTGCATGTCCGCGCCGCTGAAAATCAGGCCCCGCTGATTGAGCAATTGCGAGGCGTTAACCGTAAGGTCTTGTGCACTTCCCACGGTGCCGTAGTTGCTGAGGGATGCCGTATTGAGCAGCAGATCGTCATTTGACGTGATCCGCCCATAGTTGATGATCGGGCCGGAGGCACTGATATCTGTGGGCCCGCCGCCGGCAATTCGGCCGGCTTCGGCCAGATTCAGACTGGCCGCGCTGAGCGAAAGACTCCCCAGGCTGGTGACTCGACCTGCACCGGTATAGGCACCACTGAGGTTGAGCTGCAGGCTGCCGTCACTGGCAATCAATCCCTCGTTGAACCAGTTGACACCGGTACCGACGAGGCTCTCCGAGGCCAGCAACTGACCGCTCGCCGTCTGGGTGAAACTGTTGACGTTGACCTTCAGACGCCCGGCCTGGATGACGTTGCTGTTGGTCCAGCTGTCGGCGTTGAGGGTCAGGCCGCCACGGGTGACGATGCTGCCGCCGGCGCCGGTGACGTTGGCGGTGGAAATGTCGAAGGTGCCGTTGCCCACGTGCAACAAACTGCCGCCGCCGTTGAGGAAACTGCCCACCGCCATGGACAGGTCGGTGTTGGCGCTTTCCAGGGTGCCGTTGCGGTTGTCGAACAGGCCACCGATCTGGAAGCTGGTTTTGCCATTGGTACCGAGGGCGCGCAGTTGGCCGGTCTGGTTGTCGAGGCTGGCGGCCTTGATCGCCAGGGTAGTGTCGCTCTCGATGATGCCCAGTCGATTGTTCAGGGCGCCGCTGAGATTGAGGTCGATCTGTTGACCGGCGATCTGGCCGTCATTGTCGCCACTGTTGTCAAAGTTGTGGCCGGTGACGTTGACCTTGCCTTTGGCGTAGAGGCCGCCGTTGCGGTTGTCGAAGTTGCCCGTGACGATGATCGCGTCGCCGCTTTGCGCAGCGATACGCCCGCCGTAGTTGTCGATGCCGCCCAGAGCGGTCAGGTTCAGGCGCTGGGCCTGGGTGACGCCGCTGCGGCGGTTGTTGTTCAGGTCATAGCCATTTTTCAGCACACCGCTCAGGTTGGCCGTGAACGCGGCTTGCAGGCTGGCGAGCACGCCGCCGCGGTTGTCGAGGTTGGTGGCCTTGATGGTCAGGTCACCGTCCGTGGCGACGATGCGGCCGCTCTGGTTGTCGATATCGCCACTGACCGTGAGGTTCAAAGCCCCTTGGCTTTGCAGGGTGCCCTTGGCGTTGGCGAGGCTGGCGGCCTGGATTTGCAGGTCGCCCTTCTGGCTGTAGATCTGGCCGGCGGCGCTGTTTTGCAGCGTACCGTCCGAGGTGATGGTCAGTAGATCCTTGGCCGCGATGGTGCCGAGATTGCGGTTGTCCAGGCCACTGGTGAGCAGGGTCATCAAGCCTTCGCTGGTGAGCTGGCCACCCTGGTTATTGATTTGCGTGGCACGCTGCACCAGTAGCGGGCCGGCGCTGGCCAGCTTGCCTTTGGTGTTGGTCAGGATGCCGAGCAGGTCCAGGGTCACGGCAGCGTTGCCGATCAGATTGCCGCCGGTGTTATCCAGTATGGTGCCGGTGAAACTGAGGTCCTGTTTTGCGTTGACCGTGCCGCCGGCATTGCCCAGCGTCATGGCCTGCATGGCCAGGGTTGCGCCGCTGTCGATCAAACCGCCTTGGGCGTTGTTCAGCAGACCACTGAGGGTCAAGGTCTGGGCGCCGGCGCTGGAGAGAATGCCGCCGTTGCTGTTGTCCAGGCTGGCCGCGTTGACGCTCAGGATTTTCTGGCTGACCAGCGCACCTTCGCCACTGTTGAGAATCGCACCGCTGACGCTGACGACCACATCGGCGTCGTGACTCGACAGCGTGCCTTTGTTGCGGTTGTCCAGGCTGTTGCTGGTGAGGCTCAGGCCTTGCCAGCCGGAGATCAGGCCGCCCTGGTTGAGTACCGTGTCGGCGTTGACCGTCAGCAGGTTGCTGCTGATCAGCTTGCCGCCGCTGTTATCCAGGGCGCGGGCCGTGAGGTCGAGGCTTTGGCTGCTGGAGATTTCGCCGTTCTGGTTGTTCAGGTCGCGCAGGTGCTGGAGGCTCAGCAAGCCTGCGGTGGTGATCAGACCGCCGCTGTTGTTCAGGTCCCCGGTGGCCGCCCCGAAGTCGATGGCAATGGCGCTGCCCAGCAAAGAACCGTTCTGGTTATTCAGGCCGCTGCTGTTGATTGTCAGGCCGGTGGTGGCGTTGATCAGGCCTTTGAGGTTAGTCAGCGCCTGATCGATGCGCAGGGTCAGGTTCTGATTGCTCAGCAATTTGCCGTTGCTGTTGTCCAGGTTCTGCGCGGCCAGTGTGAAGGCCTCGGCGCTGGAAATTTCGCCGCCGTTGTTGACGTCCTTGAGGTTTTTCAACATCAGCAACGGTGCGTTGATCAGCCCGTTCTGGTTGTTCAGTTGGCCCTGATTCAGGTCCAGGCTCAGGGACGTTTTGCTGAACAGCTGACCGCCCTGCTGATCGAAACCGGTGACACTGGCGGTCAGGGCCTTGTCGCTGGCGATTCGGCTGGCAACACCGTTGCTGACTTGGGTCGCGGTCAAATCGAGCGTATCGCCGCCGATCAATTGCCCGCCCTGAGTGTTGTCGAACGTACCCGTGGTGACGGTGGTCGCGTTTTTGCCGCTGATCAGGCCGCTCTGGCGGTTGTTCAGGCTTTGGCTTTTGAGGGTCAGGCCGCTGTCGGTGGTGATCGAACCGTCCTGATTGTTCAGCACTCCCGTGGTGGTCAGCGTCAGCGCGCCGGCGCTCGACAAGCTGCCGCGAGTGCTGTCTAGGCTGGCCGCGTTGACCGTCAGAGTGCCTTCGCTGCTGATCAGGCCTTCGACGTTACTCAACGCATTGTCGAGGCGAATATCCAGCCCGCGCTGAACGACAAGGCTGCCATCGCTGTTGTCCAGACTCTGGCCCACAACCGTGGTGATGCCCGTGCTGGACACCTCGCCATTGCGGTTGTTCAGGTGGCCAAGGGTGGCGTTGAGATTACCGCTGCTGTTAATCAGTCCTTGGCCGTTGAGCACCTGACTGCCCGTAAGGTTGAGATTGCCCTTGCTCAACACCCGCCCGTTATTTTGATTGTCCAGCGTTCCAACCGTGATGTTCGCGGTTTGCCCGGCGCTCAATGTGCCGCCCTGATTGCTCAGAGTCTGGCTGGTGTTGACCGTCAGGGTACGGCTGGCCACCACCGTCTTGCCGGTGTTATTGAGGTTCTGCGCGCTCAGGCTCACATCGCCGTTGGCGTTGCGGCTGGTGTCAGCGTTGACTCCGGCTTCGATAATGCCGTTGTTGGTCAGTACACCGCCGGCACTCAACGTGATGTTGTCCCGGGCGGCGAGGGTTTGCTGGTTGGTCAGGTTGCCTTGGGTTTGCACGTTGACGGCGGTGCCGGCGTAGACCGGGCCTTGGGCATCGAGACTGATGGCTTTGACGTTCACTGCGCCTGTGGCCGACGTCTGCGCGAGGCTGAGATGCCCATTGGCATCGAGCTGGATATCTCCGCCACTGGCGGCCAGGTTGCCGTCGAGTTTCACCCCGACTCCGGCCTCGGTGCCCACCAGTTTGATCGCCCCGGCGTACATGCCGCCAAGGGCCGAGGAGTCGATGGCCAGTTGTGGTTTGGCGCTGCCGTCATCGGCACGGGCGGTGGCGTTGAGGCTGTCGGCGTTGACGTCGTTACGACCGGCGACGATGGTCAGGTTCCTGGCCTGAATCTCGGCGTTGATCCTGGCGCTACGGGTGATGATTTCGAAGCGGTCGACGTTGTTGGCGTTCAGCCCGGCGCCGTCGATGGCAACGCTGCCCTGATCGACCTGGAAGCGATCCAGCCGACCGTTGTCTAGCACCGGTTTGCCGGTGGTCAGGGTCACGCGCGGGGTGTTGATGAAGCCGCAGCCGTTGCAGCTGATGCCGTAGGGGTTGGCGACGATCACCCGGGCCGACTGCCCCGCCACTTCGGTGTAACCGCGCAACTGGCTGGGGCTGCCGCCGACCACTTCGTTGAGGATGGTTTGCGCCGCGACCCGATTGGTCAGGTTGGGGTTGCCAACGATGATACCGCCCAGTTGCGTGGCGCCAGTCTGGTTGGCGACGTTGTTGAGGATCACGCCTTGGGTGCCGACGTTGTAATCGTGAAACTGGTTATGCGACAGGCCCGTGCCATTGGGCGTGGCGATATTGACGATCGGCACCCCATTGCCGGCCTGACCGAGACTGGTGCCCGGCGAGGCCACCACAATCCCGTCCGCCTGGGCCCACATCGGCTGCCAGAACATGACGTTGGCCAACAGGAACGCCAACCCGCGCTTGGGCATGCCCCAGAAGTGCTCGCGTTTTTTGATGGCAGCAGAAGGCTGACCAGCCAGAAGGGCCAGTTGACGAACGTCCATGATTTGAATCCCGTTAAAGCAGAATTTAGAGGAAGACATCCACGCGGAAATAGATCGGCGCTTCACGCTCGGTCAGGGTGTCCGGGCGTTCCAGGGAATGGGCAAAGGTCACGCTGGCGGCCAGGTGCTGACCTCGGGCAAACAGCTCCACGGAGTTGCTCGACATGCGCCCGTGCTGATCGCCGTTGTAGCGGTCGCCACGGATCACGCCCTGGTCGTAGCCGAGACTGGTGCCGTATTCGGCGAACACCGGGCGCAGCCATTCCAGGGTCACCGGGCGGCTCCAGCGCAGGTCGTTGCGCCAGTAGCCGCCGCTGTCGCCGGACAAGGATTGATCCTTGTAACCACGGATCGACGATTGCCCGCCAAGGCTGGTGCGTTGCGGGCTGAACAGCACGTCTTCGCTACGCTGGCCGGTCATCAGGCTGCTGAAACTGAAGGACTCGCCCCACACTTTGAACGGCTGCAAATAGCTCGCGGTGGCGGTGTATTTGCGGTAACGCGCATTCGGCTCGCCGGGGCCTGGATCACCGTTGCCCTGGGCGTCCAGAATGCCGATGCCTTCCTGCATCCCCAGGTCGAGGTTGACGAAGGCGCTGCCGACCCGTCGACCGTGGTTAATGCCGAACTGCGCTTCGCTGATGCGGTTGCTGCTCAGCTTGAGTTTGCTGTCTTCGATGAAATTATTGGTGCGCAGGTACGAGACACCGGTGCTGAGGGAGGTCTTGCTCAGGGCATCGCGATGGATCACCCGCTCGGCGCGCAGCTGATGGTTTTCACTGTCGCCGGTCTGTTTGAAGTTGAAACCGTTGGCCTGCGCTTGCGAGCGGTATTCGCTCTGGCTGTAGGTGTAACTGAAATTCCACCAGCCCCACGGCACGCTGTAATTGAGCATCGCGTTGTTGGAGGTGTGCTGGTGATCGGACATCGCATCGTGACCGCCGCGCAGCATCAACTGATCAGCCAGGCCCAGCGGGCTGTCCCAATCAAACGTCGTGCCCCACTGCTGTTCGCCGGTGCTGCGCTGGCCGTCATTGCTGCGGGACAACCCTGCACGCCACGGCTTCTGTGGCGTGTTCTTGACCAGCACTTCGCTGCCGCCGACGTTCTTGCCCGGCGACAATTCCATCTGCGCCTGATTCGACGGCAAGCGGTTCAACTGATCCACCATCTGCTCGATTTCCCGCAGATTGACCAGCTCACCGCTCTTGCCGGGAAAAGCCATACCCAATTCGCGGTCCGACAGCTTGCTGCCCTCCGCGCCCTTCAATCCTTCGAGCCTGCCCTCGACCACCAGCACCTTCAAATGCCCACCGGACAAATCCTGCTGCGGCAAATAGGCCCGGCTCGTGACCAGGCCTTTTTCGATGTAGTGATCGGTGATGACTTTCAGCAACTCGTTGAGCTGCGTGACGCCCAGGCACTGACCGATATAAGGCTTGAGGAGGCGATTTTTTTCGCCGTCCGAAAGACTGTCGGCGCCTTTGAGCTCGATGTCCTTGATGGGGAAACAACGGGCGTCGGCCGGGGCCGTCGGTGGTGTGGGTTTGGCTTCCTTGCCGGGTAACTCCTTGAGCTCTTCGAGACGCCGACGCTGCTCTTCGAGCAAGCGATCCTGACGTTCGCGGATCAGATCGGTTTCACCGGGGGTGGGGGCGGCGTGAGCAAGATTCAGCGGAGAAAGGCACAGCAAAGCCAGGCACAACCTCGCCACGAGGGCGGGTGGGTACATGTTCGTTCCCTCGAATGGAGAGTGATAGCAGAATAGTGGCGCGATGTTAGATGGCCATTATTCTGGCGTCAATGAATGGATCCATTTGGGGGTGGGGGTTGACGGACGGTAGGGGGTGTTTCGCTCGCCTTTTATTAGGCAGGATCATTGCGGCGATGGGGGGCTGATAGGGTAAATGAAAAACGGACTATCTTTGGGTCGCCCGTTTTATATTGCGCGTACGTGTAAATCTTATTCAGGATGGGACACCCTTTTCGCGCCAATTTTTCTACGGTAATTTCACCGGACGAAAATCTGGGACAGTGCACGTTTAATCGAAGAAGCACTGCCTCTTTCTCAGAATAAATTTGGTCTGCCCCGTTTATCCCCCATCGACAAGCACAGGCGTTGGAGTAGATTTGCGGGGATCCCTCCAGGTCTGTCCCCGCTTTTCAAACAATCTCGTCATATCCGTAATTGATCTTCAACTTATTACGCAGAACATCTAAATTTATTTCACATTTCGTCCAAACAGCCCCTCCACTTAAAAGTGAGCTATTTCTTAACTTGACCAAAAGCTCTGTCAAATCCCCTACCGCCCGAGCGGCTGGTCTGAACCAATCAGTCTTGTCGCTGCTATCGACATAGTCGAATTCGTACCTACAAGCGTCACCTTCTGGATACAACTCAGCCCTTACGACAATTACATTGGCGCTTTCGGGGCCTGCGTCAACCAACAGTTGCCCGATCTCTTGCAATAAATCCTGTTCCTGCGCCATCAAACACCTCCCGGGGCGTTCTTGAAGTCGATGGTAACCGGCCGCCCCCTATTGATAGAGTAACTGATCACGAATCGATCTGGCCGCACCCCTTTACCACCATATACAGGCTCGATCTTAACATTGACCTTCTTACCTTCATCTACCGCTTTCACCCAAGCGTTTTCCATCGATTTCCAGGTGCCTTTGTTAAGATTACCGTCCATAGGAACAAGATTGATTTTCTCGCCTGGTCCGTCCAATACACTCGCAAGCAGGTGGCCACCCTCATCGTTATCCAGACCACATTTGCCGGTTGTACATTGTTGATACTAAAGGGAAAAAGGGGACAGATATATTTTCTGATCAAGCCAGCCAAATAAATCCATCCCCTTTCTCTTCTCCATGGATGTGATTGGTAGACGGTTACGAGCACAGGCTGCGAAGTGAATGAAAATGGGCGACCTTTGGGGCGCCTGTTTCACTTCAAAAATAACCGTGAAATGCTTTAACTATCTTATTCATTACCTCATGTTGACCCGCAAGCTTCTGAAAAGCTCTTGAGCTTATAAAGTTTTTCTTAAGCATCTTGGAAAACGATGAGACATTAAGACCGGATTTCACTGCCAACACTCCAAACTCTTCGTGTGCGCTCTCAAATGCTAGCCAGTCAAATTCTAGATCCCCAATGACCATTGGGTAATCAACCTCGCCTGCAAAAAAATCACGAAATCCTTTATTTATGAACTCCACATCCCCCTCAACATCAACACCGTCCAGCAAAAAACATGTATTTTCCGAGCTCCCACCAAACCTTATAAACACATCTGATGAAAAGTCTTCATAACTCGCAGAAATCAGCTCAATCAAAACATCTGAAAAACTGACTAACGATCTTTCAAAAAAACAAAACTCAAAATCGCTCGCACGAAAAACCATGGCCGGTAGGTCTGTCGCAAAATTAATAACAGTTGATAAGTCTTGCGTTATATGATGAGAGTCTTCTGACTCAAGCTTATGCACCGTCATATCACTCTCCTTTCAGCCTGATTTTGACTATCGTTTTTTTAATTCCGGCAATATCTAGTGATGCCGTCGGCTCGTTCGTTGATGTTGACTTTGGATAAAACCTATAGGTCCTATCCCCCTTCACCAGAATTGATACCGTACCATCCTTCGAAAACGACTTGGTGTAACCATTGGATTCAAGCATTTTAATTGCTTGCGCAGGCGTCGTTTGAGCCTCAATTTGGCCTGAGCTATTCCGTGTGAGTTTTTTCCCGAATTCGATAGATGTCGAAGGGGGCGAGCTCTTACCAATGAGCAAGATACCTACTGCCGTCTGGAGTTCAGTCATCAGCGTTGCTCGCTCGTTCAGAGAAAGCGGCTGTCCAGCGGCTTGGTCCAGCCAACTGGTCTCTTTGACCCATTGATCGACACCGGCCAACTCGGCAGGCGTCAGCCAGCCCTCCTTGAGATTCTTCGCAAAGGCCATTTGCTTATCCGAAGTAAACAGCGCTCCCCAACCATCAACACCCTGCGATGGAACAGCAATTACCCCTGGATTCCCAGTGAGGAGCCCGGCCATATCGTAGGAAATATTACGCCGCAGGAAGTCCATCAAATCCTTGGCCACCGGTGATTCCAGTGAAACCGCACTTTTCTGGATCGACTCTACACAAGCCCTGCTGTCACAGGCATTGATGGCCATCGAACGTTTGGTCGACAGATCTTCATAGTTCCCGACAATCTCGCGAATGTTCTCGGCACTACAACCCTGTGTGGCCCGGCAGCCCTCAAGCTCTTTAAGCAATCGCTCAGCCGAAGGGTGGTCGAGGTTGTTGTATTGCGTTGCGTTTGCCGTCACTGCAGCGGCGGATGACGCATCGCCCCCCGTAACGGCCGCCGTCAACACGCCGATCAGTTGAGAGGCCGCCAGCAGTTTATTAATCCCTTGTTGGTACTCGAGGCTGTTTCTGTCGACTCCGACCGGCAACAACTTGTCAGCCAGGAAATCAACCAGCGCTTCATTCGCCCCCGCTGCAATCGCCCCGGTACGGAAGTCGCCCCCCATCGCCTCAGCCATCAGGCCACCCAGCGCAGCGTGCATCGCGACTTTTGTCAACTTGCCGTTTTCAAACAGGGTTACATCGCCAATTTTGTTGGCCCCGATTGCTCCGGCAATACTGATGCCTGTCCCCAACGCGGATTCAACCAGATTGTCCTTGAGGCTGCCGCCCATGATGGCAGTTTTTGCCAACGCATCGGCCGCAGTCTTGATCGCAACGGTTTGAGCGCTGGCCAAGTCGAACTTCAGGTCCGTAGGTGTGAACCCGAACTTTGATGCAATACCTGCCGTAATCCCAGCGAGTACATAGCCTTTCAGGCTTTCCGATGAAAAGACGTCCTTGAAGGTGCCACCCAGATCGCCCTTGTTGTTTATCGCGCTGACAGCAGTTTGCGCAACCGCCGCCGAAAAGCTTGCCGTTGCGGCAGCCGATGCAGCGGCGCCTATAGACGCTGCAGTGGCCGCTGACACCCCTGCTGCCGTTGCCGCACCAGAAGCCGCTGTGCCTGCAGTTGCGCCAACAGTTGCTGCTGTTCCGGTGCCCGCCGTCAACACCGTGACAATGATAATGATCGCCAGCATCGCGCCCTGGCCGAGGCTCGAACTGCTGTATTTGAACGACTCGTGGGTTTCCTTGATCAGACGCCAGTCCACATCCCCACGCGTCTCGGCGTCCTTAAGCCACGCAAGTTGCGGATCTGCCTGCACCATTGCATCAATGGTCTGGCTGACCGATTTCTGGTTGATCTGTTTAATATCGATGTTCAGGCCATCAACCGCCCTGATCACCAATTGCCCCTGAGCCACCAATTGACTTTGCCGCAGGGTCTCGTCGGTATTGCCTTTGCCCGACATTGAGTTCCAGGCCATGCTGGAATTACTTTTCTCGTGGCTCTCCTGATGCAAGTCCTTCACGCCCTCAAACGTGATTGCACCTCCACTGCTGATAGTCAGGTCGTTGCCACTATCGAGCTTGGCAACCTGGTAATGCTGATTACCGCCACTGGCGAGCACCATGTTGCCGCCGGAGGTGATTTCGCTGCCGATGTTCTTCACATCGGTGACTTCATCGCGCTTGGTTTTCTTCGAGCCGAAGGATCCTTTTTTCTTTTTGTCGTATAGCGAGTAGTCAGTGTCCTGCGCCGCGAGGACGTCGAGTCTGTCGCCCGCTACCAGATACGCTTCGTCGCCAGCGGTGATGCGGCTGGAGACCACGGCGAGATTATCACCGGCACTCAATGCCACATCGCCGCCGGCCGTGATACCCGACATGACCTGGCTGACGTGATCTTCCTGTCTGGTGAGCTTTTTGCTCTTGGACAGGGAGTGCTCCTCATCCGCGGCAGAGCTGATGATCATGTTCTCGGTCGCCGCCATCGCGATGTCGCGCTTGGCATCGATCTGGCTGGCGATCACGCTGATATCACGCCCTGCCTGGGCCGACAGGTCACGACCGGCGCTGACGCTCGCCCCCAATTGAGTGATGTCGCTGCTGTTGTGCCTTTTGTCGCGGAATACACTGTTGGTGACCTGCGCCGAGGACACGTTGAGGTCCCGTCCGGCATTCAGGTCCATGTCACGGCCGCTCTGCAGCACACCACCAATATTGTTGATGTCCCGCCCCGCCGAGACGCTAAGGTCATTAGCGGCTTCGATGCGTGCAGCGCTGTCAGCGAAGTCGTGATGTTGCGTACCGAAGCGTGTTTTGCTGTCTTGCGAAGTAATGGTTCGCTCGTTGAGCACGTCGCCCATGATCGCGTTCACGCTCACATCACGACCCGCAAGAATGCCACCCGACTTGTTGATTACGTCATTCCCCGCCAACACATCCAGACGATTACCCGCCTGAATCAACCCGCTGTTGACCAAATCCTTGCCCACCGTCGCCGACAGGTTATTGGTGGCGCGCAGCGTGCCGACGTTGTCGAGGTTCTGACCGGCGATCAGCGTTACGTCGTTGCCTGCAATCAGCGCACCGGTCGGGCCGAGGCGGCCTTCGGCCTGTGCCAGATAGAGCACCGGCACCAGCACTTTTTCGCCGTTCACTTCGTGCTCTTCGAGCCAGACGATGTCGTGGGTCAGTGCCGCGACTTGTTGCGAGGTGAGGCTGACACCCACCGACAGATTGAGGGCGTCCTTGCTGGCGATGGCGTTGTTCATCAGGTACTTGAACAGGCCTTCGTCGGTGGTCTGGCCGTTAATGTAGCGTTGGCCGGTGCGAGCGACGACTGCTTGCTGGATCAGGCGCTGTTCGTAGAGGCCGTCACCCAGTCGTTTGGCGCTGGTGTCCGGGTCGTAGCCGAGGTTGCTCAGCAGGTAGTCCGAACTCATGAACTGCTTGAGGTTGGTGAGTACCGGATTGGTTTCGATCAAGTATTTGTGGCCGTTGGCCGGCGCTTTCACGTCCGGCAAACCGGTGACGCGATTCACAGGACGAATGCCGATCGTGGACCTGGTATCGTTGCCCAGTCCGCCTCTGCGCGGACCGGCCGACTTCACGGAAACGTCGAGTGTGCTAGCGCCGCTCGCAGTCGCCGTCGATGTGTGGCTAACCGGGTCTATGGCGGGATCACTGCTGGTGAGGATCGCCGGGGTGTTTACCAGCAAACTGCGCGGACCACCGCTGACAGCGGCGACCGCGTGTCCTTGCGTGACGACGTTTTCACTGCCCATAGTCCAACCCGGCGGCTGCAGCGTGCCCGCATCCGGCGCCAAGCCACTCGCGTCCTGAGTGCTCAGACGAAACAGGCCATTCTCCCCCGTGGGAAGGCTAAAGCCCGGTAATGTCAACGGGTTGACTTGTTGTTGGGCGAGATCGGGCGGCAGTTGACTATTGAGCCTTATGACAGTGGTGCCGGCACCGCTTGCCTTGGTATCCGCGACTTTATTGGTGCCGCCGGTGGAACCGTAGTCCTGGTGGATGACACTGTTCTGCAGATCCTGGGTAGCCGTGATTGAAACGTTGCCGCCAGCCTGGATAACGGCATTGCGCCCGGCGGTGACGCTTCCACCATCACGCGCGGTTTCAATGTCACTGACCAGGGTGTAGTTCTGCAGGCCGGTCGGCAGTTCCACCAGGTTGTTGCGGTCGTATTGGGATTGCGGGCTGGTGGAGCCGTAGGAATAACCCGAGAGGGTATTGGTCACCACCTGATTCGTCACGGTGTCCTTGACCACGACTGTTTCGATCCTGCCACCCTCCCGGCCACCCTCCGGGCGGGAGCTAGACGAAGCAGTACCTAAACTAAAACCTCCAGAACCGTCGATGTAGTAAAGGTTCGGGAAATCCGGGTTGTTACGCTGGTTGTATGCCACCACCTGCGGCATGAAGCGATTGACCGTTCCATCGGTGACCCGACCAGTCCGATAGGTACGCGTGCGCTCGATGCTGCCGCTGACCGTACCAATGTTTTTCAGGTTGTTGGCATTGATGGTGATGTTGCCGGTCGCACTGACAGTGCTTTTGCTATTGAGGAAATTGCCACCGTTGAAGACGAAGTCACCGCCTGCGGTCAACAAGGCGGATGCCGTGGTGTCGCTGTCCTGTCCGCCTTCGAAGACTTCCCGGGCGATGTAATTGACGTCGTAGTGGTCGCCACTGCAATCGCCGCACTGAACGGCCAGGAAACCGGAAACCAGAGTACGCGTCAGGGCAAAGTTCTGCGTACCGTCGTCCCCCGAAGTACGGTTGGTGAAGGACCCGGCGTTGAGTGTGAACTTGCCACCACTCTCCATAGAGCCGGAGATGTTCGACACTTGGTTAGCCTGGGCTGCTGCGCCGTATCCTTTGACGACGACATCACGCAGACCGTACAGGTCGCCGTTCTGGTTGTTGAAGTTGCCAACGCCCAATGTCATGTCGGCGCCGCTGAAAATCAGCCCGCGATCATTGAGCAGTGACGGAGTATTGAGGTTGAGGTTTTGAGCGGCCCCCAGCGTTCCATAGTTGGCAAGATTGCCGGCTTCGACTGTCAGGTCAGCATTGGAAGTCAGTCGCCCGGCGTTGGTCAGCTGTCCGCCGATCTTGACTATGGAATCACCACCACCAGCAATGCTTGAGGCAGCACTAAGGTTCAACTGCGCCGCGGTCAGGGAAAGAGCGCCAATACTCGACATCCGCCCATTGCCGCTATAGCTACCGCCCAACTGCATATCCACCACACCATCGCTGGCGATCAGGCCATCGTTGGTCCAGTTGCCGCCACGAGCTTGCAAGTAGTCAGAGGCCAGGAGCTTGCCACTGGCGGTCTGACTGAAATTACCGACATTGACATTCAAGCGCCCGGCCTGGATGACGCTGGAGTTGGTCCAGGTATCGGCATTCAGATCCAGGGTGCCGGCGGTGGTGATGCCGCCTCCGGCGCCAATGACGTTGGCGGTGGAGACATCAAACCGGCCAAGACCGACGTGATTGAGTTGGCCACCGGTATTGAGAAAGCTGCCAACGGCCAAGGTCAGATCGGTGTTGGCGGTCTCGAGTACGCCATTACGGTTATCCAGCAGGCCGCCGATCTGGAAGCTGGTCTTACCGGTAGTGCCCAGAGAGCGAAGCCGGCCAGTCTGGTTATCGACACTGGCAGCTTTTACCGTCAGCGTGGTGTCGCTTTCAACGATACCGGCACGGTTGCCTAGGGCGCCGCTGAGGCTGAGGTCGATGCGGTTACCGGCAATCTGACCGTTACCGTTGTCCAGACTGGTGCCGATCACGCCGGCCAGGCCCTTGGCATAGAGCACGCCGTTGCGGTTGTCGAACGCGGCGGTGGTGATGCTTGCGTCGGTGGCTTGCGCCGAGATCCGCCCGCCGTTGTTGTCCAGGCCGGCCAGTGCCGACAGCGTCAGACCCTGGGCTTGAATGATCCCGCCCTGGCGGTTGTTGTTAAGGTCGT
The DNA here is from genome assembly GCF_014852305.1 of Pseudomonas sp. PDM09. NCBI lineage: Bacteria > Pseudomonadati > Pseudomonadota > Gammaproteobacteria > Pseudomonadales > Pseudomonadaceae > Pseudomonas > Pseudomonas sp. PDM09. Next base: position 191,456 of record NZ_JACVBI010000003.1, on the reverse strand, counting down.
AGCCGTTGCGCAACATGCCGACGGCTCGCGCCTCGAGGGCACCTTTGATACTCGACAGCACCCCACCGCGGTTGTCGATGTTGGCGGCTTTGACCATCACCAAGCCGTTCTCGGCAATAACTTTGCCGCTCTGGTTATCGAGGTCGCCGCTGATGTCGAGGGTCAGGCCGTTCTTGGTCTGAATCGTACCTTTGCCGTTGGCCAGGCTGGCGGCTTGCAAGTTCAGGCCGGCGTTCTGGCTGTAGATCAAACCGTTGACGTCGTTGCGTACCGCGCCGCTGGCGGTGATCTGCAAGGCGTCCTTGGCGGCGAGGGTGCCGTTGTTGCTGTTGTCCAGCGAACCGGTCAAGAGGGTCAGGGTGCTTTGACTGGCGAGTTGGCCGTTCTGGTTGGCGAGGTCGGTAACGCCCTTGATCAGCACCGGTCCGGCGCCGACCAGTTTGCCGCTGGTGTTGGTCAATGCACCGAGCAGATCCAGCGTCACCGCGCCATTACCGGCGATGCTCCCGCCCGTATTGTCCAGGCCGGTGGCCGTGGCATTGATTGCCTTTTGCGCGTTGATCGTACCGCCCGCGTTGGTCAATGCGCCGGCGGTGATGTCCAGTGCGGCGCCGCTGTCGATCAGGCCGCCCTGGTTGTTGTTGAGGGACTCACCCAGGGTCAGGGTCTGCCCTGCCGCACTGCTGAGGATGCCTTTGTTACTGTTATCCAGACTCTTTGATTTGACGCTCAGGCTGCCCTGGCTGACCAGTGCCCCGGCATTGCTGTTGAGCAAGGCGCCCTTGAGGTCCACGGCAACATCACCGTTGCTGCTCGAGAGTGTGCCGCTGTCGCGGTTATCGAGGCTATCGCCGTTGACGGTCAGGCCCTGCCAGCCGGAAATCAGACCCTTCTGGTTGACCAGGCTGGTGCCGTTGACCGTCAGTAGCTGGCTGCTGATCAGCTTGCCGGCGCTGTTATCCAGGGCACGGGCAATCACATCGAAACCGAGGTTGCTGGAGATTTCGCCGTTCCGGTTGTTGAGATCGCGCAGGTGCTTGAGCGTTAGTGGCCCCTTGGCCGTGAGCAGGCCGTTGCGATTGTCGAAATCGCCGTTGGCCAGTTCCACGGTGACGGCTTTTTCGCCAAGCAGGCGGCCGCCATTCTGGGTCAGGGACGTCAGGGTCAGGTCGATGTCGCCCTTGGCCGAGACTTCGCCGTCGTTGCTGGAGTCCAGGTTGGTGGCGGTCAGGGTCAGTTTGCCCTGGCTGTTGATCAACCCGCTGTCGCGGTTGTTCAGCGCCATGGCGTTGAGAATGACGGCGCTGGCGCCAAGCACCGTGCCGCTCTGGTTATTGAATTCGGCGCTGCCGATTTTGAGTAGCTGAGCTGCGTTGATCAGGCCCTTGGCATCGTTGCGCAACACTCCGTCGACGGTCAGTTCCAGATCGCCGCGGCTGGTCAGGCTGCCGCCGCTGTTGTTCAGGCTGGCGGCGTGCACGTCGAGGGACGCAGCGCCGATCAGGCCTTTGACGTTGTCCAGCGCCTCGGCGATGCGCAGGGTCAGGCCCTGATTGCTCAGCAATTTGCCGTTGCTATTGTCCAGGCTTTTCGCAGTTAGCGTGAAGGCTTCGCCGCTGGATATTTCACCGCCCTGATTGTTGACGCCCTTGAGTTGTTTGAGCAGCAAGGCACCGGGAGCATTGATCAGGCCGTTCTGGTTATTCAGTTGGCCGTTGTTCAGGTCCAGGGTGAGGCTGCTGTTGCTGAACAGCTTGCCACCCCGCTGATCCAGCCCGGTGACCGAAGCGGTCAAGGCGCCCTGACTGCCGATACGGCCGTCGTCCTGGTTGGTAACCTGGCCCGCTATCAGGTTCAGGGTACTGGCGCTGTTGAGTCGGCCGCCCTGGCTGTTATCGAACGCGCCGGTGGTGACCTTCACCGCGCCTTTGCCGCTGATGCTGCCTTGCTGACGGTTGTCGAGACTGGCGCTGATGAGCGTGAGCGCGCCATCGGTAACCAGTTCACCGCCCTGGTTGCTGACGCTGTCATCACTGGTGAGCATTAGATCGGCCGCGCTGGAAAGACTGCCCTGGGTATTGGTCAACTGCGTGGTTTTGACGGTCAATGCACCTTCGCTGCTGACCTGGCCCAGGCTGTTGTCCAAGGCGCCGGTCAGGTTCAAGTGCATGTTCTGCACGCTGAGCAGGTTGCCGCCGCTGTTATCCAGCAAACGTCCTTGCAGGTTCAACTGGGTCGTGGCGCTGAGCAAGCCTTTGTTGCGGTTGAGCAACTGGTCCACCGTGAGGGTCAGCGCCTGACCGGTGAAAACCTGGCCGCCATCGCTGTTGTCGAGTTTTGTACCGGTGACCGACAAATCGGCGTTGGTGCTGACTTCACCGCCACGGTTATCGAGGTCATCGACCGTCAGGGTCATGGCTTTGGTGGAACCCAGCAGACCTTTTTCGCGGTTGTCGAGGGTGTCGGCGGTCAGCTTGAGCACACCGGTGGTGATCAATTTGCCTTTCTGGTTATTCAGGGTTTTGACCTGAACGGTGGCGTCGGCCTTGCCGGCAATATTGCCGCCAAGGTTGTCCAGGGTGTCGGCGGTGAGCAACAGTTCACCGTCAGCGATGAGCGTGCCTTGCTGGTTATCCAGCGTGTTGTCGGTGGTGAGCTCCAGCCGGTCGTGACTGCTGATCAAGCCTTCGCTGTTGTTGAGGCTGTCGCTGTGGCTATCGAGGGACGCGGCGGAAATCACGCCTTTGAGGTTGTTCAGGGCTTTTTCGATGCGCAGGGTCAGCCCCTGATTGCTCAGTAACTTGCCATTGCTGTTGTCCAGGTTCTGAGCGACCAGTGTGAAGGCTTGAGCGCCGGAGATTTCACCGTTCTGGTTGTTGACGTCCTTGAGGTTTTTCAACATCAGCAACGGCGCATTGATCAGACCGCTCTGGTTGTTCAGTTGGCCGTTGTTCAGGTCCAGGCTCAGGCTGGTTTGGCTGAACAGCTCACCGCCCTGTTGGTTGAGCCCGGTGACCGAGGCGGTCAACGCTTGCTGGCTGGCAATGCGTCCGGCGGCGTTGTTGACCTGCTTGGCGGTGAGCTCCAGGGTGGCGCCGCTGATGAGGCGACCGCCCTGACTGTTATCAACGTTGCCAGTGATGACGTGGGTGGCGTCTTTACCGGATATCAGGCCTTTCTGGCTGTTATCCAGGCTGACGCTGTCGAGGGTCAAGGTGTTGTCGGTGCTGATCGAGCCGCCCAGATTGAGCAAGCCGCCACGACTGGTCACGGACAACGCACCGGCACTGCCCAGGCTGCCGACGCTGTTATCGAGGCTGCCCGCGTCGACGGTCAACGTTCCTTCGCTGCTGATTAACCCCTGACCGTTGAGCAAGGCATTGTCGAGGGTAATCACCAAACCATTGAGGCTGTCGAAGGTGCCGCCGGTATTATCCAGCGTGGTGCCGGTCAGCGTCGTCGCGCCCTTGGCGACAATCAGGCCCTTGTTCTGGTTGATCAGTTTGGCAACGACCATTTGCAGATCGGTAGCGGCCAGAATTTTCCCGCCGTCACTGTTGTCCAGGCGCTGACCTTTGATGTTCAGCAACAAGCTGCTGGAGAGCTCACCTGCACGGTTGTCGATGTCGTCAACTTTCAGCGTCAGCGCTTTGGTGGTGCCTATCAGGCCGCCATTGCGGTTATCGAGGGTCGCACCGGTCAGACTCAGATTGCCTTGGGCGACCAATGCTCCGCCTTGTTGTTGCAGCAGGCCAATGGTGGCGGTGAGGTCACTTTGGCTGGAGATCCGCCCGGTCGCGTTTTGCACTTCACCGGCATTGAGGGTGACTGCGCCGATGGCACTGAGCAAACCGCCACTGTTGTCCAGGCGAGTACCGTCATAGGCAATACCGGCCTTGCCACTGATCAAGCCTTTGTCACGGTTATCCAGTTGGCCAACTTGCAGCTTCAACTGTTTGTCGGCCTGGATCACCCCGCCGCGATTGTCGGCAGAATTGCCGGTTATGGTCAGCGTGTCTTGACCGCTGACGTTGCCACCACGGTTGTCGAGGCTGCCTGTGCGCACATCGATGATGCCCTTGGCACTGATTTCACCGGTGTTCTGGTTATCCAGCAAACCGGTGATGCGCGCGGTGAGGCTGCCATCGCTGACCACCACACCGGCGTCGCGGTTGTCGAGGCTGGCAGCTTTGAGATCCACGCTCTTGCCCGAACCCAATACACCATCGCGGTTATCCAGTGCGCCGCTGAGGTCGATGTTCAAACCCAGGTCACCCAGGACCTGACCGCTGCGGTTGTTCAGTGTGGTTGCAGTAATGTTGGCGGTTTGCCCGGCGCTCAAGGTGCCGTTCTGGTTGTTCAGGGTCTGGCTGATATTGACCGTCAAATTGCGGCTGGCGATCACGCTTTTGCCAGTGTTGGTGAGGTTCTGCGCACTCAGACTCACATCACCGTTGGCATTGCGGCTGGTGTCAGCGTTGACTCCGGCTTCGATGACGCCATTGTTGGTCAGATGACCACCGGCACTCAGCGTGATGCTGTCGCGGGCTGCGAGGGTTTGCTGGTTGGTCAGGTTGCCTTGGGTTTGCACGTTCAGCGCCGTACCGGCATAGACCGGGCCGCGCGCATCGAGGCTGGCGGCTTTGACGTTGACTGCGCCGTTCGTGGCGGAGGTGTCGACCAGGCTCAAGTGGCCGTTGGCATCGAGCTGGATGTCGCCACCGCTGGCGATCAGTTTGCCGTCGAGTTTCACCCCGACCCCGGCTTCGGTGCCCACCAGTTTGATCGCCCCGGCGTACATGCCGCCGAGGGCCGAACTGTCGATGGCCAACCCCGGTTTGCCACTGCCGTCATCGGCGCGGGCGGTGGCATTGAGGCTGTCGGCGTTGACGTCGTTACGACCGGCGACGATGGTCAGGTTCCTGGCCTGAATCTCGGCGTTGATCTTGGCGCTGCGGGTGATGATTTCGAAGCGGTCGACGTTGCTGGCGTTCAGCCCGGCGCCGTCGATGGCAACGCCGCCCTGATCGACCTGGAAGCGATCCAGGCGACCGTTGTCCAGCACCGGCTTGCCGGTGGTCAGGGTCACGCGCGGGGTGTTGATGAAGCCGCAGCCGTTGCAGCTGATGCCGTAGGGGTTCGCCACAATGACCCGCGCCGACTGCCCCGCCACTTCGGTGTAACCGCGCAACTGGCTGGGGCTGCCGCCGACCACTTCGTTGAGGATGGTTTGTGCGGCGACCCGGTTGGTCAGGTTGGGGTTGCCGACGATGATGCCGCCCAGTTGCGTGGCGCCGGTCTGGTTGGCGACGTTGTTGAGGATGACGCCCTGGCTGCCGACGTTGTAATCGTGGAACTGGTTATGCGACAGGCCGCTGCCGTTGGGCGTGGCGATTTGGATAATCGGTACACCGTTGCCCGCCTGACCGAGACTGGTGCCCGGCGAAGCCACCACAATCCCGTCCGCCTGGGCCCACATCGGCTGCCAGAACATGACGTTGGCCAACAGGAACGCCAACCCGCGCTTGGGCATGCCCCAGAAGTGCTCGCGGTTTTTAACCGCAGCAGAAGGCTGGCCAGCGAGGAAGGCGTAATGGCGAACGTCCATGTCAAAAGGTCTCGTTTCGATCAGCAGGAGTGGAATGAACAATTCACAGACACAGCCGTCCCGACACGGCAAATGCTGGGGGCGTTTGCAGAGCGAATACGTCAAAGGGGATAAATGCGCGCTTGGGTCAGAAGGTCCAAAGCGTGGCGTAAACGACCATTGCATCAGAGAGCGGATGGTCTGTTCGGTCCCTCGAAAACGGCGAAGTGATATCAATGTGATGGCGCGATGTTAAGTTGCCATCATTCTGACGTCAATAAGCCGTTCCGAGTGTTTTTCGACAAACGCTCTAGCTCACGGGTTTTGGTTCATGACCTGAACTTTCCGGGTGGAAAAACCCTCCACTCAATAACGCCGTGACATTGATAAATGAGGCTCACTCATGAAAACCACCCTGCTGAAACTGACCCTCGCCGCCAGCCTCGCCTGTGCCCTCCCCGTTTGGGCCTGCCCGCCCGACGAAGCCACCGCCAAGCGCGAACAACTGGCCAAGGAAGTCGCCAAGATCACGGAGCAAAACCCGGCCAAGGCCAAGGAGATCAATGATGAGTTGCAGAAGATGGACCTGGAGACGGCCAGCAAGGATCTGCCGGATAAGTGCCAGTTGATTGATCAGCGTCTCAAGGAGTTGCAGTCGGCGGAGAAGAAAGCCGAGAGCTGAACGGCGAGATCAAAAGATCGCAGCCTTCGGCAGCTCCTACATGGGTTTGAGCGCGCAGCTGTAAGAGCTGCTGCGATTTTTTGACGTAAAAAAACCCGGACACTGTCCGGGTTTTTTATGGGAACGCTACAGCGCTTTATTCAGCCGCTGGCGCTTCCGGCTTGCGGCGTTTCAAAGGCGCCATGCCGTCCTTGCTGACCAGCGACAGGGCGTCGGTCTTCGGGCGGTTGGCGATCTTGCGCTTGGTCGGGGCCTTGGCGCCGGTTTTCTTTTTGTCGCCTTTGGCGTCGACCTTTTTCTTCTTCACGCCAACGGCTTTGCCCGAGGCCTTGACCTTTTTCGGTCCGCCGTAGGTGCCTTTGACTTCCTTGATGGTGCGGCGCTCGAAGCTCTGCTTGAGGTAGCGCTCGACGCTCGACATCAGGTTCCAGTCGCCGTGACAGATCAGCGAGATGGCCAGGCCATCGTTGCCGGCGCGGCCGGTGCGACCGATGCGGTGAACGTATTCGTCGCCGCTGCGCGGCATGTCGAAGTTGATCACCAGGTCCAGGCCTTCCACGTCCAGGCCACGGGCGGCGACGTCGGTGGCCACGAGGATTTTCACGCCGCCTTGCTTCAGACGGTCGATGGCCAGCTTGCGGTCTTTCTGGTCTTTGTCACCGTGCAGCACGAACGCTTTGTATTCCTGCGCCACCAGACGGCCGTAAATACGGTCGGCCATGGCCCGGGTGTTGGTGAACACGATGGCCTTCTGATAGGTCTCGTTGGCCAGCAGCCAGTTCACGATCTGTTCTTTGTGCTGATTGTGGTCGGCGGTGATGATCTGTTGACGAGTGGTGGCGTTCAGATCGCTGACGTTGTTCAGCTGCAAGTGTTCAGGGTTGTTCAGAACCTTAGCGACCATCTCGCGCAGGCCCGAACCGCCGGTGGTGGCGGAGAACAGCATGGTCTGCTGACGGTTGGTGCACTCTTCCACCAGACGCTGCACGTCTTCGGCAAAGCCCATGTCGAGCATGCGGTCGGCTTCGTCGAGCACCAGCACTTCGACTTCCTTGAGGTCGAGGTTGCCGGCGTTCAGTTGCTCGATCATCCGGCCCGGCGTACCGATCAGGATGTCCGGCACCTTGCGCAGCATGGCAGCCTGGACCTTGAAGTCTTCACCGCCGGTGATCAGGCCGGACTTGATGAAGGTGAACTGAGCGAAGCGCTCGACTTCCTTGATGGTCTGCTGGGCCAGCTCGCGGGTCGGCAGCAGGATCAGGGTCTTGATGCTGACGCGGACTTTGGCCGGGCCGATCAAGCGGTTGAGGATCGGCAAAACGAATGCAGCGGTTTTGCCGCTACCGGTTTGCGCCGTCACCCGCAGGTCACGCCCTTGGAGCGCCAGCGGAATAGCCGCTGCTTGCACAGGCGTTGGCTCGACAAATTTAAGCTCGGCCACGGCTTTGAGCAGGCGTTCGTGCAGGGCGAATTGGGAAAACACGGGTGCTACCTCGAAGAAATACAAAAAAACAGCTGCATAGGGTAACGGTTTCGAGCGCGAAGGCCGAGTTTCTTTATACAAACGGCTGCAAACAGTGGTTTTTTTGTTACCTGTTTTGTCTCAAAACGTCATCCGGAACGTCTTAAATGCTCTAATCGCCCCGTCGCGTCCTACAGAAGAACCGTTTTCACCCATGGATATCAAACAGCTCTGGCTCAACGCCCAAGACCTCTGGGGTGCTCTCGATCAGCACCCGCTCCTGCATTCCACGCTCGCGCTGATGTTGCTGCTGGTGGTGGCGCTGGTGCTCGGACGAGTGGCGCGCTACCTCATTCTTCACGCGACCAAAATCCTCGGTCGCCAGCCGTCGCTGCACTGGATCACCGATTTTCGCCACAACAAAGTGTTTCATCGCCTGGCGCAGATGACGCCCTCGCTGGTGATCCAGTTCGGTCTGCACCTGGTGCCGGAGCTGAGCAAAACCGCCCTTAACTTCCTTGGCAATGTGGCGCTGTCGTTCACCATTCTGTTCCTGGTGCTGGCCGTCAGCGCATTGCTCAATGCCCTGCTGGACATCTATGCCCGCACCGAACACGCCCGCACCCGCTCGATCAAAGGCTACGTGCAACTGGCGAAAATGGTGTTGTTCGTGTTTGGCGCGATCATCATCGTTGCCACGCTGATCGACCGTTCGCCGCTGTTGCTGCTGTCGGGTCTGGGCGCCATGTCGGCGGTGATTCTGTTGGTCTACAAAGACACCCTGCTGTCGTTCGTCGCCAGCGTGCAACTGACCAGCAACGACATGCTGCGGGTCGGCGACTGGATCGAGATGCCACAAGTCGGTGCCGACGGTGACGTGGTGGACATCACCTTGCACACGGTCAAGGTGCAGAATTTCGACAAGACCATCGTTTCGATTCCAACCTGGCGCCTGATGTCCGAGTCGTTCAAGAACTGGCGCGGCATGCAGCAGTCCGGTGGCCGCCGGATCAAGCGCAGCTTGTTCATCGACGCCAGCGGCGTGCGGTTCATTCGCGATGACGAAGAGCTGAAGCTGTCTCAGGTGCATCTGCTGACCGACTACATCAACCGCAAACAGGCCGAACTCAAGGCCTGGAACGCAGCTCAAGGCAACGTCGCAGCGATGTCGGCCAACCGTCGACGGATGACCAACATCGGCACCTTTCGCGCCTATGCGCTGGCCTATCTGAAGAGTCACACGGAAATCCAGCCGAACATGACCTGCATGGTTCGCCAGATGCAGACCACCGCTCAGGGTATCCCGCTGGAAATCTACTGCTTCACCCGCACCACCGTGTGGGCCGATTACGAGCGGATTCAGGGGGATATTTTCGATTACCTGCTGGCGGTGCTGCCGGAGTTTGGCTTGAGCCTTTATCAGCAGCCGAGCGGCGGGGATTTGCGGTCGGGGTTACTCCCGGCGGTGTTGGGCGCGAGCCACATTCCCGAGCCGGAAAAACACATCATGTAGCACCACATATCCCTTTGTGGAAGCGGGCTTGCTCGCGAAGGCGGAGTGTCAGCCGACATCTATGTTGAATGTCATACCGCATTCGCGGGCAAGCCCGCTCCCACAGGTTCAGCGTGCTGTTACTGATTGGCGTACACCCAACCGACTGATCCACACCGCCATCAGAATCACCGACCCACCAAACAACAACCGCCCCAGCTCTTCATGCTGATTCCAGATCAGCAAGTTGATCAGCAACCCAACCGGCACATGCAAATTGTTCATCACCGCCAGCGTCCCGCCGTTCACCAGGCACGCGCCCTTGTTCCACCAGTACAAACCCAGCGCGGTCGAGACCAGGCCGAGGAACAGCAGCACGCCCCATTGCAGCGGCGCTTCGGGCAGGAAGTTCTGTTTGCCGAACAGCAGAAACGCCGGCAACGCCACCGCCAACGCGCCCAGATAGAAGTAGCCGAAGCGTCGGTAATGCGGCAGATCGCTCGGATGGCGGGCCACTAGATGTTTGTAGAGCACCTGCCCGGCGGCGTAGGTGAAGTTGGCGAGTTGCAGCAGCAGGAAACCCATAAAGAAATCCGGGTTGATCCGGTCATAGCGAATCACTGCCGCCCCGAGTACCGCCACCAATGCCGCGATCAAGGCCCACGGATTGAAGCGCCGGTTCAGCGCATCTTCGATCAGGGTCACGTGCAAAGGTGTGAGGATGGTGAACAGCAACACCTCCGGCACCGTCAGCACCCGGAAGCTCAGGTACAGGCAGACGTAAGTCACGCCGAACTGCAACGCCCCGATCAGCAACATCCCACGCATGAACGCGGGCTCGACCTGACGCCAGCGCGTCAGCGGAATGAACACCAGCCCCGCCAGCAACACCCGAACCAGCACCGCGAAGTAACTGTCGACATGCCCGGCCAGGTATTCGCCGATCAAGCTGAAGGAAAACGCCTGGATCAGCGTGACAAAAAGTAGATAGCCCATGGTCGCCTCATTTCGAATGGCGCGACGATAGCGGGTTTTGCCCGTCATCGCGACAGTCAGCCAACACACAAAACCCTGTGGGAGCGGGCTTGCTCGCGAATGCGGTGGGTCAGGCAACATTAATGTCGACTGACACGCCCTCTTCGCGAGCAAGCCCGCTCCCACAGGGGTGTGTGCTCATTCATTAAATCGCAGGCAAAAAAAAGCCCGATCTCGCTAATGCGTTCAATCGGGCTAGAGCACTCAGGAGCAACAAGTGCAAAGGGAGGTTCGATGCGCGTGCAGGCTTGAAGGGTTGCGCCAGGTCACTAGACCATCCAGCGATTATCTGGCGATTAACGGCTCAGGCGACCTGGGAAAGCTTGGCGTTGGCCTGGTTCAGGCCTTTCTCCTGGAAGTCACCGCCCAGGTTCATGCCTTCGGCGTGAATGAACGTGACGTCGTGGATGCCGATGAAGGCCATGACCTGGCGCAGGTACGGTTCCTGGTGATCGGCGGTGCTGCCGGCGTAGATCCCGCCGCGAGCAGTCAGCACATAAGCCCGCTTGCCGCTGAGCAAACCTTGCGGGCCGGTTTCGGTGTACTTGAAGGTCACACCGGCACGCAGCACGTGGTCGAGCCAGGCTTTGAGGGTGCTAGGGATGGCGAAGTTGTACATCGGCGCCGCCATCACCAGCACGTCGGCGGCCAGCAGCTCGTCGGTCAGCAGGTTGGAGCGCTCCAGCGAGGCCTGCTCGATGTCGTTGCGTTGTTCGGCAGGTTTCATCCAGCCGCCCAGCAAGTTGATGTCCAGGTGCGGCACCGGGGTGGTGGCGAGGTCACGGACGGTGATCTGGTCGGCCGGGTGTGCGGTTTTCCACTGGCTGATGAAGGTCTGGGTCAGCTGGCGGGAAACCGAGTCTTGCTGACGGGCGCTGCTTTCGATGATCAGAACGCGGGACATGGGATGTAGCCTCCATCTGAGAATGCTGTAGGTCGATGGAGTGAAGGTTAAACAGAGTCATATCGATGAAAAAGCGCAAATAACTGCTATAAAGCATCGATAAATTCGTTTATAAGCGGAGCATGTCCCAGCTGGGCCGCTCCGCTCGATGTCATTTCGGGGTGCAGGTCAGGTTGATACGCATCTTGATGATGGTGCGGGTGAACTTGGCGGTGGCGTTTTTGTGTTTACCGGCAGGCACTTCGATTGTGCGGTTACGCGGCGCTTCCGGGCCATTGTTGAAAACCACCCTGCAGATCGCATCGGTGCTGCCGTAGTTGTTCACCTGAATGGAGGCGATATCGGCATCTGTATCAAAGGCGTTGTAATCGATGCTCAAGCCGTTCAATTGCTTTTGAACGTCGATCGGATAGGCAAACGCCGTCAGCGGCAACATCGCCAACGCCGCACAACCCGCCATCACACAACAAAGTTTTTTCATTCAGCAGCCTCCAATAAGGACTGCCAGCTTAGGACAAGAGGAGCTCAACATGAAAGCGCCCCGCGTGACCCTTGATCAATGGCGAACATTGCAGGCCGTGGTCGATCACGGCGGTTTCGCCCAGGCCGCCGAAGCGCTGCACCGCTCGCAATCGTCGGTCAGCTACACCGTAGCGCGCATGCAGGACCAGCTCGGTGTGCCATTGCTACGCATCGACGGCCGCAAAGCGGTGCTCACCGAGGCCGGCGGCGTGTTGTTACGCCGTTCCCGACAACTGGTGAAACAGGCCAGCCAACTGGAAGACCTGGCCCATCACATGGAGCAAGGCTGGGAAGCGGAAGTGCGGCTGGTGGTCGACGCCGCCTACCCCAGCGCCCGCCTCGTTCGCGCCCTGACCGCGTTCATGCCGCAAAGCCGTGGCTGCCGGGTGCGTCTGCGCGAAGAAGTGTTATCGGGTGTCGAGGAAGTGTTGCTTGAAGGCGTGGCCGATCTGGCCATCACCGGGTTCAGTATTCCCGGTTATCTGGGCGCAGAATTGAGCGACGTCGAATTCATCGCGGTCGCCCACCCCGAGCATTCCTTGCATCGCTTGAACCGCGAACTGAGCTTCCAGGACCTGGAAAGCCAGATGCAAGTGGTGATCCGCGACTCCGGCCGTCAGCAACCGCGAGACGTCGGCTGGCTCGGCGCCGAACAGCGCTGGACCGTCGGCAGCCTGGCCACCGCCGCGACTTTCGTCAGCAGCGGCCTGGGTTTCGCCTGGCTGCCCCGGCACATGATCGAGCGCGAACTCAAGGAAGGTACGCTCAAAGTGCTACCGTTGGACCAGGGTGGCAGCCGCAACCCGAGCTTCTATCTGTATTCGAACAAGGACAAACCCTTGGGCCCGGCGACGCAGATTCTCATCGAACTGCTGCGCACCTTTGATACCGCGCCGCTGGATGCACCTTTCGCCGCCCCTGAACAAGCCTGACATGGAGTGTACGTATGGCCTATTTCGAACATGAAGGTTGCAACCTGCACTATGAGGAATATGGCCACGGCACGCCGTTGCTATTGGTTCACGGGTTGGGCTCCAGCACCCTGGACTGGGAAATGCAGATCCCGGCGCTGTCAGCCCGCTACCGGGTGATCGTCCCGGACGTACGCGGCCACGGGCGCTCCGACAAACCCCGTGAGCGTTACAGCATCGCCGGATTCAGCGCCGACCTGATCGCTCTCATTGAACACTTGCACCTGGGCCCGACACATTATGTAGGGCTTTCCATGGGTGGCATAATCGGCTTTCAACTGGCGGTGGATCAGCCGCAATTGCTCAAAAGTCTGTGCATCGTCAATAGCCAGCCGCAAGTCAAAATGCAAAAACCCAGTGACTACTGGTGGCTAATCAAACGCTGGAGCATGGCCCGACTGCTGAGCATGGAAACAATCGGCAAAGCCGTGGGACGCATGCTGTTTCCCAAACCCGACCAAGCCGATTTGCGGCAAAAAATTGCCGTGCGCTGGGCAAAGAACCACAAACATGCTTATCTCGCCAGCTTCGATGCCCTCATAGGCTGGGGGGTTCAGGAACGACTTTCGCGAGTCACCTGTCCAACCCTCATCGTTAGCGCAGACCACGATTACACTCCGGTCTCGGTGAAGGAAACGTACGTAAAACTGCTGCCCGATGCGCGGCTGGTGGTGATCGCCGACTCGCGCCATGCCACCCCGCTGGATCAACCGGAACGCTTCAACCAAACGCTGCTCGAGTTTCTCACCGCAGTCGACACCACTACTCAGGATCACTGACTTATGCTGAAAAAAATCGCCCTCGTCGCCGGCTCCGTTCTGTTTGCCGCCAACCTGATGGCCGCCGCGCCCGCCAAGGCGCCGCACGTGCTGCTGGAAACCACCAATGGCCAGATCGAAATCGAACTGGACCCGGTCAAGGCGCCGATCAGTACCAAGAACTTCCTTGAGTACGTCGACAGCGGCTTCTACAACAACACGATTTTTCACCGTGTGATTCCGGGCTTCATGGTCCAGGGCGGCGGTTTCACTCAGCAGATGCAGCAAAAAGAAACCAAGGCGCCGATCAAGAACGAATCCAAGAACGGCCTGCATAACGTGCGTGGCACCCTGTCCATGGCTCGTACGTCCGTCCCGGATTCGGCCACCAGCCAGTTCTTCATCAACGTCAAAGACAACGACTTTCTCGACCAGGGCGACGGCTATGCCGTGTTCGGTAAAGTCGTTAAAGGGATGGACGTCGTCGATGTCATCGTGAACTCCCAGACCACCACCAAAAGCGGCATGAAAGACGTGCCGGCCGACCCGGTCTTCATCAAGTCGGCCAAACGCATAGACTAATCTGCACAGGAGTGCTTGAGCGGCTGTCGGTCTCCGGCGCCGCTCATATCGTTTAAAGGAGAGCCCGTGCACGGGCGGAGAACTGATGCTTTATCGCCGTTTTGAAAAACTGATCGATATATTCCGCGATGCACCGACGGCGGCTCCGCCGGATCGGGTTCTCCCCTTCTACACCTATTACCTGAAGCAGGTCTGGCCGAGTTTCGCCGTCCTGTTGATCGTCGGCCTGTTCGGCGCGCTGATCGAAGTGGCACTGTTCAGCTACCTGAGCCGCATCATCGACCTCGCCCAAGGCACGCCCAACGTCAATTTTTTCAAGGAACACGGCATCGAACTGGCCTGGATGGCGGTGGTGGCGTTGGTCCTGCGCCCGATATTCGTCGGCTTGCATGACTTGCTGGTGCACCAGACCTTGAGCCCTAGCCTGACCAGCCTGATCCGCTGGCAAAACCACAGTTACGTGCTCAAACAGAGCCTCAATTTCTTCCAGAACGACTTCGCCGGGCGCATCGCCCAACGCATCATGCAGACCGGCAACTCGTTGCGCGATTCGGCTGTGCAAGCGGTAGACGCGCTATGGCATGTGCTGATCTACGCGATCAGTTCACTGGTGCTGTTCGCCGAAGCCGACTGGCGCCTGATGATCCCGCTGCTGACCTGGATCGCCGCCTTCATCGGCGCCCTCTACTACTTCGTGCCACGGGTCAAGGAACGCTCGGTGGTGTCGTCCGATGCGCGCTCCAAACTCATGGGACGGATCGTCGATGGCTACACCAACATCACCACCCTGAAGCTGTTCGCCCACACCAACTTCGAACAGCAATACGCCCGCGAAGCGATCAAGGAACAAACCGAAAAAGCCCAACTGGCTGGCCGTGTGGTGACCAGCATGGACGTGGCCATCACCAGCATGAACGGCCTGCTGATCGTCAGCACCACCGGCCTCGCGCTGTGGCTGTGGACGCAGTCGTTGATCTCAGTGGGTGCAATTGCCTTGGCCACGGGCCTGGTGATCCGCATCGTCAACATGTCTGGCTGGATCATGTGGGTGGTGACGGGCATTTTCGAAAACATCGGCATGGTTCAGGACGGTTTGCAGACCATTTCCCAGCCAGTCAGCATCACCGACCGCGAGCAGGCCAAGCCTTTGAAGGTGGCCCGTGGCGAGGTGCGTTTCGATCACGTCGATTTCCACTACGGCAAGAAAAGCGGGATCATCAGCGACCTCAACCTGACGATCAAACCCGGCGAGAAAATCGGCCTGATCGGCCCGTCCGGTGCCGGCAAATCGACGTTGGTCAATCTGCTGCTGCGCCTCTATGACGTGCAGGGTGGGCGGATTCTCATTGATGGCCAGAACATCGCCGAAGTCGGCCAGGAAAGCCTGCGTGAACGCATCGGCATGATCACCCAGGACACTTCGCTGCTGCACCGTTCGATCCGCGACAATTTGCTGTACGGCAAACCCGACGCCACCGATGCCGAACTCTGGGAAGCGGTGCACAAGGCCCGGGCCGACGAGTTCATCCCGTTGCTGTCGGACTCTGAAGGTCGCACCGGTTTCGATGCTCATGTCGGTGAACGCGGTGTGAAGCTCTCCGGTGGCCAGCGTCAGCGGATTGCCATCGCCCGGGTGCTGCTCAAGGACGCGCCGATCCTGATCATGGACGAAGCCACCTCGGCCCTGGACTCGGAAGTCGAAGCAGCGATCCAGGAAAGCCTCGAAACCCTGATGCAGGGCAAGACCGTGATCGCCATCGCCCACCGCCTCTCGACCATCGCACGGATGGACCGCTTGGTGGTGCTGGAAAACGGCAAAATCGCCGAAACCGGCAGCCACGCCGAACTGCTGGCCCATGGCGGCTTGTATGCGCGGTTGTGGCAGCACCAGACCGGGGGGTTTGTCGGGATCGATTGAGGCAACACCAACCTGTGGGAGCGGGCTTGCTCGCTCCCACACGGGTTACAGCGTCAACACCATCTCATGCCACGCCATGCCGCCATGATCGGACGCCGAGGGCTTGATGTAGGCAAAACCAAACCCGGCATAAAGCGGAATGTGCCGCTCTTTGCACATCAGGTGGATGCTGGCCTTGTTCAGTGCACGCATGCGCTGGATAAACTCACTCATCAAGCGTTTCGCCAGACCCTGCCCCTGATAGTCCGGATGCACCACCACCGACATGATCACCACGTGCGGGCCGGCCGGGTCGTGGCCGATCAGTTCCTTGAACGCTTCGTCCGACATCTCCACCTGAAATGCCGCACCGGAATTGATGAAACCGGCTACAACGCCATTCACTTCAGCAACGATGAAGCCCTCGGGCCAGGTGGCGATGCGGGTGGCGATTTTCTCGCGGGTGGCGGCTTCATCGCCTTCGTAGGCAACGGTTTCGATGGCATAGCAACGGTCCAGGTCAGCGGGGCTGACGTGGCGGATGACGGTGTTCATGGCAGTTCGGAATCGGCGTGGGAAAGGTTGGGATCATAAATCAGCATCAATACGACATCGAGAGGCGAATCACCGATCCGCCACTCGACCCGCTCATTACGCCTTGAGCGGCAGCCAGATTTCCAGCACGCCGGTATTGAGCTTGGGGTTGAAATCGTCGCTGTAGCGTTCGAACTCCGGAGCGTCCGCCGCTTCATGACCGGACTTCGGCAGCCAGGTTTTCCAGATGTATTGAAAGGTCTGGGGCAAGGCATCCAGAGAGCCCTTGTGTTCGAAGACTGCATACTTCTGAGGCTGAACTTCGATCCAGCGGTACTTCTCGGGCAGGTCGTCGAGCTTGCTGATTTCGACACCGGCGATGTACTCGAAACCACCCTTGCCATCCGGATTGCAGCAGATGCCGTAGGTTACTTCGCTTTTCTGACCGGGAATTTTGCCCATCTCGGGAATGAATCTCTCCCATAGATCGGGGATCGCTTTGGTCGTATCCGCAGTAAATCGTCCACCAAGCCCCGCTATGAGCATGAAGTGCCCGTTTTCGAAGCGTGGCTCGACCTTCTCGGCGCCTGTTTGCTCATCCATGACTCAACTCCTAGTACAAAAGGTGGGTTCGGCTGGGAGTATAGAAGCCAAACCCGATTCGCCAAATTACAGTGCATGCAACTGTTCGATGGCGCCTGGGCCGATGAACTCGTTGTAACCCGATAGGATCACGTAGACCGCGAAATAACAGAAGATCGCTGCCGAAGCCATGTAGGAATAACGCAGTAGTTTGTCCCCGAGCAATTTGCCGCCGTGGCTCGCAGCGAAGCACAGACCAACACACCAGAGCACACCGGCGCACAAGAAACCGCCAAGAAACAGCGCCGAGCTGACCGCGCCACCGCCGCCGGAACGGGCGATCAGTGTTCCGCCTACCGCGGCGAACCAGAGAATGGCGCTGGGGGAGGACATGGCGAGGAAAATCCCGCGAAAGAACGCCTTGCGGTGGGAGTTGTGACCGACTTCAGCGGTCTGCGCCAACAGCGCTTCATGGTGAATCGCCGAATAAATCATCTTCGCCGCGAAATACAGCAGCAGCGCCGACCCGCCAATCCACAACACCCAACGCACGGTTTCGTATTGCAGCAATACGGTCATCCCGGCCAATGCCAGCACGGCGTAAATCAGGTCGCCGACACACGTCCCCAGACCCAGGGCAAAGCCTTGGAAATAGCCGCGCTGCATCGCCAACGTGATCATTGCGATATTGGCCACACCGATGTCCAGGCACAGCGAAAGGCTCAGCAAAAAGCCGCTGGTAAATTCCATCAACCGATTTCCTTCGCAAAAATTGTTTACATAGACGCTGGACAGTCTGCCACAGCTGCCCTTACATTCCGCACAGGCCACCGCAGTGGCCAGCGTCGCTCGGACGGTTCCGGGCGCTTACGTTATCCGAGGCAACAATGGCCGAACAAGGTTCGCCGCGCCGCTTTGCGCGCATAGATCGACTCCCCCCTTACGTCTTCAACATCACTGCCGAGCTGAAGATGGCCGCCCGTCGTCGTGGCGAAGACATCATCGACTTGAGCATGGGCAACCCCGACGGCGCCACGCCGCCGCACATTGTCGAAAAACTCGTCACTGTTGCCCAGCGTGAAGACACCCACGGCTACTCCACGTCCAAAGGGATTCCGCGCCTGCGCCGGGCGATTTCCAACTGGTACAAGGATCGCTACGAAGTCGACATCGACCCGGAAACCGAAGCCATTGTCACCATTGGTTCCAAGGAGGGTCTGGCGCATTTGATGCTGGCCACCCTCGATCAGGGCGACACCGTGCTGGTGCCGAACCCCAGCTATCCGATTCACATCTACGGTGCCGTGATTGCCGGTGCCCAGGTGCGGTCGGTGCCGCTGATTCCTGGCGTGGATTTCTTCGCCGAGCTGGAACGGGCGATTCGCGGCTCGATCCCGAAACCGAAAATGATGATCCTCGGCTTCCCGTCCAACCCCACCGCCCAGTGCGTGGAGCTGGATTTCTTCGAGCGGGTGATCGCCCTCGCCAAACAGTACGACGTTTTGGTGGTGCACGACCTGGCCTACGCCGACATCGTCTACGACGGCTGGAAAGCCCCGTCGATCATGCAGGTGCCCGGCGCCAAGGACATCGCGGTGGAGTTTTTCACCCTGTCCAAGAGCTACAACATGGCTGGTTGGCGCATCGGTTTCATGGTCGGCAACCCGGAACTGGTCAACGCCCTGGCGCGGATCAAGAGCTACCACGATTACGGCACGTTCACCCCGCTGCAGGTCGCGGCCATCGCGGCGCTGGAAGGCGATCAGCAATGTGTCAAAGACATCGCCGATCAGTATCGGCAGCGTCGCAACGTGCTGGTCAAAGGCTTGCATGAACTGGGCTGGATGGTCGAAAACCCGAAAGCGTCGATGTACGTCTGGGCCAAGATTCCCGAGGCATACGCACACATGGGTTCGCTGGAGTTCGCCAAGAAGCTGCTGGCCGAGGCCAAGGTCTGTGTCTCGCCGGGTGTGGGATTTGGCGAGTATGGGGATGATCATGTGCGCTTCGCGCTGATCGAAAACCAGGACCGGATTCGTCAGGCCGTGCGCGGGATTCGCGGGATGTTTCGGGCGGATGGGTTGGTTCAGAAAACCAACGCCTGATTTATCAAACAGACACAAAAAAACCGCAGCGATGCGGTTTTTTTGTGCTTGATCATTCCCACGCTCTGCGTGGGAATGCATCAGTGCAGTGTGCTTAGACGAACAACGACAACAGCAGGATGAAGCCCAGGCCCACCACGGACAGGATGGTTTCCATCGCGGTCCAGGTCTTGAAGGTTTCCGCCACGGTCATGTTGAAGTACTGCTTCACCAGCCAGAAACCGGCGTCGTTGACGTGGGACAGGATCAACGAACCGGCACCGGTGGCCAGTACCAGCAGCTCACGGTTCACGCCCGGAATCATCCCCACCACCGGCACCACGATGCCTGCGCCGGTAATGGTTGCCACGGTCGCTGAACCGGTCGCGATGCGAATCACCGCCGCCACCAGCCAGGCCAGCAGGATCGGCGAGATCTGTGCGTTCACCGCCATGTGGCCGATCACATCACCCACACCGCTGGTCACCAGCATCTGCTTGAAGCCACCACCGGCACCGATGATCAGAATGATCGCGGCGGTCGGCGCAAGGCTGGCATCCAGCCATTTCATCATTTGACTGGAACCGATGCCCTGCTTGTAGCCGAAGGTATACAGCGACAGCAGCAATGCCAGCAGCAACGCCGAAATCGGGTGACCAATCAGATCCATGAAAGCGCGGAAGATGTTGCCATCGGGCAGCACCACGTCGGCAAATGTCTTGAGCAACATCAGGAACACCGGCAGCAGCACGGTCACCAGAGTGATGCCGAAGCTCGGCAGTTCAGCCGAATCCGTTTCGCGCGCCAGTTGATCCACCAGCTCCTGGTTCGGATGACCGGGAATGTGCTTGGCAATGAACGTACCGAAGATCGGGCCAGCGATGATGGCCGTTGGCAGCGCAACGATCAGGCCGTACAGAATGGTTTTACCGATGTCGGCACCGAACACACCGATGGCCAGCAGCGGACCCGGGTGCGGCGGCACCAGGCCGTGTACCGCGGACAGACCAGCCAGCAGCGGGATACCGATCTTGATGATCGACACGCCAGTGCGACGAGCCACGATGAACACCAGCGGAATCAGCAGCACGAAGCCGATTTCGAAGAACAGCGGAATGCCGACCAGGAACGCGGCGAACATCATGGCCCACTGCACCTTGTCCTTGCCGAAGGCGCGGATCAACGTCTGCGCAATCTGATCCGCACCGCCTGATTCGGCCATCATTTTGCCGAGCATCGTGCCCAGCGCCAGGATGATCCCGACGAAACCGAGTACCCCACCGAAGCCATCCTGGAACGCCTTGATGATGGTGCCGATCGGCATGCCGGACGTCAGCCCGAGGAAGGCGGCGGCGATGATCAGTGCGAGGAATGGGTGCAACTTGAACTTGGTGATCAGGACGATAAGCCCGATCACTGTGACCACTGCGTCTAGCAGCAGGAATGACTCGTGGGACATGCCAAACATGGGGGGTGTCTCCGTTGTTTGTTGTTGTTATGAAAGCAATTATTCAAATGCCGTCAGGACAGCGCTATCTCTTGGAGCAAAACTCAACTGGCGAGTTTCAAGCCATGATCGAGCCACCATGCATGAGCCTGCTTCGCCAATTCATCGACGCTGTGGCTGGACGCATCCAGAGCCAGGGTCAGGGGCTCACCAACGGGCGATTCAAGTGTGGCGAACTGGCTATCGATCAAGGTCGACGGCATGAAGTGGCCCGGCCGATGAGACACACGATCGGCGGCGACTTCGGGGGACAGCTCAAGAAAAACGAAGCCCAGGCCCGGCAAGGCACTGCGCAAGCGTTCGCGGTAACTGTGTTTGAGGGCCGAACAGGTCAGCACCGGGCGCTCGCCTTTGGCATCGACGCGGCGCAGTTCATCGCACAGGCTGTCGAGCCAGCCGGCACGGTCTTCATCGTTCAGGGGGATACCCGCGCTCATCTTTTCGATATTGGCGGCAGGGTGGAAAGTATCGCCTTCAATGGCGGTCGCGCCGCTAAGCTGGCACAGGGACTGGCTGACGCAGGTCTTGCCGCAACCGGCAACGCCCATGATGACCAGGGCGGTGATGGGATGATTCATGTAACACCTCAGCGCGCAGACAGCGCTACCTTTGCTACGTAAGACTCAAGTGCAAAAGCAGAAGTTGCCGACGCCTTCTTGTCATTTTTGTGGGTTGCAGCATGTTCGTTCTCGAGGCCAAAAAGCGAGGATCAGGCAAACCTCGTTCACGCATTTGCAGCTGCATCGAGACAGCGCTACCTTAGTGCCTTGAATTTTGTTTGGCAAGCCGTCCGATGAATACCCCTAAAAACGATAAAAATACTCGCACCACTGGCCGCCCTACCCTCAACGAAGTCGCGCGCCTGGCCGGTGTCAGCCCGATTACCGCCTCCCGCGCGCTGCGCGGCGTCAGCACGGTGGCCACCGAACTGGTGGAAAAAGTCCAGAAGGCCGCCCTCGACCTGAACTACGTGGTCAACCCTGCCGCCCGCGCTCTGGCCTCGGCCCAGAGCCATTCCGTGGTGGTTTTGGTGCCGTCATTGTCCAACCTGCTGTTCATCGACACGCTGGAAGCCATTCATCAGGTTTTGCGACCAAAGGGCTTCGAAGTGCTGATCGGCAACTTCCATTACTCGCGTGATGAAGAAGAAAACCTGCTGCGCAATTACATGGCTTATCAGCCTCGCGGCCTGTTGCTGACCGGTTTCGACCGCACCGAAAGTTCGCGGCGGATGATCGAGGCCAGCAACATTCCCTGCGTCTACATGATGGAACTGGACAGCGCGGCCGGGCTCAATTGCGTCGGCTTTTCGCAAGTCGCTGCCGGCGAAACCGCTGCCGGGCATTTACTGTCACGCGGTCGCAAACGCCTGGCCTACATCGGCGCGCAACTCGATCAACGAACGCTACTGCGTGGCGAAGGTTTCCGCCGCGCGCTGCAAAAGGCCGGTTTGTATGATCCAGCCCTGGAAGTGCTGACACCGCGAGCCTCGTCGGTGGGTCTGGGCGGCGAATTGTTCCTGCAACTGCTCGCTGCCCATCCAGACGTCGATGCGATCTTCTTCGGTAACGACGACCTGGCCCAGGGCGCGTTGCTCGAAGCGTTGCGCTGCGGGATCAAGATCCCCGAACAAGTGGCGATTCTCGGATTCAACGACTTGCCCATGTCCGAACACATGGTCCCGCGCCTGAGCAGCATCAGCACCCCACGAGAAGCCATTGGCCGTCGCTCCGCAGAGCTGATGCTGACCTTGCTGGCCGGCAATTCAGTGACCAGACCGGTGCAGGATATGGGGTTTGAATTGAAGGTGCGCGAGAGCACCTGAAGCGCGACCATTCCCACGCTCCGCGTGCTAGATTCCCGAGACCTGGAACAGCAAACGGAGAAGCTCAATGGGACATACGCTGAAGATTTTGGGTCGGGCCTCGTCAATCAACGTCAGAAAAGTCCTGTGGACCTGCGACGAACTGGGCGTTTCATACGAACGCGAAGACTGGGGCAGCGGTTTCGCATCGACCCAGAGCCCGGAGTTTCTCCAGCTCAACCCCAATGCACAAGTGCCGGTCCTCATCGACGAAGCCGGCGTGCTGTGGGAATCCAATACCATTTGCCGGTACCTGGCCGGCAAACACCAAAACACTGACCTGTTGCCCATCGAACCAGCGGCCCGCGCTCGCGTGGAGCAGTGGATGGACTGGCAAGCCACCGAACTCAACCCGTCTTGGGGCTACGCTTTTTTTGCGCTGGTCAGGCAATTGCCGAACTTCCAGGACTCGCAGCGGATTGCCGATGGCGTTCGCGGCTGGAACGCGAAAATGGGCATCCTCGAACAGCAACTCGCGGCGACCGGAGCATATGTCGCCGGACCGCAATTCACACTGGCCGATATCCTCATCGGATTGTCGGTCAACCGCTGGCGGATGACCCCGATGGAACGCCCGGACTATCCCGCCGTCGACGCCTATTGCCAACGACTGGCGTTGCGGCCGGGGTTTATGGAACACGCCTGCAATGGCGTGCCATAACGCCAAATCCGCCCCCTCTGCCCTTCCATAAAAAGAGAACCCCATGAACGGACTCAACGTACTGCTGACCGGCGCCTGCGGCAGAATCGGCAGAACCTTTTTCGAAGCTTCGCAGGACCGCTACACCTTCGTGCTGACGGATCGCATCGAGCCCGACTTCAATGTCGATGCACCGCATCGCTTTGTACGCCAGGACCTGTCCGACCTCACCGCCATAAGCGAAGAGCTGAAGGGAATCGACGTCATCGTGCATCTGGCTGGCATCCCTCACGCCACCGCCTCTTTCGATGAGTTACTGCCCAACAATATTCTGGCCACCACTTACCTGTTCGAAGCCGCCGTGGCGGCGGGTTGTAAACGGCTGGTGTTCGCCAGCAGCGCGCAGACCATCGAGGGTTATCCGGTGGACCGGCAGATCACACCGGGCATGCAGGTGATGCCGGCCAATCTGTATGGCGTCAGCAAGTGTTATGGCGAAGCCTTGTGTGCGTTCTACGCTGCCAAACACAACCTATCGAGCATCGCCATACGCATCGGCGCTTTCGAGTTTGCGGACCGTCACGAATTGACCAACGCTCGTGACCTGAGCGCCTGGCTGAGCCCTCGTGATGCGGTGCAGTTACTGCAACTCTCGGTAGAGGTCAAAGGTGTGCAACACCTGATCGCCCACGGTATTTCCAATAACCGTTTCAAACGCCTGGACCTCAGTGAAACTACCCGGGTGTTGGGTTATAGGCCGGTGGATGATGCATTTCAGGAGTTCGACATTCCCATCGGGTTTCCTTGACTGTGCTTTTTCAGAATCCGGACAACGTGGTTCTTGCGCTGGGGGAACGGGCTTGCTCCCAGCGGTGTTCCAACGAAAGCGGTGTATTAGACGACATCAATGTTGATTGTGCCGCCGTCTTCGCGAGCAAGCCCGCTCCCACATTTTGATTGTCGGTGTTCACCAATAGTGTGTTCACAACAAATTTACTGTGGGAGCGGGCTTGCTCGCGAAGGCGGCAGTTCAGGCACTAAAAAACACAAGACAAAAACTACAAACTTTCACTCACCTTCGTGGCCACCTCACCCGGCACCCAGGCCTTCCACACCTGCGGCTGATCGCGCAAAAACGCTTCGGCGACCTGACGCGGTGGCTGGCGTTTTTCGCTCATCTGCCCGAGGGTCTGGTTCAGCAGATTGATCGGCAAATCGACCTTTTCGAAGAACGCCACCAGGTCCGGGTACTGCGCCTTGAACGGTGCCGACACACCGATAGCCAGGCTGGCCGGCATCGAACGTGTGCCCTTGGGGTTCGGGTTGTTGGCATCGGCCAGGGTCTTCCAGGCTTGCGCATCGAACGGCGGCTCTTCGAGTTTCACCAGTTTGAATCGACCCAGCAGAGGCGTCGGCGACCAGTAGTAAAACAGTACCGGTTTGCCACGGCGGATCGATGAAGCGACCTCGGCATCCAGCGCAGCGCCGGAACCGGTGCGGAAGTTGACGTAGCTGGCAGTCAGGTCATAGGCCTTGAGTTTCTGGCTGTTGACGATCTCTGACGTCCAACCGGTCGGGCTGTTGAGAAAACGTCCGCGGCTTGGGTCTTCCGGGTCACGGAACACGTCCTTGTAGCGCGCCAGATCGGCGACGGATTTCAGCTGCGGCGCCAAAGGTTTAATGCCACGTTCCGGGTCACCCTTGATCACGTATTCCGGTACCCACCAACCTTCGGTGGCGCCTTTGACCGTATCACCCAAACCAAACACTTTGCCCTCCGATGCCGCCTTGACCCAGGCCGGACTGCGCCCGGCCCACTCTTCGCCAATCACTTGAATATCGTTCTTGGCCAACGCTGCTTCGAGGCTGACGGTACTGCCCGGCAAAGTGTCGGTCGGGTAGCCGTAGCCTTTCTCGACGATCAACCTCAGGATCTCGGTGATCAGGCTGCCACTTTCCCAGGTGATGTCACCAAAGTGGATGGGCGTGGTTTTTTCTGCGGCTGAAACGTGGCCAGCCACAAGGCTCAGGGCCAGCAGCGAACTGCCGAGCAGGGTTTTGATCGATCTCATGCGGACCTCTGGGTCAGGGGTAATCGGTTCAAGGGTTCGTTGGCACTGTGCTGGGCGCACAGTGCCTGGGAGCGGGTCATGTAGATGCTGACCGAGCGCTGGGAAATGCCCAGTTCGGCGGCGATTTGTGGGTAGGTCAGGCCGTCGACTCTCGACAGCAGGAACGTTGCCCTGACCTTGCCCGGCAAGCGGCCGAGGGTTTGTTCAAGGCGTGTCAGGGCCTGGAAAAACTGCGCCAGGTCTTCAGGCGATGGTCCACCGAGCGGGTCAATCAGCAGTAGCTGATCGAGGTGCTGGCGTTCCAGATCGCGACGACGCCACAGCTGATAAATCAACCGACGGGCAATGGTGGTGAGCAAGGCGCGAGGTTCGCGAATTGGCGTCAGACCTGGCGATTCGAGCAACTGCACGAAGGTCTCGGCGGCGATGTCTTCGACGCTGGGACTGGCCCCCAGGTAATGGCGTAGCCGTGCGCACAGCCAGGCATAGTGGGCGCGGAACAATCCGCCCACGTCGTTGCGATGAGAAAGGTCGGCGCCGGACATAGAGGCTCCATGGGTTAGGGTCGCTGAATGTCCGGTGATCCGGTGGCGCGATCCTAGCAAGGAGCCTTATTCATTAATAATACTTAAAACGAATTTTTATATTCCATAAGTGAATTTAAATAAGCGGCGCCTGATACATCGCTATCGCGGGTAAGCCACGCTCCCACAAGTCCACCCGAAATCAGTGGGAGCGTGGCTTGCCCGCGATTGACGGAACTGTCGGCACAAGCCTCAAGCCTCATCGCAACCGCCCGTACCCCAGCGCTTCGGCCTCCTGCTGATAATCGAGAATGACTTGATAGTCGCTTTCGGTAGCCGGCAGCACTTCTTGCAGGCCGAGGATTTCCGCGACATCGGGCAACTCATGCAATGACGTGTTCATCACCCGTCGAAGCTGTTCAGCCTGTTCATCGGTGGTGCCAGCGGCCGCGATGTAGGGCAGCGTCGGGCTGAACGCCGTGCGCGCCAACACGCGCAGGCCTTCGACCTCGGCCTGCGCATATTGCGCGAGATAAGCGAAAGTCACGCTGTCGATGGCGACCAGGTCTGCCAGCTCATCACGCAGCCAACGCAGACTTTCGCGGTGGCTGCCGCTGATGGCGACGGTGGCAAAAAATTCTCCGTCGCGCTGCAACGGTGCCAATCGGTGACGCAATAGGTTCATCCCGCTGTTGGAGTCTTCGCCGTTGATCACACCACGACTGCCTCGCAAGGCCGACAAGCTACATCGAGGATCATCGGCGCGAGTCAATAACAGGCTGCAATGGTTACCACCGTTGCTGTCCGGGAGTTCGTAACGAGGACGACCGATAACCCGGACGCGACCGCGTAAAGCCGTCATCAAGGGATAGCCGCAGGTCTGGGTCAGCAGCAGGTGCGGGGACAGCCAAAGGTCCATCAGCGACAGCCCTTCGGCATCGAGGCGAGTGCTGCCGAGCTGTTCGAGAATCCGCGCCAGCCAACGCTCGTTGGCCTGGCGGATCGGCTCGGGGGCGATGTACATCAGTAATTCAGCGAGGTGTTGTGTCATTGAAACCCTCTAGGCAACAAATAACCCTGTGGGAGCGGGCTTGCCCGCGATAGCGCCGGACCAGTCACCAGGTGTGTTGGATGTGAAATAGCAATCGCGGGCAAGCCCGCTCCTACAGGGTTCAATGGTGGCCATGCATCAACTAAACGGATGCCGCGGACTGTCAATTGCCTTGATCCCATGCTGTCGGATCAACTGAACATAACCCTGCACCAGAAATCCGCCACTGCGCGCCTGCCATTGCTCGCGGCGCGTGCGATAGGCCCGCGGCAGGTCGTACCAGGGCAGGCCCGGCAAGTCGTGGTGCACCAGGTGCAGGTTGAGGTTCAGGAACAGCCAGCGCCACGGCCATGCCGCTTCGTTGATGACGGTGCGGTGCTCGGGTTGCACGTGGGGACGGTGTTCATAGTAAGAGCGGATCATCGCAATCGACACCGCCGGCACGCTGATCAGCAACAGGTAATGCCAGACCGGCAGCACGCTATAGCGGGCGATGAACGTCAGCATCAGCAGCGTCAGCGCGCCGTGGGTCAACCACATCAACCAGGTCTGGCGCTCACCCGTTTTTAGCCGTTGCAGCTCTTCCCGGGCCAGCGCGAGCAAGGCCAGTGGCGCACCGAGGACAAAGCGCCCGAGCACGGTTTTGTTCAGCCAGAGCAGGCCTTGTTCGAATGGTGAACGGCGCTGCCATTGTTCTGCGCTCAGGTAACGGCTTTCCGGGTCGCGACCGGGGACGGTCAAGTCTTCGTCGCGGTGATGCAGCAAATGGCTGTCGCGGTACTAAGGTGTAGGGATACCAGACCGCGAACGGCGCATAACCGAGGACTTTGTTCAGCGTTTGCCAACGGGTGGGATGGCCGTGCAGCAATTCGTGCTGCACCGACAACCACAACACCATCAGTGGAATCAGCAACAACGTGCTCCACCAAAGCCCCAATTGGGCGCTGCCCAGGACAATGCTGAACCAGCCGACGTACACGCCGATCAACAGCAGCCAGGTCGGCCACTCGGTGCGAGCGGTCAAGCGTTGGCGCAGGGTTTCGATTTCTTCACGGTGGGCAGCATCAAAATAATGGGGCATGGCTTTGCTCAGATCGGGAACCAGTCCCCCTCTGTGCAATGGCGCAGGGATTTCTTGCAGATTATCTGGTTATTTCGATAGGCCTGAAAAACAAGGAGCCCGAGGACTCGGGCTCCGTTGACGCGGGATCAGTGGCCGAACACGCCCACCTTCTTGGCCTTCTTGTCCGCACGTTTTTCATCGGCGGTTTTCGCCGGTTTCTTCTTTGCCGCTTTCTTTGAATCCATGCCTTTGGCCATGATACATACTCCACTCATACGGGACGTGAGATCAGGTATACACCTATCGCGGCGCCAGCGTTCTTTTATAATCACCCGCTTTGCGCACTGAAAGTCCAGGCCCATGCCCAACACCCAGTACACCTTGCTCGACGAGCCGTTATGGCCGTTGATGAACAAGTTTTACCGCGCCCACCAATCGTCGATGAAAGCAGTCCGCGACGCTCGGCTGTGGGTCGCAAAACGCGATGAGATCATTGCGGCGTTATGTTTGCGGCCAGTGGCCGGCGGGCATTGGCTGACCGGGTTGTTCGTCGACCCGCGCTGTCGCGAGCAAGGGATCGCCGCGACGTTGATCGCCCACGCCATCAAGCACCTCGAAGAACCCGTCTGGTTGTTCTGCCATCCGGATCTGCGTGGTTTTTATGAACGTCGCGGTTTTACCTTCGACCCGCCCCTGCCCTACGCCATGGCTGAACGGTTGAGCCGTTATGCGCGGAGCAAACCGATGATTGCGATGGGGCTGGAACCGAAGCACTAGAGACTTGTAAAGATTAAATGTGGGAGCGGGCTTGCTCGCGAAAGCGGTGTGTCAGTCGACAGAGATGTCGGATGTGCCGGCCCCTTCGCGAGCAAGCCCGCTCCCACATTGATTTTGTGTTGGATTCGAAGGACGATCTCAGTCGTCCGCCGCTGGGTCCAGATCCGGGAACATCACCTCGGTAAAGCCGAATTTGCTGAAATCACTGATGCGCGACGGGTATAACCGGCCGATCAGGTGATCGCATTCATGCTGCACCACCCGCGCATGAAATCCCGAGGCAATGCGCACGATCGGCTCGCCCTTGGGATCGAAGCCTTCATAACGAATCTGCTGATAACGATCCACCGCACCCCGCAGGCCCGGCACCGACAGGCAGCCTTCGAAACCTTCTTCGAGGGTCGGGCTCAATGGCGTGATCAGCGGATTGATCAGAATCGTCTGCGGCACCGCTTCGGCGTCCGGGTAGCGTTCGCTGTGTTCGAAACCAAAGATCACCAGTTGCAGGTCGACACCGATCTGGGGCGCGGCCAGGCCGACTCCGCCGACACTTTCCATGGTCTGGAACATGTCGTCGATCAATTGCCACAACTCAGGGCTGTCGAACATTTCTGTCGGCACCGGTGGGGCAATGCGCAGCAGGCGTTCATCGCCCATTTTCAGAATTTCACGGATCATTTCAGGGCTTCGTCAGTGGTCGTCTTGATTGAGTGGTCCCGTCCCAGTCCCGAAACGTGGTGTTTGGGTTCGTCGGGCACGTTTTCGCCGTGTTTCTTGCTTTCGGATGACATGTGCTCGATCACCGCGTTCATTTCCGCGCCGAGCAACAGCACGGCAGCGGAAATATAGAAGTACAGCAGCAACACGATGATCGCGCCGATACTGCCATACATGGCGTTGTAATTGGCGAAGGTTTTGACATAGAGACCAAAGCCCAGCGAAGCGATGATCCAGACCACCACGGACAACACCGCACCCGGGGTGATAAAGCGAAACTCTTGTTTGACGTCAGGCATGACGTAGTAAATCAGCGCCACCGCCATCATCAACAGAACCACGATCACCGGCCAGCGAACGATGGTCCACAGGGTCACGATAAAATCTTCGAGGCCCACTTGCGAGGCAATCCAACCCATCACCTGCGGCCCGAGCACCATCAGGGCGGCAGCAATCAGCAACATGCCGGCGATGCCGATGGTGTAGAAAATCGACAGTGGAAAACGTTTCCAGACCGGACGGCCTTCAACCACGTCATACGCGGCGTTCATCGCACTCATCATCAGCCGCACACCGGCGGACGCGGTCCACAGGGCGATCACGATACCCACCGAGAGCAAGCCGCCCTTGGATTGCTGGAGCTGGTCGATCACCGGGTTCACCTGCTCCAGCGCCTGGGGTGGCAGAACCAGCTCTGATTGCAGGCGCAGCCAGGAAAAGAAGTCCGGCAAATGCAGAAAACCGATCAGGGCGATCAGAAACAGGATAAAAGGGAACAGCGAGAACAGCATTTGATAGGCCAGCGCCGAGGCATAGGTCGACATCTCGTCGTCGACGAATTCGGTGACCGTACGCATCATCACCCGATGCAGGGGCAAACCTTTCATGGTCGGAAAAAACATTAGCGTCTCCTTTCGCCGCAAAAAGGTTGAAGTCATGGCGACTCAGGGGCCGTTTTCTACAACAAAGTAGCCTACTTGGCGACTTTGAAACAATCACAGGGTATATCTCGCCTATCCAACACAAAAACGGCCATCTTCGGATGGCCGTTTCTGTTACTCGTCAAATGCCGGATTACGCCTTATCGATGCCTTTTTTGAGAGCATCCTTGGCTTTGCCGATCGCTTGCTGGGTTTCGCCTTTCCTCTCCTGCGCCACGCCTTCGGAGCGCAGTTTTTCGTTGCCGGTGGCCTTGCCGACGCCTTGCTTGACGTTGCCGGCCGCTTCGTTTGCCATGCCTTTAACTTTATCGCCAGTGCTGCCCATGGTATTTCTCCTGCGAACATTTCAATGGGGAAAGTAGTTACACAAGGATTGACCGGGGGCCTTTGCCCGGAGTTTCATTTATTTATTAACCGGACATTTCGCAGGTTGGGCTTTATGTTTGCAGCCTTTGCCCCGAGAATGCGCAACGTATTCAGGCCATGGCGCTGAAGATCCAATCCCGTAGGAACGTTATGAAACTCGATAAAAAGCAGGCCATTGCCCGCAGAAACCAGGAACTCGGCGGTGCTGTGCTTGGCGTCAACAATTGCCATTTCACCGAATTGAACCGCAACCGCAATATCTTCTGGTTCGATATTCCGGTCGCGCGCCTGGCCGTTGGTCAGTACGAATGGATTCACTTGCTGATGCACACCCCGGATACCGACGAACTGCTGCACCTTAAAGTGCCGACGGTGTTCCTGCGCGAGAAACTCGAAGGCCTGGTGGTGCGCAACCAAGGCAAGCGCAAGGCAGCCCTGAGCCTGGAACTGAGCGCCGACAAGGACTCCTACCTGCAGGACATGCGCCCGGCCGGTACCAACGTTGATTTCGCGCAGTTCCGCCAGTAACAGCAAAAGCTAAAAGCTTCGCGAGCAAGCCCGCTCCCACATTTAACCGAGTTCCTTCAGAAGGAATGCGATCAAATGTGGGAGCGGGCTTGCTCGCGAAGGCGGCCTGACAGGCGCTGAAAATGTCCCGGCCAGAACAAGAAGCCCCGCATCTGCGGGGCTTTTGTCTGACTAGGCGCTGACTTTCTTCACGCCAAGCTTCTTCAGCTCTTCGTCGCGCAGCTCGCGGCGCAGGATCTTGCCGACGTTGGTGGTCGGCAGCGCGTCGCGAAATTCCACGGCTTTCGGCACTTTGTAGCCGGTGACGTTGGCGCGCATGTGCTCCATCACCTGGTCCTTGGTCAGGGTCACACCCGGTTTGGCGACGATAAAGATCTTGATCGCCTCGCCCGACTTCTCGTCCGGCACACCAATGGCCGCGCATTGCAGCACGCCCGGCAAAGTCGCCAGCACGTCTTCAAGCTCATTGGGATACACGTTGAAACCAGACACCAGGATCATGTCTTTCTTGCGATCGACAATGCGCATGTAACCGTCAGGCTGGATCAGCGCGATGTCACCGGTCTTCAACCAGCCTTCGCTGTCGAGTATTTCATCGGTGGCATCCTGACGCTGCCAGTAGCCCTTCATGACTTGCGGACCTTTCACACACAGTTCACCGATGGCGCCCAACGGCTGTTCAACACCGGCATCGTCGATGACTTTGCACAGCGTCGATGGCACCGGAATACCGATGGTGCCGATCTGGATGTTCTGGCTCGGGTTCACCGTGGCCACCGGGCTGGTTTCGGTCATGCCGTAACCTTCGCAGATCGGGCAACCGGTAACCTCTTTCCAGCGTTCGGCCGCGGCCAGTTGCAACGCCATGCCGCCGGACAGGGTGATTTTCAGGCTGGAGAAATCCAGCTTGCGGAACGCTTCGTTGTTGCACAGCGCGACGAACAGCGTGTTCAGGCCGACGAAACCGCTGAACTTCCACTTCGACAGTTCCTTGACCATCGCCGTCAGGTCGCGCGGGTTGCTGATCAGGATGTTGTGGTTGCCGATCAGCATCATCGCCATGCAATGAAAGGTGAACGCATAGATGTGGTACAGCGGCAGCGGGGTGATCAGGATCTCGCAACCTTCATTGAGGTTGGAACCCATCAGCGCTTTGCACTGCAGCATGTTCGCCACCAGATTGCGATGGGTCAGCATCGCCCCCTTGGCCACGCCGGTAGTGCCACCGGTGTATTGCAGCACGGCAACGTCGCTGCTGGTCGGGTTGGCTTCCGCCACTGGCTGGCCATGGCCCTTGCGCAGCACGTCATTGAATTTGATGGCCTTGGGCAAGTGATACGCCGGGACCATCTTCTTCACATACTTGATGACGCTGTTGACCAGCAGACGCTTGAGCGGCGGCAGCAGGTCGGCCACTTCAGTGACGATCACATGCTTGACGCCGGTTTTCGGCACGACGGTCTGGGCCAGATGCGCCATGTTGGCCAGGCAGACCAGGGCTTTGGCACCGGAATCGTTGAATTGGTGTTCCATTTCCCGCGCGGTGTACAACGGGTTGGTATTAACCACGATCAGCCCGGCACGGATGGCACCGAAAACGGCGACCGGGTACTGGAGCACGTTGGGGAGTTGCACGGCGATTCGATCGCCTGGTTGCAAATCGGTATGCTGTTGCAGGTAAGCGGCAAAGGCACCGGACAATTCGTACAGCTCACCGTAGGTGATTGTCTTGCCCAGATTGCTGAATGCCGGTTTGTCAGCGAAGCGTTGGCAGGATTGCTTCAACACTGCCTGAATATTCGGATACTCGTCTGGATTGATCTCGGCAGCAATTCCAGCTGGGTACTTATCCTTCCAAAAGTCTTCGATCATGGAAGCCCACTCCTCAGCAACGCGAATTCAAATACCGCATTTGATGCGATTATTATTGGTGTTTGATTATTGGTGAGTCTGGCTTTTAACAAGGCCGAGAAGTCACAAAGCGCGCCGAGAGTAGCAGCTTTGCCAAGGGCCGACTAGAGCCAAAAACGGCCTCCATAGTCACATTTTTGACTCTTGACTAATCAATAGTCACTTTTAGAGCAAAAATTCTATAGCACCTTGAAAGCCTTTGAAATAGGGGCTTCAACCCCTTAAAAGCATCGCGGGCAAGCCCGCTCCCACAAGGTCCGCGTCGTACACATTCTTTGTGCACAAACTGAACGTGTGGGAGCGTGGCTTGCCCGCGATCCGCGCAAAGCGCGGCCATTCAACGATCAGGCGATCTCTCGCAACTCCCGCCGCAGAATCTTGCCCACCGGCGTCATCGGCAACGACTCTCGCAAGACAATGTGCTTGGGGACTTTGTACGCCGTGAAGTTTTCCTTGCAGTAGGCCTTCAGCTCTTCAAGGCTGACACCTGATTCACGGGCCACCACAAACAACTTCACCGCCTCCCCCGAACGCTCGTCCGGCACGCCGATCACCGCGCAGTTGGCG
The DNA here is from genome assembly GCF_014852305.1 of Pseudomonas sp. PDM09. Taxonomy (NCBI): domain Bacteria; kingdom Pseudomonadati; phylum Pseudomonadota; class Gammaproteobacteria; order Pseudomonadales; family Pseudomonadaceae; genus Pseudomonas; species Pseudomonas sp. PDM09. The sequence goes on along the minus strand of NZ_JACVBI010000003.1, from coordinate 157,836 downwards.
ACTTTCGGGTGAGCCATCACCACGTCTTCGATCTCGTTGGGGTACACGTTGAAGCCCGAGACGATGATCATGTCTTTCTTGCGATCGACGATGCGCACGAAACCGTCAGGGTCGATCACCGCAATGTCGCCGGACTTGAACCAGCCGTCGGCGTCCAGCACTTCGGCGGTGGCTTCGGGTTTCTGCCAGTAGCCCTTCATGATCTGCGGGCCCTTGATGCACAGTTCGCCACGCTCACCCAGCGGTTGCTCGACGCCTTCATCGTTGATCACTTTCAGGGTTGTGCCTGGCACCGGCAGGCCGACCGTGCCGATGCGCGACTTGTCGCCATAAGGGTTGGTGCAGGCCACCGGCGAGGTTTCGGTCAGGCCGTAACCTTCGGTGATGCGGCAACCGGTGAGCTGCTCCCAGCGCTCGGCCGTGGCCTTGACCAGCGCGGTGCCGCCGGAGTTGGTGAGCTTGAGGCTGGAGAAATCCAGGGTCTTGAAGTCGGGGTGGTCCATCAGCGCGACGAACAGCGTGTTGAGCCCCAGCAGCGCCGAAAACCGCCAGTTCTTCAGTTCCTTGATGAAGTTACCAATGTCCCGTGGATTGGTGATCAGCACGTTGTGGTTGCCGGTCACCATCATGCACATGCAGTTCGCCGTGAAGGCATAGATATGGTACAGCGGCAGCGGCGCAATCATCACTTCCTGCCCTTCGCGCAGCAGCGGCTGACCGTCGGCGCCGAATTGCCCCAGACACGCCCGCGCCTGCTGCATGTTCGCCACCAGGTTGCCGTGGCTCAGCATGGCGCCCTTGGCCAGCCCGGTGGTGCCGCCGGTGTATTGCAGCACGGCGATGTCGTCGAGGCCGACCTTCAGCGGTTTGATGCCCAGGCCCCGGCCCAGACGCAGCGCGCTCTTGAAGGAAATGGCCTGCGGCAAGGAATAGTCCGGGACCATTTTCTTGACTTTGCTCACCAGGGTATTGACCAGCCAACCCTTGGCGGTGGGCATCAAGTCGCCCATCTTCGCTTCGATCAGGTACTGAATGTCGGTGTCGGGCAGCACTTCCTGGACCTTCTGTCCGAACACGTTCAGGTAAACCAGCGCCCGGGCACCGGAGTCCTTGAACTGATGACGCATCTCCCGCGCAGTGTACAGCGGGTTGGTATTGACCACGATCAGCCCGGCGCGCAAGGCACCGAACACGGCAATCGGGTAATGCAGGACGTTGGGCATCTGCACCGCGATGCGATCCCCCGGCACCAGGTCGGTGTGGGCTTGCAGGTACCCGGCAAACGCGGCGCTGTAGCGTTCCAGTTCGGCGTAGGTCAGGGTCACGCCCATGTTACTGAACGCCGGGCGGTCGGCAAATTTCTTGCAGGAACGCTCGAACACCTCGATCACCGACTTATAGGCTCCAAGATCAATATCCAGGGGCACGCCGGCCGGGCGCTTGTCATTCCAGAAATCAGGTTGCATTGTTCTTGTCCTCTTTACCTGAGCCTATCCGGGGCCGCTCCGTCCTTTCTCAAAAACAGGAAGCGAAAAAGCGGTGCTTCCCGGACACTAGCAGCTATAACGAATCAGGCAAATATGCGCACGGTCGTCATTGATCGCGTGAATCTTGCTGCCCCGCCGTGGCCTGATCAGACAGTAGGCGACGGGATGCGCTATACAATGCATCGAGGCTGTTTCCCACCCGGCAGCCTCATGCAGCCCAACGCAAAGGAATCGCCATGATCCACGACACCTTCTGGCTGACCGCGAGTGACCGCAGCCGCCTCTTCGTCAACCAGTGGCTGCCGGCCGCGCCGCTCAAGGCGGTGATCCTGCTGGCCCACGGCATGGCGGAACACAGCGGCCGTTACGCCCGTCTGGCGCAAGCATGCTGTGATCAGGATTACGGCGTTTATGCGCCCGACCTGCGTGGACATGGCAAAACTGCCGAAAACGGCACCTTGGGCCATTTCGCCGATGATGATGGCTGGTGCAAAGTGGTCGGCGACCTGGCCAGCCTCAACCAACATATCGGCCAACAGCATCCCGGCGTGCCGATCGTGTTGCTCGGCCACAGCATGGGCAGCTACATCGCCCAGGCCTATTTGCTGCACCACAGCGCCAGCCTGCACGGGGCGATTCTCAGCGGCTCGAACTTCCAGCCCGTAACGCTCTATCGCGCAGCGCGACAGATTGCTCGCCTCGAACGCCTGCGCCAAGGGCCCAAGGGGCTCAGTGCGCTGATCGAATGGCTGTCGTTCGGCTCATTCAACAAGAAATTCAAACCGGCGCGCACGCCGTTCGACTGGCTGAGCCGCGACCCGGCCGAAGTCGACAAATACGCCAATGACCCGCTCTGCGGCTTTCGCTGCACCAATCAATTGTGGATCGATTTGCTCGGCGGCTTGCAGCAAATCAGCAAAGCGTCCAATCTCGCCCAGATCGATCCGGGCCTGCCGCTGCTGGTGATCGGCGGCGAATGTGATCCGGTGAGCGAAGGCAAACGTCTGAAAGATCTGGCCCACGCCCTGCGCGACGCTGGCTGCCAGAACCTGCAGCTGACTATTTACCCGCAGGCCCGGCATGAACTGTTCAATGAAATCAATCGCGATGAAGTGACTGCCGATGTGCTGAACTGGATCGCCCAGGACTTGAGCGCTCGCCGGCCACCCAGAACCGAATAGTTTTTTGTGGATTTTTTTTAATTCGTCACAGGAATCGAGACAGATGACCCAGGTTACCAACACGCCTTACGAAGCCCTTGAAGTCGGCCAGACCGCCAGCTACAGCAAGACCGTCGAAGAGCGCGACATTCAGTTGTTCGCCGCGATGTCCGGCGACCACAACCCGGTGCACCTGGACGCCGAGTTCGCCGCCGCCAGCATGTTCAAGGAGCGTATCGCCCACGGCATGTTCAGCGGCGCGTTGATCAGCGCGGCGGTGGCTTGCGAGTTGCCTGGGCCGGGGACGATTTATATCGGTCAGACGATGAGCTTTCAAAAGCCGGTGAAAATTGGCGACACGCTGACTGTGCGCCTGGAAATTCTCGAGAAACTGCCGAAGTTTCGTGTACGTATCGCCACTCGGGTGTTCAACCAGCGCGATGAGTTGGTCGTGGATGGCGAGGCAGAGATTCTGGCGCCGCGCAAGCAACAGACCGTGACGTTGCCGACGTTGCCGGCGATCAGCATCGGCTGATTTACAAGCCCCAAAAGATCGCAGCATTCGGCAGCTCCTACAGAGATCGGTGTAGGTGCTGCGAAGGCTGCGATCTTTTGATCTTACCGTCCCTCCTGCACCTGCACACTCGCCGTCATCCCCGCGCTCAAACTGATCCCTTCAGGCAACGTGTCGAGCTTGATCCGCACCGGAATCCGCTGCGCCAGGCGTACCCAGTTAAACGTCGGTTCCACCTCGGCCAGCAACTGCCCATCGGGCGTGGTATTGCGGTCGGTAATCCCGCGACTGATGCTTTCGACGTGCCCCTGCAACGCCTCCCCGGCGCTCATGAGCCAGACTTTGACCGGATCGCCGACGCGAATTCGCGGCAGTTTGGTTTCTTCGAAATACGCCTGCACATAAAAGGTCGAATCGTCGATCAACGCCATCACCGGTTGCCCGGCATTCACGTAATTACCCTGGGCCAGACGCAGGTTGGTGACGTGACCGCTGCGCGGCGCATGCACCTCGCTGCGGGTCAGGTTGAGTTGCGCGACCTTGGCTTCAGCCTGAGCCTCGCGCAGTTCGCCCCGGGCGATGCCCGCATTGATTTGCGCGTTCTCGCGCAGTTCGGCACTGATCGCCTGCGGCCCGAGACTGGCACGGCGGCTGGCTTCGTGTTCACGCAAACCGAGTTGCTGCTGACGGGTCTGCACCACCGCTTGCGCCTTCTCCAGCGCGGCTTCGAAACGATCACGGTCGATACTCAGCAACACATCGCCAGCCTTGACCTGTTGGTTATCGAAAGCCTTGAGCTCTCGCACCCAGCCAGACACGTCGGGGGCGATGACTACGACGTCGGCGCGGATCCGCGCGTCGCGAGTCCAGGGCGTCAACATGTAGTACTGCCACAGATGGAAGCCGGCAAAAATCGCCAGCGCCGTCAGGCTCAGGGTTATCGCGACACGTACGGATGTACGCATATTCAACTCCTTTATAAAGGCCCGAGTACGACGGTGATCAGAGTCAATACACAGACGTACAAGGCGCAATCAAACAATGCTTCGTGCCAGATCCAGCGGCCGACCGGGGTCAGGCGCAATACCATGCGCAACGCTCCGGTCACCAGCAACGCCAGCAACACATCAATCAGAAACGGACTGAGCAGCACGCCGCCCACCGACCACTCACGCAAGCCCATGGCTTTGCTCCTGTTGGTGACACCAGGCACGCCAGCTGCTTTGCAATTGCAGCACAGCGCCCTGGGCGAGTTTCACCGCGTCGCTGGGCGGTAACGCGTACAAGGTTTTCAATAACGCTTCGCTGGGTTGCGCCAGCGCCTCGGCGCGATTGCCGGCCGGGCCTTGCCCGAGGACTTTTTCCAGTTGCTCGAGATAACGCCGCTGGGGCGCACTGACCGGCACCTGTGCGGCCGCCAGACTCAAGCGCAAATGCAGCAACTCATCGCCGATGTCCAGGCCGAGCAAGCCGTCATCCCAGCGGCTGCGCGCCGGCTCCGGCAACTCGGGATAATGCCGCGCCAGTTGCAGCAAACGGTCGGCCATGCGCCCGCCGAACCAGCTTTCGGCGCCGCGCAGATTGCGTCGGGTGAGGCGCACCAGATCGGCGAGGGTCGCCGCCAGTAAGCGTCGGCCATGCCATGTCGGGTTACGCATGATCAGCAAGTGAAACGCCAATACGGCAGCGCCGACACCGATCAACATGGCCTGAGCGCTATTGAAGAAATTCGCGACATCGAACTTCATCGTGTTCAGCGGCGAAACCAGCACAATAAAGTGCAGACAGAAGGACGTGGCCGTGGCGCCGATCTGCGGTTTGGCCATGCCCAGCGCGCCGAGAAACAGCGGCACGCCCATGCCCATGCACAGCAGCGCAAACCCGCTCCATTGCGGCAGCAGAATCTGCCCGACGATAAACGCCGATGGAATCGCCAGCAGGATGCCGCGCAGAAAGCTCATGCCGATTTGCGCCCCATTCTCGCGGCTGGCAAACAGACTGCACACCACACACGTCAGCACCAGAGCGCCCGACGCCGCAGGCCATGCCGTCGCCAGCCAGAAACCCGACACCACCAGAAACGCCAGTGCACTGCGCGCGCCAAAGACCAGCGCCAATGACAGGTCGCGATGCGGCGTAAGGGTTCTCGGCGGGTCGGCCGTTTCACGCCCCTCCTGCACCGCTTTCAATGCAGTACAGGCCGCCATGGCGGTATCGAGCAACAAAGTGAAACGGGCCAGACAGTAACTTTGCGCAGCACTGATGCGTGCATCGTGGGAGGCGTCGAGCAATCTGGGGCGCAAGGCTTGCAACTGGGCGGTATCACAAGCGCCAATCGCTTCTTGAACCTCGGTCATCCATGGCATCAGTTGCTCGGCTTCGAGCAGTTCCAATTGATTCCATTGACGGCGTACCGAACGGGCGATGCGCAACAGCATCAACAGCTTCTGACTCAAACCGCTGATGGCCCGCGCTCGTTGCCGACCGAGGCTACCTTCAAACCAGGCATGCTCGCGCTGGGCATCGACCGCGACGATTTTCCCGAGTATTTCCAGTAAGCCTTTACGCGCCTGAGCGTCGCCGGCCAATGTCGCACGCGCGGCATTCATGCCGCTTTGCCAGGCAGCTCGCGCCTGGTCCGCCAGTTGCCGTTCGACCCGCAATGGCCAGAGCAACGCACTGGCAGCGGTGGCGCAGAGAATGCCCAGGCAGATTTCCGTGCAGCGCGCCACGGCTTGATCGAACACCGTCAGCGGATGGGCAATGGCCGGCAATGCGATGATCGCCACCGTGTAACCGGCCAACACAAAGGAATAGGACCAGGCGCTGCGCAGCAAGGTCGAACTCGCCGTACACAGCCCGAGCCACAACGCCAACGCCAGCAAAAACAGCCAGGGCGTCTGAGCGAACAGGCCCATGAACACCACCGACATGATCGTCCCGACCAGCGTACCCAACAGCCGTGCCAAACCCTTGTGCACCACCATCCCGGACAACGGTTGGGCGACGATAAATGCCGTCATCAACGCCCACGACGGTTGCTCCAGCCCCCAGCGCAACGCCAGCCACAGTGCCAGGCCGCCGCCGATCAAAGTCTTGATCGCGAACTGCAAGGCGCGGCGGTCAGGCGCGAACAAGGCCTGCAAAGTGATAGGCACGTAGGACACTCTTGAAAGGACGGTTTAACGATAGCCCGGTTAGGCGAGATGATTTGAATGACAAATTATTAGCTAGCTATCTATATCCCGTCCAGTGTTAAATCCCGAACATAAAAAAACGCCAGACTGGCTGGCGTTTTTGACAGATAACGAACGCTTATGAGCGTGCGCGAGCCTGGTTACGCAGGGCTTTCACCTGATCGTGGTTGCGTTGCACGCCGTGATACTGGCGTTCAACGATGTCACGAATGCTCACCAGGTTGTCTTTGTTGATTTTTTCCAGCGCTTCCTTGTACGCCTTCAGCGCGTGGTCTTCACCGCGTTCGGCTTCGTTCAGCACCGCCTCTTCATCCTTGCCGGTGAACATCGCCTTCACATCGACCCAGCGACGGTGCAGATCGCCGCTGACACTGGTGGAGGTTTCCGGATCACCGCCCAGGGAACGCACGGCAGCCTGCAGCTCGGCAGCGGCAGCAGCGCAGTCGGCGGAGCGCTGTATGAACAGGTTCTTAAGTTCTGGATGCTTGATGTCTTCAGCGCAAGTCTTGAACCCTTCCTGACCGTCTTTACTGGTTTCAATCAGGTCGTTGAGTACAGAGATCGCTTCTTTATTAATGTCGGTCATTTTTCAATTCCTTGCGGTTGATGAAAGATGCAATAAGTAGTTGCAGCCTGCATGCCAGCTTTGAATTGATAACTTTTTACTTATATTTCAATTGGTTAGGTTTTAACGAGGAATCTGTATCCGCTTTTTTTGCATGATCTGTCATTTGGCCTGCATGCAGAATGCCTGTATTTTCCAGACTGCCTTGAATCAAGATGACTGATGATGAATCCCGAAAAGCTCGAACTGCTGATTACCCGCGAAATGCCCTTCGGCAAATACAAGGGCCGCATCATCGCTGACCTGCCCGGTCAGTACCTGAACTGGTTCGCTCGCGAAGGTTTCCCCCACGGTGAACTCGGCGGTTTGCTGGCTTTGATGCAGGAAATCGACCACAACGGCTTGTCGGAACTGCTCGAACCCCTGCGCGCCAAACACGGCAAACCCGCGCCTCGCCACTGACCCGCCCTACCTCACCGAGTTGCTCATGCCCGATAACACCCGCCGTACCCGCGATGAAGCCTTTTGGCAGACCTTTGCCGACCGTTACGCCGTCGAACCCGGCCCCCTGAACCTGGAAAACGGTTATTTCGGGCGCATGTCGCGCACCGTGGTCGAGGAGTATCAGCGCAACATCGAACTCATCAACCGCGGCAACTCGGTGCATGTGCGCCAACGCTTCGAACAGGGCGAAAGCGTCAAGATTCGTGCGCAATTGGCCGAGCTGATCGGTGCCCCCGCCGAAGCCGTTGCCTTCACCTGCAACGCCTCGGATGGCCTGCAATCGCTGATCCGCAACTACAATCGCCTGGCACCGGGCGATCAGGTGCTGATAAGCGATCTGGAGTACGACACGGTCAAGGGTGCAATGCGTTGGCTGGCACGTTATCGAGGCGTGGAAGTGATCGAGATCGAACACCACCACCCCGCCAGTTTCGACAGTTTACTCACCGCTTACCGCGAAGCTTTCGTGCGTTATCCGCGACTGAAGCTGATGGCGCTGACCCACGTCACCCATCGTACCGGACTGGTCATGCCGGTGCAGGCGATTGCCGCTGCCGCCAGGGAACACGGGATCGATGTGATCCTCGACGGCGCCCATGCCCTCGGTCAGATCGAGTTCGATCTCGAGAAACTGGGCATCGCTTTTGCTGGCTACAACTTGCACAAATGGATCGGTGCGCCGCTGACGCTGGGCTTCATTTACATCGCCCCCGAGCGCCTGGCCGATATTGACCCGGACATGGGCGAGATGCATTTCCCGGTCACCGACATTCGCGCCCGCATGCCCTACAGCACGCCCAATATTCCGGCCCTGCTTACCCTGCCGTTGGTGTTCGAAGAACATCACGCCATGGGCGGTTCCGTCGCCAAGGGCATGCGGCTCAATTACCTGCGCAACCGATGGGTCGATGCCGTTCGGGGGTTACCGGGGATCGAAATCATGACCCCCGATGACCCGCGCCTGTATTGCGCCATCACCTCGATGCGCTTTACCCGGCATGCCGATCAGCAGGCGATGGTCGAGCGCCTGCTCAACGACTACAACCTGTTTACCGTGATGCGCAGCGGTGCGGCGTGTGGCCCGTGCATCCGCATTACGCCGGGCCTCACCACCACCGCAGCCGACATGGATCGGTTGGCACGGGCGCTGACTGAATTGCGCTGAGGTCACACGGTGTATTTGTCGAAGTCCTCGGGCTTGATTTGCGATGACACCGCAAACGTGTCGACGCCGATGGTCATGTGCCCGAAAAAGCCGTCGTCGTTCGAGTCTCGACCGATGGCATGGACATTCAAGGTCGAGGCTTCGCCGCCTCGGTGCTTGTAGTGAAAATCTTCATCGTTTGTCAGCGCTGATACCGTGCGCCCGCCGTATTCTCTGGCATCAAGCACCGATCTCGACGCTACGTCCGGGAAGTAGAGTTGGCCAACCCAGGCGACATGGCGTTCTTCGAGATAGTTGTTGCCGGCTGTGATGCGTACCGCGACATGTATGTGCAGCGCTCGGCCGGCATAAAACCCCGGATAGATCGTGGTAAACCGGACGATGCCGTTTTTGTCCGTGAATTGCCCACCACGCAGGTAGGTATCATCATCGGTACGCGGGATCGACCCGATATCGCCGACGCTGACTTTCTTGTCTGGGTTGATCTTGCTCCACCCCGAATACGCCCCGCGCGCGTTGCAATGCCAGATATCGACCACCGCCCCGGTGACCGGTTGACCGGTCATCGCATCGACGATCGTCAGCCGCAGAACCAAGGGGATGCCATCCATGCCTTCGCTGATGTTGCGTCTGATCAGTTTCGGGTTTCGAAAATACGGGCCGGCGATCTGTTCGGGTGACAGTTGGCAAGCCGGAGGTGGGGATGTCATTGCAGTATTGTCGTCCATGACGTTCTCTCTTCCATAAGATGAACGCAGGTTAACGCCGGACGAGCGACGAGATGCGGTAACTATGTATCGCGTGATGTCGTGTAGCAGCTGCCGAGCCTGCGAGGCTGCGTTCGGCTGCGTAGCAGTCGTCAAACCAGAGCTTGCGGTGCATCAGGAAAACCGCATCAGCCGGACTCACGACTGCTACGCAGCCGAACGCAGCCTCGCAGGCTCGGCAGCTGCTACAAAGAGCGTTTCGACAGTCACAGAAATTTTCAGCAGGCAAAAAAAAACGGTGCACCGACCAAGCGCACCGTAAAGCCGTAGAACACACAACGAAGTGTTTGGTAAAAATCCGGTAAATCAGTCCAGCAGGGCCAACGCCTCGGCGGTGCACTCCTGGATGCGGGCCCAGTCGCCGTTCTTGATCCACTCGGGGTCAAGCATCCAGCTACCGCCCACGCACATCACGTTTTTCAACGCCATGTAGCTCTTGATGTTGGCCGGGCTGACGCCGCCGGTCGGGCAGAATTTTACTTCGCCGAACGGACCGCCCAGGGCCTTGATAGCCGCGACGCCGCCGCTGACTTCCGCCGGGAACAGCTTGAAGCGGCGATAACCCAGGCTATAGCCTTCCATGATGCCGGAGGCATTGCTGATGCCCGGCAACAACGGGATCGGACTGCCGACACTGGCTTCAAGCAGGTCACGGGTGATACCCGGTGTGACGATGAATTGCGAACCGGCCGCTTCGGCAGCGGCCAGCATGCTGCGATCCAGTACGGTGCCGGCGCCGGTTACCAGTTCCGGACGCTGCTCGCGCAGGATCTGGATCGCCTTGAGACCGAACTGCGAACGCAGGGTCACTTCCAGCGCCGTCAGGCCACCGGCCGCCAAGGCGTCGGCCAACGGCAGTACGTCCTGTTCACGGGCGATGGTGATCACCGGCAGGATCCGCGCCTTGGCGCAAAGGCTGTCGATCAGGGCAACTTTGTCCGCCATGGAAACGGTCGGGGATGTGTTTGTCATAGCGGCTGATCCTTGGTTCATGGGCACCAGTAAATCTCTAACGTAGGTTGCAGAAACGCCCGAATCGGCATGGCGGCGACATCGTCACCGGCCAGTGCGGCATTCAGGGTGGTCAGCTTGGACTGACCGGAAATCGATAGAACGGTGTGCTTCGCCGAAGCCAGCAGCGCGCGACTCATGGTCAGGCGTTGATGGGGCACGGTCGGCGCCAGCATCGGCCAGCAACGGCGGGTGCCGTCGACTTTCAAGGCATCGGCCAGGTTCGGGCTGTTGGGGAACAGCGACGCGGTATGACCATCGTCACCCATGCCCAGCACCAGCACGTCGATCGGCGGCAATTCGGCGAGCAAGCGATCAGCCTGCTCGGCGGCCTGCTCCAGGTTGGCGGTGGCACTGTAGAGGCTCAGGAACTGAGCCTTGGCCGCCGGGCCTTGCAACAGGTAACGCTTGAGCAGACCGGCATTGCTGTCGGCATGTTCCACCGGCACCCAGCGCTCGTCAGCCAGGCTGACCACCACTTTCGACCAGTCCAGCTTCTGCTTGGCCAGGTGCTGGAAAAACGCCACCGGGCTGCGCCCGCCAGACACCACCAGCGTCGCGGCGCCTTGTGCGGCAATGGCGTCGCTCAGTTGCTTGGCCACCGTCAATGCCAGGCCTTCGGCCAGCAGCACCGGGCTCTTGAACTCATGGGCGCTAACGCCCTGAGGCAGTTTCAATTCAGATATCGCCATACCACGACCTCCCGTCCCGCGTAATCAGTGCAATGGAGCTCATCGGCCCCCACGACCCGGCCGCGTACGGCTTGGGCGCATCGCCGGATTTTTTCCACCCGGCGATCAACTGGTCACACCACTTCCACGCGGCTTCGATTTCATCTTTACGGACAAACAAATTCTGATTGCCGCGCATCACTTCCAGCAACAACCGTTCGTAGGCGTCGGGAATCCGCGCGCTGCGATAGGTGTCGGAAAAATTCAGCTGCAACGGACCGCTGCGCAGCTGCATGCCCTTGTCCAGGCCTTGTTCTTTGGTCATCACGCGCAAGGAAATGCCTTCATCCGGTTGCAGGCGGATGATCAGTTTGTTGCTGATCTGCAAGCGCTGCTCAGGGGCGAAGATGTAGTGCGACGGCTCCTTGAAGTGGATGACGATCTGCGACAACTTTTGCGGCATGCGCTTGCCGGTCCGCAGGTAAAACGGCACACCGGCCCAGCGCCAGTTACGAATGTCGGCACGCAGGGCGACGAAGGTTTCGGTGTCGCTCTGGGTGTTGGAATTAGGCTCTTCCAGATACCCGGGTACCGATTTGCCTTCGCTGTGCCCGGCGATGTACTGGCCGCGCACCACTTGAGTGGTCAGGCCTTCCGGGCTGATCGGCGCCAGCGCCTTGAGGACTTTGACTTTCTCATCGCGAATGCTGTCGGCGGACAGGTCGGCCGGCGGGTCCATGGCGATCAGGCAGAGCAATTGCAGCAGGTGATTCTGGATCATGTCCCGCAGCTGCCCGGCCTTGTCGAAATAGCCCCAACGGCCTTCGATCCCGACCTTCTCGGCCACGGTGATTTCCACGTGGGAGATGTAATTCTGGTTCCACTGGGTTTCGAACAGACTGTTGGCGAAACGCAGGGCGATCAGGTTTTGTACGGTCTCTTTGCCCAGGTAGTGGTCGATGCGGTAGGTGCGGTTCTCCGGGAAGAACTGCGCCACGGCGTCGTTGACCTTGCGCGAGGATTCCAGGTCCGAACCGATGGGTTTTTCCAGCACCACGCGGGTGTTTTCGGTCAGGCCGACCTTCGACAGGTTCTCGCAAATAGCGCCATACACCGCCGCCGGGGTGGCGAAGTAGGCAATCACCCGCTGGGCACTGCCGGCCTGCTCGGCCAGGGCGACGTAATCGTCAGCCTTGAGGAAGTCGACGTGCAGGTAGCTCAAACGGGCCAGGAAGCGCTCGACCACCGCTTCATCCAGCTCTTTGGCGCCCACGTAGCGGCGCAGTTCAGTGGCGATGAATGCCAGATGCTGCTGCTCGCTGCCGGGTTCACGGGCCAGCGCGATAATGCGCGTATCCTCATGAAGCAGGCCGGCGCCATCGAGTTGATAAAGGGCAGGAAACAGCTTGCGCAGGGCTAGATCGCCGAGAGCGCCGAACAAGGCAAAGGTGCAAGGTTCAACCGTAATCGAAGGCATGATGTTTGTTCTTTTATCAAGTTAAGCTACAAATACCTTTTTTCAAGGCATCACTCAAGGGAAAATGTAGTAATAACCACAACATTTTCGCAAAATACAGATTCCGAGTGGTGGTCGGTCGGAGCCATCAGTAGGATAGGCCACCGTTATGGGCCGTATCAAAGGCCCAATTTGCATTAGTCGAACGCTTATTTGCGCTGCTGACCTAAGGAACATGAAATGGATCGCGTGCGAAATTTACTGGAACAGATCCAGAATCGCCTTGAAGACCTGAACAAGGCTGAACGCAAAGTCGCCGAAGTGATTCTGCTCAACCCGGAGCAGGCCACCCGGTTCAGCATTGCCGCCCTCGCCCAGGCCTCGAAGGTCAGCGAGCCGACGGTGAACCGTTTCTGCCGCTCGTTCGGCGTCAGCGGCTACCCGGAACTGAAACTGCAGCTGGCCCAGAGCCTGGCCAGTGGCGCGGCGTATGTCAGCCGGGCGGTGGAAGCCGATGACAATCCGGAAGCGTATACAAAAAAGATTTTCGGCAGCGCCATCGCCTCTTTGGACAGTGCGTTGCAGGCGCTTGACCCGAGCCTGATCAGCCGCGCCGTCGACCTGTTGATCCAGGCCCGCCAGATCCACTTCTTCGGCCTCGGCGCTTCGGCTCCGGTGGCGCTGGATGCCCAGCACAAGTTCTTCCGTTTCAACCTGGCAGTGACCGCCCATGCCGACGTGCTGATGCAACGCATGATTGCCTCGGTGGCCCACACAGGTGAGTTGTTCGTGATCATTTCCTACACCGGCCGCACCCGGGAACTGGTGGAAGTGGCGCGCATCGCCCGGGAAAACGGTGCTTCGGTGCTGGGCCTGACGGCGGAGGGTTCGCCGCTGGCCAAGGCCAGCACCTTGAGCCTGAACATTCCGCTGCCGGAAGACACGGATATCTACATGCCGATGACGTCGCGGATCATTCAACTGACCGTGCTCGATGTACTCGCCACCGGCATGACCCTGCGCCGGGGCGTGGATTTCCAGCCGCATTTGCGCAAGATCAAGGAAAGCCTGAATGCCAGTCGGTATCCGATTGGTGATGAGTTTAATTAACTCATACCGATCGTTCCCACGCTCTGCGTGGGAACGCCTCTAGGGACGCTCCGCGTCCAGTGACGCGGAGCGTCACGGGCTGCATTCCCACGCAGAGCGTGGGAACGATCAAGCGCAGAGCGTGGGAACGATCACCCGCGCCTGCAAACTCAAATGCGCCCGCTCACCCGGTGCCAGGCTCAAGCTGTCGGTCCCGCCGCTGGCCGCTTCCACACAAACAAACTCTAAAATCTCGTTCCAGCTCACGCCCAGCAATGGCCGCGAGCCCGGATGCCAGACCACTGTGTCTGCATGGTCACCGGTGTCGATGCACAATTGCCGCTGCCAGGCGTGATCCTTGAGCTGCAATTCGCCGTCATGCTGGAACACTCGCTGACAACCGCCGTCGACCCGCAACTCGCCTTCCTGCTGGCAAACCTGGCGGCTCAATTGGTCGTAACCTTGTGCGCCATCGAGCCCAGACAGCGCTACCTCACCCACGTCACCAATACGCCAATAGGCGTGCAACGCCTGGCTCAACTGGCACGGCATGTCGTCCTGATGCTCGGTGCTCAGGTGCAAATCCATGCGTTCACCCAAGTGCGCGTGCAAGTCCGCTTGCCAGTCGCACAGCTGTAACTGCCAGTGCAGGTGCACGCCATCGTCATCAGCGCTGCTGTCGAGCAGTTTCCAGTCGAGCAAACGCGCCCAGCCATGGGACGGCCAGGCGTTTTCGCTCGGATGACGGCCGTACCACGGCCAGCACACCGGCACACCGCCGCGAATCGCACCGACATGCGGCCACTTCGCCGCGCACCACAGCCAGGGTTTCTGACCCTTTGGCTGGAAGTGCAGCAACTGCGCGCCCTGCCGACTGAATACCGCCTGACACAGCGGATGGTCGATCACCAGCACATCGCGCATCTGATAGCGCTCCCACGCAAACACCGGACGTTCGCGCAAGGATTTGAAGAAGCGTTGTAGCGGATGCTCAAGCATGTGCCGCGGTCCTGAAAATCATTTTTCTACCTGATCGTTCCCACGCTCTGCGTGGGAATGCATCCCGTGACGCTCTGCGTCACATACGATGGACGCAGAGCGTCCAGAGCGGCGTTACCACGCAGAGCGTGGGAACGATCTGTCCAAGGGGTGCGCTGCCCCCAAAAAAAAGCGGACAGCCATGGCCGTCCGCAAAAATGCGCACATAGAGAGGAGCTTATCGCAACAGCGTTAGAACACCGACTGAATTTTCAGACCAGCCACCAGAGCGTTGTCGACTTCATCCACACCGCCCGGGTGAGTGATGTATTGCAGGTTAGGACGGACGGTCAGCCAGTTGGTAACGTGGAAACCGTAGTTGATCTCGTAGTTGTACTCGGTGGAACGCAACGGCGAGAACAGCGGGTCTTCGTAGTCGGTGACACCATTGGCAGCGTTGACCAACTCGGCGTTTTTCTTCACGTCATCGTTGACATGGATACGGGCGAAACCGATTCCGACATCGTCTTTAGGACGTGCATCGAACGGCCCCTTGTACACAAACATCAGCGACTGGTAGTTGTCGACGAAGTTGGTGTCCTTGTCGTGGAAGGTGGCGTTGGCCGCGATGTTCAGACCGCGCGAAGCGTCACCGTTGTGGGTGGTGAGTTGTTGCTGCGCCACGAACCAGTAGCCGTGCTTGCTATCGTGACTGCGATAGGCGTTGCCGCTGGTCGCGGCATCGTCGCCGTTGTCGTCTTTACGTACGTCATCGGCGTTGGCAGTGCTCTTGTAGTAACCGACACGGTATTCGCCCGGCAGGTTGTTGACCTTCGGCGACCAGACCAATTCAACCGGCAAGACGGTGCCCTCGGTACCACTGCCGCTGAGCTTGAAGCCGTTACCGTGCTCAAGTTGCGACGGGTTCTGGTTGTACGCGCCGATCTGCGCATAGAACTCAGGCGTGATGTTGTACTTCACGCGAAGCGCTGCCTGCATGACCGGCCAGTTGTACCAGATGTTGGTCGCCCAGTTACCCGCTTGTGAACCGCAGAATGCCAGGTTCTGGAACTCGCAAGGGAAGGTGTTGAAGTCTTCGCCTTCGCCGAAGTAACCGGCCTTGACGTCCAGTTTACCGTCGAGAAACTGGTGTTTGATCCACAGTTGGGTCAGACGAACCATATGGCCACGGCCGTAGACTTCCTGGGAGGAACTCAAGGTGCCGGCACGCGGGTCGCCGACACGGTCATTGGAGATGTTCTGGCCGTTCCGGTTAGTGAGCTGGATCTTCGCCTGGGTGTTATCCCAGCCCCACAGTTTTTCCAGGTCCAGCGCCACGCCCAAGCCAAACTGGTCGGCGTAACGCGCCGTCTTGTCGTCGTTGTAGCCGCCATGCAGGTTGGCGCCCACTTCACCAACGTAGTCGGCCTTGATGTCGATACCTTGCTCGATCAGCCTGGTCCGCTCGCCGCCCCAATCCCCGGTCATCCACTGCGAGTCGGCACTGAACGCGTCAGCCGCGTGTGCGCTACCGGCCATAGTCATCATCGCAAGAGCTGACAATTGGCAGATAAGCTGAGCGTTGTTGTTCTTCTTCATCCCTACATCCTCGTCTTTATTGTTATTAACTGTTTTTATCTAACGCGGTTTACAACGGTCGTGACGCACGACAGTCCGGGCGCCACGGATTCCCCCTGTGGGAGCGAGCCTGCTCGCGATAGCGGTGTATCAGTCGACATCGATGCTGAATGTCAGTCCGTCATCGCGAGCAGGCTCACTCCCACATTTTTGATCTTCAGCGGCCTTTGAATTGGGCTACGTTGGCGCTGTGAGCTTCGGTTTTTGGCAGGCCGGCCACCCCCAGGCGTTCACCGGTCTTGGCATCGAACAACAGCACTTTCGATGGATCGAATTGCAGGGTCAGGGTCTCGCCCACGGCCGGCGCGACGTCTGGTGCCAGGCGGCAGCAGACTTTGGTGTCGTTGAGATTGACGAACACCAGGGTGTCGGGACCGGTCGGTTCGGTGACCTGCACTTCGGCACGAATGGTCGGCAAACCATTCGGCTCGCCGTTCGCCAGCACGATCTGCTCCGGGCGCATGCCGAGGATCACTTCGCGGTCTTCGAGCCCGGCGTCCTGCATGCCCAGCGGCAATTCGCAGCGCGCCTGACCGCTGTCGAGCAGAGCCACCAGACGACCTTCCTTACGCTGCAACCGCAGAGGAATGAAGTTCATTGGCGGCGAACCGATGAAGCTCGCCACGAACAGGTTGGCCGGGTTGTTGTAGATGTCTTTCGGCGTGCCGAACTGCTGAATGATCCCGTCCTTCATCACCGCCACTTTGTCGCCCAGGGTCATGGCTTCGATCTGGTCGTGGGTCACGTAGACCGTGGTGGTTTTCAGACGCTGGTGCATCAGTTTCATTTCGGTGCGCATCTCGACCCGCAGCTTGGCGTCGAGGTTGGACAGCGGTTCGTCGAACAGGTAAATCTTCGGCCGCCGCGCCAGCGCCCGGCCCATGGCCACGCGCTGTTGTTGACCACCGGAAAGCTGGCCCGGCTTGCGGCTGAGCAGGTGTTCGATCTGCAGCAGCTTGGCCACACGAGCGACTTCTTCGTCGATTTCGGCGGTGGGCATTTTGCGAATCTTCAGGCCGAACGCGATGTTGTCGCGCACGCTCATGGTCGGGTACAGCGCGTAGGACTGGAACACCATGGCGATGTCGCGATCTTTCGGGCTCATGCCGCTGATGTCGGCGTCGTCCACCAGAATCGCGCCGCCGCTGATGTTTTCAAGTCCTGCGATGCAGTTCATCAGCGTGGACTTACCACAGCCCGATGGACCGACCAGGATCAGGAACTCACCGTCATTGATCTTCAGTTCAATGTTTTTCAGGGTGTCCGGCAAACCGGCACCGTAGGTCTTGTTGACGTTGCGTAATTCGAGAGTTGCCATGTTCTACCCCTTGACCGCGCCGGACGTCAGCCCACGCAGGAAATACTTGCCAGCGAATATGTAGACCAGCAGTGTCGGCAGCCCGGCGATCATCGCGGCGGCCATATCAACGTTGTATTCCTTGGCCCCGGTGCTGGTGTTGACCAGGTTGTTCAGGGCCACGGTAATCGGCTGGGCATCGCCACTGGCGAAGACCACGCCGAACAGGAAGTCATTCCAGATCTGCGTGAACTGCCAGATCAGGCAGACCATCACGATCGGGATCGACATCGGCAGCAGGATCTTCCAGAAAATCGTGAAGAAGCCCGCGCCATCCAGCCGCGCCGCCTTGACCAGCGCATCCGGAATGCTCACGTAGTAGTTACGGAAGAACAGCGTGGTGAACGCCAGCCCGTAGACCACGTGCACCAGCACCAGGCCCGTGGTGGTGTTGGCCAGGCCGATCTTGCCGAGGGTGAACGAGGCTGGCAGTAGCACGGTCTGGAACGGCAGGAAGCAGCCGAACAACAACAGGCCGAAGAACAGTTGCGAACCACGGAAGCGCCACATCGACAGCACGTAGCCGTTCATGGCACCGATGAACGTAGAGATCAGTACCGCCGGCACAGTGATTTTCACCGAGTTCCAGAAGTAGCTGCCGACACTGTCCCAGGCCTTGATCCAGCCGATGCCGTCAATCACTTGCGGCCAGCTCAACAGGTTGCCGGTGCGGATGTCTTCCGGGGATTTGAAACTGGTCAGCAGCATCACCACCAGCGGGACCAGATAGATCGCCGCGGCCAGCAACAGAGTTGCGTAGATCGCGATGCGGCTGAAGCTGATGCCCGGTTTTCCGAGTTGATTACTCATGGCGTTTGCCTCGCAATTCGGAGTACAGGTACGGCACCAGAATCGCCAGGATCGCGCCGAGCATCATCATGGCGCTCGCCGAACCAATGCCCATCTGGCCACGGCTGAAAGTGAAGGAGTACATGAACATCGCCGGCAGGTCAGACGAGTAGCCCGGGCCACCCGCGGTCATCGCCGCCACCAGGTCGAAGCTCTTGATCGCGATGTGCGCCAGGATCATGAAAGCGCTGAAGAACACTGGGCGCAGGCTCGGCAATACGATCTTCAGGTAGATGGTCGGCAGGCTCGCACCGTCGACTTGCGCCGCGCGGATGATCGATTGATCGACGCCACGCAGGCCGGCCAGGAACATCGCCATCACAAACCCGGAGGCTTGCCACACGGCGGCGATCACCAGGCAATACACCACGCGATCCTGATCCACCAGCCAGTCGAGACGGAAGCCTTCCCAGCCCCAGTCACGCAGCATTTTGTCCAGACCCAGGCCTGGGTTGAGCAACCATTTCCACGCAGTACCGGTGACGATCATCGAGAGCGCCATCGGGTACAGGTAAACGGTGCGGATGAAGCCTTCCTTGCGAATGCGCTGATCCAGCAGCACGGCGAGGAACACCCCCAGCACCAGGCTGATGCCGATGAACATGCCGCCGAACACCGCGAGGTTCTTGCTCGCGACCCACCAACGATCGTTGTCCATCAGGCGGATGTATTGCTGCAGGCCGACCCACTTGTAGCTCGGCATGAAGCTGGAATTGGTGAAGGACAGAACGAATGTCCAGATGATGTAACCGTAAAAACCAACCAGGACGATCAGCATGCTTGGCGCCAAAACCAGTTTGGGGAGCCAGCGCTGCAATGCGTCGAACGGTGAGGCTTTGCTGAAAACCGCCACAGAGCTCATCGGGATAATCCAGGTGAAGAGGAATGAAATCGGCACGGCGATCCCTTGTGGGAGCGGGCTTGCTCGCGAAGGCGGTGTATCAGTCGACATTCGTGTTGAATGTCAGACCGCATTCGCGAGCAAGCCCGCTCCCACAGGGGTCACGCGGCGTCAGGGATTACTGGGCGGCTTTGACAGCCGAGGCCAGTTGCGCGCTGGCCTTGGCCGGGTCAGCGTTCTTGTCGTTCATGAAGTTGGTGACCACATCGAAGATCGCGCCCTGCACAGCCAGGGAAGTGGCCATGTTATGCGCCATGCTCGGTTGCAGGCCGCCGGTCTTCTCGTCGGCCAGGAAATCCTTGGCGGACGCTTGAGCGCAAGAATCGAAGCCCAGCGCGCTCATGTCGTTAAGCATGTCGGTACGCACCGGGATCGAGCCTTTGTTGATGCTGAAGACTTTCTGGAAGTCTTTGCCCAGAGCGACCTTGGCCAGGTCTTGCTGGGCGGCGATGTCGCCTTTGCGATCAGCTTTGAGCTTGAACACAGCCATCGAGTCGATGTTGTAGGTGAAGGCTTTTTCGGTGCCAGGGAATGGCACGCACTGGTAGTCCTTGCCCGCGACTTTCTTCGCGGCGGTCCATTCGCTCTTGGCCCAGTCGCCCATCATCTGCATGCCGGCCTTGCCGTTGATGACGTCGGCGGCAGCGATGTTCCAGTCACGACCGGCGCGGTTCGGGTCCATGTAGCCGGTGATTTTTTTCAGCTCGGTGAAGGCCTTGGCCATCTCAGGCCCCGAGAGGGTTTTCTGATCCAGATCGACCAGGGCTTTCTTGTAACCGTCTGCGCCCATGACCGAGAGCACCACGTCTTCAAACACGGTGCTGTCCTGCCAAGGCTGACCACCGTGGGCAAGCGCAATGAAGCCGGCGGCTTTCAGCTTGTCGCCAGCGGTATAGAATTCTTCGAGGGTGGTCGGCGCTTTGTCGATCCCGGCTTTCTTGAAGACTTCCGGGTTGATCCACAGCCAGTTGACGCGGTGGATGTTCACCGGCACGGCGACGTAATCGCCTTCGTATTTCACGGTGTCGGAGACTTTCTTGATCAGCAGGTTATCCCAGCCTTCGGATTTGGAAACCTCTTTGAGGGTGTCGGTGCTGAGCAGGCCAGTGCTGCCCCACTCCTGGATGTCCGGCCCCTTGATCTGGGCAACGCCCGGCGGGTTACCGGCCACGGCGCGGCTTTTGAGTACGGTCATGGCCGTGGAGCCGCCACCGCCGGCAACTGCGCCGTCCTTCCAGGTGAAACCGTCTTTTTCGACTTGGGCCTTGAGCACATCGACGGCTGCTTTTTCACCACCAGACGTCCACCAGTGAACGACTTCCACCGAACCTTTGGCATCGGCGGCAAGGGCACTGACGGGGAATGCAGCAACAGGAAGCAGTGAAGCGAGAGAAATGACAGTAGCGAGGCGAGAAATCGCATTCATCTAGTAGTACCTTTCTTGTTGTTATGCATGCAAGTCTGGTGCTTGCGCTGCATAGGATTCTAAACAGGGGATGCCCCTTCGCAGGTAACGAAGGGACGCGCGAATGTCACCACATGGTTACATAGCTGGTTACACAGCAACGCTCTGGGACAACTGCGCCAGCGCAGTGGCCATGCTCGGCGCCAGCGGCAGGCGTGGGATCAATACGGCTTGCCAGGCGTGATAGAGGTCGGGTTTACCGGCCCAGATATCGGCGCTCGGACGATTCAGCGGATCGAGTTCGTGATGCCAGCTACCATCGCAACGGTCAATGAAATGACTGTCACAGAATTCCCAGAACAGCCGGTACCAGCGCTCATATTGCTCATCACCGGTGCGTTTGAGCAGCGTACTGGCGGCAGCGCTGGCTTCGGCGTGCGTCCAGTGCAGGCGATGACGAACCACTGCGCGATTGTCCCAGTCGAGGGTGTAGACAATCCCCGGCGCTCCGTCGACACCCCAACCGTGACGGCAATTGTGCTCGAAGAGTTTTTGCGCATCGGTTGCCAGCCAACCCGGTGTAAGTATCCCGGCCTGCACCCGCGCAGCTTCAAGATGCAGCAACAGCCGCGCCCATTCAAAACCATGGCCCGGCGTGGTGCCGTAAGGGCGGAATCCGTCAGCCGGGTTGTCGTGGTTGTAGTCGCGCAACGGCTGCCAGTCGCGGTCGAAATGCTCGATCACCAGATAATCATTGGCCGCGGCATGATCATGAATGACGCGCTCGACGATGCGCTGGGCGCGAATCAGCCAGCGGTTGTCCTCGGTGACATCGGCCAGGGCGAGAAAGGCTTCGGTGGCGTGCATGTTGCTGTTGGCGCCGCGATAGGCTTCCTCGACGCTCCAGTCGCGGTTGAAGGATTCGCGCATCGCGCCCTCCTCTTCGCTCCAGAAATGACTGTCGATGATGTGGATTGCATCGTCCAGCAGCGCTTGTGCGCCGGGGCGCTGGGCGACCACCGCAGAACTCGCGGCCAACGCCACGAAAGCATGCAGGTAAGCGGCTTTGCCGGTATTGCCGTCACGGTGTTCGGGCGTGGCGAACCAGCCGCCGTGTTCGGCATCACGCAGCGGCCCGCTGAGGGCCTGGATGCCGTGATCCACCAGCTCGGCGAAACCCGGCAGGCCCTGGATGTGGGCCATGGCGAAGCTGTGGGTCATGCGCGCGGTGTTCATGGTTTCAGCTTGCGCGTTGGCCGCCAGGCGACCCTTTTCATCGAGATTGCCGAAGCCTTCGGCAAGCTTTGCAGCCTTGGCGAATGCCAGCAGGCGCAGGCCTTCGGCGGCGAGCCATTGCTGATGGGCAGGCGCGTTCAGCCAACTGCTGAAGGCGGGTTGGAAGGTGTCCATGGGAAGACCTTTTTTGTTGTTATGACTGGGGGAGTCTAAACAACGGGCGATGGCGGGCAGGTAACGAAGGGGGCGAGTTATGTCACCGAGCTGTGACATTTGCCTTGAGGGATGTATTGAAGGGACTGACGCCTTCGCGAGCAAGCCCGCTCCCACAGTGGTTCTGCGTCGTACACAAATCCAATGTGGGAGCGGGCTTGCTCGCGAAGAACGATAACGCGGTGCCGCTAATCAACACTACGCGGCAACTGCAACGTCACACGCAACCCGCCTTCACGCAGGTTTTGCAGGCTGACTTCACCGCCATGGCTATGGGCAATGTTGCGCGCAATCCCCAGCCCCAAGCCATAACCCTGCTGCTGTCCGGCCAAGCGGAAGTGCGGTTCGAACACCTGCTCCAGCCGCTGCTCAGGTACGCCCGGCCCTTCATCGTCGACATGCAGGACAAACGCGCTCTCATCGTCATCGATGTGCAGATGCGCGTTCTGCCCATATTTCAAGGCGTTGTCGATCAGGTTGCCGATGCAACGCTTGAGCGCCAGCGGCTTGCCGGGATACGGCGCCAGCGCCCGGCCATGCTGGGTCACGCGACCGTTGCCGTTGGGCGCCAGATACGGTTCCACCAGGCAGTCGAGCACATGGTTGAGGTCCACCGGCTCGATGTTCTCGTGGATGTCGGTGTCTTTCACGCATTGCAACGCGCCCTTTACCAGCAACTCCAGCTCATCCAGATCACGGCCGAACTTGGCTTGCAGTTTTTCGTCTTCAAGCAATTCCACCCGCAATCGCAGCCGGGTAATCGGCGTTCGCAAGTCATGGGAAATCGCGCTGAACAATTGGCTGCGTTCAGTCAGGTAACGGCTGATACGTTCGCGCATCGCATTGAAGGCGCGACCCACTTCCACCACTTCACTGCCGCCGCCCTCGGCCACCGGTTCGACTTCGGCACCCAGAGACATGTCCCGCGCCGCCCGCGCCAATCGCTTGAGCGGTCGGCTCTGCCAGTGCACCAACAGACCGATGAACAGCAGCAGGAAACCGCTGGTGAGCACGATGAACCAGACCTGCTGCGCCGGCAGGCCTTGTTCCTCAAGACTGGTATAGGGTTCGGGCAACAGTGAGGCGATGTATAGCCATTCCCCCGGTGCCATCTGGATTTGCGTGACCAGTACCGGCGGGTTCACCGGCTCCAGGGTCAACGCGTAATGCGCCCAGGAGCGCGGCAACTCATCGAGCTTCAAGCCACCATTGAAAATCCGCAGGTCTTCGGGGCTGACGAAGGTCACCGAGATGTCGGTGTCCTGGCCCAACGACTGACGCAGCACTTCGTCCACCGCTTTGAGCACCGCTGCTTTGCGCGGGGTGATCGGCAGCACTTCCATGCCCAGTGGTTTGTCATTGAGGGTCACCACGAATCGAGTGCCGCCCATGCTGCGCAACTGATCGAGTACCAGCGGCCGAAACGCCACCGGCAACGAGCGGAAATAACTGACGCTGGCCGTCATCGAATGGGCCAGGCTGCGAGCACTGGTGACCAGACCTTCGAGCTGCGTGGCGCGCAATTGCGACACCCAGATCACGCTCGACAGTGTCTGGGCGAACAGCACCGCCAGCAGGGTCAGCAGCAACATGCGCCCGAGCAGCGAGCGCGGCACCGGCACCCGCCCGGCGAGCTTGCGCAGGAACTCAGTGGCCATTGCTGGCAACCACGTTGGCTGCCAGTTGGTAGCCACTGCCACGCACGGTACGGATCAGCCGTGGCGGCTTTTCGGTGTCGCGCAGGCGCTGGCGCAAACGGCTGACCGCCATGTCGACGATGCGATCGAGCGGCATCAGGTCACGGCCACGGGTGGCGTTGCCGATGGTGTCGCGGTCGAGGATTTCCTGGGGGTGATCGAGGAACAGTTTCAGCAGCGCGAAATCGGCGCCCGAGAGAATCACTTCCTCGCCGTCGATATGGAACAGCCGATGGCTGACCATGTCCAGCCGCCAGTCATCGAAGGCCAGCACTTCACTGCCGGAACGCTCCTGACCGAACTGCGCGCGGCGCAACAAGGCTTTGATGCGCGCCTGCAATTCACGGGGGCTGAAGGGTTTGCCGAGGTAGTCGTCTGCGCCCAGTTCCAGGCCGATGACGCGGTCGGCCTCGTCGGAGCTGGCGGTGAGCATGATGATTGGCACATGGGCCTGACGCGGGTGCTGGCGGATCCAGCGGCAGAGGCTGAACCCGTCTTCGTCCGGCAGCATCACGTCGAGAATCACCAGATCGCTCGGCGCCTCGTTCAAGGCCTGACGAAAGCCTGCACCATCGGGCGTGGTACGGACCTGGAAACCGGCGCGGGTCAGGTAGGTGTCCAGCAACTCGCGTATCTCTTGATCGTCATCGACCAACAAAATCGACTTGTTGACTGAGCTCACGGGGCGGCATCCTTGTTGTTTGAATTGGTTGGATTATGCCTTAAGCAAGAAATCTACAAACACCGCAAAACCAATTGTGGGAGCGAGCCTGCTCGCGATGGGGCCATCACATTCAACATACTTGTTGACTGACACTCCGTCATCGCGAGCAGGCTCGCTCCCACACTGGATTGCATTTCAGGCTGGAATGGATTGCTCCAACGCCACACCCGCGCCCACCAACCCGGAATACGGCGCGGTCACCAGCCACACCGGAATGCCTTTGAAGTAATCGCTCATGCAGCCCTTGTCGGCGAAGCAGCGGGCGAAACCGCTTTTGACGAAGAAATCGGCAAACCGTGGAATCACCCCGCCAACGATGTATACACCGCCGCGCGCCCCGGTGGTCAGGACGTTGTTGCCAGCCACGCGACCGAGCCAGCAGCAGAACTGCTCGAGCACTTCCAGGGCAATCGGATCGCCCGCCAGCCCGGCCTTTGTGATCGCCTCAGGCGTGTCGAGCACAGGCGTGTGACCGTCCACTGCGCAGATCGCCCGGTAGACCCGCGGCAAACCACTGCCGCTCAACGCGGTTTCAGCGCTGACATGGCCGATCTCATTGAAGATCTGTTGCCACAGTTGGGTTTCTCGCGGGCTGCTCAGTGGCAGGTCGACGTGACCGCCCTCCCCCGGCAGCGGGGCAAAACGGCCCTCGCCCAGATCGAGCAACGTGCCCACGCCCAGGCCTGTGCCCGGGCCGATCACCACCGCTGGCCGCAACGGTTCCGGCGTGCCTTCGCAGACCACCCGAAATTCGCCCGGTTGCAAGCGGGTCATGCCCAGGGCCATCGCCGAAAAATCGTTGATCAACAGCAGTTGATCCACCTGCAAGGTCTTGCAGAACCCTTGGCGACTGAGCCGCCAGTGATTGTTGGTGAACTTGAATTCATCGCCACTCACAGGGCCCGCCACCGACAGGCACACCGAACCGATCGAACCCGGCGCCAGACCGAGCCCGCTCAGGTAGAGCGCAATCGCCTCTTCCGGGCTGGCGTGGTCTGCCGTCGCCAGCACCTGGACCGATTCCAGCTGCTGGTTCTTCCACAACGCGAAACGTGCGTTGGTGCCACCGATGTCACCGACCAGAGCCAGTTTCAATTAAGCGTCTCCAGGGCAGAAGTAAAGGCGCTGGCGCCTTGCTCTGCGGAGCTGAAGGCCATGCGCATGAAACCAAACAGTTCGCGACCGCTGCCAATGTTGTTGCCCAACAGACCCTTGGCAGGTTCGCGCGCTGCGAATTCTTCGGCGTCCACCTTAAGCTCCAGGGTGCCTTTGACGCCATCGACGCGGATGATATCGCCCTCTTGCACTCGCGCCAAAGCGCCGCCCACATAAGCTTCGGGGCTGACGTGGATCGCCGCCGGGATTTTCCCCGAGGCGCCGGACATACGCCCGTCAGTCACCAACGCGACTTTGAAACCGCGATCCTGCAACACGCCGAGGAACGGCGTCATCTTGTGCAGTTCCGGCATACCGTTGGAACGCGGCCCCTGGAAGCGCATCACCGCGACAAAATCCTTCTCCAGCAAACCGGCCTTGAACGCATCGGCCAGGTCCTGTTGGTCCTGGAACACCATGGCTGGCGCTTCGACGACCTGGTTTTCCAGCGCGACTGCCGAGACCTTCATCACGCCACGGCCAAGGTTGCCTTCCATCACCCGCAAGCCACCCTCTGCCGAGAATGCGCGAGCGACCGGACGCAGGATGTTTTCGTCGAGGCTTTCGATCGGACCTTCGCGCCAGACCAGTTCGCCGTTATCGAGGAACGGTTCCTTGGTGTAGCGGCTCAGGCCGTGGCCCAGCACCGTGTTGACGTTTTCGTGAAGCAGGCCGGCTTCCAGCAGTTCGCGGATCAGGAACGACATGCCGCCCGCCGCCTGGAAGTGGTTGATGTCGGCTTTGCCGTTCGGGTACACGTGGCTCAGGGTCGGCACCACCTCGGAGAGGTCGGCCATGTCCTGCCAGGTCAACTGGATGCCCGCGGCCATGGCGATGGCTGGCATGTGCAGGGTGTGGTTGGTCGAGCCGCCTGTGGCGTGCAGGGCCACGATGGAGTTGACCAGCGAACGCTCGTCGACGATTTCGCCGATCGGCATGAAGTCGCCGTTCTGCTTGGTCAAGCGGGTGACCTGGTGCGCCGCTTCGCGGGTCAGGGCATCACGCAACGGGGTGTTCGGGTTGACGAAAGAGGCGCCCGGCAAGTGCAGGCCCATGACTTCCATCAGCAACTGGTTGGTGTTGGCAGTGCCGTAGAAAGTGCAGGTGCCAGGGCTGTGATAGGACTTCATCTCCGATTCCAGCAGCTCTTCGCGCGTCGCCTTGCCTTCGGCGTAGCGCTGACGCACATCGGCTTTCTGCTTGTTGGAGATGCCCGACACCATCGGCCCGCCCGGCACGAAAATCGTCGGCAGATGACCGAAACGCAACGCGCCCATCATCAGGCCCGGCACGATCTTGTCGCAGATGCCGAGCATCAACGCGCCGTCGAACATGTTGTGGGACAGCGCTACAGCGGTGGACAGCGCGATCACTTCTCGGCTCGGCAGGCTCAGTTCCATGCCCGGTTCGCCCTGGGTCACGCCATCGCACATCGCGGGGGTGCCACCGGCGAACTGGCCGACGGAGCCGATTTCGCGCAGGGCTTTTTTGATCTGTTCAGGAAAGACTTCGTACGGCTGGTGCGCCGAGAGCATGTCGTTATATGACGAAACGATGGCGATGTTGGCGGAGTTCATCATCCGCAGGCTGTGCTTGTCGTCGCTGCCACACCCGGCTACGCCATGGGCGAAGTTGGCGCATTGCAGCTTGCCGCGCATCGGGCCGTCGCTGGCGGCGCCGCGGATCAATGCAAGGTAAGCCTCACGCGTGGCGCGGCTGCGGGCGATAAGCCGTTCGGTGACCTCAAGGACGCGGGGATGCATGTGTAGAACTCCAGGCTAACGGATGTGGCGACCTGATTGTCTATGCTGACCAAGCACCGCTGTGATCGGGGTGACAGACGGTTTTCTTGATCATTCGGACCAGTTGATTCAGGTCACTCGTTGTAGATAAAACAAAATATTGCCACTAAAAAGGCTTGTTTTCTATTTTTTTGCGAATAATCTTGTAATTCCAACAACAAAACGACGGCGGCGCTGTAAATGACTCTTCGAATTGCAATCAATGGTTTTGGCCGTATCGGCCGTAATGTCCTGCGCGCACTGTATACCCAAGGCTATCGTCAGGATCTGCAGATCGTAGCGATCAACGACCTGGGCGACAGCTCGATGAATGCTCATCTGCTCAAGTACGACACCGTTCACGGCACATTCGATGCCGATGTCCAGCACGATCAGGAAAGCCTGACCGTCAACGGCGACCGTATTTCGGTCAGCGCCATTCGCAACCCGGCCGAACTGCCCTGGGCCGCGGAAAAGGTCGACGTCGTGTTCGAATGCACCGGTCTGTTCACCGACCGTGCCAAAGCCGCCGCGCATATTACGGCCGGCGCGCGCAAAGTGATTATCTCGGCCCCGGCCAAAGGCGCCGACGCCACCGTGGTTTATGGGGTTAACCACGACATTCTGCGCCAATCGCACCAGATCATTTCCAACGCCTCGTGCACCACCAACTGCCTGGCCCCGGTGGCCCAGGTGCTGCACCGCGAGCTGGGCATCGAAAGCGGCCTGATGACCACCATCCATGCCTACACCAACGACCAGAACCTGACCGACGTCTACCACACCGACCCGTACCGTGCCCGTTCCGCCACCCAGAACATGATCCCGAGCAAGACCGGCGCCGCTGAAGCGGTGGGCCTGGTGCTGCCGGAACTGGCGGGCAAACTGACCGGCATGGCGGTGCGTGTTCCGGTGATCAACGTGTCGCTGGTGGACCTGACCGTGCAGCTCAAGCGCGAAGCGTCGGCCGATGAAGTCAACGCGATGCTCAAACAAGCCAGCCAGCACTCGAAGATTCTCGGCTACAACACCCTGCCGCTGGTTTCCAGCGACTTCAACCACAACCCGCTGTCGTCGATCTTCGACGCCAACCACACCAAGTCCAGCGGCAAGCTGCTCAAAGTGCTGGCCTGGTACGACAACGAATGGGGCTTCTCCAACCGCATGCTCGATAACTGCCTGGCGCTCTGCAACGCAGAATAAACGGCTCGACACCTATGTCGACGCAGGTATGTGAAAACGCCGAAAAATGCGTCGTCCCAGGCGCATTCTCGTCTGGAGAAGCAAGCAATGATCGGTATCAGCTTTACGCAAAAAACCCTGGCAGCGCGCAAGCGTATTGCCCTGGTTGCCCACGACCACTGCAAGGTATTTTTGCTCGACTGGGCTGAGCGGCAAAAAAACAAACTCGCGCAACATGAACTGGTCGCTACCGGCACGACGGGGTTGTTGTTGCAACAACGCCTCGACCTGCCGGTGGAAAGCATGATCAGCGGTCCGCTGGGCGGCGATCAGCAACTGGGCGCGCGAATCGCCGAGCAGCGGGTCGACATGCTGGTGTTCTTCTGGGACCCGTTCGAACCGCAACCCCACGACCCGGACATCAAGGCGCTGCTACGGGTCGCGGCGGTGTGGAACATCCCGGTGGCCTGCAACGAGTGCAGCGCCGATTACCTGCTCAGCAGTCCGTTGATGGATCAGGCTCACGAACACCGCATTCCGGATTACGCGACCTATTTGCTAGGGCGCGGGTAAAGCGCCCGGAATCACTCTCGATACCCTCCTGACACATAATCCCCTGTGTGCGAGCCTGCTCGCGATGACGGACTGACATTCACCATGATGTCGACTGAAAGACCGCTATCGCGAGCAGGCTCGCTCCCACAGGATTTCATCCGACCCGCCAGTTTTTTGATCTATGCTCGGGCTCTCGCTCCGGAGGGCCTTCGATGACTGATTTACTCACGTCCATTCAAGCCGCACTCGGCTTGCCCCACACACCCATCCCGTTCACCTCGAGGGGCGCCCTGCCCTCGGCGTTTGCCGTCACCGACCTTGCCTGCGCCAGCATTGCCGCTGCCGGTCAGGCTGTCAGTGAATGGCTGCAACAACACACCGGCCGTTTGCCCACTCTTGAAGTCGACCGGCGCCTGGCATCGTTCTGGTTCGCGACGTCGATCCGCCCCGTGGGCTGGAGCGTTCCACCGTTGTGGGATGCGATCGCCGGCGACTATGCGACCAAGGACGGCTGGATCCGCCTGCATACCAACGCACCTCATCACCGGGCCGCCGCTGAAAGCGTGCTCGGCGCGTGTGCCGACCGCGCCGCGATGGCGAGCAAGGTTGCGCAATGGGCCAAAAGCGATCTGGAACAGGCCGTAGTCGATGCTGGTGGTTGCGCGGCCGAAATGCGCAGCTGGGCGCAATGGCAAGCGCATCCCCAAGGTTTGGCGGTGAATGCCGAGCCGTTGATTCAGTTCAGCGCCGACAGCGGCGAAAATGCAAAGCCGTGGCGGGGTTCGGTGGCGCAACCGCTGGCGGGCATCAAGGTGCTGGATTTGACCCGCGTGTTGGCCGGCCCCATCGCCAGCCGTTTTCTCGCCGGCCTCGGCGCCGATGTGTTGCGCATCGACCCACCGACCTGGAACGAACCGGGCGTGGTGCCGGAAGTCACTTTGGGCAAACGCTGTGCGCGCCTGGATCTGCACGACAAGACTGATCGTGCGGTGTTCGAATGCCTGCTCAAGGACGCCGATATCCTGCTCCACGGCTACCGCGCCGATGCATTGGAAAGGTTGGGCTACGGCGTCGCCGTGCGGCAAAAACTGGCGCCGGGCCTGATTGATGTGTGCCTCAACGCCTACGGTTGGAGCGGCCCTTGGCAGAACCGTCGAGGGTTCGACAGTTTGGTACAGATGAGCAGCGGGATTGCCGAAGCGGGGATGCAGTGGAAGAAAGCGAGCCAGCCGACACCGCTGCCGGTGCAGGCGCTTGATCACGCCACCGGGTATTTGATGGCAGCGGCGGCGATCACGTTATTGGGACGTGGCGGGTCGGCCAGGTTGTCGTTGGCGCGGACCGCCAGGTTGCTGATTGAACAGGGTGCAGGGACCGATGAGGCATTGCGGGTGGAGGATCAAAGCGATCAAGGGATGTTGGTTGAACAGACGCCTTGGGGGCCGGCGCATCGGCTTCATGTGCCGCTGAAAATCACCGGGACACCGCTACAGTGGGCGCTGCCGGCCGGGGAATTGGGTTCCCATCGCGCGCAGTGGTGGTGACTGTTCGGGCCCCTTCGCGAGCAAGCCCGCTCCCACAGTTGACCGGGTTTCCCTGGAGGAATGCGATCACATGTGGGAGCGGGCTTGCTCGCGAAGGGGCCCGTAGGTTCACTACACAGCTCAGCTCAGCTCAAATCCGGCCGGCTCAGCGATGTCCAAAGCACCTGCGCCGCATACCCTCGATAGGGCCGCCAAGCCTCGGTCCGCACCCAAAATTCCCGAGCCGTCAGCCCCCACCCGGAAACGCATCCATCCCCCGCAACAGCCGCAAGGCTGTTACGCCAGCAACAACCTCACAACGACAGTAACCCGCTGTACAACCCATAGGCTGCCAACCCCGCCCCGGCAACCACACAGCTGAAAATCCCCTTCTCCACCGACGTAAACAGCGGTTTGCCCTGCTCCCGCTTGGCCTGGGCAAACAGAATCACCCCCGGTGCATACAACAACGCCGAGAGCAGCAGGTATTTCACGCCACCGGCATACAACAACCAAACCGCGTAACACAGGGCAATGCCACCGATCAGCAAGTCTTTCGTGCGCTCGGCCGAAGCATGCTCATAGGTTTCTCCTCGCCCGCTCAACAACACCGCATACGCCGCCGACCACAGATACGGCACCAGAATCATCGACGAGGCGAGGTAGATCAGGCTGGTGTAAGTACCGGCGGAAAACAGCGTGATCAACAGAAAAATCTGGATCATCACGTTGGTCAGCCACAGTGCGTTGACCGGCACATGGTTGGCGTTCTCTTTTTTCAGGAAGGCTGGCATCGTCTTGTCTTTCGCGGTGGCGAAAAGGATTTCGGCGCACAGCAACGCCCAGGACAGCAAAGCTCCCAATAGTGAAATAGCCAGGCCGATGCTGATCAGCAGCGCGCCCCAAGGGCCGACGATATGTGCCAGCACCGCCGCCAGCGACGGGTTCTGCAAGGTAGCCAATTGCGGTTGGCTCATGATGCCGAGCGACAACAGGTTCACCAGCACCAGCAGCGCCAACACACCGATAAAACCGATGACCGTCGCCCGGCCCACGTCCGAACGTTTCTGCGCCCTCGCCGAATACACGCTGGCGCCTTCGATGCCGATGAAGACGAACACGGTGACCAGCATCATGTTGCGCACCTGGTCCATCACGCCGCCGAAATTCGGGTTGCTGCGACCCCAGATGTCGCGGGTGAAGATGTCCGCCTTGAAGGCCACGGCGGCGATGACGATGAACATGATCAGCGGCACGATCTTGGCCACGGTGGTCAGTTGATTGATGAACGCCGCTTCCTTGATTCCGCGCAGCACCAGAAAATGCACCGCCCACAGCAGCACCGACGCGCAGCCGATGGCGATGGGTGTGTTTCCCTGGCCAAAGGCCGGAAAGAAATAACCGAGGGTGCTGAACAGCAAGACGAAATAACCGACGTTGCCCAGCCAGGCACTCATCCAGTATCCCCAGGCCGACGAGAAACCCATGTAATCGCCGAAACCTGCCTTGGCGTAGGCGTACACCCCGGAGTCCAGTTCCGGCTTGCGATTGGCCAGGGTCTGAAAGACGAAGGCCAGAGTCAGCATGCCCACAGCAGTAATCGCCCAACCAATCAATATCGCCCCGGCATCGGCACGCGCTGCCATGTTTTGCGGTAAGGAAAAAATCCCACCGCCAATCATCGATCCCACCACCAAAGCGATCAGCGCACTCAGGCGAAGCTTTTGCGTCGGTTGCGGCATTCGGGCGTCTCCATTTCCCGCCGCGACTATCACCGCGAGACCGTCACATTGTTAGTTTTAACTAAATAGATAAAGCGTAATAACGTTTATCCATTAACGCCAACCTCTGTCTTTTACTTATAGCTGATCACGCTAACGCGCTGACTGGAAATCGCAGTTTTGTCTGTATATTCGAATAAATCCATATCACTCCAAAATCAGAACTGATCACTTGCCAAAACATAAAAACAAACTAGCGTCTAAACTTCAATCGATGCGCTTTGTTTCTACAACCGTCAGCCGAGGCCTCTGGAAAGAGCTCTTCCGGCAATAACCTTACGCCTATAAAAACGACATAAGTCATTAATTAACAATGGAATGTGATCATGCATTGATCCAAGTCAGATGATTGAAAAGCAAACGAAATTAATCTGTTTTCTCTCTTTCTCCTGCACTGGAGTCATGCAATGTCTGAATCCCCAGGAAAACTGAAACTTGGCGCCCTGGTTGCGCTGGTGGTCGGCTCGATGATCGGTGGCGGGATTTTCTCGCTGCCCCAGAACATGGCCGCCAGTGCCGACGTGGGCGCCGTTCTTATCGGTTGGGCAATTACCGCCGTCGGTATGTTGACCCTGGCCTTCGTGTTCCAGACCCTGGCCAATCGCAAGCCAGATCTTGACGGCGGTGTTTACGCCTACGCCAAGGCCGGTTTCGGCGACTACATGGGTTTCTCCTCCGCCTGGGGTTACTGGATCAGTGCCTGGCTGGGTAACGTTGGTTACTTCGTTCTGTTGTTCAGCACCCTCGGTTACTTCTTTCCGATCTTCGGCGAAGGCAACACGGTTGCTGCCGTGATCGGCGCGTCTGTGTTGCTCTGGGGCGTACATTTCCTCGTGCTGCGGGGCATCAAGGAAGCGGCGTTCATCAACCTGGTGACCACCGTCGCCAAGGTCGTACCGTTGCTGCTGTTCGTGCTGATCGCCGTGTTCGCGTTCAAACTGGACATCTTCACCGCCGACATCTGGGGCCTGAAAAACCCTGACCTGGGCAGTGTGATGAACCAGGTGCGCAAGATGATGCTGGTCACCGTCTGGGTGTTCATCGGCATCGAAGGCGCGAGCATCTTCTCGGCCCGTGCGGAAAAACGCAGCGACGTGGGTAAAGCCACCGTCATCGGTTTCATCACCGTGCTGCTGTTCCTGGTGCTGGTGAACGTGCTGTCGCTGGGCATCATGACCCAACCGGAATTGGCCAAACTGCAGAATCCGTCCATGGCCGCGGTGCTGGAACACGTGGTCGGTCATTGGGGGGCGGTGCTGATCAGCGTCGGCCTGATCATCTCCTTGCTCGGTGCGCTGCTGTCGTGGGTGTTGCTGTGTGCGGAGATCATGTTCGCCGCCGCCAAGGACCACACCATGCCGGCCTTTTTGCGCCGCGAAAACGCCAACCATGTGCCGGTCAATGCGCTGTGGCTGACCAATGCCATGGTCCAGCTGTTCCTGATCATCACGCTGTTCTCGGCCAGCACTTACCTGTCGCTGATCTACCTCGCCACGTCGATGATTCTGGTGCCGTACCTGTGGTCGGCGGCGTACGCGCTGCTGTTGGCGGTGCGCGGCGAGAGTTATGAAAACGCTGCGGCCGAGCGCAGGAAAGACCTGTTCATCGGCGCCATCGCGTTGACCTACGCGGTCTGGCTGATCTATGCCGGCGGCGTCAAATACCTGCTGCTCTCCGCCTTGCTCTATGCGCCCGGCGCGGTCCTGTTCGCCAAGGCCAAGCTTGAAGTCAACAAACCGGTTTTCACCAACGTCGAGAAGCTGATTTTCGCAGCGGTCGTCGTGGGCGCCCTGGTGGCGGCTTACGGGCTGTATGACGGCTTCCTGACCCTGTAACACCTGACCCATTTGTCATCTGGAGGATCACTGTAATGACCACCGAAAAAGTTAAGTACGGCGTCCATTCCGAAGCCGGCAAACTGCGTAAAGTCATGGTTTGCTCCCCCGGCCTGGCCCACCAGCGGCTGACCCCGAACAACTGCGATGAACTGCTTTTCGACGATGTGCTGTGGGTGGCTCAAGCCAAGCGTGACCATTTCGACTTCGTCACCAAAATGCGCGAGCGCAACGTCGATGTGCTGGAAATGCACAACCTGTTGACCGACATCGTTGCGATTCCTGAAGCGCTGGACTGGATCCTGGAGCGCAAGATCACCGCCAATTCGGTGGGCTTGGGTCTGGTCAATGAAACCGCATCCTGGCTGCGTAGCCTGGAGCCGCGCAAGATCGCCGAGTTTCTGATTGGCGGTGTCTCGGCCGATGACCTGCCGGACAGCTTTGGTGGCAAGACCATCCAGATGTTCCGCGAATTTCTCGGTCACTCCAGCTTCATTCTGCCGCCGCTGCCCAACACCCAGTTCACCCGTGACACCACCTGCTGGATCTACGGCGGCGTGACGCTCAACCCGATGTACTGGCCGGCGCGCCGTCAGGAAACCCTGCTGACCACCGCCATCTACAAATTCCATCCACAGTTCACCAACGCCGACTTCCAGATCTGGTACGGCGACCCGGATCAGGACCATGGCAGCGCCACCCTTGAGGGCGGCGACGTGATGCCGATCGGCAACGGCGTGGTGCTGATCGGCATGGGCGAGCGTTCATCCCGCCAGGCCATCGGCCAATTGGCGGTCAACCTGTTCAAGAACAAAGCCGTCGAGCGGGTGATCGTCGCCGGCCTGCCGAAGTCCCGCGCCGCGATGCACCTGGACACCGTGTTCAGCTTCTGCGACCGCGACCTTGTGACCATTTTCCCGGAAGTGGTGAGCCAGATCGTCGCCTTCAGTGTGCGCCCTGACGAAAGCAAACCGGGCGGCGTCGACGTTCGCCGCGAAGAAACCAGCTTCCTCGACACCGTGGCCAAGGCCCTCAACCTCAAAGCGCTGCGCGTGGTGGAAACCGGTGGCAACGCCTTCGCCGCCGAACGCGAGCAATGGGACGACGGTAACAACGTGGTGGCCGTGGAACCCGGGGTGGTGATCGGTTACGACCGCAACACCTACACCAACACCCTGCTGCGCAAGGCCGGTGTGGAGGTCATCACCATCAGCGCCGGTGAACTCGGTCGCGGGCGTGGCGGCGGCCACTGCATGACCTGCCCGATCATCCGTGACCCTATCGACTATTAACTCTCAAACCCTGGCCGCCGCTTATCCAGCGCGGCCCGGGGGATAACCGATACCCAAGGAGATCCAATCATGGCTTTCAACATGCGCAACCGCAGCCTGCTGAGTTTGATGCACCACACCACTCGCGAGCTCAATTACCTGCTGGACCTGTCCCGTGACCTCAAACGCGCCAAGTACACCGGCACCGAGCGTCCGCACCTGCAAGGCAAAAACATCGCGCTGATCTTCGAAAAAACCTCGACCCGCACCCGCTGCGCCTTCGAAGTCGCGGCCCATGACCAGGGCGCCCACGTCACTTACATCGACCCGGTGTCGTCGCAGATCGGCCATAAGGAAAGCATGAAAGACACCGCCCGCGTGCTGGGGCGGATGTTCGACGCCATCGAGTACCGTGGCTTCGAACAGGAAATTGTCGAAGAACTGGCGAAGTTCGCCGGCGTGCCGGTGTTCAACGGTTTGACCGCTGAATTCCACCCGACGCAAATGATCGCCGACACCCTGACCATGCGTGAACACAGCGACAAGCCGTTGCACGACATCAGCTACGCCTACCTCGGCGATGCCCGCTACAACATGGGCAATTCGCTGCTGATGATCGGCGCCAAACTCGGCATGGACGTGCGCATCGCCGCACCGAAAGCGCTGTGGCCACATCAGGACTTCATCGATCAGTGCAAAGCCTTCGCCGAGGAAAGCGGCGCGCGCATCACCATCACCGAAGACCCGAAGGAAGCGGTCAAGGGCGTGGACTTCATCCACACCGACATCTGGGTGTCGATGGGCGAGCCGGTGGAGGCGTGGGACGAGCGCATTGAGCAACTGCTGCCCTACCAGGTCAACGCCGAGATGATGAAGGCCTCGGGCAACCCGCGCGTGAAATTCATGCACTGCCTGCCGGCGTTCCACAACAGCGAAACCAAGGTCGGCAAAGACATTGCCGCGCGCTATCCGCACCTGGCCAACGGCGTCGAAGTGACCGAAGACGTCTTCGAATCGCCGGCCAACATCGCCTTCGAGCAAGCGGAAAACCGCATGCACACCATCAAGGCGATTCTGGTGTCGGCGCTGGCGGATATTTAAAGACTGACGCGGTGATCGTTCCTACGCTCTCCGCTGATCGTTCCCACGCTCTGCGTGGGAATGCATCCGGTGACGCTCCGCGTCACATGGGACGCAGAGCGTCCCGGGCGGCATTCCCACGGGGACCGTGGGAACGATCAGCGAGGGAACGATCATCGTGTTGTTCGCTCCCTCTCTGAAAGGACTGAATTATGCGTATCGTCGTTGCTCTGGGCGGTAACGCCCTGCTCCGCCGGGGTGAACCCATGACCGCGGACAACCAGCGCACCAACATCCGGATCGCCACCGAACAGATCGCCAAGGTCCATCCCGGCAACCAACTGGTGATCGCCCACGGCAATGGTCCGCAAGTCGGCCTGCTGTCGCTGCAAGCGGCGGCCTACACCCAGGTGTCCGCTTACCCGCTGGACGTGCTGGGTGCCGAAACCGAAGGCATGATCGGCTACATCATCGAACAGGAACTGGGCAACCTGCTGGACTTCGAAGTCCCGTTCGCCACCCTGCTGACCCAGGTCGAAGTCGACCCCAACGATCCGGCGTTCCAGCATCCGAGCAAACCCATCGGCCCGGTCTATACCAAGGCCGAAGCGGAAAAACTCGCCGCCGAGAAAGGCTGGGCGATTGCGCCGGACGGCGACAAGTTCCGTCGCGTGGTGGCCAGCCCGAAACCTAAACGCATCTTCGAAATCCGCCCCATCAAGTGGCTGCTGGAAAAAGGCAGCATCGTGATCTGCGCGGGCGGTGGTGGCATCCCGACGATGTATGGCGCCAGCGGCAAACTGCAAGGCGTGGAAGCGGTGATCGACAAGGACCTGTGCTCGGCGCTGCTGGCCGAACAGCTTGAAAGCGATCTGTTGGTGATCGCCACCGACGTCAATGCGGCGTTCATCGACTTCGGCAAACCCACCCAGAAAGCCATCGCCCAGGCCCACCCCGATGAGATGGAAAAACTCGGCTTCGCCGCCGGCTCCATGGGACCGAAGGTCCAGGCGGCCTGCGAGTTCGCCCGCCATACTGGAAAAACCGCGGTGATCGGTTCACTCTCGGACATCGAAGCGATCGTCCAGGGCAAGGCCGGCACGCGTATCAGTACGGCGACACCTGGCATAACTTACTTGTAAGGAGAGACGTCAATGGCAACGTTTGAGCCCGGTCATCTGCACATCGAGCGCCACGCGCTGACCCCGGATGATGTCAACTACAACGTGCACCTCGACTATGAAGTCTCGCAGGATCCCAAGAAAGGCAAAGGGATTCTGTTCACCATGCACGGCAGCATGCAGGGAAAAGACATGACGGAGACCTTCTTTCTGCCCAAGGAGGAGGCTTACAACTTCGCCAACAACGTGACGAAAATCGCCGAGAAGTACGGAATCCCGAAGACACACAGCCAGATCGGCTCGGTTCACAAGCATTACGATTTAATGTTTGAAGACATCCGGAAGCAGTTGGATATGAAATCCGGCGACCCGGTAAACCTCGAGAACTTCGAATAACCCTGGATGAACGCTGAACCTGTGGGAGCGGGCTTGCTCGCGAAGGCGGAGTGTCAGTCGACTAAATGTTGCCTGCTATACCGCTTTCGCGAGCAAGCCCGCTCCCACATTGGTTCGGTGTAGCCCTGAAGTCCTGCGCAGGATTTCACCATTGGCCCGCCCCAAGGCATACTTGCCACCCTTCGCACTCCAGAACCCAACCGCCCCATGCGTATCCACGTCAGCTTCATCGACCGCGTCGGCATCACCCAGGAAGTCCTGGCCCTGCTCGGTGGGCGCAATCTCAATCTGGATGCGGTGGAAATGGTCCCGCCCAACGTCTACATCGACGCCCCGACCTTGAGCCCGGCAGTGCTCGAAGAGCTACGCGACGCACTGTTCAGCGTGCGCGGCGTGCAAGCGGTGACGGTGGTCGACATCCTTCCCGGCCAGCGCCGTCACTTGCAGCTCGATGCGTTGCTCGCCGCCATGACCGACCCGGTGTTGGCTCTGGACAGCGCTGGCAAGGTGCTGCTGGCTAACCCGGCACTGATTGCCCTGTACGGCCGCGAACCGGCGGGTGAAAGTATCAGCGAGCTGTTTGCCGACCCGGCGCTGCTCGACACGTTGCTGGAAAACGGCTTCCGCCTGCCGCTGCGGGAGATCACCGTCAACGGCCAGACCCTGCTGCTGGACGCCACGCCGATAACCGACGCCGGCGCGCTGCTGACCCTGTATCAACCGAACCGCATCGGCGAACGCCTCTCGGCGCTGCACCACGATCACGCCGAAGGCTTCGATGCCCTGCTCGGCGAATCCCCGGCGATTCGTACGCTCAAGGCTCGCGCCCAACGGGTTGCGGCCCTCGATGCACCGTTGCTGATCCAGGGCGAGACCGGCACCGGTAAAGAACTGGTGGCCCGCGCCTGCCACGCCATCAGCGCCCGCCACGGTTCGCCGTTCCTGGCCTTGAACTGCGCGGCATTGCCAGAAAACCTCGCCGAAAGCGAGCTGTTCGGCTATGCCCCCGGTGCCTTCACCGGCGCGCAACGGGGCGGTAAACCGGGGCTGATGGAACTGGCCAACCAGGGCACGGTATTTCTCGACGAGATCGGTGAAATGTCGCCGTATTTGCAGGCGAAACTGCTGCGCTTTCTCAACGACGGCAGCTTCCGACGGGTTGGTGGCGATCGCGAAGTGAAGGTCAATGTGCGGATCCTCAGCGCGACTCACCGCGATCTGGAAAAAATGGTCAGTGAAGGTACCTTCCGCGAAGACCTGTTTTATCGCCTCAACGTGCTGAATGTCGAAGTCCCGCCGTTGCGCGAACGGGGCCAGGACATTCTGCTGCTGGCACGCTACTTCATGCAGCAGGCCTGCGCGCAGATCCAGCGCCCGGTCTGTCGCCTTGCGCCGGGCACTTATCCGGCGCTGCTAGACAATCGCTGGCCGGGGAACGTGCGGCAATTGCAGAACGTAATCTTCCGCGCCGCGGCGATTTGCGAAAGCAGCCTGGTGGACATCGGCGACCTCGACATCGCTGGCACCTCCGTGGCGCGCCAGAGCGACCGCGAGGTCGACAGCCTCGAACAGGCCATGGAAGAGTTCGAGAAAACCCTGCTGGAAAAGCTCTACGTCAGCTACCCCTCGACCCGCCAACTGGCCAGCCGCCTGCAAACCTCCCATACCGCGATCGCCCATCGGTTGCGTAAGTACGGCATACCCAATAAGCCTTAAAACATCACTCGGTCAAATGTGGGAGCGGGCTTGCTCGCGAAGGCGGAGTGTCAGTCAACATTCATGTTGAGTGTTATACCGCTTTCGCGAGCAAGCCCGCTCCCACACGTATTGCATCCCCTTCAAAACAGAATTCAAAAACGACCTCCATCTGTACTGAAAGCGCTACAGTGGAATGATATCGATACACCCTCTCCTGATCGCCGCTGTGCAAGGCTTTGATCCACCTCAGCTTTTTTCTTCAGTCTGTGCTGTAGCGATTTCGCTACAGCGAGCCCTTCTCCCTCTTCCGCAAAAACAAATAACTTATTGATTTATAAAGAATAAATAACATTGGCCGCGTTTTTGCTTAGTAACCATCCATAAAGTACGGCATTGCCGAGCATTCAATCGCGTCCACCAGACGAGTCTGGCCCCCTTAGGAGTTTCCATGAGCGAGTTGCGTTTTACTGAAGATCACGAATGGCTGCGCACCGAAGCTGACGGCACCGTCACCGTCGGCATCACCGCTTTCGCACAAAACGCCCTGGGCGACGTGGTTTTCGTACAACTGCCTGAGCTGCAGTCCTACGACAAAGGCGCTGAAGCCGCCACCGTGGAATCGGTAAAAGCCGCCAGCAGCGTGTATATGCCACTCGACGGTGAAGTGCTGGAAGTGAACCCGGCGCTGGACAGCAGCCCTGAACTGGTCAACGAAGATCCGCTGGGCGAAGGCTGGTTCTTCCGCTTCAAGCCAACCGACGCCTCGGCTGTCGGCCAACTGCTGGATCAAGACGCTTACGACCGTCTGATTGCCCAAGCCTGAGGAGCGCCGACATGACTCAAGTACTTCCTGTTTCTGTAAATGTCAGCACCGCCAACGAATTCATCGCCCGCCACATCGGCCCGCGTGCCGGTGATGAGCAAGCCATGCTCAACAGCCTCGGTTTCGACTCCCTGGAAGCCCTGAGCGCCAGCGTCATTCCCGAGAGCATCAAAGGCACCAGCGTCCTCGGCCTGGAAGACGGCCTGAGTGAAGCGGATGCCCTGGCGCTGATCAAATCCATCGCCGGCAAAAACCAGCTGTTCAAGACCTACATCGGTCAGGGCTACTACGGCACTCACACGCCGTCGCCGATCCTGCGCAACCTGCTGGAAAACCCGGCCTGGTACACCGCTTACACTCCGTACCAGCCAGAAATTTCCCAAGGCCGTCTCGAAGCGCTGCTGAACTTCCAGACCCTGATCAGCGACCTCACCGGCCTGCCGATCGCCAACGCCTCGCTGCTCGACGAAGCCACCGCCGCTGCCGAAGCCATGACCTTCTGCAAACGCCTGAGCAAGAACAAAGGCAGTCACGCGTTCTTCGCCTCGGTGCATTGCCACCCGCAAACCCTCGACGTGCTGCGCACCCGCGCCGAGCCGTTGGGCATCGACGTGGTGGTCGGCGACGAGCGCGAATTGACCGACGTCAGCGCGTTCTTCGGCGCTTTGCTGCAATACCCGGCCAGCAACGGTGATGTGTTCGACTACCGCGAACTGACCGAGCGTTTCCACGCCGCCAACGCGCTGGTCGCCGTCGCGGCTGACCTGCTGGCCCTGACCGTGCTGACTCCGCCAGGCGAATTCGGCGCCGACGTGGCCATCGGCAGCGCGCAACGCTTCGGCGTGCCGCTGGGTTTCGGTGGCCCGCACGCGGCCTACTTCTCCACCAAAGACGCGTTCAAGCGTGACATGCCAGGCCGTCTGGTCGGCGTTTCCGTGGACCGTTTCGGCAAGCCGGCCCTGCGCCTGGCCATGCAGACCCGCGAGCAACATATCCGCCGCGAGAAAGCCACCAGCAACATCTGCACCGCCCAGGTTCTGCTGGCCAACATTGCCAGCATGTACGCCGTGTACCACGGCCCGAAAGGCCTGACGCAGATCGCCCAGCGCATTCATCACCTGACCGCGATCCTCGCCAAAGGCTTGAGCGCATTGGGTCTGACCGTCGAGCAAGCCAACTTCTTCGACACGCTGACAATTAAAACCGGCGTTAACACCGCCAAGCTGCACGACCAGGCGCGTGCTCAGCAGATCAACCTGCGCGTCGTCGATGCTGAACGTCTGGGCCTGTCGCTGGACGAAACCACGTCGCAAGCTGACGTTGAAACCCTGTGGAGCGTGCTGGCCGACGGCAAAACCCTGCCGGACTTCGCCACCCTCGCCACCTCGGTCGACAGCACCCTCCCGGCTGCGCTGGTTCGCCAATCGCCGATCCTCAGCCACCCGGTGTTCAACCGTTATCACTCGGAAACCGAGCTGATGCGCTACCTGCGCAAGCTCGCCGACAAGGACCTGGCCCTGGATCGCACCATGATCCCGCTGGGTTCCTGCACCATGAAACTCAACGCCGCCAGCGAAATGATCCCGGTCACCTGGGCTGAATTCGGAGCCCTGCACCCGTTCGCCCCGGCCGAGCAAAGCGCCGGCTATCAGCAGTTGACCGATGAACTGGAAGCGATGCTCTGCGCCGCCACCGGTTACGACTCGATCTCCCTGCAACCGAACGCCGGCTCCCAAGGTGAATACGCTGGCCTGCTGGCGATCCGCGCCTACCACCAGAGCCGTGGCGAAGACCGTCGCGACATCTGCCTGATCCCGTCGTCCGCCCACGGCACTAACCCGGCCACCGCTAACATGGCCGGCATGCGTGTGGTCGTGACCGCGTGCGATGCCCGCGGCAACGTCGACATCGAAGACCTGCGCGCCAAGGCCATCGAGCACCGCGAACACCTCGCTGCGCTGATGATCACCTACCCGTCCACCCACGGCGTGTTCGAAGAAGGCATCCGCGAAATCTGCGGCATCATTCACGACAACGGCGGCCAGGTGTACATCGACGGCGCCAACATGAACGCGATGGTCGGCCTCTGCGCACCGGGCAAGTTCGGGGGCGACGTGTCCCACCTGAACCTGCACAAAACCTTCTGCATCCCCCACGGCGGTGGCGGCCCGGGCGTCGGCCCGATTGGCGTCAAGTCGCACCTGACGCCGTTCCTGCCGGGCCACGCGCAGATGGAACGCAAAGAAGGCGCGGTCTGCGCGGCACCGTTCGGCAGCGCGAGCATTCTGCCGATCACCTGGATGTACATTCGAATGATGGGTGGCGCGGGTCTCAAGCGTGCCTCGCAACTGGCGATCCTGAACGCCAACTACATTTCCCGTCGCCTCGAAGAGCACTACCCAGTGCTGTACACCGGCAGCAACGGTCTGGTGGCGCATGAATGCATCCTCGACCTGCGTCCGTTGAAAGACAGCAGCGGCATCAGCGTCGATGACGTCGCCAAGCGCCTGATCGACTTCGGCTTCCACGCCCCGACCATGTCGTTCCCGGTAGCCGGCACGTTGATGATCGAGCCGACCGAAAGCGAATCCAAGGAGGAACTGGATCGCTTCTGCGACGCCATGATCCGCATCCGCGAAGAAATCCGCGCGGTGGAAAACGGCACGCTGGACAAGGACGACAACCCGCTGAAAAACGCGCCACACACCGCCGCGGAAATCGTCGGTGAGTGGACTCACCCGTACAGCCGCGAGCAAGCGGTGTATCCGGTAGCGTCGCTGATCGAAGGCAAGTACTGGCCACCGGTCGGTCGCGTCGACAACGTCTTCGGCGATCGCAACCTGGTCTGCGCCTGCCCGTCGATCGAAAGCTACGCTTGATCTATGGAGGGGCGGGTTTACTCGCCCCTCCCAAGAACACCGCATATCCCCTTGTGGGAGCGGGCTTGCTCGCGAAAGCGGTGGATCAGTCAACCATCAATGTTATCTGACCCACCGCTTTCGCGAGCAAGCCCGCTCCCACAGGGATCTATGCAAGTCTCATTATTATTCCGCCAATTCCTATAACAAG
Source organism: Pseudomonas sp. PDM09 (assembly GCF_014852305.1). Classification (NCBI taxonomy): domain Bacteria; kingdom Pseudomonadati; phylum Pseudomonadota; class Gammaproteobacteria; order Pseudomonadales; family Pseudomonadaceae; genus Pseudomonas; species Pseudomonas sp. PDM09. The sequence continues at coordinate 113,982 of NZ_JACVBI010000003.1, read as the reverse complement.
AAACCGGAGAACAACCATGTCGTTAAGCGTGTTCGACCTGTTCAAGATTGGCATCGGCCCCTCCAGCTCCCACACCGTCGGCCCGATGCGTGCCGCTGCGCGTTTCGCCGAAGGTCTGCGCCGTGAAGGGCAGCTGGCGGCAACCACCTGCGTCAAAGTCGAGCTCTACGGCTCGCTCGGCGCCACCGGCAAAGGCCACGGCAGCGACAAGGCTGTGTTGCTGGGCCTGGAAGGCGAACACCCGGATACTGTAGACACCGAAACCGTCGCCGCTCGCCTGCAAGAAATTCGCGGCAACGGTCGCTTGAACCTGCTCGGCGAACACAGCATTGCGTTCAACGAGAAAGAACACCTGGCGATGATTCGCAAACCGTTGGCCTATCACCCCAATGGCATGATCTTTCGCGCATTCGATGCCGCTGGCCTGCAAATCCGCAGCCGCGAGTACTACTCGGTTGGTGGCGGGTTCGTGGTCGATGAAGACGCTGCCGGCGCCGACCGCATCGTCGAAGACGCGACACCGCTGACTTTCCCGTTCAAAAGCGCCAAGGACTTGCTCGGTCATTGCACCACCTATGGCTTGTCCATCAGCCAAGTGATGCTGACCAACGAAAGTGCCTGGCGTCCGGAGGCGGAAACCCGTGCCGGTTTGCTGAAGATCTGGCAAGTGATGCAAGACTGCGTCGCCGCCGGTTGCCGCAACGAAGGCATCCTGCCCGGTGGACTGAAGGTCAAACGCCGGGCTGCAGCGCTGCATCGGCAACTGTGCAACAACCCGGAATCGTCACTGCGCGATCCGCTGTCGGTGCTGGACTGGGTCAACCTGTACGCCCTGGCGGTCAACGAAGAAAACGCCAACGGCGGACGCGTGGTCACCGCGCCCACCAACGGTGCAGCCGGAATCATCCCGGCGGTGTTGCATTACTACATGCGCTTCATCCCCGGTGCCAACGAAGACGGCGTCGTGCGCTTTCTGCTGACGGCCGCCGCGATCGGCATTCTGTACAAGGAAAACGCCTCGATCTCCGGCGCCGAAGTCGGCTGTCAGGGCGAGGTTGGCGTCGCCTGTTCCATGGCCGCCGGTGCCTTGTGTGAAGTGCTGGGCGGCACCGTGCAGCAGGTGGAAAACGCCGCCGAAATCGGCATGGAACACAACCTCGGCCTGACCTGCGACCCGATTGGCGGATTGGTGCAAGTACCTTGCATCGAGCGCAATGCCATGGGCTCGGTCAAGGCCATCAATGCGGTGCGCATGGCCCTGCGAGGCGACGGTCAGCACTTCGTCTCCCTCGACAAAGTCATCCGCACCATGCGCCAGACCGGCGCCGACATGAAAAGCAAATACAAGGAAACCGCCCGTGGCGGTTTGGCGGTCAACATTATCGAGTGCTGATGCGCGCATCTGCACTATTTTCAGGAGCTGGATATGTCCACCGAACAACTGTTGAAAACCCCGTTGCACGCACTGCACCTCGAACTCGGCGCCCGCATGGTGCCGTTCGCCGGCTACGACATGCCGGTGCAATACCCGCTGGGCGTGATGAAAGAACACCAGCACACCCGTGATCAGGCCGGGTTGTTCGATGTTTCGCACATGGGCCAGATCCGCCTGACCGGCGCCAACGCTGCCAAGGCCCTGGAAACGCTGGTGCCAGTGGACATCATCGATTTGCCGGTGGGCATGCAGCGCTACGCGATGTTCACCAACGAGACCGGCGGCATCCTCGACGACCTGATGGTCGCCAACCTCGGTAACGACGAACTGTTCCTGGTGGTCAACGCCGCTTGCAAGGATCAGGACCTGGCGCACCTGCGCAAGCACATCGGCGACCAGTGCACCATCGAGCCGCTGTTCGAAGAACGCGCACTGCTGGCGTTGCAAGGTCCGGCCGCCGTCACGGTGCTCGCACGCCTGGCGCCGGAAGTGGCGAAGATGACCTTTATGCAGTTCGCCCGTGTGAAGTTGTTGGGCGTGGACTGCTTTGTCAGCCGTTCGGGCTACACCGGTGAAGACGGTTTCGAAATCTCCGTACCGGCCGCCAATGCCGAAGTCCTGGCTCGCGCCTTGCTGGCCGAACCGGAAGTGGCGGCCATCGGCCTCGGCGCTCGCGACTCCCTGCGCCTGGAAGCCGGCCTGTGCCTCTACGGCCACGACATGAACACCGAAACCACCCCAATCGAAGCCAGCCTGCTGTGGGCCATCTCCAAGCCTCGTCGTGCCGATGGCGCGCGGGCCGGTGGCTTCCCCGGCGCTGAAATCGTTTTCGCCCAGCAGCAAGCCGGTGTCAGCCGCAAACGCGTTGGCCTGCTGCCGCAGGAACGTACGCCGGTGCGCGAAGGTGCGGAAATCGTCAACGAAGCCGGCGAAATCATCGGCAGCGTGTGCAGCGGCGGCTTCGGTCCGACCCTCGGCGGTCCTTTGGCCATGGGTTACCTCGACAGCGCTTATATCGCTTTGAATACGCCGGTTTGGGCAATTGTTCGTGGGAAAAAGGTGCCTTTGCTTGTAAGCAAAATGCCATTTGTTCCACAACGCTACTATCGTGGTTGATCGACCGTTTCTATAAGTAACGCGGTTGCGTTAACAGTGCACTAATCTGTAACGCAGCCGCCATAAAACAGTGCGAACGTTTCGTTTATGAACGTTACTTATAACGATCGAAAACAACTGAACAACTCCATCGAATAAGCCGGCGCTAGTGCCACCAACCCGAGGAAATCCGGGCCTTCGCAGGGCTTGTTTTTTCTCCCGTAGTTGGCGTAGAGTTTGTTCACTGTGTTTGCATGGGTCGCTTGGAATCGTGACCTGGGCAGTAGCCTACAAGTTAGCTACATCCCGTTCGACGTCTTCTTACTCTCCTGCAACCAGCCCCAGTACTCTTTCACCAGAAGGAGACTGTCATTCATTTTTGCGTCAAAGGAAATAAGAAATGTCCCAACGTCAGAGCGGTACCGTCAAGTGGTTTAACGACGAGAAAGGTTTTGGTTTTATCACTCCAGAAAGCGGTCCGGATCTGTTCGTACATTTCCGCGCTATTCAGGGCAACGGCTTCAAGAGCCTGAAAGAAGGCCAGAAAGTGACTTTCGTTGCTGTGCAAGGCCAGAAAGGCATGCAGGCTGACGAAGTACAAGCAGAAGCCTGATCTTCTGTAACGAAAAAGCCCCTGATACTGATATCAGGGGCTTTTTTGTGCGCGTAAATCCGTAAAATGGCTTCTTTTTCCGTTCAGAGGCTGCCATGTCGAAACACCTGCTCTACCCACAGGGCGACTTCCCCACCGTCGGCCTGGGTCGTCGCCTGGCAGCGATGTTCTACGACTTCCTGTTATGCACCGCCCTGCTGATCGTCACCAGCGGCGTTTACAAGATGATCCAGATGGCGATCATCGGCGAAGGCCAAATGCGTGCCTTGACCGAAGCCGGTGCACTGGACGGTGATCCACTGCTATCGACGGTGCTGTTGTTCGTGCTGTTCGGCTTCTTTGCCAAGTTCTGGACCTGGTCGGGGCAGACGCTGGGGATGCAGGTGTGGGGCATCCGCGTGCAAAACGCCGACGGCTCATCCATCAGCCTGTGGCAGGCTCTGTTGCGCTTTGTGGTGTCGATCGCGTCCTGGCTATGCCTCGGGCTGGGGTTCTTCTGGTCGCTGTTCGACAAGCAGAAGCGCAGCTGGCATGACATCTACTCCAGCACCCAGCTCGTGCGGATTCCGAAGAAGACAAAGTGATTCAGCTATACACAAATCACTGTGGGAGCGGGCTTGCTCGCGAAGAGGGCATATCATTCAACATTGATGTTGTCTGACACACCGATTTCGCGAGCAAGCCCGCTCCCACAGTTTTTCCATCTTGACTGACAGACCTCAGGCGTTGCCGGCCAACTTCATCCGCGCCGCCTGCGTGAAATCAAGCATCCGCTTCAACGGCCGCACCGCCTGCGGAATCAACGCCGGATCAACGAAGATCTCGTTGGTGCCCTCGCGCAAGCTCTTCAGCGTGCGCTCAAGGGTGTTCATCGCCATCCACGGGCAATGTGCGCAACTGCGGCAGGCTGCGCCGTTACCGGCCGTTGGCGCTTCGATGAAGACCTTGTCCGGGCACAGCTGCTGCATCTTGTAGAAGATGCCGCGGTCGGTGGCGACGATCAGGGTCTTGTTCGGCAGACTTTGCGCCGCAGCGATCAGCTGACTGGTGGAACCCACCGCGTCGGCCAAATCGATGACGGCGGTCGGCGATTCCGGGTGCACCAGGATGGCCGCATCCGGGTACAGCGCTTTCATGTCTTCGAGCTGTTTGGCCTTGAACTCTTCATGGACGATGCAAGCACCGTCCCACAGCAGCATGTCGGCACCGGTCTTGCGCTGGATGTAAGTGCCCAGGTGCTTGTCCGGGGCCCAGATGATGGTTTCGCCGTTATCCATCAGGCTTTCGACGATTTCCAGCGCACAGCTGGACGTCACTACCCAGTCTGCCCGGGCTTTGACCGCCGCCGAGGTGTTGGCATACACCACCACCGTACGTTCCGGATGCTGATCGCAGAACGCCGAGAACTCGTCCACCGGGCAACCCAGGTCCAGCGAGCAAGTCGCTTCCAGGGTCGGCATCAGCACGCGTTTTTCAGGGTTGAGGATTTTCGCGGTTTCGCCCATGAACTTCACGCCGGCGACCACCACGGTCTTGGCCGGGTGGGCATTGCCGAAGCGGGCCATCTCCAGAGAGTCGGAGACGCAACCACCGGTTTCTTCGGCCAGGGCCTGAATGACCGGATCGCAATAGAAGTGGGCAACCAGCACCGCGTCCTGAGCCTTGAGCTCGGCAGCGATGGCAGTACGGTAATAAGCCTCTTCCTCGGCGGTCAGCGGCTTGGGCTGCTTGGCGTCGAGGTGGGCTTGAACCAGAAGGCGTTCGGAAATCTGCGTCATGTTCGCAAGACCTGCAGGCGCTTTCGCGCGAAAGTCGAGTATACACCCGGCTCCGGACCCTTAAGGGTACCGCCGGGAGAGTGAGTATTCATCAGGCGTGGATAGCGTTGAAGCTGCGCAAGGCTACAGAATATCCCGTGGATGCAAAAGATGATTCTGACCTGCGTCACCCGGACTGAGTGGACCTCAAATCGCAGGCAAAAAAAAACCCGGAAATCCTCACTTACGTGGGCCTTCCAGATTTTTTAAAATGGTGGGTCGTGTGGGATTCGAACCTACGACCAATTGGTTAAAAGCCAACTGCTCTACCAACTGAGCTAACGACCCGCTGTGTGGTGGCGCGTATAATACTGATTTTTAAGGACTATTCAACACCTAATTTGAAATAAATCAAAAATAAGGTGTTGGGTCGGTCACACCGGCCGCCGCGAAGCCTTCTGCACGCAGGCGGCAGCTGTCACATTTACCGCAGGCGCGGCCATTATCGTCTGCCTGATAGCAGGAAACGGTCAGCCCGTAATCGACGCCAAGCTTCACGCCAGCCTGAACGATCTGCGCCTTGCTCAGGTTCTGCAGTGGCGCCTGGATACGGAAGCCCTGCCCTTCTACCCCGGCCTTGGTCGCCAGGTTGGCCATGCGCTCGAAGGCTTCGATGAACTCGGGACGGCAATCCGGGTAACCGGAGTAATCCACCGCGTTAACGCCGATAAAGATGTCACGCGCGCCCAGCACTTCGGCCCAGCCCAGCGCCAAGGACAGAAACACGGTGTTGCGCGCCGGCACGTAAGTCACCGGGATACCTTCACCCGGTGTTTCCGGCACATCGATACTAGTGTCGGTCAACGCCGAGCCGCCGATACCGTTCAGGTTCAGGCCGATCACCTTGTGCTCGACCACACCCAAGTCTTGGGCGACGCGTGCGGCGGCGTGCAATTCGGCGTGAGACCGCTGACCGTAATCGAAGCTCATGGTGTAGCAGCTATAGCCTTCAGCACGCGCCATGGCCACGACTGTCGCGGAGTCGAGGCCACCGGACAGCAAGATGACCGCACGTTTTTCGACAGTGTTCAGTTGTTCAGTCATTTCAGCGCCCCGGCTCGTCATTCCAAAGATATTTATGCAGCTGCAATTGCAGGCGCACAGGCAGATTGTCCGCCACCACCCAGTCCGCCAGATCACGCGCGTTCAGGTCATGGTGGCTCGGCGAGAACAGGACTTCGCCGGCACGCTGGTCAAGACCGTACTGAATCAGCTTGGACACGGCCCAGTCGTAGTCTTCCCGCGAGCAGATGACAAACTTTACCTGATCGTTAGGCGTGAGCAGCTCGATGTTCTCGTAGCGGTTGCGATGTGCTTCTTTTGAACCCGGGGTTTTCAGGTCGACGACGCGACTGACCCGTGGATCGACCGCCGAGATATCCAGCGCGCCACTGGTTTCCAGCGACACTTCGTAGCCGGCATCACACAACTGCTTGAGCAAGGGAATGGCATTAGGTTGCGCCAGGGGCTCGCCGCCCGTGACACAGACGTAACGCGGGCGAAAACCGGCCACTTGCTCGAGGATGTCATCGAGCGTGCGAATGGTGCCGCCCGTGAAGGCGTAGGCGCTGTCGCAGTATTGGCAACGCAATGGGCAACCGGTCAGGCGCACAAAAACAGTGGGCAGCCCGGCAGTCCGCGTTTCACCCTGCAACGAGTAGAAAACTTCGGTGATTCTCAATGTGTCTTGCATAGTCGCCACGGGCGTAACAGCTAAACAGGCTGTCCGCCTCCGTCAGGCACTTCAAGGAACCTCGCCAACGCGCAGATCCCAAAAAGCGTGTTTCATAAAAAGGGCATGAATTCTAACGAAAAAACCCGCGACAAGCGCGGGTTTCTTCAAAACAGTCCAAGCAAGCTTACATGCGCTGCAAGTCCCGCTGCGCCAGCTGAGCGGCGGAAGTGCCCGGATATTGGGACACGACCTGCTGCAGAATGCCTTTGACCCGGTCGGTATGACCGAGGCGGCGCTCTACATCAGCGAGCTTGTACAGCGAGTCAGGCACTTTTGGGTGCTTGGGGTACAGCTGCGATACCTTGGCAAATGCCTGACCTGCGCCTTGCAGATCGCCTTTGGCCAGGTTCACTTCACCCAACCAGTACTGGGCGTTGCCCGCGTACTGGCTGTTCGGGTATTTGCGCAGGAATGCGGCGAAAGCCTGGCTGGCCTTGTCGAAATCCTTGGCTTTGATCAGGTCGAAGGCTGCATCGTAATACAGTTTCTCCTTCGCCGGATCAGCCGGTTCGCCACCCGCGGCAGGCGCTTGTGTGGAAGTGGCAGCGGCTGCCGCTCCCGCACCTGCGCCGGCTGCTGCACCGGGGGCATTCAAGTTGCCACCGGTGGAAGAATTATCAGGAGTCGCGGCTGGTGCAACGCCGGTTCCTATGCGCCGATCAAGATCCTGATATCGCTCCAGGTTCTCTTGCTTCATGCGCGCTACATCATTTTGCAGAACTTCAATCACACCCTGTTGGCGCGAGATCTGCTCCTGCATCGATTGCAGTTGGTTGAACAGCTCGCCCTGTGCCGAGACAGGGGCCGAAACCCCTCCCCCGGCATAGGCGCCGTTCGTACCGTAACCCGCAGGCGGATAACTACTCCCGCTATTGTTATAGCCGGAGTTGTCCTCGACCACAGGAACCGCAGCCCACACCGCAAGCGGTGCGAGGCTGAGAGCCAAAACAGTTACAGCACGACGGCACGTTCGCATGACGAATTACTTACGCAGTTCGACGCGACGGTTTTGAGCCCAGGACTGCTCGTCGTTGCCGGTAGCAACTGGACGCTCTTCGCCGTAGGAAACCAGTTCCAGCTGAGCTGGGGAAACACCTTGCAGTACCAGGTAACGCTGAACGGCTTTCGCACGACGCTCGCCCAGTGCCATGTTGTACTCACGAGTACCACGTTCGTCGGTGTTGCCTTCCAGAACAACGCGAGCGCCGTTTGCTTTCAGGTCTTTGGCGTGAACGTCCAGAGCGCGCATGGCTTCTGGCTTCAGGTCCGAGCTGTCGTATTCGAAGTAGAAGGTGGTGATTGCGCGCAGAGCAGCTTCTTCGCTCAGGGAGCCGTCAACAGCACCAGTGTTAGCGCCGTAACCAGCGTTTGGATCAACAGCGCCTTCACCGGCGTTGTCGCCGCCTTTGGACGAGCAACCTACAGCTACAGCCATGGCCAGAGCCAGCGCAGCAAATTTACCAAACTTCAGCATTTCCATCGTGAAACTCCTAATGAACCCCAGTGTGTTAAGTACAACGTGTAGCGCCGCGTCAGTTCAGGTAAGGGGACCAGGACGGTTCTCTGACTTCGCCTTGTGCGGTAGGAAGCGGGAGCCTCACGCGTCCATTAATGGACACGAGCATCAAGACTCCCCGGCCCTGCTGGCGGGTGGCGTAGATTACCATGGTGCCGTTGGGCGCAACAGTAGGCGACTCGTCCAGAGTGCTATCAGTGAGGATCTTTACACTACCGCGCTGCAAATCCTGGGCCGCCACCTTGAAATTGGTGAAGCCTTCCTGACGATGGATCATCACCAGGGTCTTTTCATCGGCCGACAGTTTAGGGTTGGCGTTGTAGTTACCGATGAAGGTCACACGCTCCGCACCACCACCGCTTGCGCTGGTTTTGTAGATCTGTGGCTTGCCACCACGGTCGGAGGTGAAGTAGATGGTCGAACCATCTTTACCCCAGAACGGTTCGGTGTTGATGCCCTGACCGTTGGTGACGCGACTGATCTGACGCGAACCCAGGTTCATCACATAGATGTCCGGGTTACCGTCTTTCGACAGTACGAATGCCAGACGCTGACCATCCGGCGACCAGGCTGGCGCACCATTCAGGCCTTCGAAGTTGGTGATCTGCTCACGGCGACCGGTGTCGATGTTCTGCATGAAAATGCGCGGACGCTTCTGCTCGAACGACACATAGGCAATGCGCTTGCCATCCGGTGCAAAACGCGGCGACAGGATCGGCTCGCGCGATTGCAGCAGTGTCACGGCACGGGCACCGTCATAGTCCGAACGTTGCAACGTGTAGCGAGTGTTCTTCTCGGAGAACCGCTCGGCCGTCACGTACAGCAGACGAGTCGAGAACGCACCTTTGATACCGGTGAGTTTCTCGAACGACTGGTCGGAGATGTAATGCGCCATGTCGCGCAGTTGATCGACGCTACCCGACACGCTGCCGGTCAGCACTTGCTGCTCGGTGGCGACGTTGAACAGTGCGTATTGAACCTGCAGGCGACCGCCCGCTGGAACAATGCTGCCGACCATGACGTACTGGGCACCCAGCGCCTTGAAATCACGGAAGATGATTTCGCTGGCCTGGCTTGGCTGGCTGATCATGTTCTGTTTTGGAATCGGCGAGTAGTAACCCGAGTTGCGCAGGTCGTTACCGATAATTTCGGCCATGTCGTCCGGCAGAACGCTGCCGCCCTGGTTGCCAAACGGAACGACTGCGATCGGGGTGGCCCGATCACTGCCGCTGGTGACCAGAATGTTTTTTTCATCTGCTGCCGCTATCCCTGCCATGCAGCAGATAACGACAAGCATTCCTCGAAGAAGGTTTCTCACAAGGCTAGATCCTCAGGTGTGAATGTCATCTTGAATGAACGATACGGAGCGAAATCGCTCGGCTTCATTCCCTGCATTTCTGTCAAACGTCCAATGTTCTTGACCGCCGCTACAGCGGAAGCGTCAAACGGACCATCGCCGCTGGACTTGGCCACGCCAACCGAAGTCACCGTACCATCGGGCAACATGCCGATTTGCAACACGACCGTCATGCCTTTGCGTGCCGAAGGTGGACGAGCCCAACCTTCCGCTGCACGAGCACGAATCAGATCATCGTAACTGCCGGCGACCTCGTCACCCTGCTCATCGGCCAAGGCCTGCTGACGCTGCGGCGTGTCGGAAAGCAAATCTGCCAGGGCCTGAGCCTTTTTCTCTTCGGCGGATTTACGCGACGCTTCCTGCGATTTTTTCTTCGCAGCATCGGCAGCAGCTTTCTTCTTCGCGTCTTCGGCGACTTTCTTCTTCGCCTCTTCAGCTTCAGATTTCTTCTTGGCGTCTTCGGCGGCTTTCTTCTTCGCGTCTTCGACGATCTTTTTCTTCGCTTCTTCAGCGGCCGCTTTCTTGGCCTCTTCTTCAGCAGCTTTCTTGGCTTCTTCTTCAGATTTCTTCTTGGCTATATCAGCCAATTGTTTCTCTTCGGCCTTTTTGGCTTCGGCGGTCTTCTTGGCTTCATCGGCTTTCTTGGCTTCATCAGCCTTTTTTGCCTCTTCCGCTTTCTTCGTCTCGTCGGCCTTCTTGGATTCTTCGGCTTTTTGAGCCGCATCTTCCTTCTTTTGTTCCGCGGCCTTAATCGCTTCCTGCTCGATCTTTTTCTGTTCCATCTGTTCGACTTCGGTCTGGCGCGCAGCAGATTTCTGCGCTTCACCCGCAATCTTCTGATTGGTCTGGGTAGTCGCCCGACTTTTCGATTTCAACTGGTACAGGGTCGCCTGGACGATCGGCTTGGCCGGCGGCAGCTCCGGTGTGAAGGCGAAACTGACGAACAGCATGCCGAACACCAGCACGTGCAAGACAATCGCCCAGACACTAGGCCAGAAGTAGCTTTCCGAGGCGGACGGCTCTCGCATTTGCTGCATCAGGGTGCCTCGGTAATCAAGCCAACATTACCGACCCCGGCTTTCTGCAACCCGCCCATCGCGCCCATGACGGAGCCGTAATCGACGGTTTTGTCGCCACGAATGAATACCTGGGTACGCTTGCCGCCTTCAGTACCGGCGCGAATGATCTTGGTCACCGCGTCAGTCATTTGCGGCAAGGTCATGGCCTTGTCCTGCTGCTTTTCGGTGTCGACTTCGCTGCCAAGGTTCCAGTAGTAGGTCTTGTCAGACTTGATCGAAATGGTCAGGACCTGAGTGTTGTTGTCCTGCGGCAAGGCTTCGCTGGAAACCTTGGGCAGATCAACTTTCACGCCCTGATTGAGCATCGGCGCGGTCACCATGAAGATGACCAGCAGTACCAGCATCACGTCGATGTAAGGCACCACGTTCATCTCGGCAACCGGCTTGCGCTTTTTGCGAGCTCGAGCGATTAAAGCCATTGGAAATTACCTGCTTATTCTTCGCTGGTGTGCACTTTGCGGTGCAGGATCGCCTGGAATTCATCGGCGAAGGTGTAGTAACGGCCCAGCAGGGTTTCGCTGCGAGCAGCAAAACGGTTGTACGCGATAACGGCCGGGATGGCGGCGAACAGACCGATCGCGGTAGCGATCAGTGCTTCGGCGATACCTGGGGCCACAGTGGCCAGGGTCGCTTGCTGGGCAGTTGCCAGACCACGGAAGGAGTTCATGATGCCCCAGACCGTACCGAACAGACCGATGTACGGGCTGACGGAACCGACGGTGGCGAGAAACGGCAGGCTCTGCTCGAGTTTTTCTTCCTCGCGGGAGATGGCCACGCGCATGGCACGGGCCACGCCTTCCATGACTGCTTCCGGGTCAACGCCCGACTGCTGACGCAGACGGGAGAATTCCTTGAAACCGGCACGGAAGATTTGCTCCACACCCGAATCCGGATCAGGGTTGCTGCCGGCCTGACGGTAGAGTTTGGACAGGTCGATACCGGACCAGAAGCGCTCTTCAAAGCTCTCCAGGGCACGTCGACCGGCGCGCAGCAAGTTGCTGCGCTGAAAGATCATGATCCATGAGGTCACCGATGCGGCTACCAGGATCAGCATTACCAGTTGCACCACGATACTGGCATTGCTGACCAGGCTCCACATGGAGGAATGGTCGACGACGTTAGCTTCCACGCTTTATCTCCTGCTTTGAGTGTGTACCCGCGCCGCTCACGTCGGCAAAGGCCGCACGTAGAGCTTCGGGAATGGCCCGGGGTTTCAAACTGTTGGTGCGCACACAGGCCACCAGAAACTGCCCTTCGCAGAGCAGCACATTATCCGTAGCCCGCCTGACCTGCTGTTTGAAGCGCAGGCTGACCCGGTTCAATTCAATTACTTCAGCGCTTACCAGCAGTTCATCGTCCAGTCGCGCCGGCGCGTGGTAACGCGCTTCGCTGGAATGCACGACAAACAACAGGTCCTCCCCTGCCAGCGCCGACTGGGCAAAGCCCAGCTCCCGGAGCCGCTCGGTTCGAGCCCGTTCCATAAACTTGAGGTAATTGACGTAATACACGATGCCGCCCGCATCGGTGTCCTCGTAATAAACTCGACAACGATGTGCGAACGGCTCAAGCCCGTTTTGCGCGCGCATACTCTAGTGCTTACTCCTCAGGTTGCCAATCCGGCCAGGCAACTGTTTTTCATTGATTCGCGGCTTTGCGGCGAAAGTACGGTCCTGGGACAGCACAAACCCCGAATAAATCAGCGCGCAAAGGTTACTAATCGTCCACGGCATCGAGGAACTCGTCTACCACAGGCATCTCGCCTAATCGTGACGGGATGTTTAAACCGAAATGCAGGTACGCATGCCGAGTGACCACCCGCCCCCGCGGAGTGCGCATGATATAGCCCTGCTGGATCAAATACGGCTCCAGCACGTCTTCAATGGTGTGACGCTCTTCGCTGATCGCCGCCGCCAGACTGTCCACCCCCACCGGCCCACCGTCGAACTTCTCGATCATGGTCAGCAGCAGGCGTCGGTCCTGATGGTCGAAACCACGCTCGTCGACATCCAGCAAATTCAGCGCCAGGTCGGCGATCGGTTTGGTGATATGGCCTTTGGCGCGAACCTCGGCGAAATCCCTCACTCGGCGCAGCAAGCGGTTGGCGATCCGCGGCGTGCCACGGGCACGGCGGGCGATTTCGAAGGCGCCTTCCGGGTCCAGCGGCAAACCGAGAATGTTCGCCGAACGGCTGACAATCGTTGCCAGGTCGGCGGTGTTGTAGAACTCCAGACGCTGAACGATCCCGAAACGGTCGCGCAACGGGTTGGTCAGCATGCCGGCCCGGGTGGTTGCGCCGACCAGGGTGAACGGCGGCAGATCGAGTTTGATCGAGCGCGCGGCCGGCCCTTCGCCGATCATGATGTCGAGCTGGAAATCTTCCATCGCCGGGTACAGCACTTCTTCGACGATCGGCGACAACCGATGGATCTCGTCGATGAACAGCACGTCATGGGGTTCAAGGTTGGTCAGCAACGCTGCCAAATCACCCGGACGCTCAAGAACCGGCCCCGAGGTGCTTTTGATCGACACGCCCATTTCCTGGGCAATGATGTTGGCCAGGGTGGTTTTACCCAGTCCCGGCGGGCCGAAAATCAGCGTGTGGTCCAGGGATTCATTGCGCCCGCGCGCAGCCTGGATGAACAACTCCATTTGCTCGCGAACAGTCGGCTGGCCAATGTATTCGGCCAGGCTGACGGGACGAATCGCCCGGTCCTGGACTTCCTCGCGGTCACGGGGACCTCCCGTGGCGGCGATCAGACGATCAGCTTCAATCACTTAGATCATTCCCTTAAGGGCACGACGAATCATGTCTTCACTGCTCAAACCTTTCTCCTTGATCGCAGAAATCGCCTTGCTGGCTTCCTGCGGCTTGTAGCCCAGGGAAATCAGCGCGCTGACCGCATCATTTTCGGCGGTGGCGACCGGAGCTGGCCCACCCGGCTGGTTTGGCACCAACGCGAACATAGCCGGCACGGTTTCCCAGGCCTTGAAGCGATCCTTGAGTTCCACCAGCAAACGCTCGGCCGTTTTCTTGCCAACCCCCGGCACCTTGGTCAGCGCCGAAGTGTCCTGGGACTGCACGCAACGAACCAGTTCATCGACCTCCAGGCTCGACATCAAGGCCAGCGCCAGTTTCGGCCCCACACCATTGAGACGGATCAGCTCGCGAAAAAAGTCTCGCTCGCGCTTGCCAAAGAAGCCATAGAGTAACTGCGCGTCTTCGCGTACGACCAAATGGGTGTGCAAGGTCAGTGGTTCACCGACCGACGGCAAGCGATAAAGCGTGGTCATGGGGACTTCCAGCTCATACCCCAGACCGTTTACATCCAGAATCAGGTGCGGCGGCTGTTTCTCAGCCAAAGTGCCGCGCAAGCGTCCAATCACGTTTCAGATCCTTGAGCCTTGGCCAGATCAGTGCTGGCGACTGACAGAACAAGGGTTTTGCGCCGACAACACAGGCGCAAAACCCTCATTCCATAAAAATGATTGCTGATGCTATCAGAGACGCAGGCGCCCGCCACGACTGCGTGCAGTGCCCAGACCATGAGGCAACAGGCTGGAACGGGTGTGAGCGTGGCAAATCGCGATGGCCAGGGCATCCGAAGCATCGATTTGCGGCTTGCTGGTCAATTTCAGCATGTGCATGACCATCATCTGCACCTGCTCTTTATTCGCCCCGCCGGTGCCGGTCACCGCCTGTTTGACTTGGGTCGCGGTGTATTCGGCGATTTCCAGGCTTTCCTCGGCGCCGGCCACGATGGCAGCGCCGCGGGCCTGACCGAGCTTGAGGGCGGAGTCGGCATTGCGGGCCATGAAGACTTTTTCGATGCCCATGGTCACCGGGCCGTAGGTCTGGATCACTTCACGCACGCCCCGGTAGACGATTTGCAGGCGCTCATGCAGCTCGCCGGAGCCCGTGCGAATGCAGCCCGACGCCACGTACACGCAGCCACGCCCGGTATCACGTACCACGCCATAACCGGTAATACGCGAACCGGGGTCGATACCAAGAATTAAAGTCATAACGCCTGCAGAAAGAGATCGCGGTGGCTTGAGGATAACTGTGTAGGAGCTGCCGAAGGCTGCGATCTTTTGATTTTCGATCTTAAAGTCAAAAGATCGCAGGCTTCGCCAGCTCCTACAGGGGCCAAGGGAAGGCTGCGATCTTTATCAATGCATCAACCGAGCTGCGCGGCGACCGACTCTGGAATGTCCGCGTTGGAATACACGTTTTGCACGTCATCCAGGTCTTCGAGCATGTCGATCAGCTTCAGAACCTTCTCGGCGCCTTCCAGGTCCAGTTCGGCACTGGTGGTCGGCAGCATGACGATTTCTGCGTCATCGCCCTTGAAGCCTGCGGCCTCCAAAGCGTTGCGCACGGAATAGAAGCCGGCGAACGAGGTGAACACGTCGATTGAACCGTCTTCGTGGGCGACCACATCATCGGCGTCAGCCTCCATGGCCGCTTCCATCAGCGCATCCTCATCCACGCCTGGCGCGAAGGAAATCTGCCCCTTGCGCTCGAACAGGTAGGCCACCGAACCATCGGTGCCGAGGTTGCCGCCACACTTGCTGAACGCATGGCGAACAGCCGCTGCAGTACGGTTGCGGTTGTCGGTCATGCATTCGACCATCACCGCCACACCGCCCGGACCGTAACCTTCATAGGTCAGTTCGACCATGTCGTCGGTATCGGCAGCACCGGCACCGCGGGCCACTGCGCGATCGATGATGTCGCGACTCATGTTCGCACCCAGCGCTTTATCCAGCGCCAGACGCAAGCGCGGGTTGGAGCCTGGATCACCGCCGCCCTGACGAGCAGCAACCGTCAGTTCACGAATCCACTTGGTGAAAATCTTGCCCTTCTTGGCATCCTGACGTTCTTTGCGGTGCTTGATGTTCGCCCACTTGGAATGACCCGCCATAACTCGCTCCGAATTATCTTTGAAACATTGCCCGCCACGCCATGATGCGCCAGCCAGCAAAAAAAAATCTCGACCTGTCTATATAGAAAGGGCGCATCCGAAGATGCGCCCTTCTGGTCAGCCTTACTCAGCTTTAGGCGTTTCGCGCAGACGAATGTGCAGTTCGCGCAATGCCTTGGCATCCACCAGCCCCGGAGCCTGAGTCATGACGCAGGCAGCGCTCTGGGTTTTCGGGAAGGCGATTACTTCACGGATCGACTGGGCGCCGGTCATCAGCATCACCAGACGGTCCAGACCGAAGGCCAGACCACCGTGCGGCGGCGCGCCGTATTTCAGGGCGTCGAGCAGGAAGCCGAACTTCTCTTCCTGTTCCGCTTCGCTGATACCCAGCAGGCGGAACACCGACTGTTGCATTTCCTTGCGGTGGATACGGATCGAACCGCCACCCAGTTCGGTGCCGTTCAGGACCATGTCGTAGGCACGAGACAGCGCGGTTGCCGGGTTGGCTTCCAGTTCTTGCGGCGTGCACTTCGGCGCGGTGAACGGGTGGTGCAACGCGGTGAAGCTGCCGTCGTCGTTCTCTTCGAACATCGGGAAGTCGACGACCCACATCGGTGCCCACTCGCAGGTCAGCAGGTTCAGATCGTGACCAACCTTGATCCGCAGCGCGCCCAAGGCTTCGCTGACGATCTTCGATTTATCAGCGCCGAAGAACACGATATCGCCATCAACTGCACCGACGCGATCGAGGATCACGTTCAGGTTAGCCTCAGGGATGTTCTTGACGATTGGCGATTGCAGACCTTCAACGCCTTTGGCGCGCTCGTTGACCTTGATGTACGCCAGGCCCTTGGCACCGTAGATGCCGACGAACTTGGTGTAGTCGTCGATCTTGCTGCGCGGCATGCTTGCCGCGCCTGGAACGCGCAGAGCGGCAACGCGGCATTTCGGGTCGTTGGCAGGGCCGCTGAACACCTTGAAGTCGACTTCTTTCAGTTGATCGGCAACGTCAACCAGTTCCAGCGGGTTACGCAGGTCCGGCTTGTCGGAACCGTAACGACGCATGGCCTCTTCGAAGGTCATGTGCGGGAAGTCGCCGAATTCCAGGTCCAGCACTTCCTTGAACAGGTTGCGGATCATTTGTTCGGTGATACCCATGATCTCTTTTTCATCGAGGAAGCTGGTCTCGATGTCGATCTGGGTGAATTCCGGCTGACGGTCGGCGCGCAGATCTTCGTCGCGGAAGCACTTGGCGATCTGGTAGTAACGGTCGAAGCCGGCGACCATCAGCAGCTGCTTGAACAGCTGTGGCGATTGCGGCAGGGCGAAGAAGCTACCGGCGTGAGTACGGCTCGGCACCAGGTAGTCGCGAGCGCCTTCCGGAGTCGCACGGGTCAGGATCGGCGTCTCGACATCGAGGAAGCCGTTCTCGTCCAGGAAGCGACGGATGCTGGTGGTCATGCGCGAACGCAGACGCAGCTTCTCGAGCATTTCCGGGCGACGCAGGTCGAGGAAGCGATAACGCAGGCGGGTTTCTTCGCCGACGTCGGAGAACTCGTTCAGCGGGAACGGCGGGGTTTCCGCTTCGTTCAATACTTCAAGCTCGTAGCCCAGCACTTCGATCATGCCCGACGCCATGTTGGCGTTGGTGGCACCGGCCGGACGCAGGCGTACCTTGCCGGTGATCTTGACCACGTATTCGCTGCGCACGCGATCGGCGGCGGCGAAGGATTCAGCGCGGTCCGGGTCGAACACCACCTGGGCCAGACCGTCACGATCACGGATATCGAGGAAAATCACCCCACCGTGGTCACGGCGACGGTGAACCCATCCGCAAAGGGTAATTTCCTGGCCTTCCAGGCTTTCGTTCAGTTGGCCGCAATAATGGCTGCGCATCATGGTAGTGGTTTCACTTCTCGTAATTCGAAATTCGGTTGGAGGTCTTGCCGCACCCCCACACTTGAGTAAGGTGCCGGATGATGCAAGAGCTCGCGCGTGTCATTCAGCCCGGGCGCTAGACCCTAGTCAGCTTTGTCGCCACCGGCCAGATTCTTCTTGGAACCGGTCTTGAAGTCGGTTTCGTACCAGCCGGTGCCGCTGAGGCGGAAGCCCGGCATGGACAGCATCTTTTTAAGCTCTGGCGCCTGGCAGGCAGGGCAGTCGACCAGCGGTGCTGCGCTGATCTTTTGAATGGCTTCCAACTGATGACCACAGGAAGCACATTGATAGTCGTACATCGGCATGGGGGTTGTCTCGGCGATCAGATTGCTACCGCGCATGCTGGGCTTTGCGGCAAAGGGCGGGATTATATCCATTAAATGCAGCCTGTGCAGCCGTAAGACTGCACAGACCGACACTCGACCCGATCAACCGCCATCGTCAAGCCATGACGGGGCAACTTCCTTCCTTCAGGCTGTGCACGACGCAGACAACCCGCACCAGCCCGGTGAAGTTCTTCACCCCGCCGTGACGCAGATGCACTTCGCGATCCACATGGGACAGCAGCGCACTGACTGAGCAGCAATTGACCTTGGCCATATCACCCAAAATATCCCAATAAACCTGCTCCAGCCGCAAACAGGTCGCAAAGCCATTCAAACGCACCGACCGGGATAATGGCTGGGCCAGGCCCATATCGAATTCGCTGACAAATGAATCAATCCTCACGTCCTTGAGTGGACTGACCCTCCCCTCGCTTCGCCTGTCTTGATAAACCATAGCGTTGACACTCCTTTGCCATCCTTGCTGCTTATAAGAGTCATATTCCGTTTCCTTATAAAAGCGCAGGCGCACAGGGATATCTAGATGACTTTATGACCATCGACGTAGGATAAGCCAACAACTGAGGGGAGATCATGGAGCTCGTCCTAGGCCGGACGATTTCCTACGAAAACTGACGCAATGTCTTTCCGCGAAACGGCAAAAAGCCGCGCGAAACACAGCCGGCAAATAATACTCAGCAAGCGTCATGCACACAGCGGCCAGCGGGAGTACCGCTGGACCGCCTGATTTGAGTAGCTGCGGGCTTTGCTGTTAAATAGGCAGTGTGTCGCTACCGCCTATTTTCCGGGGGCTGCGCATAGGCTGATAGCGGGAACGTGTCCAACGCCTCTTATTGTTCCGAAGCGAACCGTGCTCCATCAGCTCTTCCTTGTGATCCGTCTTAACGTGAGTTAATCAAAATGTTGAAAATCGTCCACCTGCTAATGGGCGCAGCAGCCTTGCTGCTGTCCTTCATCCCTAGCCTGCGATCCGAAGCGCTACCTTACCTGCAACAACCCGATGCGCTGTACCTGGCCTTTTTCGGCCTGCTCAACCTCACCCTTGCACCCGTTATCCCTTACTGGAACAAAGGCCCGCGTCATCAACTGCAAAACCTGGTCAGCGCCTTGCTGGTTCTGGCTGTGGTATTGCAAACACTGACATTGTTCGCCCCGATGCCTGTTATCGCCGGTCAACCTGCCGTTCTGTTCAGTCTGGTCGTTGCCCTGATCGCCATTCTTTTGCACCTGGCCGTCAGCTTCTACAAATCTTCACCGGCCGCCGCCTCGCCAAGCTATGACATGAGCAACCGCGATACTGGCACCGTTAAATGGTTCAACACCTCCAAAGGCTTCGGCTTTATTTCCCGTGATTCCGGCGATGATATTTTCGTGCACTTCCGGGCAATTCGCGGTGAAGGCCACCGTGTTCTGGTCGAAGGTCAACGCGTGGAGTTCTCTGTGATGAACCGTGATAAAGGCCTGCAAGCTGAAGATGTGATCGCCGCCCTGCCGCGTCGCTGACTCCAAGGCTAAAAAAAACCGCGAACAGCCCTGGCTGTTCGCGGTTTTTTTATGGCCTGCTCTTCACTAATGTGGCTCAGTAATGCGGCGGTGGCGCCTCTTCTTCGAAGGACTCGAACTGACCGGCCATTTCCTCTTGCCGCTTGAGCAATGCGGCCATTTGCAGTTGCAGGCGCTCCACTGCGCGTTGCTGCGTCGCCAGCACATCACTCAATGCCTGGATGGTGTCATCCTGAAACGCCAACTGGCTTTCCAGATCGGTAACGCGTTCTTCCAGGCTCATGTTTTAGCCCTCCAGAAACGTGAAGTCATCGGTCAACACCAGACGCAGCCGCTCACGAATCGTCTCGATCTGCTCTGGACTGTAGGGTTTGGCCGGCTGCTTGCCCCAGACCGGAGCTGGCCAGGCGGCGTCCTCACGCTTGCGCACAATCACATGCATATGCAACTGGCTGACGACATTACCCAGGGCCGCGACGTTCAATTTATCCGCGTCGAACGAGTCCTTGAGCATTTCCGCCAGTGCGGTGGTTTCCTGCCACAGCTGCTGTTGATCTGCGACATCTAATTGAAATATCTCACTGATATCCTCGCGGCGTGGCACGAGGATGAACCATGGGTAGTTCGAGTCATTGGACAACAGCAACCGACAGAGCGGGAAATCGCCGATAGGCAACGTGTCTTGTTGAAGTCGTGGATCTAAAGCGAACACAGCGCACACTCCCTCTGGTGATCTTTTTTCAGCTTAGCGCCCCATTGCGAAAGACGGCGCATCAAGCGACAGGACGGCAGCATACCTGCGAACGCCACACGCTTCACGACGAACTGCCGCCTGCAGCGTCCTCCGGGCGCCCCGACATGAGCCATTTTGATCCGGCATGCACCATGACAGAACCAGTTACCGCACAAAAAATGCCGAAATGACCAATAAACAACGGGCTGCTCGCTTCGAACACAAAGCGACACTGTGTGAATTCGGTACAGCAATTGAAATTTTTTGCACCAAAACCGCACAACGCGTCTACGCTCAGTGCGTCAGCATCCGCTAACTACTCACTGGCGGGGTGAACCGGTAACGTTTTTGGTTGTCGCCCCACTGGATCGATGTGGTAAACACGATGCGAAGCATGGCGTCAAGCTCAGGTAAAACGAGCTTGAACCCCCCGGTTTTATGAGGTTTTTACAGCAACAGGCAGGCCTTTGGAAAAAAACAGCAACAGAATTCCGATTTGTGCACGCTTGTTGCATTCACACCCGTATCGTCTATAAGCGCTCCGCTGGAAGTGGAAGCCTTAAGGCCAATAAAAACAGCGGCAGGGTTGCCCGATGGAGATTCAAGTGCAGGACAAGGGACTCTTTTTTACCGACGCTCAAGCCATGGAAAACAACGTTGAAGTTGTCAGTCCGATTGCGTCGGGATTGTGAATTTGCGACATCTACCCAGCCATTTGCGACAGGGTTGTAAAGAAGCTGAAAGGTTAGATGCGCAAGTATCGCCAACATGGTCGGCGTGATATAAGTTTGCGCCGACACAAAAAGAAAGAGCCGCCCGGATAATAAAACAGGCGGGACGGCAGTACTCTTCTAAAAACCAAAGGAGCAAATCACGATGCGCGTGATGAAGTGGAGCATGATCGCACTGGCAGTTGCAGCAGCAGCCAGTACTCAAATGGCTACGGCCGCACCTTTCGTAAGTGACCAGGCTGAAGCCAAAGGTTTTGTTGAAGACGCCAAGTTCGACTTGCTGCTTCGCAACTATTACTTCAACCGTGACAAGAAAGACGGCGCAGTCGACGACAAAGACTGGACCCAGGGTTTCCACGGTGTATTCAGCTCTGGTTACACCCAAGGTACTGTCGGCGTAGGTGTTGACGCGTTCGGTTACCTGGGTATCAAACTGGACGGCGAAGACAAGTACTCCGGTTCGGGCAACCTGAGCCGCGATTCCCAAGGCCGTAACCACGACGACTTCGGTAAAGCCGGTGGAGCCGTCAAACTTCGTGTCTCCAAGACTGAACTGAAGTTCGGTGAGATGCAGCCAAGCACCTCTCCAGTGTTCGCCGTCGGCGGCTCCCGCCTGCTGCCTCAAACCGCTACCGGTTTCCAACTGCAGAGCAGCGAAATCACCAACTTGGACCTGGAAGCCGGTCACTTCTACTCGTCCTCCAGCCAGGACGAGATGAACAGCGACGGTGAGTTGCACTCCCAGTACGCGAGCTTTCCTGATGACGGTCAACCTGTAACCGGCAGGACCATGGACTATGCCGGTGGCAAATACGGCATCAACGACAACCTGAGCGTTTCGCTCTACGGTTCCAAGTTCAAAGACATCTGGAACCAGTACTACGCCAATGTGAACTACACCATCCCAATGGGTGGCGATCAGTCGCTCAACCTGGACGGCAACATCTACCGCACCACCGATTCGGGTAGCGCCAAAGCGGGCGACATCAGCAACACCACGTACTCGCTGGCAGGCGCTTATTCGTTCCTGAAGGCTCACACCGTTACTCTCGCCTTCCAGAAAGTTAACGGCGACACCCCGTTCGACTACGTCGGTGTGGGCGATAACAACCGTGGCGGCGACTCGATCTTCCTCGCCAACTCCATCCAGTACTCTGACTTCAACGCTCCAAACGAAAAATCTGTACAAGTTCGTTATGACCTGAAGATGGCTGAGTACGGCGTACCTGGTTTGAGCTTCATGACCCGTTACGCTAAAGGTTGGGATATCGACGGCACCAAAATGGATGCCGATAGCCCATACCGCCTGTACGGCTACGGCGAAGATGGCAAGCACCACGAAACCAACCTCGAAGCCAAATACGTAGTTCAGGCAGGCCCTGCGAAAGATCTGTCCTTCCGCATTCGTCAGGCATGGCACCGCGCCAATACCGACCAAGCTGAAGGCGATATCAACGAGTTCCGCCTGATCGTCGACTACCCGATTTCGGTTCTGTAATTGCCGAAAGCCAGTTCGCGGTAATCAAAAAAAGGCCCATCTTCGGATGGGCCTTTTTTATTGGTTACAGCATTGTGTTTAATGGATCTGGCTCTTGCAGAACAAGTCTGACCGAAAGGTCAAACATGTTTCGAAGACCAATCATTACACCGTTGCCGATTCCTGCATCACTCGAATAACCCGCTGCGGAAATGGAATATCAATACCGGCAGTCTTCAAGCGATCGCGCGATTGTTCGTTAAACATGAACATCACATTCCAGTAGTCAGCGGTCTTCACCCACACTCGCAGGGAAACAGTGATCGAACTATCACCCAGCATGGAAATCACCGCTTCCGGCGCCGGATCAGCCAATACGCGCGGGTCCTTGGCCAGATCCAGCAACACTTCACGGGCCTTCTGCAAGTCCGCCTCGTAAGCCACACCGACATCAAACACGACCTTGCGGGTCGGTTGACGGTTGGTGTTGGTGATGATGCCGTTCGACAGATTGCCGTTAGGCACGATGATGGTTTTGTTATCGCCGGTGCGCAGTACGGTGTGAAAGATCTGGATGCTGTCGACCGTACCGGCAACACCTTGAGCTTCGATCCAGTCGCCGATGCGGAACGGGCGGAACAACAGAATCAGCACGCCGCCGGCGAAGTTCGCCAGGCTGCCCTGCAACGCCAGACCGATCGCCAGGCCAGCAGCACCAATCGCTGCGACGAACGAGGTGGTTTCCACGCCGATCATCGACGCTACGCTGACGATCAGCAGAACCTTGAGAATGATGTTCGCCAGGCTGCTGATGAAACCTTGCAGCGCCAGGTCGGCGTTACGCAACGCCAGCAGGCCGCCAAGCTTTTGCGTGACTTTGTTGATCAGCCACCAACCGACGGCCAGGGTGATCACCGCCAACAGCACGCGACTGCCGTATTCCATGATCATCGGAATCCAGGCTTGGGATGCCTTGACCAGGTTGTCCACTTCAGCATTCAAATCCATCTTTTTTCTCCTGATTTCCGGCTACCCGGCACGCAAAAAATGAGCGGCAGAAAGACCAAACCCGTGAGGGCCCAATCGTTTCTGCCGTTGCTTGGGCCTCGGACGTCGAAAACGCCAAGAGGTTCCCGCTTGAAAAGTCAGTCGCGGAAGTTGTTGAACTGCAGTGGCATGTCGAACGTCTTGGCGCGCAGGGCGGCAATCGCTTCCTGCAAATCGTCACGCTTCTTGCCGGTAATGCGCACTTGCTCGCCCTGAATGGCGGCCTGGACCTTGAGCTTGGCGTCTTTGACGTGAGCGACGATTTTCTTCGCCAGCTCTTTGTCGATGCCTTCCTTGAGGACCGCTTCCTGCTTCATCAACTTGCCCGACGCGTAGGCATCCTTGACTTCAAGGCACTGCACGTCGATCTTGCGCTTGACCAGAGCCAGCTTGAGGATCTCGATCATCGCTTCGAGCTGGAAATCGGCTTCCGCGGTCAGGTTGACGGTCAGGTCCTTTTCCTTGAACTCGAAGGTGCCTTTGCCTTTCAGGTCATAACGACGATCGAGTTCCTTGACGGCGTTCTCGACCGCGTTGGTGACTTCGTGTTTGTCCAGTTCGGATACCACGTCGAACGACGGCATGTAATCTCTCCAATAAAAAGGCACGCTCGATAAGGATGGAGCGCGCTTGGCTTGCGGTTAAAATCGGGCTCATTATAACGGGTCTTTTCCAACCGATACTGCGAGCCTCACATGCCAGCGTCAAACCGAGCAGAAAGTTGATGTCTACCCCTTGGCACATTCTCGGCGCCGGCAGCCTCGGCACCCTTTGGGCCACACGTCTGGCGCGGGCTGACGTACCGGTCAGGTTGATCGTGCGGGACGCGACACGCTTACAGGCCTATCAGACGGTGGGCGGTTTGACGCTGGTCGAACACGGCGAAGCTCAGCTGTATCCGGTGCCCGGCGAGACACCCGACAGCGACAAGCCCATCAGTCGCCTGCTGGTGGCCTGCAAAGCCTACGACGCCGAGAAAGCCGTGGCCCGCCTCGCCCACCGCCTGACACCCGACGCCGAACTGATCCTGCTGCAGAACGGCCTCGGCAGTCAGGACGCGGTTGCCGCGCAGGTGCCTCAGGCGCGCTGCATCTTCGCCTCCAGTACCGAAGGCGCGTTTCGCGATGGCGACTGGCGTGTGGTGTTCGCCGGTCACGGCTACACCTGGTTGGGCGATGCGGGCCATCCGGTAGCGCCGATCTGGCTGGAGGACTTGAGCGCCGCCGGCATTCCCCACGAGTGGAGCACCGACATCCTCACAAGGCTGTGGCGAAAACTGGCGCTCAATTGTGCGATCAACCCGCTGACCGTACTGCACGAATGCCGCAACGGTGGTTTGCAGCAACATCAATGCGAAGTCGCCACCCTGTGCGCTGAGCTCACCGAATTGCTGGAGCGCTGCGGCCAGCCGGCAGCGGCGGAGAACCTCCGGGAGGAAGTCGAACGAGTGATCAAGGCCACAGCGGCCAATTTCTCCTCGATGTACCAGGACGTCGCGAATCAGCGCCGCACCGAAATCAGCTACCTGTTGGGCCATGCCTGCAAGGTCGCGTCGCGGCATCAGTTGAACCTGCCCCACCTCAGTCAATTGCAGGAGCGCCTGATTGCTCATCTGCGCAGCCTTGGATTGCCCAGCGACTGAGCAGCGGCTACGCTGGCCACTTGTTCCTTTTCAGCGATGAACCTGATGCCATTGCGCCAGCGCCTTGAAAACCTTCCAGTCGGCCAGAAATTGCTGGCCGCTCTGCTGGTGCTGTTGACCACCGTTTTGCTGGTCGCCAACCTGACCTTTATCAGCGCCGCCTATTACATCTCCCAGGAAAGCATGGCTCCCCAGGCCTTGCAGACCATCGGCCGACTGGTGTCCAACCCAAGCCTGATCTCCGACGCCTTGAAGTCACCGCAAACCGCCCAGCGTCTGCTCAACGAGCTCAACAGCTATACACCGTTGCGTGCAGCAGCGCTCTATGACGGCAAAGGTGTGCTTCTGGCGCAGCTGCAGCAGGGCGACGAGCTCCATCTACCGGAGCATTTCCGGCATCTGGAAGCCTGGCAAGCCACCGAGTTTCGCAGCAATCAAGTGATCACCCTGCCCCGCCCCGGTACCGCGCCGGGGCACTTGCTGCTGGTAGCCAGCAGCGAATTGCCGATGGCGTTCTACACCGGGACCCTGACCGCCAGTTTGGGGATTCTGATCTTCAGCGTGCTGTTATGGCTGGTGATTGCCCGGCAGATCAAACGCCTGATTACCCGGCCGATCCATCAGCTCGAAGAGTTGTCCCGGCAAGTGACCCGGGAAGAGAACTACGCCCTGCGCGCCTCTCGCGGCAACCACGACGAAATCGGCAGCCTCGCCGAAGCGTTCAACACCATGCTCTCGCGCATCGAGGCCCGGGAGCAGCAACTCAAGCGCGCCCGCGACGATTCCCAGGCCGCTTACGACCAGGCTCAGGGGCTGGCCGAAGAAACCCGCCACACCAATCGCAAGCTGGAACTGGAAGTTCAGGTGCGCAGCAAGATCGAAAAGAAACTCACCGGTTTCCAGAACTACCTCAACAGCATCATCGACTCCATGCCGTCGGCCTTGATCGCCCTCGACGAGCAGCTCTACGTAACCCAGTGGAATCAGGAAGCCAGCGCCCTGTCCGGCACGCGCCTGGACGAAGCCTTGAACCAACCGATCTTCCTCGCCTTCGAACCGCTCAAACCGTTCCTGCCGCAACTCAGGCAAACCGTCGAGCAGCACACGGTGGCGAAGATTGAACGGGTTACCTGGCTCAAGGACGATGAACCCAAGCATTACGCCCTGACGTTCTATCCGTTGATGGGCGGTGCCGGGCGCGGTGTGGTGATCCGGATCGACGACATCACCCAGCGTCTGTCCCTGGAAGAAATGATGGTGCAGTCGGAAAAAATGCTCTCGGTCGGCGGCCTCGCCGCCGGCATGGCCCACGAAATCAATAATCCACTGGGTGCAATCCTGCACAACGTGCAGAACATTCGTCGGCGTCTGTCACCCGATCTGCCGAAAAACCTCGAACAGGCCGAGCAACTGGGCATTGAGCTGGAAACGGTCAACCAGTACTTGAAAGCTCGCGAAGTGCCGCAATTACTCGATGGCATTCAACAGGCCGGCGCCCGGGCAGCGAAAATCGTGACGCACATGCTCAGCTTCAGCCGCCGCAGCACCCGGCAGATGGCGCCTTGCGATTTGCCGGCGCTGATCGATCAAGCGGTGGAGATCGCCGGCAACGACTTCGACCTGGCGATCGGTTTCGACTTCAAGGGGCAGGCGATCATTCGGCAGTTCGATCCGGCACTGGGCCCGGTGCCCGGCACTGCCAACGAACTGGAACAGGTGCTGCTCAACCTGCTGAAAAACGCCGCGCAAGCCATTCACCAGCGCCCGGACGACCGCGAACCGGGGCGGATCATTCTGCGTACAAAACTGAACCCGCCATGGGCGGAAATTCAGGTCGAAGACAACGGCATCGGCATGAGCGAGAACGTGCGCAAACGTACGTTCGAGCCGTTCTTCACCACCAAGGAAATCGGTCAGGGCACCGGCCTTGGGCTCTCGGTCTCGTACTTCATCATCACCAACAACCACAAGGGCCAGATGGAAGTGCAATCGACGCCGGGCCAAGGTACCTGTTTCACCTTGCGCCTGCCGTTGTCAGGCACTCCGGTGGTCTCTCAAGAACTCAATCAGCTGTCGAGGTAACCATGGGCTTTCGCTTGTCGAAGATTTACACCCGCACTGGCGACAAAGGCGAAACCGGGCTCGGCGATGGCCGCCGGGTGCCCAAGGACCATCCGCGCATCGAGGCCATTGGCGAAGTCGATACGCTGAACAGCCAGGTGGGTGTGCTGTTGGCCGGGTTGGCGGCGCAAAGTGATACGTATCCGGGGTTGAACGAAGTGATCGAGGTGTTGGCGCCCTGCCAGCATCGGTTGTTCGACCTGGGTGGCGAACTGGCGATGCCGGTTTATCAGGCACTGAACACGGCGGAAATCGAGCGCCTGGAAGCGGCGATCGATGTGTGGAATGAAGAGTTGGGGCCGCTGGAGAATTTCATTCTGCCCGGCGGTTCCGCGCTGATCGCCCAGGCCCACGTATGCCGCTGCCTGGCGCGCAGTGCGGAGCGGCGCTGTCAGCAGTTGAATGCGATCGAGCCATTGGCCGGGGTTGGCCTGGCGTACATCAATCGGTTATCGGATTTATTGTTTGTGGCGGCACGGTTGATTGCCAAGCGTCAGGGGATTGCCGAGATTTTGTGGCAGCCTGCGGCCAAACCCGGGGTTTAGTAACTGATCGTTCCCACGCTCTGCGTGGGAATGCAGCCCGGGACGCTCTGCGTCCCATCAAGAGCCGAACGCGGAGCGTCCGTTGAGGCATTCCCACGCAGAGCGTGGGAATGATCGGGTGCTACGCCTCAGGCCAAAACGCCCGAATCCCCGCCACACCCTGCGCGCCCGCCTCCCAGGCTTTCTGCCGCTCTGCCGGGCCAACCCCTCCCAGCAAAAACACCGGCTTGCTGAAGCCCTCGATCAAAGTCGAAGCCTGCTCCCAACCCAATGGCAGAGCATCCGGATGAGTCTGCGTCGGCTGCACCGGCGACAAGGTCACGAAGTCCACGCCCATTTGCTCGGCCAACGCCAGTTCTTCAGCGTTGTGGCAAGACGCTGCCAACCAGCGTGACGCCGGTAGCGGACGCCCGGCCGCCGCGTATTTGCGCAACTGCTGCGATGTGATGTGCCAACCGGCGGACGGGAAGTCCCCCAGCCATTCAAACGGCCCCTTGATCATCAACTGTGCCTTGCCGGCACACAACCCCGCCGCGTCCACCGCCAGATCGCGGTACTTGGGGTCATAGCCGTTGGGTGCACGCAACTGAATCAGCTTGATGCCGCCAGCGATGGCTTTCTGGATACCGCGCAGCAAGGTTGGGGTTTCCAGGCCCTCCGGGGTAATCAGGTAGTCGCCGGGCAAGCGTGCAGCGGCGACGATCGGCTGGTTGGCGGCCGGAAATTCGTAATCCACCAGTTCCCGTGCGGTCACCCAGGCCAAAGGCTGGCCTTCGGCGCCATGGGGTTCGCCGGTAAACGCCGAGACTTCCCAGACATCCAGCAACACCTGCTTGTCCGGGTAGTCGTGGCGGACTTTGATCATCGGCCGCGCGGTGTTGACCACAATGCCCAACTCTTCGTGAAGCTCACGAGCCAGGGCCATCTCGACGGATTCGTCATCCTCGACCTTGCCACCGGGGAACTCCCACAAACCGCCCTGATGCTGGGTGTCGGCACGGCGGGCAATGAGGATCTTGCCGCTGCTATCGCGGATAACCGCGGCTGCTACATGGACTCGTTTCACCGCTCTATTTCCTCCAGACCCGCCTTCCGCCAAGCCTTGAAGGCTGGCCATTGGTAGATGGTTTCGACATAGGCCGCGTCGGCCTCGGGCAGTTTTACCTGATAGGTGCGCAGGCGTACGGCGATCGGTGCGAAAAACGCATCGGCCAGGGTCGCGCCGCCAAACAGGAACGGGCCGGTTTCAGTCGCGACGGCGCGACATTCAGCCCACAACGCCTGCATGCGCTCGATTTCAGCCTGAACTTCAGGCGGGGTCGGCGACAGTGGCGCATCGTGGCTCAGGTCGAACGGCATGTTGCCGCGCATGGCGAAAAAACCGCTGTGCATCTGCGCACACGCCGAACGCGCCTGGGCACGGGCGGCAGTGTCTTGGGGCCAGAGCCCGGCATCGGGGAATTGTTCGGCCAGGTATTCGGCAATGGCCAGGGAATCGGCGATGGTGCCGTGTGCTGTTTTCAGCAGCGGGACTTTCCCGGTCGGCGAATGCTTGAGCACACGCTCGCGAGTATCCGGCTGGTTCAGCTTGATCAGTTCTTCGGTGTAGGACGCGCCGGTCAGGTCAAGGGCCAGTGCGGCGCGCAGGGACCAGGAGGAATGCAGTTTGTCGCCGATGATCAGGTGGAGGCTCATGTTCGGGACCTTTTGATAGGGGGATGGACCAGAATCTTTGGTGTCTGGTCGGCCGCCTTCGCGAGCAAGCCCGCTCCCACAGTTGATCGAGTTCTTCCGCAAGAAATGCAATCGAATGTGGGAGCGGGCTTGCTCGCGAAGGGCGCGACTCGGTCCGGACCTGATTTACGTACGGTACTCGGCGTTGATCTTCACGTATTCGTGGGACAGGTCAGTGGTCCAGATGGTTTCGCTGCAATCACCGCGCCCCAGTTCGATGCGGATGGTGATTTCTTCCTGCTGCATCACCGCCGCGCCCTGGGCTTCGGTGTAGGTGGCAGAGCGAGCGCCACGGCTGGCGATGCACATGTCACCGAGGAACACGTCGATCTTGCTCACGTCCAGGTTCGGTACGCCGGCACGGCCCACGGCGGCCAGAATGCGGCCCCAGTTCGGGTCGGAGGCGAACAACGCGGTCTTGATCAGCGGCGAATGGGCCACGGTGTAACCGACGTCCAGGCACTCCTGGTGATTGCCGCCGCCGTTGACTTCCACTGTGACGAACTTGGTCGCGCCTTCGCCGTCGCGCACGATGGCCTGGGCCACGTCCATGCAGACTTCGAACACCGCTTGCTTCAGCAAAGCGAACAGCGGACCGCTCGCTTCGGTGATTTCCGGCAGTGCTGCCTGACCGGTGGCGATCAGCATGCAGCAGTCGTTGGTCGAGGTGTCGCCGTCGATGGTGATGCGGTTGAACGACTTGTTGGCGCCGTCCAGCAGCAGGTTTTGCAGCACATCGCGGGAGACTTTGGCGTCGGTGGCGATGTAGCCGAGCATGGTCGCCATGTTCGGGCGGATCATGCCCGCGCCCTTGCTGATGCCGGTGACGGTGATGGTCACGCCGTCATGCTGGAACTGGCGGCTGGCACCCTTTGGCAGGGTGTCGGTGGTCATGATGCCGGTAGCGGCGGCTTCCCAGTTATTCACCGACAGGTCGTCGAGGGCGGCTTGCAGCGCGCCTTCGATTTTTTCGACCGGCAGCGGCTCGCCGATCACACCGGTGGAGTACGGCAGCACCAGGCTTGCATCGACACCGGTCAGCTCAGCCAGTTTGGCGCACGTGCGCTCGGCGGCTGCCAGGCCAGGTTCGCCGGTGCCGGCGTTGGCATTGCCGGTGTTGGTCAGCAGGTAACGTACCGGGCCTTGCACGCGTTGTTTGGCCAGGATCACGGGAGCGGCGCAAAAGGCGTTCAGGGTGAACACGCCCGCCACTGTGGAACCTTCGGCACAGCGCATGACCACGACATCCTTGCGCCCCGGGCGCTTGATGCCGGCCGAGGCGATACCGAGTTCAAAACCGGCAACCGGGTGCAACGTTGGCAAAGGACCAAGACCAACAGCCATGAATGCGCTCCTTAATAAATGATGTCTGCACCGCCGTCGGGGCGTCGGTGGTTTAAATGGCAAAACGCCGCGACGGCATAAGCCGGTCGCGGCGCGGGTATTTCAGCGTATGAAACGGGTTTACTGGATCTGCCCGTGGCAATGCTTGAACTTCTTGCCCGAACCGCAGTAGCACAGCTCGTTACGGCCCAGCTTCTGCTCGTTGCGCACCGGCGCGGTGGCGAGGGCTACATCGACCTCTTCACCCAACACTTCCGGTTGCTCCAGGCCAGGTGCTTCGTCGTGCTGGAACTGCATGCGCGCAGCCAGTGCTTCGGCCTCCTGACGCAGGCGAGCTTCTTCTTCGATCGGATCTTCGCGGCGGACCTGAACGTGCGACAGCACTCGGATCGAGTCGCGCTTGATCGAATCCAGCAACTCGGAGAACAAGGTGAAGGACTCGCGCTTGTATTCCTGCTTCGGGTTCTTCTGCGCATAACCACGCAAGTGGATGCCGTGACGCAGGTGATCCATGGTCGACAGGTGGTCTTTCCACAGGTCGTCCAGTACGCGCAGAACGATTTGCTTCTCGAAGGTGCGCAGTGCTTCGGCACCGGCCTGGTCTTCTTTCTCGTTGTACGCGGCGATCAGCTCGTTCATCAGCTTTTCGCGCAGGGTCTCTTCGTAGAGATGATCGTCTTCGTCGAGCCACTGCTGGATTGGCAATGCCACACCGAAGTCGCTCTGCAACGCCGCTTCCAGACCGGCCACGTCCCACTGCTCTGGCAGCGATTGCGGTGGAATGTGCGCGCTGACGGTTGCGTTGAGCACGTCCTGACGGAAATCGGCGATGGTTTCGCCGATGTTGTCGGCGGCCAACAAACTGTTACGCATGTGATAGATCACTTTACGTTGTTCGTTGTTGACGTCGTCGAACTCGAGCAGTTGCTTACGGATGTCGAAGTTGCGGCCTTCAACCTTGCGCTGAGCCTTCTCGATGGCGTTGGTCACCATGCGGTGCTCGATCGCTTCACCGGACTGCATGCCCAGCGCCTTCATGAAGTTCTTCACCCGGTCAGAGGCGAAGATGCGCATCAGGCTGTCTTCCAGCGACAGGTAGAAACGGCTGGAACCGGCGTCGCCCTGACGACCGGCACGACCGCGCAACTGGTTGTCGATACGGCGCGATTCGTGACGCTCGGAAGCGATCACCTGCAAACCGCCCGACTCCAGCACTTGCTGGTGACGTTTCTGCCAGTCGGCCTTGATCTGGGCAATCTGCTCAGGGGTCGGGTCTTCCAGCGAAGCGACTTCCACTTCCCAGTTACCGCCCAACAGGATGTCGGTACCACGACCGGCCATGTTGGTGGCGATGGTCAGTGCGCCCGGACGACCGGCCTGAGCAATGATTTCGGCTTCTTTTTCGTGGAACTTGGCGTTCAGAACCTTGTGTTCGATGCCTTCCTTCACGAGCAGGCTGGACATGTGCTCGGACGTTTCGATGGTGGCAGTACCCACCAACACCGGACGGCCCTGAGTCATGCACTCCTTGATGTCGTTGATGATCGCCGCGTATTTCTCTTCGGCGGTCAGGAACACCAGGTCGTTGTAGTCTTTACGCGCCAACGGTTTGTTTGGCGGAATCACCATGACCTGCAGGCCATAGATCTGGTGGAATTCGAACGCTTCGGTGTCTGCGGTACCGGTCATGCCGGACAGCTTGTTGTACAGACGGAAGTAGTTCTGGAACGTGGTCGACGCCAGGGTCTGGCTCTCGGCCTGGATGTTCAGGTGTTCCTTGGCCTCGATGGCCTGGTGCAGGCCTTCGGACAAACGGCGACCCGGCATGGTACGGCCGGTGTGTTCGTCGACCAGTACGACCTGACCGTCCTGCACGATGTATTCGACGTTGCGGTTGAACAGTTTGTGCGCACGCAGGCCAGCATAAACGTGGGTCAGCAGACCGAGGTTATGCGCCGAATACAGGCTCTCGCCTTCAGCCAGCAGGCCGACGCGGGTGAGCATGTCTTCGATGAACTGGTGACCGGCTTCGTTGAGTTCGACCTGACGGGTCTTCTCGTCCACGGTGTAGTGGCCAGCCTTGGTGACTTCGCCTTCGACTTCTTCGACGTGCAATTCCAGCTGCGGGATCAGTTTGTTGATCTCGATGTACAGCTTGGAGCTGTCCTCGGCCTGACCGGAGATGATCAGCGGGGTACGGGCTTCGTCGATGAGGATGGAGTCGACTTCGTCGATCACGGCAAAATTGAGTTCGCGCTGGAATTTTTCTTCCATGCTGAACGCCATGTTGTCGCGCAGGTAATCGAAACCGAATTCGTTGTTGGTGCCGTAGGTGATGTCGGCGGCGTAGGCGGCACGCTTCTCTTCCGGCGGCTGGAATGGGGTCACCACGCCGACCGTCATGCCGAGGAATTCGTAGAGCGGACGCATCCAGTTGGCGTCACGGCGGGCCAGGTAGTCGTTCACCGTCACAACGTGCACGCCCTTGCCGGACAGTGCGTTGAGGTAAACGCCCAGTGTCGCCACCAGGGTCTTGCCTTCACCGGTACGCATTTCCGCGATCATGCCTTCGTGCAAGGTCATGCCGCCGATCAGCTGGACATCGAAGTGGCGCATACCCATGACGCGCTTACCGGCTTCGCGGGCGACCGCAAAGGCTTCTGGCAGCAGCTTGTCGAGGGTTTCCCCTTTGGCGAGGCGGGCCTTGAACTCGTCTGTCTTGGCACGCAATTGATCGTCCGAAAGGGCCACCATTTGCTCTTCGAAGGCATTGACGAGCTGCACCGTCTTGAGCATGCGCTTGACTTCACGCTCGTTCTTGCTTCCAAAAAGTTTCTTTAACAAAGGCGCAAACATATCGGCAGGATCTTCCACACTAAAGGGATGGAGGGCGGCCCCGTGAGTCGCCCGTGCAGCCCTCATGGCCGCATGCGAACGAGTATTCTACCCGGAAACGATGGTGAGGAAAGTGGCGTTATTCCACGATGCATGCACTGCGCTATGACGGGGCTCACTTAAAATAAGGGCATTTTGCTGAACTTCAACCCATCAAGGGTACAAGTTACTTGTTGATTTAATGGGTAAAGCGCTCGCAAAGCAATGGGTCGGGGGCAGCGGGTGCTTTCTGTTACCATGGCCGCTCTGTTACTTCAGGTGTCTGATCATGGCATTTCGCCCTCTCACGGCCAGAGCACCCGCCGTTCTGCTTCGCGAAGCCAAACCGCTGAAAGCCATTTTTGGCCACGCTCAACGCCTGGGTCATTTACAACGTCTGGTGGAAAGTCAGTTGCAGCCAGCTGCCCGCGAGCATTGCCATGTGGCGTCGTGGCGCGAAGGCAGTTTATTGCTGATTGTCACCGACGGCCATTGGGCCACCCGCCTGCGTTATCAACAAAAGCGTCTGCAACGGCAGTTACAGCTGTTCGACGAGTTCGCCAGCCTGACGCGGATTCTGTTCAAGGTTCAACCGCCTACCGTTCAGCAAGGAGCTGCGGGGCATACGATAAATTTGTCGACCGATGCGGCGGCAACCATTCAGGCGACGGCTGACGGGATTACCGACCCGAACCTGCGGGCGGCCCTCGAACGGCTGGCGGCTCACGCCAAACCCAAGGTTTAAAAGCAGGATCAAAAGATCGCAGCCTTCGGCAGCTCCTACAAGGTGTACGCCATCCCAACGTAGGAACTGCCGAAGGCTGCGATCTTTTGATTTTCAGCGGCGTTTGCTGCCACCGAGCAATGAGCCCATCAACCCGCGTACCAATTGTCGGCCCAATTGATTCGCCGCCTGTCGCATCGCTGATTTCAATGCCTGGCCTGCCGCTGTGCCGAGGAATTCCCCGGCCTGCTCGGTGAAACTCGGCTCTTCAGGTGCAGGTTTACCCGGCACGGCTTCGGGCTCCGGCGCCAGGCCTTTGCGCCCCATCAGCACTTCATAAGCCGATTCGCGATCGACCGGTTTGTCGTAACGCCCCTTGAACGGCGAACCGGCAATCAGCACGGTGCGTTCGGTCTCGGTCAACGGCCCGATCCGCGATTGTGGCGGTGCAACCAATACACGCTGGACCATCCCGGGTGTGCCCTTGTCCTGCAAGGTGCCGACCAGCGCCTCGC
Source organism: Pseudomonas sp. PDM09 (assembly GCF_014852305.1). Lineage (NCBI taxonomy): Bacteria > Pseudomonadati > Pseudomonadota > Gammaproteobacteria > Pseudomonadales > Pseudomonadaceae > Pseudomonas > Pseudomonas sp. PDM09. The sequence continues at coordinate 79,138 of NZ_JACVBI010000003.1, read as the reverse complement.
CGATCCCCAACTCGGTCAAGACCGACAAGGCGTCAAATGCCGGGTTCGGCCGGAAACCGTCGGCCACCGCGCGCAGGGATTTCTGCTCTTTGGCAGTAAACGCACGCAAACCATGCTGAATGCGCAGGCCCAGTTGAGCCAGTACATCATCGGGCAAGTCGCCCGGCGATTGGGTGACGAAATACACGCCCACGCCTTTCGAGCGAATCAGTCGCACCACTTGTTCCAGACGCTCCTGCAACGCCTTGGGCGTACCGGCGAACAACAAGTGCGCTTCGTCGAAAAACAGCGCCAGCAGCGGTTTCTCGGCATCGCCGCGCTCCGGCAGTTGCTCGAACAGTTCGGCCAGCAACCACAGCAGGAACGTCGCATAGACCTTCGGTGCTTCATGCACCAGACGGCTGGCATCGAGCAAGTGAATGCGCCCGCGACCATCCACGGCCGGTTGCAACATGTCTTCCAGTTGCAGCGCCGGTTCGCCGAACAACGCTTCAGCGCCTTGCTGTTCCAGCGTTGCCAAACGGCGCAACAGCGCCTGGCTGGAACCGGTGGTCATCAGCGCCGCGTCATCCCCCAGCAGTTCGGGGCTGTCGCGCAGGTGATTGAGCAGCGCCTTCAAGTCCTTCAAGTCCAGCAGCAGCAACCCTTCACGGTCGGCCACTTTGAACGCGGCATAGAGTGCCGACTGCTGGCTGTCGGTCAGTTCCAGCAGGCTGCCGAGCAGCAACGGGCCCATTTCGCTCAAGGTTGTGCGCAGTGGATGACCGGACTGACCGTTAATGTCCCACAGGGTCACTGGATAGGCCTGAGGCTTATGGTTCAGCCAAGGCATGCCGGCGATCCGCTCGGCGACTTTGCCTTGAGGGTTGCCGGCAGCGCCCAGGCCGCACAGGTCGCCTTTGATGTCCGCCGCGAACACCGCCACGCCGGCGTCGCTGAAGGCTTCGGCCAGGCGCTGCAAAGTGACGGTTTTACCGGTCCCGGTAGCCCCCGCTATCAACCCGTGACGGTTGGCCAGGCGCATGGCCTGGGCGATGGACTGGCCCGCGAGGTCGGCGCCGATAAGGAGTTGCGATGAATCAGGCATTTTGTCACCCATGGTTAATCTTTGATCCTTCATGGCCGATAACAAGCGAGAGACCAGACTGAAAATAGCGTCGGTAATTCCCTAAGGAGAGGTGGAAATATCAGCTTACTTTCAACACTGCCCATTTTGCGCGCCTTTATAAAAGCACGCCCTGGACATTAAGACTTTAGCGGACCCCCAAGCCATGAATAAAAATCTGCGCTTCAGCCATAAAATACTGCTTGCCGCCGCCCTCATCGTTATTGCTGCCTTCGCCTCGTTCACACTGTATAACGACTATCTGCAGCGTAATGCGATACGCAACGACCTGGACAACTACCTGCAAGAAATGGGCAGCGTAACAGCCAACAATATCCAGACCTGGCTGGCCGGACGCAGCCTGCTGATCGAGAACATGTCACAAAACGTCGCACTGAACGCCGACACCGACAACGTCTCCAAACTGCTCGAACAGAAGGCCGTGACCTCGACCTTCATGGGCGCTTATCTAGGCAACAAGGATGGCACCTTCATCATCCGCCCTGACAGCAAGATGCCCGACGGCTATGACCCTCGCGTCCGGCCCTGGTACAAGAGTGCCCAAAGCACCGGCGGCTCGGCACTGACCGAACCGTATATCGATCTGGCGTCCGGCCAGCTGGTCATTTCCATCGTCAACAATGTGCTCAAGGACGGTCAAAGCATCGGCGTGGTCGGTGGCGACCTGAGCTTGCAGGTGATCGCCGACAGCCTCAACGCGCTGGACTTCGACGGCATGGGTTACGCCTTCCTGATCAGCGCCGATGGCAAGATCCTGGTTCACCCGGACAAATCCCTGGCGATGAAGTCCCTGAGCGAGGCGTACCCGAAAAACACCCCGCGCATCGGCAGCGAACTCAGTGAAATCGACGTCGACGGCAAGACCCGCATCGTCACGTTCACTCCGATCAAAGGCCTGTCCTCGGTCAATTGGTACATCGGCCTGTCGGTGGATAAAGACAAAGCCTTCTCGATGCTCAGCGAGTTCCGGACCTCGGCAGTCATCGCGACCATAATTGCCGTGGCGATCATCATCGCCTTGCTCGGCATGCTGATCCGCCTGCTGATCCAGCCGCTGCACGTCATGACCCGCGCCATGGAAGACATCGCCGACGGTGAAGGCGACCTGACCAAGCGCCTGACCATCCAGAATCAGGACGAATTCGGCATCCTCGGCACGGCGTTCAACCGTTTCGTGGAACGGGTTCATACCTCGATCCGCGAAGTGTCCTCGGCCACCGGCCAAGTCAACGAAGTAGCCCTGCGTGTGGTGGCCGCCTCGAACTCGTCGATGTTCAATTCCGACCAGCAAGCCTCGCGCACCAGCAGCGTTGCCGCGGCAATCAACCAACTCGGCGCCGCGGCCCAGGAAATCGCCCGCAACGCCGCACAAGCGTCAAGTCAGGCCAGCGACGCGCGCAGCCTGGCCGAAGATGGCCAGCAGGTGGTGGATCGCAGCATTGCCGCGATGAATCAGCTGTCGACCATGCTAAGTGCCTCGAGCACCAACATCGAATCGCTGAACAGCAAAACCGTGAACATCGGGCAAATTCTCGAAGTGATCACCAGCATCTCCCAGCAAACCAACCTGCTGGCGCTGAACGCCGCCATTGAAGCGGCACGGGCCGGTGAAGCCGGGCGCGGTTTTGCCGTGGTGGCCGACGAAGTGCGCAACCTGGCGCACCGCACACAAGAGTCGGCGCAACAGGTGCAAACCATGATCGAGGAGCTGCAAGTCGGCGCCCGGGAATCGGTCAGCACCATGAGCGACAGCCAGCGCCACAGCCAGGACAGCGTGGAAATCGCCAACCTGGCCGGCGAACGCTTGAACAGCGTGACGCTGCGCATCGGCGAAATCGACGGCATGAACCAGTCCGTGGCCACGGCGACCGAGGAACAGACGGCGGTGGTTGAATCGATCAACGTGGACATCACCGAGATCAATACGCTGAACCAGGAGGGCGTGGAAAACCTGCAATCGACGTTGCGGGCATGCTCGGACCTTGAACAGCAGGCTTCGCGATTGAAGCAGTTGGTGGGTAGTTTCCGGATTTAAGTCGCTCTTGAGGGCCCCTTCGCGGGCAAGCCTCGCTCCTACGGGATCATCACTGGCCCTGTAGGAGCGAGGCTTGCCCGCGAAGACGGTCTGCTAATCCCCGCAAAACCTCGCTGACACCCTCCGCCGCAAAACCCCAAACGAACATCTATCCTTCATATAGGTCAACCCAAGGGAGAACAAACGGACCGGAGGGATGTTCATCGTGCATATCGCTGACATAACCATGTTCTACGCCCCTGCCAGCGGTGGCGTGCGCACTTATCTGGATGCCAAACACCGTCGCCTGGGCAGCAAGCCAGGCATTCGTCACAGTCTGCTGATTCCTGGGGCTCATTTGAGTGAACAGGATGGTATTTACACGGTTCCGGCCCCTGCCCTGCCCTTTGGCAAGGGTTATCGCTTCCCCCTCCGTCTCGCGCCGTGGCGCAATGTCCTGCAGGATTTGCAGCCTGACCTGATAGAAGCCGGCGACCCTTACCTGACTGCCTGGGCCGCTTTGGACGCCAAGCGGCAGCTCGATGTGCCGGTGATCGGTTTTTATCACTCGGACCTGCCACTGCTGGTCAGCAATCGCATGGGCAATTGGGTTACACCCAATGTCGAAGCTTATGTCAGCAAGCTTTATAGCAACTTCGACCGGGTTCTGGCACCGAGTCAAATCATGGCCGATAAACTGATCGGGTTGGGCGTAAAAAACGTTTTCGTACAACCGCTGGGCGTCGACCTGCAAACGTTCACCCCCAATGCACGGGATCCAGATTTGCGGGCCGAATTGGGCATCGATGAAAATACACACCTGCTGATCTTCGCCGGCCGTGGGTCCAAGGAAAAAAACCTGCCGGTGCTGCTCAAATGCATGAAACGCCTGGGTCGTCGTTACCATCTATTACTGGTGGGCTCATCAATGCCGACCCTGGTACCGCGCAATGTCACCGTCCTCGATGAGTTCTACCCGGCGGCGCAAGTCGCGCGCTTGATGGCCAGTGCCGATGCGCTGGTGCATGCCGGTGATCAGGAAACTTTTGGCCTGGTGGTCCTTGAAGCCATGGCCAGTGGCATTCCGGTGGTGGCCGTGGCGGCTGGGGCTTTTCAGGAAATTGTCACCGATCAATGCGGCCTGCTTTGCGCGCCGAACAATCCAGCAGCGATGGCCAACGCGGTGCGCGAACTGTTCAGTCAGGGCAGCGCCGCGCTGGGCAAACAAGCCCGTAGCCATGTCGAGCAGCATTACTCTTGGGATATCGTGGTCGACAGCCTGCTGGGGCACTATCACGCGGTACTCGGCACTCAATGGCCACTGATCGCCAATGGTTGAGCCCATGAACGCGCCCAGCCTGATACTGGTATTGCACGACGTTGCGCCGCAAACCTGGCCCGATTACCAAGCCTTTGTCGAAGCCGTCGACGCATTGGGTAAGGTGCCGATCACCTGGCTGGTGGTGCCAAATTTCCACAAACATAACGACCTGGCCGCGTATCCGGCGTTTCGACGTTTGCTGACCCGCCGCGTCGCTCGCGGCGACGAACTGGCACTGCACGGTTATTTCCATTGCGATGAAGGGCCAATCCCCATCACGCCCCGAGACTGGTTCATGCGCCGAATCTACACCCATGAAGGCGAGTTCTACGACCTGCCTCTGGAAGCCGCCCTCTCCCGCCTGCGTGCCGGAATCGAGGTGTTTCACCGTTATAACTGGCCACTGGAAGGTTTCGTCGCCCCGGCCTGGCTGATGAGCGAAGGCACCCGCCAGGCCTTGCGCCAGGTACCGCTGCGCTACACCAGCGACTCGCAGCATCTGTATCGTTTGCCGGATTTCACCGCAATCGATGCCCCCGGTCTGGTCTGGAGCGCACGCAGCGCCTGGCGCCGCGGTCTGTCGAAAATCGTCAGCGATCAGCGCGAGCAACGTTGGCGCCAGGCGCCGGTGATTCGTCTCGGCCTGCACCCCGTGGACATGCGCCATGAGTTTTCGCGTCACTACTGGCTGCAAACCCTCAAGCGCTTGCTCGACGAGGGACGTGTGCCGATGACCAAGGCCAACTGGCTGGCACAACAACGCGACGTCGTCGGTCACGCCGCATGAGCCGCGGGATTCTGCTGGTCGTCGCCCTGCTCGCTGCGGTGCTCATCCCGTCGTTACTGGGCGGCGGCGAGACATGGTCGCGGCTGCAAAGCTTTCCGCTGAAATGGTTGCTGGTCATGTTCGGCATGATCCTGCTGTGCTGGATGCTCAACACCCTGCGCTTGCGCCTATTGCTGGGAGATCAGCGCGGCAAGATCAGTCACGTCAAAAGCCTTGGGGTGGTGATGTCCGCCGAATTCGCTTACTGCGCCACCCCCGGTGGCAGTGGCGGACCGCTGACCATCATGGCCCTGCTGGCACGCCACGGCGTACGACCGGCCAGGGGCAGCGCCGTGTTCGCCATGGATCAGTTGAGCGATCTGCTGTTTTTTCTCTGCGCACTGAGCGGGATTCTGATTTATGCACTGTTCCAGCACCTCAGTCAGCGCATGGAATGGCTGCTGACCGTCAGCGCCATCTCGATGTTCGGCGGACTGTTCAGCTGCGTATTGGCGGCTCGCTACCACCGCTCGCTGATTCGTCTGAGTGGTCGGTTGCTCGCTCATCTCAATGTCAAAGGCACCACCCGGATGCGCTGGGCACGAAAGCTCCTGCACTTCCTGGCGGCGTTCACTGACACACTGAAGTTGCCCTTTCAGACATTGATCACGGTATTTGCACTGACCTGCCTGCATTGGCTTTTGCGTTATAGCGTGTTGTATCTGGCGTTGCGTGGGCTGGGCACGGACTTGCAGTGGGCCTGGTGTTTTCTGATCCAGATGCTGTCGCTGAGTGCAGGGCAGTTCAGCCTGTTGCCGGGCGGGGCCGGGGCGGCGGAATTGACATCGGCGGCGCTGCTGGCGCCTATGGTCGGGAAGTCCACCGCGGCGGCGGCGATTCTGATCTGGCGGACAGTGACTTATTACTTCTACCTGGTGGTCGGTGGTCCGGTGTTTTTACTGATGCTCGGGCGGCCATTGCTCAGGAAGCTGATGAAGTTCAAACGGGCTTAAAAGATCGCAGCCTTCGGCAGCTCCTACAGGGTATACACCGCGCTTTTGTGAGCTGCCGAAGGCTGCGATCTTTTTCAGGCGCCCCCGACTGCATCGTCGCAATCGTCCTGCAACTGCTCCCACAACTCGGCGGCACCGGGAAACTCCGTGCCGTCATCGGCGCTCAGATCATCCGGGTCATAGCGACTCAAACAGCCCTCACCCAATGTGGCGGGTGCTTTGGAAGTGGCTTTGTCCAATGGATCGGCCATGGTCATGTTCTCAGTGCAAAAAACGGCGAAGGGCCTGAAGCGATTGAACGCCCAGGCCCTTCGAATTTCAACCGTATGGCTATCAGAACACCACGGTTTTGTTGCCATGCACCAGCACCCGGTCTTCCAGGTGATAACGCAGACCACGGGCCAGCACCATTTTCTCGACGTCACGACCGAAGCGCACCATGTCTTCAATACTGTCGCTGTGACTCACGCGTACGACGTCTTGCTCGATGATCGGACCGGCGTCCAGCTCTTCGGTGACATAGTGGCAAGTGGCGCCGATCAACTTCACACCGCGCATCGAAGCCTGGTGATACGGCTTGGCACCGACGAACGACGGCAAGAAGCTGTGGTGAATATTGATGACTTTATGAGCATATTCGCTGCACAACTCGGGCGGCAGAATCTGCATGTAACGGGCAAGTACCACCACTTCCGCTTCGTGCTGTTTGACCAGGCGCGAGACTTCGGCGAAGGCCGGCTCCTTGTTCTGTGGGTTGACCGGAACATGGTAGTAAGGAATACCGTGCCACTCGACCATGCTGCGCAAATCATCATGGTTGGAAATCACGCAGGTGATTTCACAGTCCAGTTCGTCACTGTGCCAGCGGTGCAGCAAGTCGGCCAGACAGTGAGATTCACGGCTGGCCATCAACACCACGCGTTTCTTCTGCTCGGTGTCGGTGATGCGCCAATCCATCGAGAACTCTTCGGCAATCGGTGCAAACGCTTCACGAAAGGCTTCGATACCGAAAGGTAGCGAATCGGCACGAATTTCGTGACGCATGAAGAACCAGCCACTGAGATTATCCGAGTGATGGCTCGCTTCAGTGATCCAGCCATTATGTGACGCCAGAAAGTTACTGACTTTAGCAACGATGCCGACGCGGTCCGGGCAAGCAATCACCAGCCGAAAAGTGCGCATGAGGGGGAAACTCCAGAACTTCGCAAAGGCCGCCATTCTAGCGATTGCGCAGCAAAACTGCAGTATTGATGACGTATGGCCTTGCCCGCAGGTCCGGTACAGGTGCTGCAAGCACACGCGGCCCCACGCGATGGTGTTCTTGCGGGCAATCTTCAAGAGGTCAACTGAGAATATTTGTGACTCTATTTAACTGTCACTCCAATGTGTGTCCTGTTCCGCAACTAATTTAAATAAAACTCCGGTTAAATGTTTACTTGATGAAACACCCTGACTATTATTGTCGCACTGTCACCTGCCATCCCAGCGCCCCAACATAAGGTAGTCCTCATGTCCTTGATCAACGAATATCGCGCCACCGAAGAAGCTATCAAAGAGCTGCAAGCCCGTTTGAAGAATCTGTCCCAAGACGACAAACTGCAAACCGAGCTGGAATTCGAAGGCAAACTGCGCACCCTGATGGGCGAATACTCCAAATCCCTGCGCGACATCATCGCGCTGTTGGATCCAGAGTCCAAAACCAAGGCTCCACGTGGCGGCGCAGTAAAAACTACTGGCACCAAGCGTGCTCGCAAAGTTAAACAATACAAAAACCCGCACAATGGCGAAGTCATCGAAACCAAAGGTGGCAACCACAAGACTCTGAAAGAGTGGAAAGCCAAGTGGGGCGGTGATGTGGTTGAAGGTTGGGCTACCCTGCTGGGCTAAGCCGCAAGCGTGTCGCAGACTGATCCGCGACCAAAAGAACGCCAGCAAATGCTGGCGTTTTTTTATGCCTGAAATTCAAGCGCCGATTATTTTCGTTTTCAAAGATTCAAACGTTTGCGTAATACCTGGACATGATTTTTCCATTCATCCAGAACCTCTCGCTGAAACGATGTAGCACTAGTCGTCAATTGAGCCGCCTCCAGAAAACTATCCAGCGTATTTGGCGCGCCCCACTCAGGTGCACACAAACGTTTCTGACAGAATATTCGCCAGCGTTCTTGCTCTTCCAGGCTCAACGTATCGGGAAAGTTGCGTGCGCGATAACGAAACAATAATTCAGGCAAACGTTCATCATCGAAAGGCCACTGCTCTTGTGCTAATTGCGCAGGGTCGGCAGCTCTGACTTGCTCACATAGACGCCGGTCCCGATCACCGATAAAACCGTCGTATAACTGTTGCTCGGGGTCTTGGCTCGGAGAGAAATCGTCGCTGGCGTAAATGTCTGCCACTTTATCTCGCCAAACTTGTTGTGCGTCACTTAGCCGCAGCGCCCGCTCCTGATAAAGCGCCATATCCAGCCCCAGACGCTGCTGATCTACAGGACGGAGTACCGATAACGGCGCCACTACCGGGCACTTGTTTATGTGTATGAGCTTGAGCGGCACCGGCAGTTCGCCTTCGGCCAAGTCATCACGGCGGGTATAAAGCCGCTGACGCAAGGTTTCGGCATCCAGATCAAGCAGCCCCTGAGGGTCCAGGTGCAGGTCACAGACAATCAGCGCGTTGCGATTACGTGGATGCCAGGCCAATGGCAGTACCACACCCACATAGTTGCGGGCCGCCGAAAAGCGCCCGGAAATATGCACCATCGGCTGCAACAGCCGAATTTGATCCATGACCTTTTGTTTACTGCGCAGTTGAAACAGCCAGTCATATAACTTCGGCTGTTTTTCCCGAATCAGGCGCGCCAAAGCGATAGTGGCGCGCACATCCGACAGCGCCTCGTGCGCATGCCCATGATCGATACCATTGGCGGCAGTCAGACGTTCGAGTTTGAGCGTGACCCGCCCCTCGTCGTCCCTGGGCCAGACGAGGCCATCGGGACGCAAGGCATAAGCCGCGCGCACCACATCGATCAAGTCCCAGCGGCTGTTGCCGCCCTGCCACTCCCGTGCATAAGGATCGAAAAAATTTCGATACAGGCTGTAACGGGTCATCTCGTCGTCAAAACGCAGCGTGTTGTATCCGGCCCCACAGGTGCCGGGCGCCGCGAGCTGGGCATGAACCCGAGTCATGAAATCGGCTTCGCTCAAACCTTGTTCGGCCAGACGCGTGGGCGTAATACCGGTGATCGCACACGCCGCCGGATGCGGCAGGATGTCGTCACTGGGCTGGCAATAAAGGTTGACCGGTTCGTCTATTTCATTGAGATCGAAGTCGGTGCGAATCCCCGCCACTTGCAGCGGACGGTCGCAACGGGGGTTGATGCCAGTGGTTTCATAGTCGTACCAGAAGATCGAGGTCACGGGCTGTTCCTGAACTGAAGACCGGCAAAGTCTAGGCGCACACACGGCGCCCCGACCAGCAATCTGTTATTCAAACATCTCTGGCCACGCACCGTGCAATACATAGTTATGTCGTTTTCCCCCGAGAGGCTGCTAGCATCCGACGGACCAGGCCACATCAAGGTTGCCCATGCTCGACACCACAGCACTGCCAGGGAAAGCGACGCTGTCCCGGCCACTGGACACGCGGTATCACGTCGAAACGCCCGAAGGCATCGACTTGCCGCTGCGCCCGGCCGGGTTGATGGTACGTGCGCTGGCGTTCGCCATCGACCTGGGCCTGCGCGGGATGATGCTGGGCCTGCTGTTCATTGTGTTGGCGTTTCTCGGAAAACTCGGCGCCGGGCTGGGTTCGATTCTGCTGTTCGTGGTGAGCTGGTGGTACATGGTGCTGTTCGAGGTGCTCAATCAGGGCCGCTCGCCGGGCAAGCAATGGATGGGATTGCGCGTGGTGCATGACGATGGCACGCCGATCGGCTGGTCCGCGTCCTTGCTGCGCAACCTGCTGCGATTTGTCGACATGTTGCCATTCGGCTACTTTCTCGGAGCAATCAGCTGCCTGCAACATCCCACCTTCAAACGCCTCGGCGACCTGGCCGCCGGTACGCTGGTGATCTACCGCGAACAACCGCTCACCCGCCCGCAACTGCCCGATGTCCCGCCACGGCGCGCAGCCTTCACCCTGACGCTGACCGAGCAGCGCGCCATCCTCGGGTTTGCCGAGCGCCAGGGTGAACTCTCCGAAGCACGGGCCAACGAGCTCGCCTCGATACTCGCGCAACCGTTGCAGGTATCGAAGCCGCAGGCGGTGGCCGAACTCAACGGCATCGCCCGCGGACTGTTGGGACCCACATGAAGCAAAGCCTTTTCGAAAGTCGCCACAGTGCCGAATGGGAGCAGTTTGCACTCATGCTTGAACGGCTGGAACGCGGCAAGGACGCCTCTGGAGTCGCCAGTTTCCCCAGTGATTACCGACGGCTCTGCCAACACCTGGCCCTGGCTCAGGAGCGCGGCTATAGCAGTTTCCTGATCGATTCATTGCAGCAGCAGGTCCTGCGCGGGCATCAACAGCTTTATCGGCATCGCAGTCGACTGGGTGTAAACGTGTTGAGTTTCATCCTCGCCGATTTTCCGCGACTGGTGCGTGAGCAGTGGCGTTTCGTGCTTGCCGCCAGCCTGATGTTTTTTGGCAGCCTGATCGGCTTCGCGTTGCTGGTGTATCTGTTCCCCGACCTGATCTACAACCTGATCCCGGCCGAGCAAGTCAGTGAGATGCAAAGCATGTATGACCCCGTCGCCGGCCATTTGGGACGTTCGGCCGAACGGGCGGCCAGTGAAAACTGGGTGATGTTCGGTTACTACATCATGCACAACATCGGCATCGCTTTTCAGACCTTCGCCAGCGGTTTGCTGTTTGGCCTGGGCAGCGCGTTTTTCCTGTTCTTCAACGGGTTGATGATCGGTGCGGTGGCCGGGCACCTGACGCACATCGGCTATGGCCAAACCTTCTGGTCGTTCGTGATCGGCCATGGCGCCTTCGAACTGAGCGCCATAGCCCTGGCCGGCGCCGCAGGCTTGCAACTGGGCTGGGCCTTGATCGCGCCGGGGCGTTTGCCTCGCACCGAAGCCCTGCAACTGGCGGCGCGCAAGAGCGTGTTGCTGATTTGCGGGGTCATGCTGTTTCTACTGATTGCGGCGTTTATCGAAGCCTACTGGTCGGCGCGGACCGGGCTCGCGCCGCTGACCAAATACCTGGTCGGCGCGGCGCTCTGGTTGTTGGTGGCGACTTATCTGCTGTTTGCCGGACGGACTCGTCATGCGCCTGAGTGATGCCAGTGTGGTGATCCGCCCGCGCACGACCTGGGAAGCCATGGACCTGGGAGTGCTGCTGAGTCAGCGCCATCGACGCTTGTTGATGACCAGTTGGGCCATCGTGACCTTGCCGATCTTCGCTCTACTCACCTTGCTCTTGTGGGATTCACCCTCCCTCGCCGTGTTTCTGTTCTGGTGGCTCAAACCGGCGTTCGATCGGCTGCCGCTGTACATCCTGTCCAAAGCCATGTTCGGCGAAACGCCCACACTGAAGCAGGCTCTGCGCCAATGGCCGCGTCTGCTCAAACCGCAATTGCTGGCCAGCCTGACCTGGCGCCGCCTGAGCCTGAGCCGCAGTTTTCTGATGCCGGTGGTGCAACTCGAAGGTCTGGCGGGGGAAGCACGCCAACAACGTTTGCGCGTGCTGCTGCAGCGCAACGCGGGTGCCGCCCAATGGCTGACGATCATTGGCGTGCATCTGGAAACCGCGCTGTGGATCGGCTTGATGGTGCTGTTCTACATGCTCTTGCCGCAACAGGTCGAACTCGACTGGGGCTGGCAGACCTTGATTACCGCCGCCACCCAAGACTGGCGCTGGCTGGAACACCTGACCAATACCTTTTACGTTCTGGTGCTGATTGTCTGGGAACCGATCTATGTGGCCTGCGGTTTCAGCCTTTATCTGAACCGGCGCACGCGGCTGGAAGCCTGGGATATCGAGCTGGTGTTCCGTCGGTTGCGCCAGCGCTTGACCAGCACGGTCGTCACGCTGCTGCTGGCCGCGATGCTGCTGGTGCCGACGGCGCAGAATGGCTGGGCCGCCGAACCGAATACTTCACCGGAATCTGCCCGCCTGTTGGAGCAACCACTGACCAGTCAGGCGTCTCGGGACAGCATCAAGGCCATCCTTGATCAGCCCCCCTTCAAGAACAAGGAAACGGTCACGCGCTATCGTTTTGGCGAAGACAAACCCGCCGCCAACAACGCGGACGAAGGTCAAACACCCGCCTGGCTGAAGGCGCTGTTCAGCTTGCTGGACAGCCAACGCTTTGGCGTATTGGCCAACCTGATCGAAGTGTTGCTGTGGGGCACAGTGATCGGCGCCATTGGGCTATTGATCTGGCGTTACCGCGACTGGCTGCAGGCCTTTGTCAGCCGTCGACCCACGTCAAATCGTAAAGTCCCGCGGCCATTACCGCAGCAGGCGTTCGGCCTGGACCTCAATCGCGAAACCCTGCCTGCCGACATCGCAGCCAGCGCCGAAAGCCTCTGGCAGACCCATCCCCGTGAAGCCCTCGGGTTGCTCTATCGCGCCCTGCTCAGCCACTTGCTGCACGACTTCAACATGGCACTCAAACCCGCCGACACCGAAGGCGAAGTTCTTCTACGGGTCGAACAACTGCAACAACCTGCCTTGCTGGCCTTCAGTAAAAACCTTACCCGGCACTGGCAGAACATGGCCTACGGGCATCGCCTGCCACCGGCGCATTTGCAGCAGGAACTCTGTGACGGCTGGCGCGCGTTATTCGGCCCCGGAGCGGCCCGTTGAACCGGCGTTTGTGGCTTTCGGCCGGTGCGTTCATCGCCCTGCTCGTGTGTGCGCTGAGTGTTTACCTGTATTTCAAGGCCATGCCCTATCAGGCAGAAATCGATCACGGCCCCTCCCCCGAAGCCCAGGCCAACCCCTATCTGGCGGCCGAGCATTTTCTGCGTAAACAGGGCCTGACTGTCAGCCACGCCAACAGCCTCGACATCTTGCCGACGCTCGAGCCTCACCAGCACAGTTTGTTGTTGCTCGGCGATCGGTCGAACATGTCGCCGCGACAGGTGGATCAGGTGTTGAACTGGACCCGGGCCGGTGGACGTCTTTTGTTCGTCGCCGAAGCCCTGTGGGATGAGAAGACCGGTCAGAGCAATGACCTGCTGCTCGATCGGGTGCAGGTGCACCAGTCCCTGAGCAAAGACCTCAAGGAACCGCCGCCCGATCCTGAAGACGACCCCTACCCGAAACTGACCAAGCTGTACCTGGAAAACGAAGAGGCGCCGGCCTACGTCAGCTTCGATACCGCGTTCCATCTCGACGACCCGAAAAACCTCGCCCAGGCCTGGGCCAACAGCGGCAAGGCCACGCACATGATGCAGCTGACTCACGGGCTGGGTTCGATCACCGTGGTCACCGACGCCGACCTCTGGAAAACCCCGGCCATCGACCAGTACGATAACGCCTGGCTGCTGTGGTACCTGACGGCCGACACAGGCGTGACCCTGCTATTCAATACTGATCACGACAGTCTGCCGACCTTGCTGTGGCGCAACTTTCCACAAGCACTGGTGGCCCTGATTGCCTTGATCGCCTTGGGGTTCTGGCACGTCGGCGTGCGCAACGGCCCATTGCTCGAACCTGCCCCGAGGGCACGTCGTCAACTTCAGGAACACCTGCGTGCCAGCGCCGATTTCATGCTGCGTCGCAACGGCCAGCACAGCTTGTTGCAAGGCTTGCAACAAGACATCCTGCGTCGTGTCCGTCACCGTCATCCCGGTTTTGAACAACTCGGCGTTGCCGAACAATGGCTGGTGCTCGCACGCCTGACTGGCCAACCCACACGCGTCATCAGCCAGGCCATGAGCCCGCGAGCGAAGCAGCGGCTGCCCAGCGCTGAATTCTGCCGTCAGGTCGCCCAGCTGCAAACCTTGAGGAATGCCTTATGAGTGAACAGATCGAGCCCGGCACACAGACCCACGCCGCCCAGCAGCGCCAGCGCGCCAGTCAGTTGGCCCAAGCGATAAGAACGGAATTGCAAAAAGCCGTGATCGGCCAGAACAGCGTGATCGACGACGTGCTCACTGCCCTGATCGCTGGCGGCCATGTGCTGCTCGAAGGCGTGCCGGGGTTGGGCAAGACGTTACTGGTGCGCGCCCTCGCCCGCTGCTTCGGCGGTGAGTTCGCGCGCATCCAGTTCACCCCGGACCTGATGCCCAGTGATGTTACCGGGCACGCGGTGTACGACTTGCAAACCGAGCAATTCAAACTGCGCAAAGGCCCGCTGTTTACCAACCTGCTGCTGGCCGACGAGATCAACCGCGCCCCGGCGAAAACCCAGGCGGCGCTGCTCGAAGCCATGCAGGAACGCCAGGTCACCCTCGAAGGCCGCGCCCTGCCGATCGCGCAACCGTTCATGGTGCTCGCCACGCAAAACCCCATCGAACAGGAAGGCACTTATCCGTTGCCGGAAGCCGAGCTCGACCGCTTCATGCTCAAGGTGCGCATGGACTACCCCGATGCCGAGCAGGAATTGAACATGGTGCGCCAGGTCAGCCGCTCGACCCGCGCCGACATGCTCGACGTGCAACCGTTGCGCACCGTGTTGCAAGCCAAGGACGTGCTGGCCTTGCAACGCATTGCCAGTGATCTGTCCATGGACGATCAGGTACTCGATTACGCCGTGCGCCTGGCCCGCACCACCCGAACCTGGCCGGGGTTGACCCTCGGCGCCGGGCCACGCGCTTCAATCGCGCTGGTACGTTGCGCCCGCGCCCGGGCCTTGTTGCGCGGCGGCGAATTTGTGATTCCCGATGACATCAAGGGTTGCGCGCTGTCGGTGTTGCGCCACCGTGTGCGGATTGCCCCGGAACTGGACATCGAAGGGCTGGAAGTGGATCAGGTACTCCGGCAGTTGCTCGACCAAGTGCCGGCACCGCGCCTGTGACCACTGTCATGCGACGCCTCCTTGTAGCGAGGGAGCTTGCTCCCGCTGGGTTGCGAAGCAGCCCCAAAAGCAGTCAACGCGTACTGTCAGCTAGAACGCGTCAACCCGTTCTACGACTGCTTCGCAGCCGAGCGGGAGCAAGCTCCCTCGCCACAAAAGGTGTGCGCTGATGAAGCCTTCTCGCCTTCTCCTGATCTGGCTCGCGGCCCTGCTAGCCATCGGCATCGTGCTAGGCACGTTGCGAGCCTTGGACATCGCCATTCCATCCAGCCTGTTATCGATCAACTGGGGATTGCTCCTGGCGCTGCTGGCCCTGGCGATACTCGACGCCATCCGCCTCAAACGACTGCCCTCGCCTCGTGTGCAACGGCATATGCCCGGCAGCCTGGCGCTCGGTCGATGGGGCGAAGTACGGCTGGAGGTCGAGCATGATCTTGCCCAGCCCTTGAGCATTCAGCTCTTCGACCACGTGCCGCACGGCCTGGACTTCGAACACCTTCCATTGTCCGTCGAACTGCAACCCGGCCAACAGAGCCAGATCGGCTATCGCCTACGCCCACTCAAGCGCGGCCACTTCACCGTCGACCACTGCGAAATCAGCCTGCCGAGTCCTATGGGCCTATGGTCAGGCAAACGTTTACTGAACGTAGTCGACAACACCCGTGTCTACCCCGACTTTGCCCGCCTCTACGGCGGCCAACTGCAGGCGGTGGATAACTGGCTCAGCCAGCTCGGCGTGCGCCAACGCCAGAGACGCGGTCTGGGTCTGGAGTTTCATCAACTGCGCGAATTCCGCGAAGGCGACAGCCTGCGTCAGATCGACTGGAAAGCTACGGCACGCCAGCGCACACCGATTGCCCGTGAGTATGAGGACGAGCGTGATCAGCAGATCATTTTCATGCTTGATTGTGGGCGGCGCATGCGCAGCCAGGACGGCGAACTTTCGCATTTCGATCACGCGCTCAATGCCTGCCTGTTGCTCAGCTACGTCGCGCTACGCCAGGGCGATGCGGTGGGCCTGAGCACCTTCGCCAGCCATCAGCCGCGCTACCTCGCCCCGGTCAAAGGCACTGGTCAACTCAACGTGTTACTCAACAGCGTTTACGATCTCGACAGCACACAATGCCCCGCCGACTATCTGGTCGCCGCCAACCAGTTATTGGCCAGACAAAAACGCCGGGCACTGGTGGTACTGGTGACCAACCTGAGGGATGAAGAAGACGAAGAATTGCTTGCCGCCGTCAAACGGCTGAGCCATCAGCATCGGGTGTTGGTGGGCAGCCTGCGCGAAGAGGTGCTCGACAGTCTGCGGCACGCGCCGGTACAAACATTGCCCGAGGCGCTGGCCTATTGCGGGATAGTGGATTATATGAATGTACGGGCAGAGCTCCATGAGCAGTTGAGTGCTCATGGTGTTCCCGTGCTGGATGCTCGGCCCTCAGAACTGGGGGCCGAGATGGTGACGCGGTATATGGGATGGAAAAAAGCTGGAACGATGTAATGGCCAATCCCATACAAAATAGTCATGTCACGATATGAATATAATGTGCGAGCACGTATGACTAGCTCCCACCCCAGAGTAATTACGAGAAGCAATCCCACCCAACAATCTGATAGCTCTATCACAAGGAATCAATCATGGACGAGGCAAAACTATTCGCTTCAGTGCTAACGCAGATCAATGAGAACCAACTGGCATTGCGTGCCGCTGTAGAGGAGCTATCGAATTGGGTGGCGCAGCAAGGGGCTGCCGAAACAGCGGATAACATCCGATGCGCCTTACAAACGCTAGATACAAACCAAGATTTTATCTCTTTGGCACTTATTTCTATCTCCACCGATTTTAAAAATTCACAGATTCCCAAAAAGCCTGATCTTAATGACTAGCTAACCTTCAATATTTGTAGTTTCTCCTAGGCATTACCCGATATTCCTGATCGTGTAGTAACGAGGGGGCAATAAGCTCTGCCATGTAAAAACTGACGTTAATGGCCGGTAATCTGCTTGTTGTCATCTCCCATCAGGCTTCGCGAATAACTGCGCTAATGACTACAGAATGAAGCGCCTCTGCCTACAAATATCAGCGACCCGTCTGATTGTGGGTGGTGTCCGTCCCGACATAAGGTTCTCCTGTCGCCGCCCTTTCGTTATTTCCGAATCGGTGGCAGCCCCAACAAGGAGTTAACCGTGATAACGCCCCGACCCAACCCACTCAAAACCACCTCCAGTTCGCCCTACAGCATCCTCGACTCGAGAAAACTCCACGAAGCTGCCGACAGGGCCCTCGATCACTATCTCAAACGGGAAAACACTAAACCGTGCTTTGCCGAAGAACGCACCACCGAGGAACGATCCATGAAGATGTTCACCGTCGTACCCGATGCAAACCCCGAAGCCCTCATCATCCAGACCTATGAAACCTTTTCTTCGGTGAGCCTTCTGCTGCTGGATCTGGCGGACAGCCTGGAAGACAAACAGCGGCATCTGGCGATGGCGATTTATCAGATGAGCGAGATGGGGTTGATGCTGGCGGAGCGGTCGCTGGATATCGAGCGGGCGATTAAGCCGGCCTAGCCTTTAAGTATTGGCCGTCTAGCCTGACACCATCGCGGGCAAGCCCGCTCCCACAGGGATCTTCGGTGAACACACAATAGGTGAACACCGCCGAAACTGTGGGAGCGGGCTTGCCCGCGATGGCAATAGTGAAAGCGCCGCAGCCTTCAAGCAGAGGCAGGCAACGGCTGAAAACTGAAGTACTGCTTCAACGCCTCGACCAGTTGCCCATATTCCGGTGGTGCCCGTTGCAGGCTGAAGCCGGCGTCATAGTGGTGGGGGGTTGCGTCCTCGTGGCACCACAGGCAGCAGGCATTGAGGTCGATCACCTGCTGACAATGGCCATCCATGGGGATTTTCAGGCGCAGATTAAAATCGGCGCCCACCATCATCGGCAACTGGCTGATCAACATCAGCCCGTCCTCGGACAGATTACCCAGAAAGCCGATGGGCTTGTCGGTGACGCTGTTGAACACTTTGAGAAAATACGGCAGTTGATGCCGCTCGATCCGGCGGTCAGTGAACATGCTGATTTCGCTACGCAAGGCCCTTAAGCAGGGCCGCACCAATACTTCGGAACGGGCCTGCTCTATTGTTTTATAGGCATCAGCCGCGCTCTCCCCGATCCTGGTGCGACAGTCCTTCCAACCGCTGTCGCTTACTGCTGCCGATCACAGGTGTTACCTCGAATTAGAGGCAAGACTCTAAACCGATCCATTGGACTATAGCTCACCGCTGTCGCATGACAATCAGAAGCGGGTTGGACGCACCGCCGCCGCGCTGCGGGTCGGGTAATGGCCCAGGCTCTGCAAGGTTTCCAGGCGGGCACGGGCGCGGTAGGCGTATTCGCTTTGCGGGTAAGAGGCCATGATGAACTGGTAAGTCTGCGCCGCATCGATAAACAGCTTCTGCCGTTCCAGACACTGGCCGCGCATCATCGACACTTCCGGCCACACATAAGGCCGCGCGCGGCTGGCACGCTCGACCTTGGACAGTTCGAGCATCACTTGCTCGCAATTGCCGCGCTCATAGGCGCTGTAGGCATTATTCAAATGATGGTTCATCGACCAACGGGTGCAGCCCGTGACACTGAGGGCACTAATGGCAAGGGCGGCAATGAGCACGAATCGCATGGGGGATCTCCTGTCTTGAGCTCTGTATCGACCCTTGGGCGGAAATCTTCAGGACGGTTTGTGCCGATTGTCGCGTTCAATAAAGAAACTAATAACCAAGTTCTTCAAAAAAAGTAGTGCAAACGAACAATGACTACACCTACGGACCATAGTAGCCTCTGCTAGCGCTTGAACTCAGGAGTCTATGCATGTCCGTCCGTCGCACCAAAATCGTCGCTACCCTTGGCCCGGCCAGTAACTCGCCGGAAGTTCTCGAACAGCTGATTCTGGCTGGCCTGGACGTCGCCCGTCTGAACTTCTCCCACGGCACCCCCGACGAGCACAAGGCTCGCGCGAAGCTGGTGCGTGACCTCGCTGCCAAGCACGGCCGCTTCGTCGCCCTGCTGGGTGACCTGCAAGGCCCGAAAATTCGTATCGCCAAATTCGCCAACAAGAAGATCGAGCTGAAGATCGGTGATCAATTCACCTTCTCTACCAGCCATCCGTTGACCGAAGGCAACCAACAAGTGGTCGGCATCGACTACCCGGACCTGGTGAAAGACTGCGGCGTGGGTGACGAGTTGCTGCTCGACGACGGTCGCGTGGTGATGCGCGTCGACACCGCCACCGCCACCGAACTGCATTGCACCGTGACCATCGGCGGCCCGCTGTCGGACCACAAAGGCATCAACCGTCGCGGCGGCGGCCTGACCGCACCGGCCCTGACCGAGAAAGACAAGGCCGACATCAAGCTCGCAGCCGAAATGGAAGTCGACTACCTCGCGGTGTCCTTCCCGCGTGACGCCGCCGACATGGAATACGCCCGTCAACTGCGCGACGAAGCCGGCGGTACTGCCTGGCTGGTGGCGAAGATCGAACGCGCCGAAGCCGTGGCCGACGACGAAACCCTCGACGGCCTGATCAAAGCCTCCGACGCGGTGATGGTTGCCCGTGGTGACCTGGGTGTGGAAATCGGCGACGCCGAACTGGTGGGCATCCAGAAGAAAATCATTCTGCACGCACGCCGCCACAACAAAGCGGTGATCGTTGCGACCCAGATGATGGAGTCGATGATCCAGAACCCGATGCCGACCCGCGCCGAAGTCTCCGACGTAGCCAACGCCGTGCTCGACTACACCGACGCCGTGATGCTCTCGGCCGAAAGTGCTGCCGGTTTGTACCCGCTGGAAGCCGTGCAAGCCATGGCGCGCATCTGCATCGGCGCTGAAAAGCACCCGACCAGCAAGACCTCCAGCCACCGCATCGGCAAGGTCTTCGAAAGCTGCGACCAGAGCATCGCGCTGGCGGCCATGTACACCGCCAACCACTTCCCGGGCGTGAAGGCGATCATCGCGTTGACCGAAAGTGGCTACACGCCGTTGATCATGTCGCGCATCCGCTCCTCGGTGCCGATCTACGCGTTCTCCCCGCACCGCGAAACCCAGGCCCGCGCGGCCATGTTCCGTGGCGTCTACACCGTACCGTTCGACCCGGCGTCCTTGCCGCCTGAGCAAGTCAGCCAGGCCGCGATCGACGAGTTGCTCAAGTTGGGTGTGGTCGAGAAAGGCGACTGGGTCATCCTGACCAAGGGCGACAGCTACCACACCACCGGCGGCACCAACGGGATGAAAATCCTGCACGTTGGCGACAAGATGGTCTGAGTGATCGAGCGCTGAAAAACAAAAGCCCCGCCATGTGAATGGCGGGGCTTTTTGGTTTCTGAGCCGAAAGTTGTGTTGCCTGGGCGGGCCTCATCGCGGGCAAGCCCGCTCCCACAGGATTTGTGTTGAAATTCGATTTGTGGACACCTGCAATCCTTGTGGGAGCGGGCTTGCCCGCGATGAGGCCAGTACAGTCAGCGAAAAATTCAATGCCGTTTGATAAACCCGGTCAACGCCATCATCGCTTCCGGCGAACGCAGCCGCTGGGTGAACAACGCGCCCTCTTCTTCTATCACCTTGCGTATCTGTTCCCGATCCGGCGCTTTCATCAATTGCTTGCTGATGCGTACCGCCTCCACCGGCAACGATTCAAATCGCAACGCCATCTCCCGTGCCTTGGCCAACACTGCTTCGCCACTGTCCAAGGCTTCAGTCGCGATCCCCCACGCGGCTGCCTGTTCACCACTGAACCCCTCGCCCAGCAACAACAGCTCCGCCGCTTTGGCGTGCCCGAGCATTCGCGGCAGGATTAGGCTGGAGCCGAACTCAGGGCATAACCCGAGGTTGACGAACGGCATGCGCAACCGGGCGTCGGTGCTGACGTAAACCAGATCGCAATGCAGCAGCATCGTCGTACCGATCCCCACCGCCGCGCCGGCCACGGCGGCGATGACCGGTTTGCGGCACTCGAGCAAATTGAGCATGAAGTGGAACACGGGGCTGTCGAGGTTGCTCGGGGGTTGCTGAAGGAAATCAAAGATGTCATTGCCGGCGGTGAAACATTCCGCGCTGCCGGTGATCAGCACCGCATTGATTTCAGGGTCGCTGTCGGTAAGCCGCAAACCTTCCGCCAGTTGGCTGTACATGGCGCGAGTCAGGGCGTTTTTCTTTTCGGGGCGATTGATGCGCAGGGTCAGCAGGCCGCGCTCGCGTTCAAACTGGATGGTATCGGGCATGGTGAGTCCTGATCTGAGAGGATCAACTGTGGCGAGCGAGCTTGCTCGCGCTTGAGTGCGCAGCGCTCACAAACTTTTGGGGCCGCTGCGCAGCCCAGCGCGAGCAAGCTCGCTCGCCACAGAGAAATCAGCGCTCAACCACGGGGTAGAAAGACATCCGCCAGCAGTTGATTGCGCGGCAAACCCGCCAGGTACAGGCGCCGGGCAAAGGCGTCGACGCTGTCGGGGGCCCCGCAGACTAAGGCCAGGGTTTGCCGCGAAACAAGGCGCAGTTGTGCCAAAGCCGCGGGCAACTCGGCCGCCGTCCACAGCTCGACGCTAAGGTTTTCACGGCTGGCGGCCATGGCTTGCAGGGGTTTGGCCAGATAATGCTCACCCGCATCATGGGCCAGATGAATGACACGGATGGCGCCCTGGTGATCCTGACGCAATGCTTCGCGCAAAATACCGAACAACGGCCCCAGACCGGTGCCGGCCGCCAATAGCCACAGCGGTCGGGTGTGCCAGTCCGGGTCGTAATGCAACGCCCCGCCGCGCAACTCGCCGAGGCGGATCGGATCGCCGATTTTCAACTGGCGTGCCGAATCACTGAACTCCCCCGGCTGACGGCAATCGAGGTGAAACTCCAGAAAGCGGTCTTCTTGCGGCAGACTGGCCAGGGAATACGGCCGCGCAATCTGGCCCGCCCACAACACCAGATGCTGCCCCGCCTGATAGCGCAACGGTCGCTCACTCGTCAGGCGTAAACGCAAAACGCTGGGGCTCAGCCAATCGCTGGCGGCCACTTGAGCGCCAAGCCCATCACGCAACGGGTCAAAGGTTTCGACTTGCAGATCATCGACCACCTGGCACTGACAGGCCAACCGCCAACCCTGCTGACGCTGCTCATGGCTCAAGGCATCGGGACGGCTGTCGCTGGGCAAACCCTCGACACATTTAATCAGGCACGCATGGCAACTGCCGGCGCGGCAGCTATAGGGCACCGACACGCCGTTCTGATTCAAGGCATCGAGCAGGTTACTCCCCGCCGCCACCGTCCATTGGCGTTCGCCGACCCGTAACTCAGGCATCGACATTCTCCCAGGCCGCCGCGCAACGGTTACGGCCATCACGCTTGGCGCGATATAGCGCCTGATCCGCGCGGTGCAAGGCGTCATCCAGATCGTCGCCGAGCGCCAGCAAAGTCATGCCCACCGACAGGCTGAGGTTGCGCACATCCAGGCCGACCAATTCGACATCCATGAACGCAATGCGCAACCGCTCACAACACGCCGTCAGGCGCTCGGCATCGCAATCGGGCAACAACACCACGAACTCTTCACCGCCATAGCGGGCCAGAACATCGCCATCGCGCAGGCAGGCGGTGGCCACTCCGGCAAACGCTTGCAGCACCTGATCGCCGGCGGCATGGCCGTGAACATCGTTGATGCGTTTGAAGTGATCGAGGTCGATCAACGCCAGGCCATGCACCACATCGGCTTCCATGGCGTTCAACTCCCGGGAGGCCAGGCGCAGGAAATGCCGGCGGTTGAACAGCCCGGTGAGTTCATCGGTCGCCACCAAACCTTCGAGCTGGCGCATCATCCCGCGCAGGGTGTCTTGATGCGCCTGCAAGGCAAACCGCCGCTGACGCATACGCTGGCGCGACATCTGGACGTAACGGGCGTAAAGCACCAGCCACGCGAGTACCACCAACAGCACGCACACCTGCAACAGGGCCAGCGTCGGGTCGGGCAGCTGAAAGTGATAGCCCTCCCACAAGGTGATGGCGCTGAAACTGAAAAACACCAGAAACGCGCAACGGGCGAAAGCCGTGCGCGAAAGATGAAACAGCCCGAACAACAGAATCAGCAGGTAAAACACCAGAAACGCGCCGCGCGCCTCGTCCAGATGGGCGATCAGCCAGGTTTGCCAACCCAGCCCCAGCAGTATTTGCACTTCGGTCAGGCTCGGATCGGAAAAACGCAGGTTGCGACCGCTGGAGAACAACGCGAACAACACCGCCTGGCTGAGCACCACCAACGCGCTGCCGATCGCCATGCCGGTGACGGATTCCTGGTAGTGACCGGTGAAAAACGCCAGCCACAGCAGCAGCAAAGCCAGGGCGTAGGTGCCAGCTGCGAGGGCAAAGCGTTTAAGCAAAAGCCGCTGAATGGCGTTATGGGTCAATCGCTGATTCACCGTGGGAAAGGAGGCTGATCGAGTGTCCTACTCTACAGGCCGGATGCCACTTTAGTGGCGAGTCTGATAAATGACCATTCAATTTTCGGGGCAGAAAACTGGCGTCAAAGCCATGACCCGAACTCGGGATAATCCTGTGGCGAGGGAGCTTGCTCCCGCTGGGCTGCGAAGCGGCCCTCTGCCCCTTTCAGTTGAACTGGGATGAGTCTATTACGACTGCTTCGCAGCCGAACGGGAGCAAGCTCCCTCGCCACAAAAGCCCTTCGCCCATATTCATAGGTGGGCGGGGTAATCCTGTGGCAAGCCTCCACAGGCAATTCCCTCACCACAACGGCCCAGCCCCCCAATACTCATCTGTGGGCGTTATGCGACCAACGTTTGACTGTCAACGGATGTGCCCGCCATCGAGGCGCGGTATACTGCCGCGCCTTTTTAGCGTCGCGCCAGCATGCCCGGCGTGCCTTGAAAGGTGCTTGCAACCGACCGATGCACCCAAGCTGCAAGCACCTTATTGAATGTTCCCGTCTTTTAGAGGAGCGCGACTCATGACCGTGATCAAGCAAGACGACCTGATTCAGAGCGTTGCCGACGCCCTGCAATTCATTTCCTACTACCACCCCGTGGATTTCATCCAGGCGATGCACGAGGCCTACCTGCGTGAAGAATCGCCGGCAGCTCGCGATTCCATGGCGCAGATTCTGATCAACTCGCGCATGTGCGCCACCGGCCACCGCCCGATCTGCCAGGACACCGGTATCGTTACCGTGTTCGTGCGCGTGGGCATGGACGTGCGTTGGGATGGCGCCACCATGGGCCTGGACGACATGATCAACGAAGGCGTACGCCGGGCTTACAACCTGCCGGAAAACGTCCTGCGTGCTTCGATCCTCGCCGACCCGGCGGGCGCTCGCAAAAACACCAAGGACAACACCCCGGCCGTTATCCACTACTCCATCGTTCCGGGTAACACCGTGGAAGTGGACGTGGCAGCCAAGGGCGGCGGTTCCGAGAACAAGTCGAAAATGGCCATGCTCAACCCGTCCGACTCGATCGTTGACTGGGTGCTGAAAACCGTTCCGGAAATGGGCGCCGGCTGGTGCCCACCGGGCATGCTCGGCATCGGCATCGGCGGCACCGCCGAGAAAGCCGCCGTCATGGCCAAGGAAGTGTTGATGGAATCCATCGACATTCACGAGCTTAAAGCACGCGGCCCGCAGAACCGTATCGAAGAGATGCGCCTGGAGCTGTTCGAGAAGGTCAACCAACTGGGCATCGGCGCCCAGGGCCTGGGTGGCCTGACCACCGTGCTTGACGTGAAGATCATGGATTACCCGACCCACGCTGCGTCCCTGCCGGTGTGCATGATCCCCAACTGCGCCGCCACCCGTCACGCGCACTTCGTGCTCGACGGTTCCGGCCCGGCCTCGCTGGAAGCGCCACCGCTGGACGCCTACCCGGAAATCGTCTGGGAAGCCGGCCCATCGGCCCGTCGCGTCAACCTCGATACCCTGACGCCGGAAGAAGTGCAGAGCTGGAAGCCGGGCGAAACCGTCCTGCTCAACGGCAAAATGCTCACCGGTCGCGACGCGGCGCACAAGCGCATGGTCGAGATGCTGAACAAGGGTGAAACCCTGCCGGTGGACCTCAAAGGTCGCTTCATCTACTACGTTGGCCCGGTTGATCCGGTACGCGAAGAAGTGGTTGGCCCTGCCGGCCCGACCACCGCGACGCGGATGGACAAGTTCACCCGTCAGATCCTCGAGCAAACCGGCCTGTTGGGCATGATCGGCAAATCCGAGCGCGGCCCGACCGCGATCGAAGCGATCAAGGACCACAAAGCCGTTTACCTCATGGCAGTCGGCGGCGCGGCTTACCTGGTGGCGCAAGCCATCAAGAAATCCCGCGTGGTGGCTTTCGCCGAACTGGGCATGGAAGCGATCTACGAGTTCGACGTCAAAGACATGCCTGTGACCGTTGCGGTCGACAGCAAGGGCGAGTCGGTACACATCACCGGTCCTGCCATCTGGCAGAAAAAGATCAGTGAAAGCCTGGCGGTGGAAGTGCAGTAAGCGCAACCCTCTCCAGACACGGCCGGGTCATCCCCCAGATGACCCGGCCATTTTTTTGTCGATCGACCCAACACCACAAAACCCTGTGGGAGCGAGCCTGCTCGCGATGAGGCCATCACATTCAACATCGCTCTCATAGGCTTTAATGGCTGCAATCGCGATAAAAAGCCACGCCTTGCAACCCAATCATTCTAAAAAAACCACCTTCACCTGTCAGATCTGACAGGTTACGCCGCACCTCTGCCTTGATAGCGTTGACTTCACCCACGCCACCGCGTGCGCACGGGATGAAACCATGGCAGATCAAGACCTGAGCATCACAACGCCGTCCATCGCAAAAAGCGCATCGATCGCCACCATCGGCAAAAGTTGGGTCGCCGTGGGCCCGACCGGGGCGGCAGCCTTCGAACTGCCGATACCGGCTTCCCCCGGGCGGGGCTGGGATCCGCAACTGTCCCTGACTTACAGCAGCCAGGCGGGTAACGGGCCGTTCGGCATCGGCTGGAGCCTGGGGGTCGGCCAGATCAGCCGCCGCACCCACAAAGGAGTGCCGCGCTACACCGACCATGACGAGATCATTGGTGACGACGGCGAAGTCTGGATGCCCGAGCTCAACGAAGACAGGACACTCAAGTCCCGCCCCGAAAGTAGCTACAACGGCGTCGACGTCGGCCCGCACAGCGTGGTGCGTTACTGGCCAGGGGTTGAAAGCGGCTTTGCCCTGCGAGAACGCTGGCAACGGGTGAGCCGGTCAAGAGAGGCGAATCCACCAACATTCTGGCTGGTGCACGGTGCCGATGGCTCACTGCACGTGTACGGCAAAACCACGTCTTCGCGCCGGGCCGATCCCGACGATCCGCTACGCGTGGGCACCTGGCTGCTGTGCGAAAGCATGAACGCCCACGGCGAACATATTTGCTTCGATTACAAAGCCGATGATCAAGACGCCGACCCCGTCCATGACTACCGCGCCCAGCGTTACCTGCATCGGGTGTTCTACGGCAACTTCACGGCCAGCAAGGATTTGTATGCCTGGACAATGGAAAACCCGGCTGATCTGGACTGGCATTTTCATTTGCTGTTCGACTACGGCGAGCGCAGCACGTCGCTGACCGAAAAACCCGTATATGACGGCGGCACACTGCAACCCTGGCTGACGCGCGCGGACGCCTTCTCGACTTATGGGCAGGGCTTTGAAACGGGCACGCGCCGACTCTGCCGGCAAGTGTTGATGTTTCACTACTTCCCTACCGAACTAGGCGTCGAGCCAGTGCTGGTGCGGCGTATGTTGCTGGAGTACTCAAAAAACACACAGGCATGGACCTTCAGCCAGGTAACCGCGGCCCACTATCAGGCCTACGACGCCAGCGGTACCGTGGAAAACAGCCCACCGGTGGAGTTCGACTACTCGCCATTCGAGATCAATCAAACGCCCACACGATGGCTTGAAGCGGACAACATGCCAGGCATTGAGGATGGCCAGTACTACCAGAGTGTCGACCTGTACGGTGAAGGCGTGCCAGGCGTTCTCTGCCGCTATGACCAGGGCTGGTACTACCGAGAACCGCTGCGCGCCCCGTCGGGGGCCGATAACATCTGCTACGGGCCCTGGACAGCGCTGGACAAAATCCCCGTCGCGAACCGCAACCAACCCGTGCATCAGGTACTCACCGACCTGACTGGTGATGGCCGTCTCGACTGGATCAGCGCCCAACCGGGCATGAGCGTTTTCCGCACGCTGAAGGCCGATCGTAACTGGGCAGAATCCATTGCCTTTAATGCGTTTCCGCTGGAGTTTTTCAACACCCTTTCCCACTTGGGTGATTTTTCGGGAGACGGGCTCAATTCCCTGGGCCTGATCGGTCCGCAATGCGTGCGCCTGTACGCCAATCGTCGCGAGCAAGGGTTTGCCCCAGCCGAAGAAACGCCGCATGCGCCACGGGATGACCGGCTCCCGCTGTTCAGCAATTCCTCCAGTGAGCTGGTGCTGCTGGGCAACCTGCTGGGCAGCGACATGACCGAGCTGTGCCGCATTCGGCATGACCAAATCGAATGCTGGCCAAATCTGGGGCACGGCAAATTCGGCCAGGGACGGGTGATCAGCGCCTTGCCGTTCGAGTACGGCGAATTCGATTCCGCGCGGGTGCGAATCGCCGATCTCGACGGGTCCGGCGCACCGGCACTGATCTATCTGAAATCCGCTGCATTCGAGATCTACCTGAACCGTGGCGGCAACGGGCTGGAGCAGACGCCGATCGTTGTGCCCTGGCCGCAGGACGTGCGTTACGACCCTCTGTGCCAGGTCACCTTCGCCGACCTGCAAGGCCTGGGCTGTGCCAGCCTGATCCTGACGGTGGCGCACATGAAACCGCAGCATTGGCGCTACGACTTTGTCGCCGCCAAACCGTACCTGCTGACAGCCAGCAACAACAACATGGGCTGCAGCGCCTGGGCGGTCTATCGCAGCTGCGCGCAGGAATGGCTGGACGAAAAGCAAGAACGGCTCGTGGCCAACCCGACAGAGGTCCCGGCGTGCTTTTTACCCTTCCCCGTCCAGGTCGTGCATCAACAGCGCCAGTTGGATGAAGTCACGGGCAATTGCCTGACCCAATCGTTTGCCTATCGCCAGGGTGTTTACGACGGCAAGGAGCGCGAGTTCCGCGGCTTCGGCCAACTGCAACAAACCGACAGCGAGACCGCCACGGGCGACGACGATATTGGCTTCACGGCGCCGGTACGGGTGTGCACCTGGTTCCATACCGGGCAGTCCATGGACAGGCCACGCGAGGGTTATTTCGATCGTGACACCGAGGCCTTCCCCTTGGGAGACACGCTGTTCAGCCGTTATCACGCCAATGATGAATGTGATGAGCCCGTGACACCGCCCGACGATACCACCCGCTACGAAATCGCCCGGGCGCTGGTTGGCTCGGTCGCCAGAATCGAAACCTATGCTGCTCAGGATGACCCGGCCACAGCACAGCCTTACTCGGTGCAAGAGCACCGCTACCTGGTTCGAGAAGTACGGCCCCGCGGTGAACTGTATACCGCGGCGGTGCTGCTGCCCCTGGCGCTGGAGACGATCAGCTACCAGTACGAACGCTGTGTCGACGACCCGCTGTGCCGTCATGACGTGACCCTGCGGTGGAACGCCTACGGCCTGCCCACCCACGCGCTGACCATCAGCTATGCGCGGCGCCGGACCGCGGCGGACGCGCCGCCCTTTACCGATCCCGATGAACAGCAGTGGTGGCGGGACGCTCATGACGACGCTCAGCAGAACTGGTACGTGGACGAAACCCGCGCCCGGTTCATCGACCTGGACGAGGCCCCCCAGCACTGGCGGCTCTGGTTACCCTGGGAGCAACGCGGCAATGCGCTAGTGTTGCCCAAAGGCCCGCTCCCCAGCGGCCTGGAACCGGCTCAAGTGTCGTATGAGGAACTGACCCGGCATCAGGCTTCGCCGCAATGGAATGCCTTGCGTGTGCTGACCCGACAGTCGGTGCAGCGGTATCTCAAGACGGCCGATCAGTCGCCGCTGCCCGATGGCCGGGCGGAGTTCGAAGCCCTGGCCGGCCCTCTGGAAGTGGCGCAACTGGATAAAACGGCGCTCGATGCTTATGGCGACCTGCCGCCGCCCTTCGACATCCGCGACGAACTGGCCAACATCGGTTATGCCCCCATGCCGCTTCTGTTCGAGCCGTCGCTCCCGGCAGACAACGAAGAGAACCTGTGGTCCGCCCACTACGGTTTCGCCAGCTACGACGAGCTCGCCGGTTTTTACAGCGTGCGCAAATACCGCGAAACCCTCAGCCACGGCGAGACGAAGGCCGAGTACGACGACTATAGCCTGACGATTAAAAGCGTCGAGCTGCCGGACGGCTGTACGACCCGGATCGAATACGACTATCACGCGCTGCAACCCCTGCGCATCATCGATGCCAACGACAATGTTCAGGAAGCCATTTACGAACCTTCCGGACAGCCGCTGGCCATCAGTTTTTACGGCACCGAAAATGGCAGTACCGCCGGCTTCGGGCCGCTGAGCGATTACGATCGACCAGAGGATCATCGGCCGGACCCGGCCATCGAGAACCCGGTGGATGCCATACAAGAAGCTGCCAGTACGTTGCGTAAGGATTTGTTCAGCTGGATGGGACAGCCTCCTCCTTTCGCCAGCGAGACCGTCCAATGGCGCGACGCCTGGATCGCAGACGGTTATGTTCTGCCCAGCGGGCACATCCGCGCCAGCGCGCGCCAGCGGTTGCGGCAACGCAGCCCGCTGACGACGGCGGAACAGGCATTGAGCCGACTCATCGACACGGTTCACCGCGAGCCGGTGCACAGCGTCATCCTCAGCGCCGACCGTTATCCCAACGACAGTGAACCTGCACAGATTCAAATCGTTAAAGCCTGCGTGGACGGTTTTGGCCGGGCGCTGCAAACCCAACAACGGGTCGAGCCCGGCCTGGCGTATGCGGTGGCTGCCGACGGTTCATTGATTGTCGACCGTGGCGAGTTGCGCGAGGAATTCGCCGACCCGCGCTGGCGCATCAGCGAACGGGTGGACTACAACAACAAAGGTCAGGCCGTGCGGCAGTATCGGCCGTTTTTTGCCAACACCCATCACTACGTCAACGACCAGTCCCTGCGCGAGCTCGGCTATTTCGATCAACTGTTCTATGACGTACCGGGCCGGCCGATCAAGCTGATCAACGCCAAAGGCTATTTTTCCCGCGAGACCTATCATCCCTGGTACCACGTCAGCGAAGACTTCAACGACACCGATGAGACGCTGTCAACGCCACCGCCGGGCGCATCGTCATGACGACCAGTGTCCATTGGCGCACGCCCGCGCTCACGGTGAGTGATGGCCGTGGCCTGCTGGTCCGCCAGGTCGCCTATCTGCGTACGGTTGCCAGTGACACGGCAACTGCCCTGGTGACCCGCCAGCATTACGATGCGGCCGGCCGCCTGGTGGCGCAATGGGATCCGCGACTGTTTGGCACGGCGCCCAAACCCAACCTTGCCACCGTCTACGGTCTTGCGGGCGAGTCGCTCAGCGTCGACAGTGTGGATGCCGGCTGGCGCCTGAGCCTGCCGGGGTTGGCGGGCGAAGTGCTACAGCGTTGGGATCAGCGCGGCCATCACTGGCAGACCCGCTACGACGACCAGTTACGGCCGGTCGCCATCGAAGAAGATGCGCAGCCGGACGTCGAACGCTTCAGCTATGCCGACAGTGGCGCGGATGCCGATCACAACCTGCGCGGCCAGTTGCTCGAACAGGTGGATCCGTCGGGCACCCTGGGTTTCAACAGCTATGGCCTGCTCGGCCAGCCATTGACTGAAACACGCACCTTTGCCGGCAACAGCGACACCTTCACCAGCCATCACCTCTTCAGCCCGCTCGGCAGCCCGCTCGGCCACACCGATGCCGGCGGCCACCAACAACTGTCGCACTATGACCTCGCAGGGCAGCTCAACCAGGTGTCGTTACAGCTGGCCGGTGCCACTTCGTCGGAACCGGTTTTGCGCGAAGCCCACTACAACGCCGCCGGTCAGCTGAGCGATCAGCTCGCTGGCAACGGTGTACGCAGCCGCTGGTTCTACGACCCGGCCGACGGTCGTCTGCTTCGTTTGCTGGCACAGAAGGACCAGGAAGATCCCCTGCAGGATATGCGCTACAGTTACGACCCGATGGGTAACGTGTTGCGCATCGACGACCCCACCCTCACCACCGTGTATTTCGCCAACCAACGGGTTGAGGGTCATCGCACTCTCACCTATGACTCGCTGTACCGCCTGACCGAAAGCAGCGGCTTCGAGGGCGATATCCCCCACCTGCAACCGGGCCTGCCCTCGCCAATCCAGCCGATCGACCCCGGGCGTCGCTTCAACTACACCGAGCATTATCAGTACGACGCCGGCAACAATCTGGTCGAGTTGCGGCACATGCGCAAAGGCAACATGTTCACGCAAGAGATGCGCATCGACCCACACAGCAACCGTGGCGTGCGCTGGAAACCAGGCGACGCCGAACCGGTTTTCGGCGATCACTTCGACCCGCACGGCAATCAGCTGAATCGGCAACCCGGCACCCTGCCGCTTGAATGGAACAACCGCGATCAACTGGCTAAAGTGACGTTGCTCAAGCACAGCAACGGTCTGCCCGATGACGAAGAAACCTACCGCTATAGCCAGGGCGAGCGCGTCTACAAAAGCTGGTTGACCTACACTTCAAACGGTCCTCATCTGCGCGAAGTGCGCTATTTGCCCGGACTGGAAATTCATGACCGCGACGGCCAGCAGTTGCACGTCATCGTCCTGCCGGGCGCCCGTTGCCTGCACTGGGTCAGCGGCCAGCCGGCCGGCATCGAAGCCGATCAACTGCGCTACAGCCTCGACGACCACCTGGGCTCGTGCGCGCTGGAACTCGACCGTCGTGCTGGCGTGATCAGTCAGGAGTTCTACTACGCCTTCGGTGGCACGGCGTGGTGGGCGACCCGCTCGGCGCTGGAAGCCAGTTACAAGACCATTCGCTATTCGGGCAAGGAAATGGATGCCAGCGGGTTGTATTACTACGGTGCCCGTTATTACGTGCCGTGGTTGCAACGCTGGATCAGTGCTGATCCGGCGGGGGATGTGGATGGGCTGAATCTGTATGCATTCGTAGGCAACAATCCGATCGGTTACGTCGACATCAATGGCGAAGTCAAAATGCCAACCA
Source organism: Pseudomonas sp. PDM09 (assembly GCF_014852305.1). NCBI lineage: Bacteria > Pseudomonadati > Pseudomonadota > Gammaproteobacteria > Pseudomonadales > Pseudomonadaceae > Pseudomonas > Pseudomonas sp. PDM09. Next base: position 46,668 of record NZ_JACVBI010000003.1, on the reverse strand, counting down.
TGGCCGATTTCCACGCGGGTATCGCCAGGATCATTGCCTCGGAAAACGCCAGCTATGCGAAGAATAGGCAAGCCAATGCAACACGCCGTATGAAAGATCAAATGAACAAGCAAGTGACGCGTCATATCGAAATACTGGGGATCACTAAAGGCCGCGTGCGCGATGCCGGCGAGCAACTCAGCAATATGGGCTCAGACTCGAAAGTTGCACTTGCGACGGCGCGAAGAACGTCGGTGCTGGTGGTAGGAAAGGCCATCAGCTATGGCATCGGGTTTCTCGTCGGTCTTGGCGGCCAGCTCTTGGGCGCCGCGGCGCCGGGGATCGGTAACGTGGTAGGCGCGGGGCTGGGGTTCGCCGCCAAATTTGCCGTCAGCGGTCTCGTGGATTATGTGGCCGAAAGAACAGGTTTGAGCGCTTCGGTCAACTTGAAAACCACAAAGCTGACGGCCGATAAAATTATAAGAAAAGCCGAATACAAACAAATGGATCCCGTTGAATACATAAAAGCCAAATATCAGAACATGAATTTCAGCTCTCAGAAGTCGCAGTTAAAGCTGGGCAGAGAAGCTACTGCTCAGGCTTCCAGCGAACTATTGAAGGCAACACTCACCGGACTGCCCTCGGAAGCCGTGAGCGCAACCAGCAGTGGCATAAACATCTTGCTGGGGCTACCGGAGATAGTTGATGAAGCAATAGGGGCCAGTCGGGGAAAATCAGACGAAAAAATGGCCGAATTCGAAAGCGGCATTCTCCATCTCATAGGCGCGATTGACTCAAGCATGCGAGGCATTCACGAATTTGCCGACGCGCTATCCATAGACAAAATAGGCGGGATCGATATTCAAGCGCTGGATCAGGAGACGGGAAAAATCACCGGTATTCTCAACAATCTCCTGGGCTCCGTGCGGGACTACAGGAACAGTCGTAAGGCCGCCTGAATCGACAAGTTTTACCCGGGGCACACGGGCCACGCCCGGCAACATGTTATGGTGCGCGCCCGTATTGCTGACTGTTTTCAACGCCATGCTTGCGACTTCCCGAACGTTACGCCTGACGCTGTATACCCTGCTGATCGTCGCCGGTGCGGTTCTGGCTGCCACCTTTGCCATCCGCCACGCCGAGCGCCAGGCGCTGGAAGAAGACGCCGCCCGCGCCAGTCAGCAATTGGCGTTGTACGCCAACTCCCTGCACACGCTGATCGAACGCTACCGCGCCCTGCCTGCCGTCTTGGCGCTGGACCCGCAACTACGCGCCGCGCTAAACGGTGAAGTGAGCCCCGAAGAGCAGCTTGCATTGAATCGCAAACTGGAGAAAATCAACGGCGCCGCGCAGTCCTCGACCCTGGAACTGCTCGACCGTACCGGCCTCGCCGTGGCCGCCAGCAACTGGCGCCTGCCCAGCAGTTACGTCGGCCACAATTACGGTTTTCGCCCCTACTTCAGCCAGACCCGCACTCAGGGCACCGGGCGTTTTTATGCGGTGGGCGTGACCAGCGGCATTCCCGGTTACTTCCTGTCCAGCGCGGTGACCAGCGACAGTGGCGAGTTCCTCGGCGCCATGGTGGTCAAACTCGAATTCCCGGAACTGGAGCGCGAATGGCGCCAGGGCAGCGACACGTTGCTGGTCAGCGATGCGCGCGGGATCATCTTCATCGCCAACCAGCCGGGCTGGCGTTATCGCCTGCTGCGGCCGCTGAGCGCCAGCGATCACACTGAGCTCAAGACCACCCGCCAATACGACAAACAACCGCTGACCCCACTTGAGTATCGTTCGGTGCGGCGCTTCGACGACAACAGTGATTTGACCCGGGTCAATGGCCCCGAGGGGACGGCGGATTACCTCTGGGAATCCCTGCCGCTGGCCACCGAAGGCTGGACGCTGCACTTGCTGCGCCGCCCGCAGGTAGCCTTCGAAGACCTGCGCAACGCCGGGCTCGCGGCCGCCGGGGTGTGGCTGGCCGTGGTGTTTCTGTTGCTGTTCCTCAATCAGCGTTGGCGGCTGGCGAAATTGCGCCAGCGCAGCCGCGAAGAACTCGAACGACTGGTAGAAGAACGCACCCGCGATTTGCGCACCGCCCAGGACGGCTTGGTGCAATCGGCCAAACTCGCGGCACTAGGGCAAATGTCGGCGGCGCTGGCCCATGAAATCAACCAGCCACTGACCGCCCAGCGCATGCAACTGGCGACCTTGCGCCTGCTGCTCGATCATGGTCGGGTTGAAGACGCTTACAAGGCGCTGAAACCGGTGGACGATATGCTCACGCGCATGGCCGCGCTCACCGGCCACCTGAAAACCTTCGCCCGCAAAAGCCCCAGCGGCCTGCGTGAACGGCTGGACCTGGCGACGGTGGTCGATCAATCCTTGCAGTTGCTGGATACGCGCTTGCGGGACGAAAACGTCAGTCTCGTGCTGCACCTGACGCGCCCGGCCTGGGTGCGTGGCGATGCGATTCGCCTGGAACAGGTGCTGATCAACCTGCTGCGCAATGCCCTGGATGCGATGCACGACAAACCCTGCAAACGTCTGGAAATCCGCCTCGAAGCCGATGAACAATTGTGGCGCCTGACCGTCGCCGATAACGGTGGCGGCATTGCCGAAGAGCATCTGGCACAAGTCTTCGATCCGTTCTTCACCACTAAACCGGTGGGCGATGGCCTGGGTCTGGGGCTGGCCGTATCCTTCGCGATCGTTCACGAAGCGGGCGGACGCTTGAGTGCTGACAATGGCGAAAACGGCGCGGTATTCACCTTGACGCTGCCTATTGATCTGGAGGTCCCTGCCTGATGCTCAATTCGGTGATGGTGGTCGATGACGAAAGCAGCATCCGCAGCGCTGTCGAACAATGGCTGAGCCTGTCGGGGTTCGAGGTGCAGCTGTTCAGCCGCGCCGACGAATGCCTGGCGCAACTGCCCAGGCATTTCCCCGGAGTGATTCTCAGCGATGTGCGCATGCCCGGCATGACGGGGCTGGAGCTGTTGGCTGAAGTCCAGCGCCGCGATGCCGATTTGCCGGTGATCCTGCTGACCGGTCACGGTGATGTGCCGATGGCCGTCGAAGCCATGCGCGATGGTGCCTACGATTTCCTTGAGAAACCCTTCAGCCCGGAAGCCCTGATGAGCAGTCTGCGCCGGGCGCTGGACAAGCGTCGACTGGTGCTGGAAAACCGCGCGCTGCATGAGCAGGCGGACAATCGCGCCAAACTCGATGCCACGCTGCTGGGGGTGTCCCGTGGTTTGCAGACCCTGCGCCGCCAAGTGCTGGATTTGGCAATGCTGCCGGTCAATGTACTGATCCGTGGCGAAACCGGCAGCGGCAAGGAATTGGTTGCCCGTTGCCTGCACGACTTCGGTCCGCGCGCCGACAAAGCCTTCGTGGCGCTCAACTGCGCAGCGATTCCCGAGCAGTTGTTCGAGGCCGAATTGTTCGGCCATGAGAGCGGCGCGTTCACGGGCGCCCAGGGCAAACGCATCGGCAAGCTCGAGTACGCCGACGGGGGCACGTTGTTTCTCGATGAAATCGAAAGCATGCCGCTGGCCCAGCAAGTGAAACTGCTACGGGTATTGCAGGAGCAGAAGCTTGAGCGCCTGGGTTCCAACCAGAGCATCCACGTGGACTTGCGGATCATCGCCGCGACCAAACCCGATTTGCTGGATGAAGCCCGGGCCGGACGCTTTCGCGAGGATCTGGCCTATCGATTGAACGTCGCCGAGTTGCGTCTGCCACCATTGCGCGATCGGCGTGAAGACATTCCCCTGCTGTTCGAGTTCTTCGCCCAGAGTGCCGCCGAGCGTTTGGGTCGCACCTTTACGCCCTTGAGCGGGCCGCAACTGAGCCATCTGCTGAGCCACGACTGGCCGGGCAATGTGCGTGAACTGGCGAACGTCGCCGAGCGACAAGTGCTGGGCCTCGGCGAGCCGGAACCGGCGGGGATCGACCCCGGCCAGTCACTGGCGGCGCAGCAAGAAGCCTTCGAAGCCCATTGCCTGCGCGCGGCACTGACCCGGCATAAAGGTGATGTGAAAGCGGTGCTGGAAGAGCTGCAACTGCCGCGCCGTACCTTTAATGAAAAGATGCAGCGGCATGGGTTGACGCGCGAGATGTTTTTGCAGGACAGCTGACTGATCGTTCCCACGCTCCGCGTGGGAATGCAGCCGGGACGCTCTGCGTCCCAAAAGCCCAACGCGGAGCGTCCGTTGAGGCATTCCCACGCGGAGCGTGGGAACGATCAATCGGCGGAAATCCGCTCATACTCACACATATCTTGAGCGACTATCCGCTCAACAAAACCGCCTACCCCCCTCTAAACCGGCCCTCCTCCCCTTGGCACAGCTCCTGCTATAGCTCCAGCAGGCTGCGTTTTAACGCGCTCCACAAAAACAATTAAACGAGGATCCTTCAATGGATAACTCCAACGCCCTGCCCCTTGGGTCGGCTGCCGCGCCGGCTAAAGAAAGAACCACCGCCAGCCGGATCAAATCGATCTTCAGCGGTTCTGTCGGCAACATGGTCGAGTGGTACGACTGGTACGTCTACGCCGCCTTCTCCCTGTACTTCGCCAAAACCTTCTTCCCCGCCGGTTCCTCCACCGCACAGCTGATGAACACCGCTGCGATCTTCGCCGTGGGCTTCCTGATGCGTCCGATCGGTGGCTGGCTGATGGGCCTCTACGCGGACCGCGCCGGTCGTAAACGTGCGTTGATGGCCTCGGTGTATCTGATGTGTTTCGGCTCGCTGCTGATCGCCTTGAGCCCCAATTATGAAACCATCGGTATCGGTGCGCCGATCCTGCTGGTGTTCGCTCGCCTGCTGCAGGGCTTGTCGGTTGGGGGTGAGTACGGCACCTCGGCGACGTATCTCAGCGAGATGGCGACCAAGGAGCGTCGCGGCTTCTATTCCAGCTTCCAGTACGTGACCCTGATCTCCGGCCAACTCATCGCCCTGGCGGTGCTGATTGTGCTGCAACAGACCCTGACCACCGAGCAACTCTACGCCTGGGGCTGGCGCATCCCGTTCGCCATCGGTGCGCTGTGTGCCGTGGTCGCGCTGTACCTGCGTCGTGGCATGGAAGAAACCGAGTCGTTCACCAAGAAAGAAAAAGCCAAGGAAAGCGCGATGCGCACCTTGCTGCGCCATCCGAAGGAACTGATGACCGTGGTCGGCCTGACCATGGGCGGCACCCTGGCGTTCTACACCTACACCACCTACATGCAGAAATACCTGGTGAACACCGTCGGCATGAGCATCACCGACTCCACCAGCATCTCGGCAGCCACGCTGTTTCTGTTCATGTGCCTGCAACCGATCGTTGGCGGGCTGTCGGATAAAGTCGGTCGCCGGCCGATCCTGATCGCCTTCGGTATCCTCGGGACGCTGTTCACCGTGCCGATCCTGACCACCCTGCACACGGTCCAGACCTGGTGGGGCGCATTCTTCCTGATCATGGCGGCGCTGATCATCGTCAGCGGCTACACCTCGATCAACGCGGTGGTCAAAGCCGAACTGTTTCCCACCGAGATCCGCGCACTGGGCGTCGGTTTGCCGTACGCGCTGACCGTGTCGATCTTCGGCGGTACTGCTGAATACATCGCGCTGTGGTTCAAGAGCATCGGCATGGAAACCGGTTACTACTGGTATGTCACGGCGTGCATCGCGGTGTCGTTGCTGGTGTACATCACCATGAAAGACACCCGCAAACATTCGCGGATCGAGACGGACTGACCATTACATTGATGGAGGCTGTTATGGCCTCTTCGCGGGCAAGCCCGCTCCCACATTCGACCGCATTTTCTTCTGAAAGAACTCGGTCAACCTGTGGGAGCGGGCTTGCTCGCGAAAGCGGTTTAACATTCAACAAGGATGCTGACCGATACACCGCTTTCGCGAGCAAGCCCGCTCCCACATTAGATCTCATCGCTGGAAATAACCCGCTCGTCCTTGCACTATGATCGATTCCGAATCAACGCCTCAGGAACCCGTTCATGCCCGACGATATCCATTTCTACGAACCCGCCAACGGCCACGGCCTGCCACATGACCCGTTCAATGCCATCGTCGGCCCGCGCCCTATCGGCTGGATTTCTTCCCAGGACGCCAACGGCTGCTTGAATCTGGCGCCCTACAGCTTTTTCAACGCCTTCAACTACATCCCGCCGATCATTGGGTTTTCCAGCGTCGGGCGTAAAGACAGCCTGAACAACATCGAGCAGACCGGCGAATTCGCCTGGAACCTGGCGACCCGGCCGCTGGCCGAGCAGATGAACCAGAGCTGCGCCATGGTCGGGCCGCAGGTCGATGAATTCGAACTGTCCGGGCTGACCACTGCGGCGTCGAAAATCATTCAGGTGCCACGGGTTGCCGAAAGCCCGGTGTCCTTTGAATGCAAAGTCACGCAGATCATTCAGTTGCAGCGCGCCAACAAGGAAGTGGTGCCGAGCTGGCTGATTCTCGGCGAAGTGGTCGCCGTGCACATCGCCAAATGGCTGTTGAAGGATGGGGTGTACGACACCGCCGCGGCAGAACCGATTCTGCGCGGCGGCGGGCCGGCGGATTACTTTCAGCTGGGGCCAGAGGCATTGTTCAAGATGTTCCGCCCGGGGGCGGTCAAGTAATTACCAGAGCAGGTCGGCGTCTTCTTTAACGTCTTTGAGGCGGGTCAGCTCTTTGGCTGCGGCCTCGTCGGCTTCATGAGCGGTCTTGAAGGTCTGGCCTTCCAGCACTTTGTGAAAAGTCGGGGCACCGGAACCGCCGAGGGCTTTGACGGCAATTGCGGCGTGGTAACCGCCCTCGCCCGGTACTACTGCTGAAACGGCTTCGAAGTGTTCAAAGGCTTTGCGTGCCATGTCGCGGATCCTGGCTAATGGAGAATTGCGCCATTAAACCCTCAACCGGCGAGTTTGTGTACCGCTGCCTCGGACTGGCCAAGGGCCTGGGCCGCCGAGACATCCTTGAAGGTATGAAAATCCAGGCTATTGACCACCAGTTCCTGCACCAGCTCGGCAAAAATCTGCATCGCCGGGCTGCCGAAGTAAGCGGTCATGGCCTGTTGGTTGATCCAGAAACCGGACACCAGCCACAGCTCCGGATCGCATTGCGAGTGCTGCAGGGCAAAGCTCAGGCAACCCGGCGCGTTGCGCGATGGCTCGATCAGGGCGCTCAGGCGCGCACCGAGTTCTGCCGAACGCCCGGCGCGGGCGCGAATGAAGGCCATATGACTGACGGGGATTTGCGTAGACATGTTCAACCCTCCCAGGTCATCCAGTGGCAGCCGGGAACGGGCTGCGACAGGATCCAAGATTAGGCGGCGCGTCGCAGCTGTCGTTAGTCGATTCCTGCCGACGCATTGCACAATCCTGCGAGACCTGGCTCAACACCTGTAACAACCGGTAAAACCCGTCACACCACTGTCACACGAGCTTTGTGTAGGCGCTGCCGAAGGCGGCGATCTTTTGACTTCTGTTTTCAAGATCTAGAGATCGCAGCCTTCGGCAGCGCCTACAGGGGAAGGTTTGCGTCAGCCGTTGCCCATCTGCGTCACGTCATGACGGGGCGGCACACGAAGCCCCGTGCAGAATCAGGCAAGCTTTTGGCAGGATGTGTCTACCGCTGTCCCTTGCACAAATTTAAGCTCAGCCCATTACCAACGCGTCACCGAGGATGCCCAGCATGTCGTCGCTCGATCACTTTCAAGCCCCGCTGGATGCCGACATGGAAAAACAGCGCGCGGAACTGGCCGCCCTCATCCGTCGTAACACGATGGAGGATGGCACGTATGCCACCGCCGTCGGTTCGCTGTTCATGTCGCGCCACAGTCAAAACCATGACTTCGCCCCGGTGCTGGCGCAACCGGCCCTGTGCATCATGGCCCAGGGGCGCAAGGAAGTGCGGCTGGCGGATGAATACTTCAATTACGACCCGCTGAATTACCTGGTGGTCTCGGTCTCGATGCCGTTGAGCGGGCGGGTGGTGAATGTCTCGCCAGAGGAACCGATCCTCGCCGTGCGGCTGGACATCGACCCCGCGGAAATCACCGCGCTGATTGCCGACGCCGGCCCCATCGGCGTCCCCACACGGCCTACTGGTCGCGGCCTGTATGTCGAGCAGATCGACACGGCAATGCTCGATGCCGTGTTGCGTCTGGCACGTTTGCTGGACACACCCAAAGACATCGCCATGCTGGCGCCGCTGATTCGTCGAGAGATTCTGTATCGGCTGTTGCGCAGCCCGCAGGGGCATCGGCTGTACGAGATTGCCATCGCCAACAGCCAGAGCCATCGCATCAGCCAGGCGATCAAATGGCTCAACGGCAATTATGAGCAACCGCTGCGCATCGATGATCTGGCGCGGGAAGTGAACCTGAGCGTGTCGACATTGCATCACCGGTTCAAGGCGATGACGGCGATGAGTCCCCTGCAATATCAGAAGCAGTTGCGCCTGCAAGAGGCGCGGCGGTTGATGCTGGCCGAAGGGCTGGAGGCTTCGGCGGCGGGTTATCGGGTGGGCTATGAAAGCCCTTCGCAGTTCAGCCGGGAATACAGCCGATTGTTCGGGGCGCCGCCGCTCCGGGATTTGGCGCGGTTGCGGTTGTCGGTTTGATCTGACGTTTTCGGTGTGGCTGATGGCCCCTTCGCGAGCAAGCCCGCTCCCACAAGGGATCTGCGGTGTTCACTTATTTTGTGTCCACCACAAATCCAATGTGGGAGCGGGCTTGCTCGCGAAGGGGCCGGCAAAGGCGACCCACCTCTAAAGTCAGGCGCTCAACACGCGGCAAGCCTCAGCCGGCAAGGTCACCGACACCGGATTGCCAATGCTCAACCCAACCCCCTGACACGGCGTACTCAATGCGGTAAACGACACCCCGGAACACTCGACGGTGGTTTCAATCGTCGCCCCGATATCCCGTACAAACGTCACCTTTCCGAGCAAGCGATTACCCGCCGTGGCCTGAGGTTGCGACAGTTGCAGGTCTTCCGGGCGAATCAGCATCTTCACCTTCTCCCCCACCACAATGCTGCTGCAGATTGGCACTTGCAGCGCATCGCCACCGGGCAAGCTGACCTTGCCGTTGCCCAGCGCCGTGGCCGGGAAAATGTTTCCCGAACCAATAAAATCCGCGACGAATTCATTGGCTGGATGCCGGTAGATTTCAATCGGCGAGCCCACCTGCTGCACCCGATGTTCCCCCAGCACCACCACGATGTCGGCCATGGTCATGGCTTCGCGCTGGTCGTGGGTGACCATGATGGTGGTGATGTTCAAACGTTGTTGCAGCTGACGGATTTCCACCTGCATCGATTCGCGCAGCTTGGCGTCCAGCGCCGACAGCGGTTCATCGAGCAGGAGGATTTTTGGCCGCGAAGCAATCGCCCGGGCAATCGCCACGCGCTGACGCTGACCGCCAGAGAGTTTCGCCACCGGGCGATCAATCATTTCCTGCAGCTGGATCAGCTCCAGCAACTCCACCACCCGCGCCTGTTGATCAGCCTTGCTGACCCCGCGCAGTTTCAACGGATAGGCGATGTTCTCCCCCACCGTCATGTGCGGAAACAGCGCCAGCGATTGAAACACCATGCCGAAATTACGCTGATGCGCCGGCGTATGGCCGATGTCTTCGCCGTCCAGGCGAATCTCGCCACCGGTCAGGGTTTCCAGCCCGGCGATCATCCGCAGCAAGGTGGTTTTGCCGCAGCCCGAAGGGCCGAGGAAACACACCAGTTTGCCCTCGGGCAAATGCAGGTTCACATCCTTTACCGCGCAGGCCGAGCCGTAATGTTTCTCGACGTTTTCCAGAATCAGACCAGTCATGTTGCACCTCAAGAATCAGAACGAAACGCCGCCTTCGCCAACCAACTTTTCCAGCGCCCAAATGAGCACAAAGTCGATCAGCACGATCAGCACGGCAAACGAGAAAACGGTAGGGTCGAGCGAAGACACGGTGCGGCTGTACATCCAGATCGGCACGGTCATGACGTCGATGGTGTAGAGAAAATAGGTCACGGTGAATTCGTTGAACGAGACGATGAACGCCAGCAACATGCCCGCCAGAATCCCCGACTTCATCAGCGGCACCACCACATCGACAATCGCCCGAGTCGGTGAAGCGCCGAGCATTTGCGCGGCCTCTTCGACTTCGCTGCCGATGGAAAGCATCGCCGCGGTGCAGTTTTTCACCACGAACGGCAGCGCCAGAATCACGTGGGCAATCACCAGCCGCGAGGTGGTGATGTGGAACGGCAGGCTGTCGAACACCAGCAGCAAGGCCAGGCCCAACACCACCATCGGGAACACCAGTGGCAGCGACATCAATTGCAGCGCCACGGCCTTGCCGCGGAACTCGCAACGGGTCAGGGCATAGGCTGCCGGCACCGCGATAATCGTGGCGAAAACCATGGTCAGGCAGGCCACCATCAGGCTGGTGGTCATGGCTTTGCCGAGGCTCAGCACATCGCTGGCGTCCGGCGACACGAAGGTGTTCCAGGCGGCTTTGTACCATTGCAGGCTGTAGCTGCTGGGCGGGAAATCGAGGTTCGATGCACCGCTGAACGACATGACGATCATGGTCAAAATCGGCAGCACCGCCAGCAGCAAAATGAAGCCCGACAGGATGCCGGCAAACTTGCCGGTATCACCTGGCAGCAGCGAATGGCGCTTCTTGATCAGGGTGCTCATTGGGAAGCCTCCAGCATGCGCCGACGACGGCCAGTGATGTATTCGGACAAGGTCATGATCGCCAGGGTGGTAACGATCAGCACCACACCGGCGGCAGAGGCGGCGGGCCAGTTCATCAGCGGGGCGATCTGGTCATGCACCATCACCGCCAGCATCGGCACGCGCCGACCACCAAGCAGCAACGGCACCACGAAGCTGCTGGCGTTGTAGGCAAACACCAGCGTCGCGCCGGTGATGATCCCCGGCAAACTCATCGGCAACACCACCTGGCGAAACACCTGCAAGCGACTGGCGCCGAGGGTGGCGGCAGCTTCTTCGTAAGTGCGGGCGACACCGCGCATGGCGCTGGCAATCGGCAGCACGGCCAACGGGAACGCAGTTTGCACCAGGCCCATCAACACGCCGTTCTGGTTGTACAGCAGCATGATCGGCCGCTTGATCAGGCCCAGGCCCATCAGCGCCTGATTGAGCATGCCGCCGGGGCCGAGAATCACCAGCCAGCCGTAGCTTTGCAGCAGCAGGTTGACCAGCAATGGCAGCAGCACCGCCGCGAGGAAGATCCGCCGCACAAACGGTGAGGTCAGCCGCGACATGGTGTAGGCCACCGGGATCGCCAGCAGCACCGCAATCACCGCGCTGATCAGCGCCAGGCGCAACGTCAGCAGCAACGACTTGAGGTAATAGGGTTCCAGCAATTGGGCGTAACTGGCCAGGCTGAAGCCGGACCACTCCGCGCCTTTGGTGCCGACGCTCATGCGCAGTACCAAGAGGCTGGCGGCAATCAGCACGCCGAGAAACAGCATCGACGGCGAGAGAAAAAGCCAGGCGCGCGCCGTCGGTGAGACACCCCGGTTGACGCGCACGGGTGCGGCGCTTACCGGATGGGTCAGAGGTTGGTGTTCCATAGCAAGGGTCTCGTCAATGGAAAGCAGCTGAGCGAACACAAGACTTGAAACCACGTTGAACCCTGTGGGAGCGGGCTTGCTCGCGAAGAGGCCGTGTCAGTCGACATCAATGTTGAATGTCACACCGCATTCGCGAGCAAGCCCGCTCCCACATTGGATTTGTGGTGTCCCAGAAGGCTTGCGTAAGCCACTCGATCAGGAAGAAAAGATTTCCGTGTAACGACGAATCCATTGGTCATGCACGGTGGCCAGGAAGGCGTTGTCGTGCATGATCGCCTTCTCGGCAATCTGCTCCGGCGTGAGGATGTACGGGCTCTTGCGCGCTTCGGCGGAGATGATCGCCTTGGCGTTGACCGGGCCGTTGTAGATGTCTTCGGCCATCTTGCCCTGCACCAGCGGGTCCAGAGAGTGGTTGATGAAGGCGTAGGCCAGGTCGGTATCGCCCGGACGATTCTTCGGCATCACCGACAGCATCAGGTCGGTGTAGAAGCCTTCCTTCATGCCGAACGTGGCGCCCAGACCGTAGGCCGGATCGCGAATCTGTTTCGGGAAGAACGCCGGCGCGTACAGGCCGCCCATGTCCAGGGAACCGGTGCGGAACAGCTCGGCGATCTGGTTCGGGTTTTCGCCCAGGGTCACGACGCGGTCTTTCAGCTCGGCGAGTTTCTTGAAGCCTGGCTCGATGTTGTGTTCGTCACCACCGGCCAGTTTGGCGGCGATGATGATCAGGTCCATGGCCTCGGTCCAGTTCGGCGGCGGCAGGAAGATGTTCGGTGACAGCTCCGCGTCCCACAGGGCGGCGTAGCTGTCCGGCGCTTCTTTGATGGTGCGGGTGCTGTAGACCAGGCTGTTGCACCACAGCAGGTAGCCGATGCCGTGACCGTTGGCGCCGGTGCGGTATTGCTCCGGCACGTCGATCAGGTTGGGGATGCGGTTGAGATCGGGTTTTTCCAGTAGGTTGGCGGCGGCCAGACCTTCGGCGCCAACACCGGCCAGCGTGATGATGTCGTACTGCGGACGATCACCGCCGGCCTTGAGTTTGGCGACCATTTCCGAGGTGCTGCCGGTGCGGTCTGCGATGACCTTGCAGCCGTATTTGGCTTCGAAGGTCGCGGCGATATTGCGCAGTGCCGCAAGGCCGGTGTCATCGGACCAGGTCAGCAAGCGCAGGGTCTTGCCCTGGAAGCGTGTGTCGCTGGCATTGGCCTTGATGAACGGCATGCTCATGGCCGCCGCAGCCACGGACGCCACGCCCACGGTTTTGATGAATTGACGTCTGTTCAGATCGTGCTCGCCCATAAAGGACTCCCTTTGTTTTTTTAAGTATGAGGTTGGTCGCAACCGTTGCATCCGCGCGGCCAGATCAGCTTGCAGTCCCCGGTTTCAAAGGACTTGAGCTTGACCTGCGGGTTCATCCTGAGGTCGTGCAAAACACCTGACTATCGATAAAAACTCATTGAAGCCATGACGCTGGCGCATGCCTCGTGATGAGGCATGCACGGCCTTTTTTTGTGCCTTCAGACGGCCCGAATCACGTGTTTGATTTCCTGGAAAGCCTGCAAACCCCACGGCCCCAATTCGCGGCCGATGCTGCTCTGTTTGTAGCCACCCCAGGCGGTCTGCGGGAAGATCACTTGCGGCGCGTTGATCCACACAAGCCCCGCCTGCAAAGCGTTGGCGACCCGATCGGCCGCTTCGGCGTCGCGCGTGACCACGCTGGCCACCAGGCCAAACTGGCTGTCGTTGGCCAGGGCAATGGCCTCGGCTTCAGAGTTGAAACTGCGCACGCAAATCACCGGGCCGAAAATCTCTTCGCACCACAGCGCACTGTCGAGGGGCACGTCGATGAAAAGGGTCGGCTGCAAAAAATAGCCGCGAGGCAGGTCCGCCGGGCGATTACCGCCGCAGATCAGCTTTGCCCCGGCACTCAAACCACGGTCGATGTGGCCCAGCACGCGTTGGTATTGCGCCTGATTGACCAGTGCGCCCATTTCCACATTCGGGTCGAACGGGTCGGCCACGCGAATGGCTTCGGCGCGCGCCTTCAATCGCGCTACAAATTCTTCCGCCAGCTCATCGGCAACCAGCACGCGGCTGGTGGCGGAACACATCTGCCCGGCGTTGAAGAAACCACCGCCACAGGCCACTTCCACGGCCAGTTCGATGTCGGCATCGGCGAGTACCAGCAGCGAAGATTTGCCGCCCAATTCCAGGCTCACGCCTTTCACCGTTTCTGCCGCTCGCTGCATCACTTGCACGCCCACCGCGTTACTGCCGGTGAAGGAAATCTTGGCGATGCGCGGATCAGCCGACAGCGGCGCGCCGACGGCCAGGCCGGTGCCGCAGACCAGATTGAACACACCGTTTGGCAGACCGGCTTCGGCAATGATCGTCGCCAGTTCCAGCTCCGGCAGCGGCGTCACTTCCGACGGTTTAAGCACCACGCAGCAACCGGCGGCCAGGGCCGGGGCAAGTTTCCAGGCGGTGGTGACCATGGGGAAATTCCACGGCACGATCAGCCCCACCACACCGCACGGTTCGCGGCGCAAACGGGCGCTGAAATCATCGCTCGGCAACGCCACGGCGCTGTCTTGCTTCGCGTCCAGGCCTTCGGCCAGCTCGGCGTAATACTCGAAGGTGGCAATCACGTCGTCGACATCGATGGCCGATTCGAACAACGGTTTGCCGTTGTTGCTCGACTGCAATTTCATCAACTGCTCGCGACCGGCCTGCACGCCCGTGGCGATTCTGCGCAGGATCGCCCCGCGCTCGGCGCCGGTGGTTTTCGACCATGTTTTGAACGCATGGGTCGCGGCTGTGACCGCTTGATCGACAGCCTGTGCATCGCCACCATTAACGGTGGTCAACAGGGCTTCGGTCGCCGGGTTGATCACACGCAAGTGTTCGTGGCCGGCGGCCCATTGGCCGTTGATGTACAGGCCATCCAAAGTAGTTGGAAAACTCATTGCGACACCGCCTTCATCCACTGGGTCTGATCAATTTCAATCAGGGTCGGGCCCTGGCGATCGGTGGCAAGGCGCAACGCATCACGCAATCCATCAACACTGCTGACCGCCTCGGCCGCACAGCCCAGGGCCTTGGCCACTCCAATGAAATCCGGGGTGTAGATGTCCACGCCCACCGGTTCGATGGCGCGATTGACCATGTATTTCTTGATCTCTTCGTAGCCTTGGTTATTCCATAGCAGGACGATCACCGGGGTGCGTGCTTCCACCGCGCTGGCCAATTCCGGCAGGGTGAATTGCAGGCCACCGTCGCCGATCAGGCACACCACCGGAGGGCGTGCGCCGCCTTCGACGCGGCCACCAAGCCAGGCACCAATCGCTGCTGGCAAGGCGTAACCGAGGGTGCCGTAACCGGTGGACGAGTTGAACCAGCGACGCGGGCGCTCCGGGTTGAAGGTCAGGTTGCCGGTGTACACCGGTTGGGTCGAATCGCCGACGAATACCGCGTTCGGCAATTCATGCAAAACAGTTTCCAGGAAGCGAGTCTGGGCCAGCGTCGGGGCGTCCCAGGATGCGGCCAATTCATCGCGCAAACGCGCGGCACGCACCTGGCCCCAATCGTTGCGACGCTCGGCCAGTGACTTGTGGGACAGCGCACTCAGCAAGGCCTGAGCGGCATTGCGCGAGTCGGCCACCAACGCGACTTTCGGCGGGTAATTACGCACAGTCTGGTCGGGGTCGATGTCCACGCGCAGCAGCACGCCAGGAATTTCGAAGCCGCCGGCGAAGGTGATGTCGTAATCGGTTTCGGCCAGTTCGGTGCCGATGGCCAGCACCACGTCGGCCTCAGCGACCAGCGCGCGAGTGGCTACCAGGCTTTGGGTCGAACCGATCAGCAGCGGGTGGCGGGATTCGAGCATGCCCTTGGCATTGATGGTCAGGGCCACTGGCGCGTCCAGCAGTTCGGCCAGTTCGGTCAATTCGGCCGCGGCATCGATGGCGCCGCCACCGGCGAGAATCAACGGGCGCTTGGCACCGGCCAGCAAGTCGGTCATGCGGCTGATCGCGCTGGGTGAAGCGCCGGCGCGGTCGATGTTCACCGGCACGCTGGCGAGCAAGTCATCGGCCTCTTCGACCAATACGTCCAACGGGATTTCGATGTGTACCGGGCGCGGACGGCCAGCCTGGAACAGCGCGAAGGCGCGGGCCAATACGCCCGGCAATTCAGCCGCCGACATCAAGGTGTGGGAGAACGCTGCCACGCCGCCGACCAGTGCGCTTTGGTTCGGCAGCTCATGCAGCTTGCCGCGACCGCCGCCCAATTGGCTGCGCGATTGCACGCTGGAAATCACCAGCATCGGGATCGAGTCGGCGTAAGCCTGGCCCATGGCGGTGGTGATGTTGGTCATGCCAGGGCCGGTGATAATGAAGCACACGCCCGGTTTGCCGCTGGTGCGCGCATAACCGTCGGCCATGAAGCCGGCGCCCTGTTCGTGACGCGGAGTGACGTGGTTGATGCTCGAACGGGCCAGCCCGCGATACAGCTCCACGGTGTGAACCCCGGGAATGCCGAACACCTGCTCGACCCCGTAATCTTCGAGTAACTTGACCAATACTTCGCCGCACGTCGCCATGTCTTTGCCCTTTTTGTTCGTTTGAGACGCCGGGCCTGCGCAGTGTTTATGATGGGTTGGCAGGTCCAGGGATGGCCTCATTGGAACGGGCGACACGTAGCCGCAACAATGGATAAAAAGTCATACTAGCCATGTCCTCACGTCATACCTTGGATCCCAATGAAACGATTGCCTCCCCTGCCGGCGCTGCACACTTTTCTGATCACCGCGCAGTGCTGCAACTTCACCCGGGCCGCCGAACAACTGCACATCACCCAAGGTGCGGTGAGCCGGCAGATCGCCGGGCTGGAAGATCATCTGGGTTATGAGCTGTTCATTCGCCAGGCGCGGGGCTTGAGCCTGACCGCCGAAGGACGGGAATGGCTGCCACGGGTGCAGCAGATTTTCGGCCTGATCGACGAGGCGGTGGAGCAGATCGGCGAGAGGCGCGAAACCCTGCAACTGAAAGCCCCGACCTGCGTGATGCGCTGGCTGTTGCCACGCCTGTTGCAGTGGCAAAAGGAGCGCCCGGATGTACCGGTGGAATTGACCACCACGGTGAAACACGGCGTGGATTTTCATCGCGAGCAGTTCGATGCGGCGGTGATGTATGGCCCGCCGCCGGACAACTCCCTGGCCTCCCAGCATCTGTTCGATGAGCAACTGACGCCCGTGTGTTCCCGACCGATGCTTGAAGGGCCGATGGCCTTGCAGACACCGGCCGATCTGCAACAGCACTTGTTGCTGCACCCCACCCGCGATGAACGGGATTGGAACGCCTGGCTGAAAGCCGCGGATATTCGGCTGAGCAATGTCGGCAAGGGGCAGCATTTCGAAACCCTGGACCTGGCGATGTCGATGGCGTCTCAGGGGACGGGGGTGGCGATTGGCGATTGGTCGTTGATCGGCGATGACCTGAGTGCCGGACGGCTGGTCATGCCCTTTGACTTGAAGGTGAAAACCGGGTTGGCGTATTACCTGGTGTTCCCCGAGAAACCGGCGCCTTCGCCGAAGTTGCGCGAATTGATGGGGTGGTTGGTGGAGCAGGCATCTGCACGATGATCGTTCCCACGCTCCGCGTGGGAACGCAGCCCGGGACGCTCCGCGTCCCTTCCAAAGCCGAACGCAGAGCGTCCGTTGAGGCATTCCCACGCAGAGCGTGGGAATGATCAGGCACT
Organism: Pseudomonas sp. PDM09; assembly: GCF_014852305.1. NCBI lineage: Bacteria > Pseudomonadati > Pseudomonadota > Gammaproteobacteria > Pseudomonadales > Pseudomonadaceae > Pseudomonas > Pseudomonas sp. PDM09. The sequence goes on along the minus strand of NZ_JACVBI010000003.1, from coordinate 29,341 downwards.
CAATACCCGACAGTAAACCGCTGGCGGGAATACTTCAGCGTTTGCACTTCATCGAGCAGCGCAATGGCGAAGTCTGCAAAGGTAATCCAGCTGCGGCCCTCTGCACTCACCAGCAAGTCATCCTTGCCGATTCGAAACGTACCCGTGCGCTCACCTTCGACAAACTCTGCCGACGGCGACAGGAAGGTCCAATCCAGGCCCTGCTCCTTACGCAGGGTATTCAGGAACTCGGCACCGGCGCTGGCCTCGGCCTTGTACTCCGGCGGAAAGCCTTCGCTGTCGATCACCCGGGTGCCACCCGGCAGCAACAGCGAACCGGCACCGCCCACCACCAGCAAACGCTTGACCCCGGCTTTTTTCACCGGCTCGATGACAGCGCTGGCGGGAATGGTGGAGAAATGCGCAGCGCTGATCACCGCATCATGTCCGGTGACGGCGGCTTGCAATGCAGCAGCGTCGAGTACGTCGACATTTTTGCTCACGACACCGGCTCGCGGGGCGATTTTCGAGGTGTCGCGGGCGATGGCGGTGACGCTGTGACCGCGACGCAGGGCTTCTTCCAACAGTTGGCTACCGGCACGACCGGTGGCACCGATGATTGCGATGTTGCTCATGACGTTTCTCCAGTTGGCGTGGGTGAACAGGTACTTTGATCGTTCCCACGCTCTGCGTGGGAACGCCTCAACGGACGCTCCGCGTTCGGCTTTTGGTGGGACGCGGAGCGTCCCGGGCTGCATTCCCACGCAGAGCGTGGGAACGATCATCTCAGCGGATTACCACTTCATCTCGCCCTTGGCGACTTTGGCGCTCAGCTCGAGTGAGCTTTCTTCGCCCAGGGTCGGGTAGCGTTTTTTCATCGCGGCGATCAGTTCGGCAGCGTCTTTTGCCTTGGCGGTTTCTTCGTCGAAAGCCTTGATGTAATCGGCGGTGAACTGCACCGCCGCCAGAGAGCGAGCGCTCTCACCGAGGTAGTGACCTGGCACGATGGTGTTTGGCTTCAGCGCTTCAATCGCCTGCAGCGTCGTCAGCCAATCGGCATGGGATTGCGGGGTCTGGGTGTCAGCCATCCACACGTGAATGTTTTCGGCGACGACCACGCCACCCACCACAGCCTTGATCGACGGAATCCACACAAAGCTGCGATCCGGTTGCTTGCCGTCCAGGCCGATCACCTGCAATTTCTGCCCTTCCAGCATCAGGCTGTCGCCCTTGAGCACCTGCGGCACGATGGTTTTGTTCGGCACGTCAGCGCCCATTTTCGGGCCCCAGAACGCCAGTTTGCCGTCGACGGTTTTTTTGATGTGATCAACAGTCGGTTGCGATGCCAGCACTTTGGCTTTCGGGAACGCCTGGGTCACGGTATCGAGGCCGAAGTAGTAATCCGGGTCACCGTGGCTGATGTAGATGGTGGTCAGTTGTTTGCCGCTGGCGCGGATTTTTTCCACCACTTGTTCGGCCTGGGCTTTGCCGAATTGCGCGTCCACCAGAATCGCTTCCTTCTCACCGCTGACCAGTACCGAGGTCACCGGGAAGATCGCGTTGGTGCCTGGGTTGTAAACGTCCAGCGTCAGGGTGGACGCCGCCGCGGCATGGGCCGCGAAGCCGAGCGTGGCGGTTGCCAGAAGAATGCGTTTGATTGAAGTGAAGCCGATCATCTGTTGCTCCGTTGTCCGAATGCCGTGCTTGGCGATGGGACAGAGCTTAGTTGCCTGGTTCGATACAAAAAATGCGATGCTTGAACATAGTTTGTTTCTGAAAGCGGGCAAATCATGGATCGTCTACAAGCAATGCGGGTGTTCGTCACGGTGGTGGACCTGGGCAGCCAATCGGCCGCCGCGGATCACCTGGACCTGTCACGGCCGGTGGTTTCCCGGTATCTGGCGGAGCTGGAAGATTGGGTCGGCGCGCGCCTGATGCACCGCACCACGCGCAAATTGAGCCTGACCACCGCCGGCAGCGAGATCCTGCCGCGCTGCCGGCAGATGCTCGAGTTGTCCACCGACATGCAAGCCGCCGTCAGCGAGCCGGACGACGCACCACGCGGCTCGCTGCGCATCAGCGTCAGCACCTCGTTCGGCCAGGCCCAACTGGCGGACGCCATGGCGGCTTACGTCAAACGTTACCCCGGCGTCAGCATCGATATGCAAATGCTCGACCGCACGGTGAACCTGGTGGATGAACGCATCGACCTGGCCATTCGCACCAGCAACGACCTGGACCCGAACCTGATCGCCCGACGCCTGACGGTCTGCCGCTCGGTGATCTGCGCCTCCCCCGCTTACCTGCGCGAACACCCGACGCCGCAACGGGTCGAGGACCTGAGCCTGCACAACTGCCTGACCCACTCCTACTTCGGCAAAAGCCTCTGGCATTTCGAACAGGACGGCGAGCCCGTCTCGGTGCCGGTACAGGGCAACATCAGCGCCAACGAAGCCAGCACGCTGTTGCGCGCGACGATGGCCGGAGCTGGCGTGGTGATGCTGCCCAGTTACCTGGCCGGCGTGCATATCCACAGCGGCGAACTGATCCGCCTGTTGCCCCAGGCCGAGCCCCGGCAGCTGAATATCTATGCGGTGTATGCCTCACGCAAACACATGCCGGCGGCGTTGCGCAGCATGCTGGATTTTTTGGTGCTCAGATTTCCCGAAGAACCTGAATGGGATCTAGGCCTGTAACCGGATCAATGGAGGGATTGCTTTCCCCTTCAACACACAGACCCCCTGTGGGAGCGGGCTTGCTCGCGAAAGCGGTGGATCAGTCGACATCATTGTTGAATGTCACACCGCATTCGCGAGCAAGCCCGCTCCCACAAGGGGGCATCAATGTTCTGAATATCGCGTTAAACGCGAGGGCCGCTTTGCTGGCAACTCACCCGCGCTGACCTATGCTCAAAGCAGTACCGAAAGGTATTCGTTCAGAGGTCAACGCCATGAACATAAAAACAAGAAGATACCTCGCCATTTTCATCACTTGCGCGGCGACACTGGCGCTGTATGGCACAGCCGCCTGGCGTGTCGAGCAGTTGCGACAACAGCCCCGTGACTTTGCGAGCTGCAACTTCGAGCGCTGCATTCCCCACAACGCGACCCTCAACGCCCTCCGGTAAGGAAGGGGTTTCAGGCCTCGTTGTCCTGATCGGCATGGTCCTGATCGGCCTTCAAGCGGTCGCGAAAGGCTTTGGGCGAAATCCCCACGCGACGCCTGAACAGGCGTGTGAAGTTGGTCGGATCGGAAAACCCCAACACGTCGGACATTTCATAAATGGTCATGCTGGTGTAGGTCAGCAAGCGCTTGGCTTCCAGCAATTGACGCTCATGCATGATCTGCAACGCCGGTTGCCCCGCCAGTTCACGGCACGTGCCGTTGAGGTGGGACACGGAAATCCCCAGCCGATGAGCCAGGTCCTCGACCTTGACGTGCTGGCGATAGGTTTCTTCCACCAGCTGAATAAAGCCGTTGAGGTATTCCCGAGCCCGCTGCGGACGCTGGGTGGCGGTTTGGCGCTGAATCACCTGGCGGCTGATCCACACCATAATCACGCTGACCAGCGAATGCATGAGCATTTCCCGCGCCGGTTGATGGCCGGTGTACTCGCTTTGCAGCGCTGAAAACAGGCTGTTGAGGTACTCGCTGTCCTTGCCCGCCGGGTAGCTTTCGGCCTGTGCCAGAGCGTTCACCGAATTGCCCAGTTGTGCTTGCAGGTGGGCGATCAGCGGCGCGGCCAGCGTGACGACGAAACCTTCGACGTCCTCGGAAAACCGATAACCATGCACCGATAACGGCGGCAGAATCAGGATGGCCGGCTCAGTCAATTGTGAGCGTTTGCCTTCGATCTCAAGCTCTGCCTGACCTTTGAAAACGAACAGTAACTGACACAAATCGGCATGGCGGTGGGGTTTGATTTCCCATTGATGTTCGCGGCTGCGTTTGGAAATGGTTTCACAGTGCAACAAGTCAGGGGTCGGCCAGTCCAGGCTTTCACCATAGAGTTTGAACACCGGAATCGATGGCAGGTCAGGCTTGTTCATCACTTCAATCCAGGCCTCGAGGGTAACGGGGCGATAATCGCACCGATTGGCAGAATGTACAGGTATCGGCTCAGTTTTCCCCTTCAATTGACAGACTCGCAAGTGAAAAATGCAAGTACTCGATCCATAAAAATCATTCGCCGGCCTTGGTCGTGTGGAGCTTGCGAGTCATAAAAACAATGAAAACACTGAAAACCCAAGTCGCGATCATCGGTGCCGGCCCCTCTGGCTTGCTACTCGGCCAATTGCTGCATAACGCCGGCATCGACACCTTGATCCTCGAACGCCAGACCCCGGACTACGTGCTCGGACGCATCCGCGCCGGTGTCCTCGAACAAGGCATGGTAGAGCTGTTGCGTCAGGCCGGAGTGGGTCAGCGCATGGATGCCGAAGGGCTGGTCCATACAGGCTTCGAACTGGCCCTCGACGGGCGCCGGGTACATATCGATTTGCAGGCGCTGACGGGCGGCAAAACCGTAACGATCTATGGCCAGACCGAGGTCACCCGCGACCTGATGGCCGCTCGTCGGGACGCCGGTGCACAGACGATCTACGAAGCCAGCAATGTCGTCCCCCACGGCATGAAAACCGCTGAACCCTTTGTCACCTTCGACAAGGACGGCGAAACGTATCGACTCGATTGTGACTACATCGCCGGTTGCGACGGTTTTCATGGCGTGGCGCGGCAGTCGATCCCTGCCGACAGCCTGAAGGTGTTCGAGCGGGTTTATCCGTTCGGCTGGCTGGGGATTCTCGCCGACACGCCGCCGGTGCACGAAGAGTTGGTCTACGCGCGGCATGAACGGGGTTTTGCGTTGTGCAGCATGCGTTCGCCGACACGTACCCGTTACTACCTCCAGGTACCGGCCCCGGACAAAGTCGAGGATTGGTCTGACCAACGCTTCTGGGATGAGCTCAAATCCCGTCTGCCAGCCGCCCTCGCCGACACGCTGGTGACCGGTCCGTCGATCGAAAAGAGCATCGCGCCGCTGCGCAGTTTCGTGGTCGAACCGATGCAGTACGGGCGGATGTTCCTGGTCGGTGACGCCGCCCACATCGTCCCGCCCACCGGCGCCAAGGGCCTGAACCTGGCGGCCAGCGATGTCAGTACGCTGTTCAATATTCTGCTGAAGGTTTACCGCGAAGGCCGTGTGGATTTGCTGGAGAAGTATTCCGAGGTTTGCTTGCGGCGGGTGTGGAAAGCCGAGCGGTTTTCCTGGTGGATGACCTCGATGTTGCATTGCTTCGACGAGCACGACGCGTTCAGTCAGCGCATCAGCGAATCGGAGCTGGCCTATTTCGTGGACTCCGAGGCGGGCCGAAAAACCATCGCCGAAAATTACGTTGGCCTTCCATACGAGGCTATCGAATAGCCTGCTACCGACTTACACTGGCGAGCATCCCGCTCGCCTTGCCTGCTGCGGGCCTATTACTGCCCGCAGGTTTTACCCGTGACCAATCTCAACCAGCCTGAAACGCCCAAACCGGCCATTCGCAGCGTGCTGATCGCCCTGATGCTGGCGATTTTTCTGGGCGCGCTGGACCAGACCATCGTCGCTGTATCGATGCCGGCCATCTCCGCGCAGTTCAAGGATGTCAGCCTGCTGGCCTGGGTGATTTCCGGGTACATGGTGGCGATGACCGTGGCGGTGCCGATCTACGGCAAACTCGGCGACCTGTATGGGCGCCGCAAGTTGATGCTGTTCGGCATGGGGGTGTTCACCCTGGCGTCGTTGTTCTGCGGCATGGCGCAGAGCATGGAGCAACTGGTGCTGGCGCGGATTCTTCAGGGCATCGGCGCCGGCGGGATGATTTCGGTGAGCCAGGCAATCATCGGCGACATCGTTCCACCGCGCGAACGCGGTCGCTATCAGGGTTACTTCAGCAGCATGTACGCGGTGGCTAGCGTGGCCGGCCCGGTTCTCGGTGGCTACATGACCGAATACCTGTCCTGGCGCTGGGTATTTCTGATCAACCTTCCATTGGGCCTGGGTGCCTTGTGGGTGGCCCACCGTACGCTGGTGGGTTTGCCCGTGCCGCAGCGCAAGCCGATCATCGATTACTTCGGCACATTGCTGATGATCATCGGCCTGACGGCGTTGTTGCTGGGCATTACTCAGGTCGGCCAAGGCCATTCGTGGCGCAGCGCCGAAGTATCGGCCTTGCTCGGTTGTGCGGTGGTGGTGCTGGCGCTGTTCGTCTGGCATGAACGGCGGGCGCGGGAACCGTTGCTGCCGATGCACTTGTTTGCCAACCGCAGTGCGATTTTTTGCTGGTGCACGATTTTCTTCACCAGTTTCCAGGCGATTTCCTTGATCGTGCTGACGCCGCTGCGCTTTCAGAGCGTCACCGGCGCCGGGGCTGACAGCGCCGCGCTGCACTTGTTGCCGCTGGCCATGGGTTTGCCGATAGGCGCGTACTTTGCCGGACGCCAGACCTCGGTGAGCGGTCGCTATAAACCGATGATCCTGACTGGCGCCCTGCTGATGCCGTTCTCGATTCTCGGCATGGCGTTCAGTGCGCCTCAGGCGTTTGTGCTGAGCAGTCTGTTCATGTTGCTCAGTGGTATCGCCAGCGGCATGCAGTTCCCCACATCGTTGGTGGGCACGCAAAACTCGGTGGAACAACGGGACATCGGCGTCGCCACCAGCACCACCAATCTGTTCCGCTCTCTGGGCGGCGCAATGGGTGTGGCGTTAATGTCGGCGCTGCTGCTGGCGTTGTTACAGGATTCGAATTTTGCGCACCTGGCCGGCTCGTCGCTGATGGCCGAGGGGAGTTCGGGGAATGTCTTGCTGGACGGTTTGAACGCCGCGCCGGGGGATGCGCAGGACGCCTTGCGCGCAGAGCTGCTGCTGACCTTCCGGCATTTGCTGATAGTCAGCGCGGCGGTGTCATTGCTGGGGCTTGCAGCGGCGATTGCCATGCCCAATAGAGTGTTGCGGGGGCGGGAGGACAAAGTTCGCTAACCCCTCCGACCGATCGTTCCCACGCTCTGCGTGGGAATGCAGCCCGGGACGCTCTGCGTCCCATTGGAACGCGGAGCGTCCCTTGAGGCATTCCCACGCAGAGCGTGGGAACGATCAATGTCTACCCTTCAAGGGCTGTAAGGCGGCTGCGCCACCCAACGGGGGCAAGCCCCCTCGCCACAAAAGCCCCATTCCTCATCACGGCATCAGTCAATCAAGGCCGGGTGCGCAGCTGCTGTTGCAGATTCTGAATCTGCGCCTGCAGGGTGTTGATGTTGCGAGTGACCTGGCCGCGGAAGGCGTCGAATTCGGCGGTGTTGGTGCCACCTTGTGCGGCGGCCGGGCGGTTGTCCTGTTGGCTTTTGAGCACGATCATGTCTTGCTCCAGGCGCTCGATGGCGGCGCTTGGGTTACCTTGCCTCTTCAGCGCGGTAATGTCGGCACCCAGGCTTTTGAGCTGGGCATCGATTTGGCTGGTATCGGCCGACGCGTTCTTCAACGCGGCCAGTTCGCCGCTCAAGGTTTTGACCTGGGCCTGCAACTGAGCATTGGCGGTTTGTTGTTCGGTGGCTTGCGCGGTCATTTGCGCCAGGCGCTTGTCCAGTTCGGAGGTCTGGCCGAGTACGCCTTGCTGCTGTTTGCTCTGGTCCTGAAGCTTGCTTTCCAGCTGTTTGCTCTGGTCCTGGAGTTTGCCTTCGAGCTGTTTGATTTGCAGCTTCAACGCTTCACTGCCGGTGTTGACGTTGGACTGGCTGGCCACGACCTTGCCGGAAATGTCCTGCAAGCGCCCCGCCGCTTCCTCACTGATGCGCGCGAAACTTTCCTGGGTCGCCACCAGTTGCTGTTCCATCAGAGAGATCTGCTGAAAACTCCACCAGGCAAGGCCGGCGAAGGCAAAGAACAACGCGCCGACCAATGCCCACAGAGGGCCGGTGCTCGGGCCTTTGACCTTGACCACCGGTGTGGTGCGCGAATGCACGGAAGTGCGAGCGGTGGTCGGAAAATCATCGTCATCGAGGCTGCTGGCGCGCAGGCTCGGGACATCGTCGAAGTCGTCGTTGGCATCGTTACGCATGGGCATTAGGGTCAACCTTTGTGGAACGCGGTGATGGCTTGATGCGGCGAAGTATAACCCCCGCTGCCGCACCGGTTGACCCTGAACCCCGAACTCGGTTCAGTCAGGGGCTGCCCTTGTGTGTCAGCGAATGTCCTGAGCCTTCCACCAACTGCAGAACTCATCGAGGGCGGTCCAGAGGCTGACTTTCGGATCGTAGTCCAGATAATGCCGTGCGCGGCTGATGTCCAAGGTGAAGTTTTTGTTCATGACCTGCATGCCCAGCCGCGATAGCGTCGGCTCGGGACGACCTGGCCACAGCTTGCACACGCCCTCGTTGAGCGCGGCAAGGCTGTAGGCCAAACCGTAGGAACGGTAGCGGGTCACCTGTGGAACATCCATTTGGCGCATCACGTAATTGACCACATCCCACAACGGAACCGGCGCTCCGTTGCTGATGTTGTAGGCCTTGCCCAGGGCCGAACCGCTGGCCAGCAAGCTGCTGAGCAACGCTTCATTAAGGTTCTGCACGCTGGTGAAATCGACCTTGTTCAGGCCGTTGCCGATAATCGCCAACCGCCCTTTGCGCTGCATTTTCAGCAATCTCGGGAAAATGCTCATGTCGCCGGCGCCCGTCACGAAGCGCGGGCGCAGGGCCAGGGTTTCGAGGCCGAATTCCTGCGCGCCGAAGACTTTTTGCTCGGCCAGGTATTTGGTCGCGGCGTAGGGATGCTTGAAGCGCTTGGGCACCTGCTCTTCGGTCAACCCCAGATGATCACGGCCATCGAAATAGATCGACGGTGACGACAAGTGCACCAGGCGCCGAACCCGCTGTTTCAGACAGGCTTCGACCACGTTTTCGGTGACTTCGACGTTGCCTTGATGAAAGTCCTGATAGCGCCCCCACAAACCCACCGCGCCGGCGCAATGGACCACGGCTTCGACGTCTGAACACAGGTCGCGCGCCAGTTGCGGGTCGCTCAAGTCGCCCTGAATGAACTCGGCGCCACGGCGCACCAGATGCTCGACACTCTCGGCCCGGCGACCGTTGACCCGCACGTCCAGGCCCTGCTCCAGGGCGAAACGCGCAAAGCGCCCGCCAATGAAGCCGCTTGCGCCGGTGACCAGAATTTTCATGAATTGCTCCGAATATTTCGTTTTACGTTTTACGTTTTACGTTTTGCGCTTTGCATATTGCGTAGGGCGTAGGGCGTAGGGTGTGAGGTCTTGACGCTGCCCGTCAGTCCCACGGCACCAGCCATTGCTTCGACGAGCGCACCAATTGATCGGTGAGTAACCCCAAAAGCTGACCGCCATTGCGCCAATGATGCCAGTACAGCGGCACATCGATCGGCTTATCTGGTAAAAGCTCCTGCAATTGGCCGCGTTCCAGTTGCTCGCGCACCTGCAATTCAGGCACCAGGCCCCAGCCAAGCCCCGCTTCCGTAAGACGAAGAAAGCCTTCGGACGACGGGCATAGATGGTGTTCGAAACCGCCGTCCACACCGAGGGAGGCGAGGTAGCGATGCTGTAGGAAATCATCCGGGCCAAACACCAGGGCCGGGGTTTTGGCCAACTGCTCGGCGCGCACACCCTCGGGAAAATGCCGGGCAATGAACGCCGGGCTCGCCATCGCACGGTAACGCATAGCCCCCAATAGAACGCTGCGCGCACCGGCCACCGGCCGCTCACTGGCACAGACACACCCCGCCACTTCGCCTGCGCGCATGCGTTTAAGGCCGACGGTCTGGTCTTCTACCACCAAATCGAGCAGCAAATGTTGTTCCGCACAAAAGTCGCCCACCGCCTCGGCCCACCAAGTCGCAAGGCTGTCGGCATTCAGCGCGATACGCAGGCGTTCCGGCAGGCCTTCTTCGTCCAGCGCCGGGACCAACATTTGTAGATCCCGCTCAAGCAATCGCACTTGCTGCACATGGTTGAGCAAGCGCCGGCCAATCTCCGTCGGCGCCGGGGGTGTGACCCGCACCAGCACCGGTTGGCCAACCCGTGCCTCCAGCAGTTTGATCCGCTGGGAGATCGCCGATTGGGACAAACCCAATACCTGCGCGGCGCGTTCGAATCCGGCCTGCTCGATGACGGCGGCGAGCGCGGAAAGTAATTTGTAGTCGAACATCAGTTTTCCTAATGGGCGATCAGGACTATTGGTTTTTCTTATACAGCCTTCAACCGGAGAATGGCCAGCAAGAACTCTTGAGAAAGGATCACCGACATGGCTGGCGAAACGTCATTGGCAACCCTGCTGCGCAGCATGAGCCCGCAACTCAACGATGGCGAATACGTGTTCTGCACGTTGCGCGACGGCAAGTTGCCCGCCGGCCTTGAGATTGTCGGCAGCTTTCGAGAACGGGAAGGCCTGACGGTGATTCTGGAACGTTCCCACGCCGAGAAGGCCGGTTTCAGTTTCGACTACATCGTCGCGTGGATCACCTTGAACGTGCACTCGGCCCTAGAAGCCGTCGGCCTGACCGCCGCGTTCGCCACGGCACTGGGCAAGGCCGGCATCAGTTGCAACGTGATCGCCGGGTATTACCACGACCATTTGTTCGTCGGCCAGGCCGATGCCGAACGCGCCCTGCAGGTACTGCGGGATCTGGCGTCCAACGCGGAGTAAAAACGTATGTGGCAAAGCTATGTGAACGGCCTGTTGGTGGCCGCGGGGCTGATCATGGCGATCGGCACCCAGAATGCGTTTGTGCTGGCGCAGAGCCTTCGTCGTGAACATCACCTGCCGGTGGCGGCACTTTGCGTGACCTGCGATGCGTTGCTGGTGGCCGCCGGGGTGTTCGGCCTGGCGACGGTGCTGGCGCAAAACCCGACCCTGCTGGCCATCTCCCGCTGGGGAGGCGCGGCGTTTTTGCTGTGGTACGGCAGCCTGGCATTGCGTCGGGCCTGCTCGAAACAAAGCCTGCAACAGGGTGAAAATCAGGCGGTACGCTCACTGCGGGCGGTGCTGCTCAGTGCGTTGGCGGTGACGTTGCTCAACCCGCACGTTTATCTGGACACCGTGTTGCTGATCGGCTCCCTCGGCGCTCAACAAACCGAGCCGGGTGCTTATGTGGTGGGCGCGGCCAGTGCGTCATTGCTGTGGTTTTTCACTTTAGCCCTTGGCGCGGCATGGCTGGCGCCGTGGCTGGCAAGGCCAAGCACCTGGCGAATCCTCGACCTGCTGGTCGCCGTCATGATGTTCACCGTAGCGTTCCAGTTAATCATCGCTTCATGATTTATTCCAAAAGGCTCTGGAACCTCTATTCCACACAGTTGTTGCGTGGTTATGCCGCACCCCCGGTGCTATGATCCGATCCCTGCGCCGCAAAGAGTACAAACTCCCCGGCGCATGTCTGGCCGCCCGTGATCGGCCTTGCGCTCACCGCAACTGACCTGATTAGGAGAATCATCATGGCTTTCGAATTGCCGCCGCTGCCTTACGCACACGATGCCCTGCAGCCGCACATCTCAGAGGAAACTCTGCAGTACCACCACGACAAGCACCACAACACCTATGTCGTGAACCTGAACAACCTGGTGCCAGGCACCGAGTTCGAAGGCAAGACCCTGGAAGAAATCGTCAAGACTTCCTCGGGCGGTATCTTCAACAACGCCGCTCAGGTCTGGAACCACACGTTCTACTGGAACTGCCTGGCGCCAAACGCCGGCGGTCAACCAACCGGCGCGCTGGCTGATGCCATCAACGCTGCGTTCGGTTCGTTCGACAAGTTCAAGGAAGAGTTCAGCAAAACCTCCATCGGCACCTTCGGTTCCGGTTGGGGCTGGCTGGTGAAAAAGGCTGACGGTTCCCTGGCCCTGGCCAGCACCATCGGCGCCGGCAACCCGCTGACCAGCGGCGACACCCCGCTGCTGACCTGCGACGTCTGGGAACACGCTTACTACATCGACTACCGCAACCTTCGTCCGAAGTACGTCGAAGCGTTCTGGAACCTGGTCAACTGGAAGTTCGTGGCTGAGCAGTTCGAAGGCAAAACCTTCACCGCTTAAGCTTCGCGCCAGTCAAAAAACCCGGCTGCTGCCGGGTTTTTTTATGGGCTGGGGAAATGGGTACATTCCTCCAGCCGCCTTCGCGGGCAAGCCTCGCTCCCACAGTTGGAGGGAACATTCCCACAACACGAGTGGCATTCGCCCTCTTGCCCTCACATCACAGCCGTCTAACATCAACCACAAGGAAAAATTGTCCCGCTCCCCTCAAGTTGAGGGCCTCAACAACCGACACAGTGCTAATAGGGCAAATACTCCAAACAACAGCCTATCGGCCAAGCTACCGGCAAAATCCCCTGGGTTGGATTGTCCCTTTGACTGACCTCACGGGATTGCCAATACTCATGGCAACTTGACGCTACCCGCACGGAACAAGGAATACCCCTTTGAAGCTGGAACTCAAGAACAGCTTGTCGGTGAAGTTGCTCCGGGTCGTGCTCCTGTCGGCATTGATCGTCGGCGTGGTCTTGAGCTGCGCGCAGATCGTTTTCGATGCCTACAAAACACGTCAGGCCGTAGCCAGCGATGCCCAGCGCATCCTCGATATGTTCCGTGACCCTTCGACCCAGGCCGTCTACAGTCTGGACCGGGAAATGGGCATGCAGGTGATCGAGGGCCTGTTTCAGGACGACGCCGTGCGCATGGCCTCCATCGGCCACCCTCACGAAGCCATGCTCGCGCAAAAAACCCGTGAATTGCAGCACTCCAACAGCCGCTGGCTTACCGATCTGATCCTCGGCCAGGAACGCACCTTCACCACCCAACTGGTGGGCCGCGGGCCCTACAGCGAGTATTACGGCGACCTGAGCATTACCCTCGACACCGCCACCTACGGCAAGGGCTTCATTGTCAGTTCCGTGATCATCTTCATCTCTGGCGTATTGCGCGCCATGGCCATGGCCCTGGTGCTGTATCTGGTCTATCACTGGCTGCTGACCAAACCGCTGTCGCGGATTATCGAACACCTGACCGAAATCAACCCGGACCGGCCCAGCGCCCACAAGATTCCCCAGCTCAAGGGTCATGAAAAGAACGAGTTGGGCGTGTGGATCAACACCGCCAACCAGTTGCTCGAATCCATCGAGCGCAACACCCACCTGCGCCACGAAGCGGAAAACAGCCTGCTGCGCATGGCCCAGTACGACTTCCTCACCGGTTTGCCGAACCGCCAGCAATTGCAGCAACAACTGGACAAGATCCTCGTCGACGCCGGTAAATTGCAGCGTCGGGTCGCGGTGCTGTGTGTCGGGCTCGATGATTTCAAAGGCATCAACGAACAGTTCAGCTATCAGGCCGGCGACCAATTGCTGCTGGCCCTGGCCGATCGCCTGCGAGCCCACAGCGGCCGCCTCGGCGCCCTCGCCCGTTTGGGGGGCGACCAGTTCGCACTGGTCCAGGCCGACATCGAACAACCCTACGAAGCCGCCGAACTGGCCCAAAGCATTCTTGACGATCTGGAAGCGGCATTCGCCCTCGATCATCAGCAAATTCGTCTGCGCGCCACCATTGGCATCACCCTGTTCCCCGAGGACGGTGACAGCACCGAGAAGTTGCTGCAAAAAGCCGAGCAGACCATGACCCTGGCCAAGACTCGCTCGCGCAACCGCTATCAGTTCTATATCGCCAGCGTCGACACGGAAATGCGGCGGCGTCGCGAGCTGGAAAAAGACTTGCGCGATGCCTTGATCCGCGACCAGTTCTACCTGGTTTATCAACCGCAGATCAGCTACCGCGATCATCGCGTGGTGGGCGTCGAGGCGTTGATTCGCTGGCAACATCCCGAACACGGGCTGGTGCCGCCGGACCTGTTCATTCCGCTGGCCGAGCAGAACGGCACCATCATCGCTATCGGCGAATGGGTGCTGGATCAGGCCTGCAAACAATTGCGCGAATGGCACGATCAGGGGTTCGACCTGCGCATGGCGGTGAACCTGTCCACCGTGCAATTGCACCACGCCGAGTTGCCGCGGGTGGTCAATAACCTGCTGCAGATGTACCGCCTGCCACCGCGCAGCCTGGAACTGGAAGTCACCGAAACCGGCCTGATGGAAGACATCAGCACCGCCGCCCAGCACTTGTTGAGCCTGCGTCGCTCCGGCGCACTGATCGCCATCGACGACTTCGGCACCGGTTATTCATCACTGAGTTATCTGAAAAGCCTGCCGCTGGACAAGATCAAGATCGACAAGAGCTTCGTTCAGGACCTGCTCGATGACGACGACGATGCGACCATCGTTCGGGCCATCATCCAGCTGGGCAAGAGCCTGGGCATGCAGGTGATTGCCGAAGGCGTGGAAACCGCCGAGCAAGAGGCCTACATCATCTCCGAAGGCTGCCACGAAGGTCAGGGTTATCACTACAGCAAACCGCTGCCGGCACGGGAATTGAGCGCCTACCTCAAGCAAGCCCAACGCAGTAACGCGGCTATCTTGTAAGTTCTTCTTTATAGCGAAAAGATCGCAGTCTTCGGCAGCTCCTACGTGGACCGCGTTCCTCTGTAGGAGCTGTCGAGTGAAACGAGGCTGCGATCTTTTAATGCGCCCCACATCTTTGCGTGAATAAGAAATATTTACAGGAACAACCCTTTACACAGAATGCGAAAGATTTGCATTATGTCGCAGTTTTGCGCGCCCCTCGCGCGTCCATCAATCACCGAAGCAGGATGTTCGCCATGATTCGTATGCCTCTGGCCACCGCCAGTCTGCTGGCCATCGCTATTTCCCTCGCCGGTTGCGGCGAAGGCAAAGACAAGGCTGCCGCTCCACAAGCGCCGACCCCGGCCGCCAGCACCGCTGCCCCGGCTGCGCCTGCTGCTACCGGTAAAGTCGATGAAGCCGCCGCCAAGGCTGTGGTTGCGCACTACGCCGACATCGTCTTCGCCGTTTACAGCGATGCCGAATCCACTGCGAAAACCCTGCAAACCGCCGTCGACGCATTCCTCGCCAAACCGAACGCCGACACCCTGAAAGCCGCCAAGGCTGCCTGGGTCGCGGCCCGCGTGCCTTACCTGCAGAGCGAAGTGTTCCGCTTCGGCAACACCATCATCGACGACTGGGAAGGTCAGGTGAACGCCTGGCCACTGGACGAAGGCCTGATCGACTACGTCGACAAATCCTACGAACACGCACTGGGTAACCCGGGCGCCACCGCCAACATCATCGCCAACACTAAAGTTCAGGTCGGCGAAGACAAGGTCGACGTGAAAGACATCACCCCGGAAAAACTCGCCAGCCTGAACGAGCTGGGCGGTTCCGAGGCCAACGTCGCCACCGGCTACCACGCCATCGAATTCCTGCTCTGGGGTCAGGACCTGAACGGCACCGGCCCTGGCGCCGGCAACCGTCCGGCTACCGACTACCTGGAAGGCAAAGGCGCTACCGGCGGTCACAACGATCGTCGTCGCGCTTACCTGAAGTCCGTGACCCAACTGCTGGTCAACGACCTGCAAGAAATGGTCGGTAACTGGAAGCCGAACGTGGCCGACAACTACCGCGCCACCCTGGAAGCGGAACCGGCTGAAACCGGCCTGCGCAAAATGCTGTTCGGCATGGGCAGCCTGTCCTTGGGCGAACTGGCGGGCGAGCGCATGAAGGTTTCCCTGGAAGCCAACTCCCCGGAAGACGAACAAGATTGCTTCAGCGACAACACCCACAACTCGCACTTCTACGACGCCAAAGGCGTGCGTAACGTGTACCTGGGCGAATACACCCGCGTCGATGGCAGCAAAATGACCGGCGCCAGCCTGTCGTCGCTGGTCGCCAAAGCCGACCCGGCAGCCGACACCGCCCTGAAAGCCGACCTGGCTACCACCGAAGCCAAGCTTCAGGTCATGGTCGATCACGCCAACAAGGGTGAGCACTACGACCAACTGATCGCTGCCGGTAACACTGCTGGCAACCAGATCGTGCGTGACGCCATCGCCTCGCTGGTCAAGCAGACCGGTTCGATCGAAGCGGCCGCCGGCAAACTGGGCATCAGCGACCTGAACCCGGACAACGCTGATCACGAGTTCTGATCAACGCTGGCTACAAAGGCGACCTTCGGGTCGCCTTTTTTGTTAGCCCAGACGCAGATCAAAATGTGGGAGCGGGCTTGCTCGCGAAGAGGGAGTATCAGTCGACGTCAATGTTGCCTGACACACCGCCTTCGCGAGCAAGCCCGCTCCCACATTGGATTGCGCTGAGAGTTATTGCCCCACATCAACCAAACGATAATTCCTCTTATTCAAACTCCCCTGCCCTGTTAGACTTTGCGCCCTTGTTTTGCTCGTCTTGCAGGATGTCCGATGCCCTCGCTGCCTCTTCGCTTGTCCGCTCTGTTGCTGGCCCTGGGCCTGAGTGCCTGCGATGACGCCCCGCGTTTCACCCAGGCCGAACCCGGTGAAGCCCGCTCCGGCGGCAGCGCAACGGTGCGCAAGACCGATCAGAACGCATTCTCCCTGCCGTCCGCCAATCTGCCGCCGTCACGGCGCGTCGATTTCAGCGTCGGTAACAGTTTCTTTCGCAGCCCTTGGGTGATCGCGCCGTCGACCACCACCGCCCGCGATGGCCTTGGCCCGTTGTTCAATACCAACGCCTGCCAGAACTGCCACATCAAGGACGGGCGCGGTCACCCGCCCGCGCCCGATGCACCGAATGCGGTGTCGATGCTGGTGCGTCTGTCGATCCCTGATGCGCCGGCTTATGCCAAAGTCATCGAACAACTGGGTGTGGTTCCGGAGCCGGTCTACGGCGGGCAGTTCCAGGACATGTCGGTGCCCGGCGTCGTCCCGGAAGGCAAGGTGCGCGTCGATTACATAGCGGTCCCGGTGCGGTTCAAGGACGGCAGCGAAATCGAGTTGCGTAAGCCGACCCTGCAGATCACGCAACTCGGCTACGGCCCGATGCACCCCGACACGCGTTTCTCGGCGCGCATCGCACCGCCGATGATTGGCCTGGGCTTGCTTGAGGCGATTCCCGACGAGGCCATCCTGGCTAACGCCGAGGCCCAGGCTCGGGAGAAGAACGGCATCGCCGGACGACCGAACCGGGTCTGGGACGACGCGCAGCAGAAAACCGTCCTCGGGCGATTTGGCTGGAAGGCCGGGCAACCGAACCTCAATCAACAAAACGTTCACGCGTTCTCTGGTGATATGGGCCTCACGACTAGCCTGAGATCCGTTGATGACTGCACCGACCCGCAAACCGCTTGCAAGCAGGCGCCCAACGGCAATGGCCCGGATGGCGAGCCGGAAGTCAGCGATAACATCCTGCGTCTGGTGCTGTTCTACAGCCGTAACCTCGCGGTACCGGCCCGTCGCGATGTCGGCGCGCCGCAAGTGCTGGCCGGCAAGAATCTGTTTTTCCAGGCGGGATGCCAGTCCTGCCACACCCCGAAATACACCACCGCCGCCAACGCCGCGGAACCTGAATTGGCCAATCAAGTGATTCGCCCTTACAGCGACCTGCTGCTGCATGACATGGGCGACGGCCTGGCCGACAACCGCACCGAGTTCCAGGCCAGCGGCCGCGACTGGCGCACCCCGCCGTTGTGGGGCATAGGCCTGACACAAGCGGTCAGCGGCCACAGCCAATTTTTGCATGACGGTCGCGCCCGCAACCTGCTCGAAGCCGTGCTCTGGCATGGCGGCGAGGCACAGGCGGCGCAGCAACAGGTTTTGTCTTTCAATGCCGAGCAGCGCGCTGCATTGCTGGCGTTTTTGAATTCCCTTTAATACGTTTTCCTTCAGCGGGAGCCCGACATGTTCCGTCCCAAATTGTTGTTCACCAGCCTTGCCGCCCTCGCCTTGGGCGCCTGTTCGCCTCAGGACCCGCAAGCGGTCACGTCAGCGGCCATCGCCAAGCAAGTGATCCTGCCAACCTACAGCCGCTGGGTCGAAGCCGACCGTCAATTGGCGGTCAGCGCCCTGGCGTTCTGCCAAGGCAAGGAAAACCTCGAAACCGCCCGCGCCGACTTCCTGCACGCGCAGAAAGCCTGGGCCGAGTTGCAACCGCTGCTGATCGGGCCGTTGGCCGAGGGCAACCGTTCGTGGCAGGTGCAGTTCTGGCCGGACAAAAAGAACCTCGTGGGCCGTCAGGTCGAGCAACTGGTCACCGCGCAGCCACAGATCGATGCCGCCGCCCTGACCAAGTCCAGCGTTGTGGTTCAGGGGCTCTCGGCCTATGAATACATTCTGTTCGACAGCAAGATCGACATGGCCGACAGCGCTCAGAAAGCCAGATACTGCCCGCTGTTGACCGCCATTGGCGAACGTCAGAAGCAACTGGCCGAAGAGATCCTGTCGCGCTGGAACACCAACGACGGCATGCTCGCGCAGATGAGCAAATTCCCGAACCAGCGCTACGCCGACTCCCACGAAGCGATCGCCGATCTGCTGCGCGTGCAGGTCACCGCGCTGGACACCCTGAAGAAAAAACTCGGCACGCCGATGGGTCGCCAGAGCAAGGGCACGCCACAGCCGTTCCAGGCCGATGCCTGGCGTAGCCAATCGTCGCTGCAAGGCCTGCAAGCAAGCCTGAGCGCGGCGCAAAACGTTTGGGTCGGTGTCGACAACAAAGGCCTGCGCGGTCTGTTGCCGAGCGAGCAGAAACCCTTGGCCGACAAGATCGACGCAGCCTATGCAACGTCCCTGAAACTGTTCGCCAGCAACCAACGCTCGCTCACCGACATGCTCACCGACGATGCCGGGCGCCAGCAGCTCAACGCCATCTACGACAGCCTCAACGTTGTCCATCGCCTGCACGAAGGCGAACTGGCCAAGGCGCTGGGCATCCAACTGGGCTTCAACGCCAACGACGGTGACTGATGAGGGCAAGTGCCATGCTGCGACGCCAGGCTCTGACGTTAGGGAGTTTGCTGCTGGGTGCGGTGACACTGGGCGGCTGGACGCTGTTCAAGCAAAAGGACAAAAGCCCGCTGTTGCTCTCGGCGCGGGACGACGTTGACGGCAAGCATTACGCCGTCGGTTATCGGCTGGATGGCACCCGGGTGTTTGCCACCCAGGTCGGCCAGCGTTGCCACGACATCATCAACCACCCGACGCGGCCGATAGCGCTGTTCGTCGCTCGGCGTCCGGGCACCGAGAGTTACCTGATCGACCTGCGCGACGGCACGCTGCTGCAAACCGTGGTCTCGCAGCCAAACCGGCACTTTTACGGTCACGCAGTGATTCACCAGAGCGGCGACTGGCTGTACGCCACCGAGAACGACACCTCCGATCCGGGCCGAGGCCTGCTCGGTGTGTATAAATTCGAAGGTGAGCGGCTGGTGCACAGTGGCGAGCTTTCCACCCATGGCGTGGGCCCGCATCAGGTGTCGTGGATGCCCGATGGCGAGACGCTGATTGTGGCCAACGGCGGCATTCGCACCGAGGCCGAAAGCCGGGTCGAGATGAACCTCAACGCGATGGAGCCGAGCCTGGTGTTGATGCAGCGCGATGGCACTTTGTTGAGCAAGGAAACACTGGCCCAGCAGATGAACAGCGTGCGGCACTTGGGCGTCGCCAGTGACGGCACCATCGTCGCCGGCCAGCAGTTCATGGGCGATGCCCACGAGTCATCGGAGCTGCTGGCGATCAAGCGGCCCGGCCAACCGTTCGTGGCGTTCCCGGTCCCCGAGCATCAGTTGCAGGCCATGGGGCATTACACCGCCAGCGTCGCCGTACACAGCGAACTGCGTCTGGTCGCCCTGACCGCGCCGCGGGGCAACCGCTTTTTTATCTGGGACCTGGACAGTGGTGAAGTGCGCCTGGATGCGCCACTTCCCGACTGCGCCGGTGTCGGGGCCGTGGCTGATGGTTTTGTCGTGACCTCTGGTCAAGGACGCTGCCGGTACTACGATTGCCGCCAGACAACCCTTGTCGCAAAACCTCTGGAGTTACCTGCGGGGCTCTGGGACAACCATCTGCATCTGATGGCGTAAACACCTGAAAGATCGCAGCCTTGTAGCAGCTGCCGAAGGCTGCGTTCGGCTGCGAAGCAGTCGTGAAATCAGCACCGCGGTGTGTCAGGAACACCAAGGCGTCAGAATTTGCGTCTGCTTCGCAGCCGAACGCAGCCTTCGGCAGCTGCTACAGTTGGAATCCCCTTCGCAGTGGGAGTAATGTTCCCGCCTGTCTCACCTGATTTTCTCCAAGGAAATGGAAATATGCTGCGTCGCCGCATGCTGATCATGTTGGGTGTTGTCCTGCTAATCGTGCTGGCCCTGGCCGGTTACAAAGCCTTCTCCATCTACACGATGATGCAAGGCTTCTCCGCGCCGAAACCGCCGATAAGTGTCGCCGTGGCCACCGCCACCGAACGTCCGTGGCAAAGCCGTTTGCCAACGGTCGGCACCCTCACGGCGCTGCAAGGGGTCGACCTGAGCCTGGAGATCGCCGGCACCGTCAAGGAGGTGCAGTTCGAGTCGGGGCAGAAGGTCAAGGCCGGTCAGCCGATCCTGCAACTCGACACTGCCGTTGAAACGGCCTTGCTGGCAACCGCTCAAGCCGACCTGGGACTGGCGCAACTGGATTACGGTCGCGGTAGCCAATTGGTGGGCAGCCAGGCCATTTCCAAAGGCGAGTTCGACCGACTCTCGGCGGTGTTGCAAAAGAGCCGTGCCACCGTCAATCAGCTCAAGGCGGCACTGGAGAGAAAACGCATCCTCGCCCCGTTCAGCGGCACCATCGGCATTCGTCAGGTAGACGTCGGCGACTACGTGGCCAGCGGCACGATGATCGCCACCCTGCAAGACATCAGCAGCCTCTACGTCGATTTCTTTGTGCCCGAACAATCGGTGCCGAAAATAGCCCTCGGCCAACCGGTACAAGTCATTGTCTCAGCCTACCCGACAGAGAGTTTCCCCGGCACTATCAGCGCGATCAACCCGAAGGTCGAGAGCAGTACCCGCAACGTGCTGGTGCGCGCAACCCTGGCCAACCCCGATGACAAACTGCTACCGGGGATGTTCGCCAGCCTGCAGGTGATGTTGCCCGATCCGCAACCACGCATCGTCGTGCCGGAAAGCGCAATCACCTACACCCTTTATGGCAACTCGCTGTACGTCGTCGCGCAGAAAAAGGCCGAAGACGGCAGCCTCGAAAAAGACGACAAGGGCGAGCCGATTTTGATCGCCGAGCGGCGCTTCATCGAAACCGGCGAGCGCCGCGACGGGATGGTCATGATCACCAAAGGCGTGCAGAACGGCGAAAAAGTGGTCACGGGGGGCCAGATCAAACTGGACCACGGCGCACACATTGCCATCAGCGACGACAAGACCCTAGCCGAGAAGAGCAGTCAGCCGCACGCTGACTGATCAAGGAATCCCCATGGCTTTTACCGACCCGTTCATCCGCCGCCCGGTGCTCGCCACCGTGGTCAGCCTGTTGATTGTGCTGCTGGGCTTCCAGGCCTGGAGCAAGTTACCACTGCGCCAATACCCGCAAATGGAAAACGCCCTGATCACGGTGACCACCGCTTACCCCGGGGCAAACGCCGAAACCATCCAGGGTTACATCACCCAACCGATGCAGCAGAGCCTGGCCAGCGCCGAAGGCATCGACTACATGACCTCGGTCAGTCGCCAGAACTTCTCGGTGATCTCGATCTACGCGCGCATCGGTTCCAATAGCGACCGCTTGTTCACCGAACTGCTGGCCAAGGCCAACGAGGTGAAGAACCAGCTGCCCCAGGACGCCGAAGACCCGGTGCTGAGCAAGGAAGCCGCCGACGCTTCGGCGTTGATGTACATCAGCTTCTTCAGCGACGAACTGAGCAATCCGCAGATCACCGATTACCTGTCACGGGTCATCCAGCCGAAACTGGCGACCCTGCCGGGCATGGCCGAAGCCGAGATTCTTGGCAACCAGGTATTCGCCATGCGCCTCTGGCTGGACCCGGTGAAACTCGCCGGTTACGGCCTGAGCGCCAGCGATGTGACCAACGCCGTGCGCCAGTACAACTTCCTCTCCGCCGCCGGCGAAGTGAAAGGCGAGTATGTGGTCACCAGCATCAACGCCAACACCGAACTCAAATCCGCCGAAGCTTTCGGCGCGATTCCGCTCAAGGTCGATGGCGACAGCCGCGTGCTGTTACGGGACGTGGCGCGGGTCGAGATGGGCGCGGAGAACTACAACACCATCAGCTCTTTTGGCGGCACGCCCTCGGTGTACATCGGTATCAAGGCTACGCCAGGCGCCAACCCGCTGGATGTGATCAGGGAAGTGCGCAAGATCATGCCGGAGCTGGAAGCCCAGTTGCCGCCGAACCTGAAAGGTGAAATCGCCTACGACGCCACGCTGTTCATTCAAGCGTCTATCGACGAAGTGGTGAAAACCCTGTTCGAAGCGGTGCTGATCGTGATCGTGGTGGTGTTCCTGTTCCTCGGCGCCCTGCGCTCGGTGGTGATCCCGGTGGTCACCATTCCGCTGTCGATGATCGGCGTGATGTTCTTCATGCAGATGATGGGCTACTCGATCAACCTGCTGACCTTGCTGGCGATGGTATTGGCCATCGGGCTGGTGGTGGACGATGCCATCGTGGTGGTGGAGAACATCCATCGGCACATTGAAGAAGGCAAGACACCGCTGGATGCCGCGCTTGAAGGCGCTGCGGAAATCGCCATGCCGGTGGTGTCGATGACCATTACCCTGGCGGCGGTCTATGCGCCGATCGGCTTCCTGACCGGCCTGACGGGAGCGCTGTTCAAGGAGTTCGCCCTGACCCTGGCCGGGGCGGTGGTGATCTCCGGCGTCGTTGCCCTGACGCTGTCGCCGATGATGTGCGCCCTGCTGCTGCGCCACGATGAAAACCCTACCGGCCTGGCCCATCGCCTGGACGTGATCTTCGAAGGCCTCAAGCGCCGCTACCAGAGTGTGCTTCATGGCACCCTCAATACCCGGCCGGTGGTGCTGGTGTTCGCGGTGATCGTGCTCTGCCTGATTCCGGTCCTGCTCAAATTCACCCAATCGGAACTGGCGCCGGACGAGGACCAGGGCGTCATCTTCATGATGGCCAGTGCCCCGCAGCCGGCCAACCTCGACTACTTGAACACCTACACCGACGAGTTCCTCGCGATTTTCAAGGAGTTCCCCGAGTACTACTCCTCGTTCCAGATCAACGGCTTCAACGGCGTGCAATCGGGGATCGGCGGCTTCCTGCTCAAACCCTGGAACGAACGCGACCGGACCCAGATGCAGATCCTCCCCGAGGTCCAAAGCAAGCTGGAGAGCATCCCCGGGTTACAAATCTTCGGCTTCAACCTGCCTTCCCTGCCGGGTACCGGCGAAGGCTTGCCGTTTCAATTCGTGATCAACTCGGCCAACACCTACGAGTCATTGCTGGAAGTGACGGACCGGGTGAAAAAAAGGGCGATGGAGTCCGGCAAATTCGCCTTCGTCGACGTCGACCTGGCCTTCGACAAACCCGAAGTCGTGGTGGATATCGATCGCGCCAAGGCTGCACAAATGGGTGTGTCGATGCAGGACCTGGGCGGCACCCTCGCAACGTTGCTGGGTGAAGCGGAGATCAACCGTTTCACCATCGAAGGTCGCAGCTATAAAGTCATTGCGCAGGTGGAACGGCCCTTCCGGGATAACCCCGACTGGCTGAACCATTATTACGTCAAGAACACCAAGGGCGAATTGCTGCCCCTGTCGACCCTGATCACCGTGACCGACCGGGCGCGACCGCGTCAGTTGAACCAGTTCCAGCAACTCAACTCGGCAATTCTTTCCGGGGTCCCGCTGGTCAGCATGGGTGAAGCCATCGATACCGTGCGCCAGATCGCTCGAGAAGAAGCTCCGGCGGGTTACGCCGTCGACTATGCCGGCGCATCACGGCAATACGTTCAGGAAGGCAGCGCGCTGTGGGTCACCTTCGCCCTGGCGCTGGCGATCATCTTCCTGGTGCTGGCAGCCCAGTTCGAAAGCTTCCGCGACCCACTGGTGATTCTGGTCACCGTGCCGCTGTCGATCTGTGGCGCGTTGATCCCGCTGTTCCTTGGCTGGTCGAGCATGAACATCTATACCCAGGTGGGATTGGTGACGTTGATCGGGCTGATCAGCAAGCACGGAATCCTGATCGTCGAGTTCGCCAACCAGCTACGCAAGGAGAAGGGCCTGTCGCCTCGCGAAGCGGTGGAGGAAGCGGCGGCCATTCGTCTGCGTCCGGTATTGATGACCACGGCGGCGATGGTGTTCGGCATGGTGCCGTTGATCATCGCCACGGGCGCGGGTGCGGTCAGCCGGTTCGACATCGGCACGGTGATCGCGACGGGGATGTCGATCGGGACGCTGTTCACGTTGTTTGTGTTGCCGTGCATCTACACGTTGCTGGCCAAGCCCGATAAACCTGAAAAACACCCATAACCCTGTGGGCGATGCAGAACCAAAGTGGGAGCGGGCTTGCTCGCGAAGGCGGTGTGTCAGTCGTCATCACTAGTGAATGTCAGACCGTATTCGCGAGCAAGCCCGCTCCCACATTGAACGATCGGATACAAAAAAGGCCTCGCAACTGCGAGGCCTTTTATTTGGGCTTCAATCTGTTCAACTCTGTGGCCTCAGTCCCTGAGAAAGTCCGAACATGAACAGTAACAAGTCATGATCGGGTTGAGTGGCCACGGGTGCCTTGGCAACCCGGGGCAACGGACAATGCGCGTCACCGTGCACGGAGCTGAGGACTTGCGTGCGGGGTTGCTCCCAGGCCGCCACCGCCAATGAAGCAACTGCCAAGGCTCCGGCTAAAAACAAACCTCGTGCAATTTCGAGTTTCATTGTTATAAGCCTTTGATAGCGCTGCCAAACGCCGTCTCATAAAAATAGACGAGTTTTTTCCAGTCCGTATCGCTGAACGACGAGTGGCGACGCAGTTGCTTCAGGTCATGGGCCGCCGCTTGATGGGGGGTCAAGCGCTGCCGACATTTTTCCAGATCGATCAACGCCACCTCGACCTTGGCTGACTCGCCTTCGCCGGTGACCCTCACGAATACATGCTTGATGTAGATACAGCTGTGTTGCCAACGGCCCTTGTGCATGCGGGCCAGGTTGTCGGCCAGATCCTTCAACACGCGATCGTGCACCGCCTCACCGTAACGCTCGCGACCGCCACCCGCGTACCAGTGTTGGATTTCCCCGAAGCCATCCAGGGCCTTGGTAACCAGCAGTGCGCGCCATTTGTGCATGGGATCGCGCTGCGCCCCGCAAAAAACGATTTCCGGAACACGAACGTTGAGCAGACGCAGGCCAATGAGCGCATCGCGTTCGCGCAACACCGTCGGTCGGCCGAACGGGTGTAACGCACTGCGATAGATATGCCCGGTTTGACGCTTGGTGTAGAGCAACTGTCCATCACTGCCCCTAACGCGCTGCACGCCACTTTCGCCACCGCGACGGACGTTGGGTTCTTCTACCCATTCACCGCGCAGGTTCCAGAAGTAGTCGAAGCGGTCCTGAGAAGCCACTTCTGTTTGTGCTGCCCATTGCATTGCCATCTTGTTACCTCTTGCGTAATACGTATACCCGCCACATGGCGTAGAGCGGTAAAAAATCCAAATGTTCCTGGATCCGAAAACCCGCCTGCTCGAATTCCTTTTCAACCGTGGCGGCCGGTAACACAAATCGATTCTGGTAACCCTCCTGACTACGTCGTTTCTCCGCGCGCTTGCGTTTCCAGGCCTTGAAATTGCCGTCTACCCACAACGAAACAATCACGCTGTCGCGGGTGACGCGCTCGAATTCGCGCAGGATGGCCAGTCGATGCTCAGCTTCACCGATGTGATGAAGCAAGCGCATGCAGAAAATGCTGTCGACGGCGTTATCGGGCAAGGCAATGTCGAATGCAGAAGTGTGCAAGGGTTGTACCCGTTTCACCACGTCGGCGGGTTGCGCCTGCATGGCAGTCTTCAACATGGACTCCGAGTTGTCGGCCCCGATGATGACGCGGTTGTGTTTTTCCGCCAGCAGCGGCCAGAAACGCCCCGCGCCGCACGGTAAATCGAGAACCAATCCTGGCTCACCGGCCAGCGTCAGCGCTTTTCGCGCCAATTGTTCGTCACGCCAGTGGGACAGTCGGCGGCCGAGCTCCTCCTGATGCTTGCGCAAATATTTCTGGGCGTGTTGATCGTCGTACTTTTCGGAAAAATCGAGTTTGATCGGACCAGCCATCACTGCAGTCTCCTGAACTTCTGATGACCACCACCTTAGGTAGCGTCGTGTCAGTGTCAGGTCGTGCCTTTGTGAAAAAATTGTCATGTAAAACCCGGAATTATTTCAGGGTTTTACAGGGCCAATTCAGGATCTTTTCGTTTTTCCTTCAGATCAAAGACGGACTCAAATCCACCTGAAAGCGGCAACCATTGGGTTCCATGTTGGTCAGGCTGACGTTCCAGCCCTGGTTCTCGCAAATCCGTTGCACCAGCGATAGCCCTAACCCCAGGCCCTCGCCGCGTTTCTCGTTGCCGCGTACGAAAGGCTCGAACATCGCCTCGCGTTTTTCCTCGGGAATGCCGACTCCACTGTCCTCGACCACGAACCCTGTATCCGTCAGGGCGAGGCGAATGTAACCGTGCTCGGTGTAATGCAGCGCATTACGCAACAGGTTGCCCATCACCGCATGCAAAAGGGTCGCGTTATAGCGGGTGTCCGGCGGATTGCCCGGCTCAAAGTTCAGCGTCAGGCCCTTGGCTTCGATCGGATCGCGCCATTGAGAAAGTAGCCCGTCGGCCACTTGGCTCAGGGTCTGCTGGGGAGCCATGCTGGCGTCTTCATGTTGAGCGCGAGCCAGCATGAGGAAGGTTTGCACCAGCTCGCGCATCTCGGCACACGCACGGGCAATTCGCTCCACCTGAGCACGGCCGCGCTGATCGATGCCAGGGTTTTCCAGCAACAGTTCACAGGAACTGGCCAACACCATCAACGGCGTGCGCAGCTCGTGGCTGACGTCACTGGTGAACAATCGCTCACGGGTCAATGCTTGACGCAAGCGCCCAAGGGTGGCGTCGAAGGCCACGGCCAGCTCGCCCACTTCATCGGCGGCATAGTCCGGCGCCAGTGGCGGCGCCAGCCCTAGCAGTTGATCGCGATGACGCACCTGACGGGCCAGACGCACCACTGGCGCCATGACCTTGCGTGCCAGCACCCAGCCCAGAAATACCGCCAATGCCAGGCTCAGTACGAAACCCACCAGCACCACGGCAAACAGCACCCGCTCACGCTCTTCGAAATCGCTCTGGTCCTGCATCAGCACGTAACGCCGACCGTCAACGATTTCGACCATCGCGTGATATGACAGCTGCTCGCGAAAGACTTCATGAAAGCCTGAGTCCAGGTGCCGCAAATCCTTGGGTAATTCGAAGTCGCCCGGGCCGCCGCTGAAATAGAACAGCTGGTCCGGCTCGGGACGGTGGCTCCAGTCCGACACGCTGTCCATCAGCAGCAGGCGTTGCAAATCGCCGCCCAGACCTGCCGAAATCAGTTTCTCTTCCACCAGGTGCACGGTCGCCACAATGCCCATGGCGAAGGCTCCCGCCACCAGCGCGCTCATCAACGCAAAGGCGATGATGATCCGTTGCGCAAGGCTCTGTTTAAACTCCATCACGGCCCTCGGCCAAGCGATAACCGACGCCATGCACCGTGTGCAGCAAGGGCTTGTCGAACGGCTTGTCGATCACCTGACGCAGTTGATGGACGTGGCTGCGCAGGCTGTCGCTGTCCGGGCAGTCATCGCCCCACAGGGCTTCTTCGAGGACCTCGCGGCGTAACACATGGGGGCTTTTCTGCATCAACACAGCCAGCAGCTTCAGGCCCACCGGGTTGAGTTTCAACAGGCGGCCTTCGCGCGTCACTTCCAGGGTATCGAGGTCGTAGCTCAGATCGCCTACCTGCAAGGCACGGCGACCGCCCCCTTGGGCACGGCGCATGACCGCCTCGATCCGTGCGGCGAGTTCGGACAGGGCAAAGGGTTTGATCAAATAGTCGTCTGCACCGGATTTGAAGCCTTGCAAACGGTCATCCAGTTGATCGCGGGCAGTGAGCATGATCACTGGCGTGTCGCGGCGGGCGTCCTCGCGCAGACGTTTGCACAGGGTGTAGCCGTCGATGCCGGGCAGCATGATGTCGAGCACGATCAAATCGTAATGCTCGGTGGCCGCCAGGTGCAGGCCCGACAAACCGTCCTGCGCGCAATCCACGGTGTAACCCTTGAGCCCCAGATAATCGGCCAGATTGGCCAGGATATCGCGGTTGTCTTCAACCAATAGAATTCGCATCGGCACCTCCTCCGTACACAGTAACGGCTGTCTTGGCGCGCAGCTTAAGGCCAAGTGTGGCTCAGGGATAGGGTGGCGTGCAGGGGTAAATCCGACAAAAAAAACCTGAAACGGCCTTAACAAGTTTTTCACCATCGATTCACAGGCTGACGACAGAGGCGTGTTCAGACTCCCGCGGTTGCGCTCTTCAGAACATTTCACTCACCAAGGAATTGCCATGGCTTCGACCGCTGCCCGCCCCGCTTCCAGGCCACTGAATGCCTGGCTATGCCTGGGAGTGCCCGCCATTGCGGCGATCACCCTGCTGTTGCTCGAACTGACCTCCCTGGACATGGACCTTGCCCGGCTGTTTTATGACCCGGTCGCCGGCGAGTTCATCGGGCGGCACAGTTACTTCCTGGAAAACATCCTGCATGACCGGGCCAAGCAAGTGGTCATCGCCTTTTCGGTGTTCGCCATTCTGGGCTTCATCGGTTCCTTTTTCATGGACAGGCTCAAACCATTCAAACGTGAGCTGGGTTGCCTGGTGTTGTCTCTGGCACTGGCAACCTCGTTTGTCACCCCGGTCAAAGCGGTGACGGCGGTGCAATGCCCATGGAGCCTGGAGCAATTCGGCGGGCACGAAACCTACAGCGAACTGCTCAGCCCTCGTCCACACACCGACAAGCCGGGCCGCTGCTGGCCGGGTGGTCATGCGGCGACTGGCTTCACATTGTTTGCGCTGTTCTTTGTATTGCGCGACCGTCGTCCGAGGCTGGCGCGCAAGGCATTCGTCTTTGCCTTCACGTTGGGTTCGGTGTTTTCCATCAGCCGGATGATGCAGGGGGCGCACTTCTTTTCGCACAACGTGTGGACGGCGATTTTCTGCTGGTTGATTTGTTTGGGGGCGTATTACTACATTCTTTATCAACCAGCTTCCAAAGCTGAGCTAGTCACCAAGGCACAACCCGTCAGCGCCTGATACACAGATCTAAATGTGGGAGCGGGCTTGCTCGCGAAGGCGGTGTGTCAGTCAGTATTGATGGTGACTGACACAC